>DATALZ010000031.1:0-17888 GCA_036260805.1 Caproicibacter sp.
CACGCCTTTTGGGGAATATCATCTTACTCTTAGCAAATGGATTCTGAACCTAACTTATCTGAATTAAATGGCTTAATTCGGTTTTGTTATTTGTGGAAGTCAAAAAGATTGCATTTATTTACTTCGAAGAAACACTTGAGCTGTTTGACTTTGGAATCTGCATTCCGGCATTATCAATTGTGTAGTCACTCTTGTAAATCAACTGCGACACCGGAACAATTTTGTACCCCTGCCCCTGCAAAGTCTGCTAAACGCTTGGCAGCGCTGCCGGTGTGTTCTTTGCCCCGTTATGGAATAAAACGATTGAGCCGGGCTTCACTCTGGATGTTACCCTGCTGGCGATTTGCTGCGGGGTTGGGTCTTTCCAGTCCAAGCTGTCACTGTTAGATATATAAGTAAAACTTATACTCATGCAAATTAGGCTTTTATCAAAGAAATTAGTATAGCTATTTTATATATAAAAACAGGCATTTTCTTGTTTTCGAAGCGTAACGCCTTTTTAAGCAAGCTGCATATTTATACTCTGTTTTGAATATTTCGTTAAATGTTTAACAGTACCTTGAACTGAGATTTTAAAATTAAATGTCCATTCCTTTAATTTTGGAGTAGCTTAAACCTAAGGAAAGCGGGCCAGCTTATTTCTATTTTATAAAAATGTGAGGGTCTATTCCAGTCTTGCAAGATTTTTTCTCTTTCCTGCAAGCGCTGGTACTCCTGACATGTGGATATAAAAATGGCAGTTCAGTTTTCACATCACTGCCATTAAACATTAAGTATTTTTATTGATTAAACAATCGTACCTACCGTATGCGAAGTCTTTCTCCATTAATATAAAAGCCCGCACTGCTGCCCGCTTTTCCGACGGCGGTTATTTAAAAAAAATAGTCATTACCTTTTGAACCGCTACTTTAAAGACCGAACTGTTTCCGCAGAAGAAGAGTGGTTTCACTGACGACGTCAATTTTTGCTGCTGCGTCCAAATAAGAATAGCGCAGATATGATTGAACAAAGAATAATGAGAATAAGCTTTATGTTTCTTTGTTTCATTTTGAATTTCCTTCAAACGGTACATCGAATTCCATTACAGTTACAAATGGCTTTGGTTTGTAACATCTATCATACTACTATTCTCATACATATTATTTTTCATTTTATGGCATATAACATCTGATATTTGTACAAGAATAAGGTTACTGATCGGATTTGTAAGCAGATTACACAGGAAAACAGAATATACCATTTTCTTTGACTCAAGCAAAATAAGTGCAAGCCCGCACTCCACAAAAACCGTCAGGAAAAATGAAGTTGAAAAAAGAATCAGTAGGTACAAAGTCGTCATTCTTTGAACTTGTTTCCGACTTTTTTCCTCTTCTATCTGGACGGGATTGATTGCCTTTAATAGAATTGTTTCTTGTGTATTCTTTTTTAATCAGTACGATGGCTTTTATAAAGCAAAAAAGCACTAATATCACAAGCCAAATAGGAGCTCCGACTACTGAAGGGAATATTGGCACGACATCAAGAAAAATATTTTTATAGACCCTTTCGCTGTCTCAGTATGACGAAATGCTATGTCATACATATGTTCCAAATACCAACACAGCCGTTCTTCCACATACTCCGCTACCATCTCTACCATCGGCGCAGCATCATACCGGTATGCGCCTCATGACTCATCAAAGAAGCTATCGACCGCATCACTTGCCCTACGACTGCTAAAGCAGGTATAGCCAAGTGAATTTGATCTTCAGCGGGACAAACAAAAAAGGCTGGCACAGTGCCAGCCTTTTTTTGTAAGCCAAGATAAAACCACTTGGCAAATAGCTTTAGAATAGTCACTCTGTCACGGCAGGGAAATTATTCCCCATAGATACACTGAGATATCTGGGCTTCAATTTCCTTGCGCTCATAGAATCCGCCCACCATTTTTCCTTTCAATTCGCCGTTCAGAAAAAACAGCAATGTCGGCGTTCCCAAGATCAGAAATCGTTCCATAAAGCTCTCATCGTCATCCAGATTGCACTTTGCCCAGTTGATATCCGGATTTTCCGTCACAATGTCTTTGATAATCACATCTATCAGCTTACACGGACCGCAGTGAGTCGTATAGAAATCGGCAATCCAAAAGCCCTCCGCAACGATGCTGTTAAAATTTTGCATGGTAGGATGTACAATAGCCATAATGTTATCCTTTCACAAATAATTGGGCTTGAACCATCCGGATAAATTCTTCGATTAGAGGCTTGTCCGCATGAAGCTGTTTAGTTGGATCATACGCTTCCGTATCCGTCTTGAGGAGCACCGCACAGAGCACCAGTGAGTATTGGATGGAACGCTCAACTTCCGGACGCAATAGCTCATAGTAGGCTTGTTTGTTGGGCGCAGCGGCGAGTTTTCCCATTTCCTGGTTGTACTTTTCCATATAGACAAAAACCTTTGGCGCGTAGATTGTCTGTGACCACTCCTCCGATGTGAGAGCATCCAGATCGGTCCCGGAATGCAGAAAACGTTCGCGCATAACTGTATACCTTAAATCCGTCGCTTCTTTGACATCCTGTGGATCGATAGCGCTGAAATCGGACTGAAGAATCATCTGATCCAACAACTGCTCTACCAGCGTCTTGAGATATTCTTCCCTCTTCTGTTTCAGAACGTAAGCGCTGAACTGTGCCACAGTCGTCACGCCTTCGATGTCCTGAGCCAGCACCATCTCGTCGGTCGGATCAGGGCGGCATGGCTGCTCGACCCCGAGGACGGTAAACGAGACTGTCTCACCCTTGACGGTAATCGTTCCGCTTTCTCCAGCCTTCAATCCGATTAACGCCGCTTCCAAATCGGCGTAATATAGTCCCGTTCCAACGGAGACGGGCACTTTCTCCCGGTTGAATTTGGCAAGGGCACTGGAAACGCGAATCGTCGCCTTATCGCCGTGGCGTATGGGTTCCTCTGCGGCACAAGACGTATAGAAAGCACACCCCCGCGTCAATTCATTCCGCACATATCCACGGAGGCTCTCCTCGGTGGGGATGCAGGAAGGGTCAACAGACCGCAGAATTGCGTTCAGGTCTGCCGAACGATACAATTTTGTTCTCATGTGAATTATTCTCCTGTCATTGCTTCCGCGCTCTGGCATAAAGCAACTGCTGTCTGACTCTTAACAAAATCACGGAAGATCACACTTTCCTTGGCAGCTTCTTCCGGCGTTCCGCACGCATCGACTCTTCCGTCCTGTATAACGATGACATAGTCGGCGCAGCTGATTGCGGAAAGGTTGTGGGCAATCATGATCGTGGTACGTCCTCTCATCAAGTTGGCAAGCGCTTCAGAAACGAGCCGCTCGCTCTGCGCATCCATGTTGCTGGTAGCCTCATCAAGCAGCAAATAATCAGGATTGCGCATAATGGCGCGGGCAATGGCAATACACTGCCGCTGGCCGCCGGAAAAGTTGCTTCCGCCTGGTTCCACATGGGTATCGAAGCCATCCGGCAGAGATTCAATCAGTTCTAGAATATTTGCCTGCTTTGCTGCTTCTCTGAGTTCTTCGTCGCTGACGCTGCGGTTGCAGCCGTAAGTCATATTCTCACGAATCGTGCCCGACAGCAGCGGCCTGTCCTGTGATACCAGAGCAAAAGCCTTTCGCCAGGCCACCGGGTCGAAGGTTGCGAGGGGGACATCGCCGAAGAGGATTCTGCCGGAAGAGGGCTCATACATTTTTTCCAGCAGCTTGAAAAGCGTGGATTTGCCTGCGCCGTTGTTGCCTATGATTGCAGTGATTCGCTTCTTTGGAATCACACAGCTGATGCCCTTCAACACTGGTTTGTCGCCATAGGCGAACTGAACGTCCTCAAGCGCAATATCCGCATCTGGAAGATCCATGGGTCTTCCTTTATTTGACTCTTCCTCAGCATTCAGCACGGTGCTGATCTTCTGGAATACGCCGCTGGTCTCCGCATAATCTCCATAAACCGTGATGAGTACGCTGATGCGAACACTCGCCATGGTTGAAACACCGAAAAATCCAATTACGACGCCGGGAGTCAGCTCGCCGGAGGCAATCTTGATGCCCCCGATGATGAAGGTGATGATAATCAGCCCAATCGGCGTAAGGCCCATAAAGGAAGTCATCAGAGAGTCGCTCAGGGTATACCGGATGCAGGTCCGAAAGAGATTTCGGAACTGGTATTTTCCTTCTCGGGTCTCATCATCCTCCATGTTGCTGCTGCGCACCAGGCGAAGGTTTTTTACGCGTTCCAGTAGATATGTGGTGACCTGCGAGCGGGCGGCGTAGTAGTTGCTGATCATGCGGAATACCAGCCTGCCGCTGAGCGAAACACCGATTGCAATCACTGGTACAAGGACCAGACACCACAAAGTCAGTGTGGCGCTGAAGCTGTACATGCTCTGAACGGCCAAAAGCAGGCCATACAGTGAACTGATCAGCATGATCACTACGCCCATAAAGCCACTGGCACGGTCGCAGTCGTTTGTAACGCGGCTGACGAGCGTCTCGCCGCTCTCCTTGTCGTAGAAGCTAAAAGGAATACGCAGCATTTTGGTCCAGAGCTTTTCCCGGACTCCGAGATTGATTTTCTCAGTCATTAGACTGTTGGTGTAGGTGCCAAGTACGGACAGCAAACCACCGCCCAGTGTGTAGACAATGTAGCTGATGATCTCACTGGTTTTGAGATTGCCGGAGGCGTCCACTACCTGTGCGGTGATGGTTGCACTCTTGATCATTGCATTTGCAGTCAGAAAAGAGGCCGTGAGAGAAATGAGAACCAAGAGCCATGGAATTCGCACGCCGCGAAGGACGATGCGAAATGTATCAAAAGGCTTTTTCTGTTTCATTGCACGACCTCCAGAAGATTCGGATTGGTGCAGCAGTTCACCAGTTCCCGGTACGGTGCGCAGCGTAACATCAGTTCCAAATGGGTGCCGCTGTCCACAACCATGCCATTTTCAAGAAAGATGATCTGATCCACGGCAGACAGCAGTCGAAGGTCATGGGTAATCATCAGCATTGTCGTTCCATGGAACACCTCCAGCAGTTTCTGCTGTATATCAAATGCCGAACGGGCATCCAAGGCGGAGGTGGGTTCATCTAGAAGCAAACAGCTACGGCCCTTCAGGACTTCTCTGGTCAGCACCATTCTCTGCCGCTGCCCACCGGAAACAGAAGAGCCGTTGATGGCAAGGTGTGCGTCGAGACCACCCGGCGTATCCTGCACCAACTGACGCGCACCGGTTTTTTCTGCGGCCGTCAGTAGCTCCTCATCGGAGATATCCCTCTTGACACCGTAGATCATAGCGGAGCGCAGCGTCCCACCAAACAGGCCGGCGTCCTGCTGCACATAAGCAAAATGAGCGCGGTAGGCATTCCGGTTAAATGAGGAAATATCTGTTCCGTCCAACGTGATTGTGCCAGAAGTGGGAACATAAAGCCGCTCAATGAGGCTCATCAGGGTGGTTTTGCCGCTGCCGCAGCGCCCAACCAGAGCCGTAGCCTTCCCGCTGGGGATGTTCAAGTTGATATTTTTGAGCACGGTCTTGTCACCGTAGGCAAAATTGATATTGTGGAATGCAATGTCGCCATTCTTCACAGCAGAGGATGCCTTGCCCTCCTCTGCTGTCTCAATCGGTGCATCCATGATTTGGATCATCCGTGACGCCGCACCCTGTGCCGATTTGATATCGCTCCATGTGCTGATGATATTGTTCACCTGGGGGATCAGCTGCCCGACAAACAGAAAAAATGCAATCCACTGCTCCATAGTGATGTTATGCATTTTAAGAAGGTACAGGCCAAATACAATCGGTACGCAGCGCTGCAAAACATCCAGAACATTTGAAAGGGTATCTGCGACAAGCGTCACTTTTGCTGCCCTCACTTTGGCAGAATACAGCCCATTAGCCGCTTCCAGGCCATTTTTTCGCTCTTTCTCCTCATTGGTAAATGAGCGGATCAGAAACAAGTTGGAGACACGCTCGGCAAGGAAGCCAGTCAGACCGCCTACCTGGCGAAAGATGCCGGCGTTGACCTCATACTTCCAGCGTCCAACGATCACCACATAGGCCACATTGAGTGGAATCAGTACCAGCATGGACACGAGCAGGCGGAAGTCATAGTCTTTCAGTGTTATCAGAACCCGGATAACATAATAGATGCTGGGAATCAAAGAGATCATCTGCGAAATCAGAGAGTTGACTGCCGTTTCCGTGTCATTGGTTAGGGTGCTGAGAAGATTGGAAGGGTCATTGGTGTCATAGTATGCCATATCAAGCCGCAGCATACGCTTCCACAGCACACCCTGTGCCCGGCGTACGGCCACTGCCGAAACACAGGCAATCAGGCAGATTGATCCCAGCATCAGCACATAGCTGAGAAGGTTATAGATGATGGCAGACGCCAGCGCGGCGCCGGTCAATTCTCCACCAAAGAGAGCAGAAGTGCTCACTGGCACCCTGGCCAGAACCTCGGAGTAACCGATGTTGACGATAAAGCCGATCAGAATCAGCAGCCATGGGAGCTTGATGTATGGGATCAATTTAAAGTATGCTTTCCAGTTGCCGCGGCCAAAGTTCTTGTCATGGCTCGGCTTCTTCGTGAGTTTCAAGTTTTCGGCCCCCTTGGGTTCTGTTTGTGGAGCAGAATTACTGCTCAATATCCATCATGCCGCTTTGCCTCTGGTTTTTGACCCAATCATCTGCTGTCGGCATGTAGGCTGCCATCTTCGCGAAAAAGTCGGCGTTGCTCTCCGTTACATAGGCCTTACCGTCCACTTTCCCCTTGCCCTTGCCGTCCGATGACATATACGCTTTGGCCTGCTTTTCCGTGTCAAAGATCACAACGGAATATAAATATTGACCCTTGTTTGCCTTGCTATAGATTACGGAGAAAATGTAGCGCGCACCCTTGGCATAATCATCGTCACTCTTAATGACAGGTTTATACAGGGCATAGCGGGCATCATAGTCAACGCCCTTCGGGTCTTTGACGGTGTACATATCTTTCAGGTTGACCACCGAAGCTTGTTTCTTGCCTGTCGCAGAGTTGGATGAGCCACTTGTCTGTGCGCTTGCCGCAGAGCCGGAGGAACTGCTGGCCTGTGTGCCCGCCGCAGAACTGGAGGAGACACCCGACTGTGTGCCTGCAGCATTCGAAGAACAACCGGCCAGTGCGCCTGTCAGCAGGAGCAGTGCCAGAATAATAGCAGCGAATTTCGTTTTCATTTCCACTTCTCCAATCAAAATAAAAATTGTGTCGGATTCCGGAATTAACATTTCAGAATCCGACACCTTTGTCTCAAACAGTATATCAGGCAAAAAGTTACTTATCAATCTTTGGCCGCTATTTTGACAGTATTGGCCTCTATTATGTCGAAATCGACTCGAATTTGGAGGGCTTATAATAGTCTCAGGCTCTGCGCGCTGATATACTCCTTCAGCTTTGCATACTTCGCCCGGCTCACCGGAAGAAATGTGCCGTCGTCCAAAATTGCCTCATAGGAGTTTCCAAACCGTGCGGACTGCACGCGCACAATTCTTGCTGCTGGAACCAGATAAGACTGATGCATCCGAAAGAAGTCGAACCCCGCAAACATCGCTTCCAGCCGGTCCAGAGAGTAGTTGACCTTGTAGGTGTTTTCATCTCGGCAGTGAATCTCAACATAGTACCGTTCCTTAGAGATATACTGAATATCGCCCGGATCAAGCAAGGCAAAGCCAGAGCCTGTTTCGATCATAATTCGGGAAAGGCCCTGCTGCTTTTTCTGACTCTCTTCATAACGCTGGAACGTACGCTCCATCCGCAGCACGTCCACCGGTTTCGTCAAAAAATCCAGCGGTTCGTAGTCATAGCTCTTCGCGCCCAGATCGACATGGCCGGTAAGAATGACAACCGCCACAGACGGATAATTCCGATGGATATATTCGGTAAGAGTAAACCCGTTTCCGTGAGTCAGTTCAATATCCAGAAATGCCAATTGAATGGTCTGGTTCTTCAGAACGGCAATTGCTTCCTCTACGGTTTTGGCGCAGTGAATGTGCTCTTCGGAAACATAATTGGCAATGGCCTCTCGGGAAAGATACAAGGAATCTTCCTCATCATCCAGCAGTAAAATATCCAGTGTTTCCCATGACATGTAGCGTTCTACCTCCCTCTGCGGCCCCGTGGACTTCAGACTGCTCCAACGTAGAGTTCCGGAATAGCGGCGATAAAATGGACCGTATCGCCCTCCACCCACGCGGATACCTCTCCGCCGACATGGTTTGCCAGCACGCGAATGCTGCTCAGGCCCACGCCGTCATGCCCGTATTTTGTTGTATAGCCCTGATTGAAAATTCTCTCCTGCCTGCGCTGAAACGCGTCCGGCTCTGCAATCCGGTTGCTCACCCGGATCATACAGAACTCGCCTCGTTTGAAAATGCTTAGCTGAATTCCGGAAGATCGGTCCTTCAGCTGCTTCATCTCATCGACGGCATTCTGGAGCAGATTGCCAATAATCTTGTTCGTCTCGTATACATTTGTTGCTACGTGCGACAAATTATTCCGGATATCCACATCCAGCCTGATTTTCTGCTGAACCGCAAGCGACCTGTAGTAGTCAATCAAGGCTGCGATTGCGGGGTCCTTTACCGGTAGAATTGAATTCATGGCGGTTGTATCTGCCGTCAGAGCATTCACGTATTTGAGACACTCGTCCCATTTTTTCTGCCGAATCAGGCTTGCCACCGTCTGGACGTGGAGATTATAGTCGTGCCGCTGCGAGCGCACCATATTCATAAAGGTGTTCATTTCGCCACGGTACTCGTATTCCGCGGTAAACATTGCTTTTTTACTGCTGTATTCCACGAGCAACGGCATTAGCCACAGGAACCCCCAGAAAACAGTCAAGGCCAGCACCATCTGCGCTGCAAATGCGGGAACGGTCTGAATCGGGATGAGTGGGAGAACTGCCGCCATGAGGATTGCAGCCGCCCCGGCCGGAAGGTAGAGATGCTTGGGCCGGATTTCATATTCGCCGTCTTGCGTTTCCTCACTTTGTTTCTCAAATTTCAGTCGCCAGCCTTCCGGCATGGAAAGCTTAGGGAACAAAAGCAAGGCAAGCGGAAACGCCAAATAAAATATCATGCAGTAAAGCCAAGCAGGAAGATCCGCTTGACATACTGCGTACAGGTTCTTTTCAAATACAGCGTATAGGCCGCCCGCAGCCACAGAGACACAAAAGGCGAGCAGACCGTCCCCGAGCGGCCTCTTTTCCAAAAAGAGAAAGAGCGCTCCGAGGACCGCACAGACCAGGCAGACGCGCACGATAATCCAAAGATTCGGCAGCAACACAAGCATGCCCGCCCCGAGCAACGCGGCAAGCATGGTTTCCAAAAGAACTGTTTTTCTTTTCGCATGTAAAAACAAGAGGCCTGCCGCCTCTGCTGAGAAAAAGCCCGTCAAACAACAGAGCAGTTTCCAAATAAACATAAATCCCCCTGTCGTCAATCATACCAAGACCTGATCATTCGCATCAATAACAGATGAAGGTTCTGGCAGCATCTTGACGCAGGGGGAATGAAATCAATCCTGACCGTTCTCGCTCAAGGCTTGCTCCACAGCCAACGCAAGTTGGCGTGGGCAGGAATTGCCGTCGCGGCAGTTGACATTTTTCAAGCGACGGACGAGGTCTTTTGCATTTAGCCCCTCCGCCAGAATGGCCACGCCTTTGGTGTTCCCTGCGCAGCCTCCGGTAAACTTCACGTGATGGACATAGCCGTCCACCAGATCAAATTCAATCTTCTGACTGCAAACCCCTTCGGGCGTATACTCCACATGTTTGTACATTATTATATCTTCTCCCATTTATTCAGTCAAGATAATTCTGTTTCAAATTGGACCAGTGACTGGTAGTAGGCCTTCAGTGATCCTACGGCGTATTGCAGGTAAAATGGCTCGAGAGCGGTTTCCATCAAACCTTCAGCTTCGATCTCTGCTTCATTTTTCTCCCACACTGCGGTGTAGTAACTGAGGATTTTCGTACGTTCCTCCGGAGAGATTCGCTTGTGATCGCGCTGGGCCAGTGCATGGCCCAGAAGCAACAAGATAAAGCTCTCCCGATTGTCTGCGGCAAAGAGTGCCTCACACTCAGCCAGAGAATGCGTCCCGTGATCACCGTAGGCCAAAAGCAAACGTTCTTCAGCGTTGCCGGTAATTTTGTCTATCATCTTTTTCTGCCGTTGGTTAAAGGCATCCACTTCCGCTGAGTCAAGCTCCACTTCAATCAGTTTCGTCAGCTTTGCCAGCAATTTCACCTGTAGTGCAGAAAAGACGCGCCCGGAGATTTCCTTGCCATGGAGCGCAACATAGTTCCGGCGGTAGTCGTTTTTAGTATGAATATCCGGCAGTCCAAGCTTTTCAATATTTTCGTTGGTGAGTTCCATCTCAACCGGCCGCGCAACAGACAGAATCTGAATTGCAGATGTCTCGCCATTGATGTCCGCTTCCAATGCTTGCCCGGGATGGCAGGCCATTAAAGCTGCTTCCAAGTCGGGAAAATGGCGCCCGCCCAGCTCGACGTGGAGTCGCTTTGGCTCTCTGATGCCAAACGAAGCCTCTGCGAGGACGTAATCCCACTTCTGCGCCGGGCCGTCGACCGGGACAACCTTTCTGTGCTGATCCAGCACTGTCTTATAAACCGTTTTGTCGGAAAGTTTAATCGTACAATTGACAGCCGGAATCTGCAGCTGCGCAAAATCCGGGATCCGAATGATATGGGAAACGCTCATGTTCCGCTCCTTTTCTTCCATCCATTTTGACAGGTGTTGCAGTATCACTCTGTAAAGTTAATCTTCATTATAAGGCAGGCTCAGTTTGAATACAACGGAGTCCTTCTAAACGGTCGAATTTCTGTGACAATCTGTCAAAGCAGCCCGCAATTCGGTATTCCAGATGCGCAATCCTGTATGTCGGCAGGTTGGACAAACAATTGCGTCTATCGTATAATCTCATTATCATTAAGTGTTATCGAATCTTCTATGGGAGGAGATCCATATGTTTGACTCCGTAATTATCGGTACCGGCCCCGCCGGCCTTTCTGCCGCTTTAACGCTGAAGCTGCATCAGAAATCAATTGCCTGGTTTGGCAACAGGCAGATGAGTGACAAAATTCGGAAAGCAGAACTGGTTTTGAATTACCCCGGCGTTCCCGCTGTGACCGGAGCGGAGTTGGCAAACCGATTTTCCACTCAGGCTGAGAAAATGGAACTGGAGATTACGGAGAAAATGGTGAATTCCGTCATGCGGATGAAGAACCATTATTATCTTATGGCGGAAAACGAATTGGTCGAAGCAAAAACGGTCATTCTCGCCACTGGCGTTACAAACATGGCCGCCTTTCCCGGCGAGGCGGAGCTGTTGGGAAGCGGCGTCAGCTATTGCGCAACCTGCGACGGAACACTCTACCGTGGAAAAACAATCGCAATCGTCTCCACTTCACCGCGTTTTGCGCATGATGTAGATTATCTTGCCGATCTTGCGGGGAAAGTATATTTTTTCCCTGACTACAAGACGGAGCAGTCGCTGAAAGAAAATGTGGAACAAGTGCGGCAGGGAATTGTCGCGGTGTTGGGCGAAAAGCGAGTGAGCGCCCTGCAGCTGAAGGATAGCCGGGAACTGCCGGTAGACGGGATATTCTGCCTGCGAGACGCAATAGCGCCCACAACTCTTCTGCCCGAACTTGCACTGGAAAAGGGCCATATCGTGGTGAATCGGCAGATGGAAACCAATCTCACCGGTTGCTTTGCTGCCGGTGACTGCACCGGAACTCCCTATCAGTTTGCAAAAGCGGCTGGGGAAGGAAACGTTGCGGCGCACAGCGCCGTTCGCTACTTGGCCGAAGCAGAAAAAGAGTAATATCAAGCAGCGGAATTAACGCGGATTTGCCGAAATGGTAAAACACTTGTTCTCCTTGCAAAAGTTGTTATAACACATTCACTTTATTGAACAAGGTTATGTTCGGCTAATAAATAATGCGGCGGGAGAGCGCGCCTGAGCGGCACTCTCCCGCTTTTTAAAAGGAAAAGGAGACAGGTTATGATTTTACAGAAAAAGCAGTTTGGCTTTTCTCTTCTGGAAAAGCGGCCTCTTGCAGAAATCAGCGCCGTTATGTACCGCTTGCGTCATGACCGCACTGGGCTGGAACTGGTGTGGCTCAAGCGCGACGCGGAGAACAAGACGTTTGGCATAGCATTTGAGACGCTGCCTTGGGACGATACCGGCGTTTTTCATATTTTGGAGCACTCCGTGCTCTGCGGCTCCAAGCGGTACCCTGTGAAAGAGCCATTTGTGGATCTGATGAAAAGCTCGATGAACACGTTTCTCAATGCAATGACCTTTTCGGATAAGACCTTCTTCCCCATTTCCAGCAAAAACGGACAGGATTTTTTTAATCTGTTGCGAGTCTATCTGGACGCAGTGTTTTCACCCAATATCTACGAAAAGCCGGAAATATTCCGGCAGGAGGGATGGCACTACGAATTTGGCCCCGCTGGAGAACCCGGTTATCAAGGTGTTGTCCTCAATGAAATGAAAGGCGCTTTTGCCGATGAGCAACAGCTGCTGGAAGCAGCCATGAATCAGGCGTTGTTTCCCCAGACATCCTACCGTTATGTCTCCGGCGGCGACCCGGAGAAAATTCCGGACCTGACATACGAAGCGTTTATCCAAAGTCATCGCACCTTTTATTCTCCTTCCAACGCCTATGTGTTTTTAGACGGCGACGTGGACATTCAAACTGTTTTGCAGATTCTGGACGAGGAATATCTTCGCGACATGGAACCCGGCCGGCGGTTTGAACCCCCGGCTTATCAGGCGGCGGTGAACGGGGGTAGCCGGCAGATTACTTTTGAAATAGGCGCAGAGGAGGATATCTCTCGCCGTGCGGGCATCGCATGGGGACGAGTCATCGGCAGCTACGAAGACAGAGAAAAGCTGGTTGCAATGCAGATTTTGGCAGACGTGCTATGCGGTGACAATCAGTCTCCGCTGAACAAGGCCATCCTGTCCGCAGGTCTGGCAGAGAGTGTCTCCATGGAAATTCAAAGCGGAATTTTACAGCCGTGGGCTCTGCTGCAGCTGCACAATCTGGATGTATCCCGTCTGGAAGAGGCCAAGAAATTTCTCTTTGAAGAACTGGAAAGACTGGCGGCTGAAGGACTCAACCATGAAAGGTTGAGAAGCTCCATGGTAAATCTGGAGTTCCAACTGCGGGAACGGGATTATGGCACAATGCCGCAGGGGCTGGTTTTTGGAATACAGACGCTGGAGAGCTGGCTTTACGGCGGCGACCCAGCAGCTAATCTGACAATTGGTACACTGTTTGGAAAACTGCAAAAAGATTTGGACGAGGGATATTTTGAAAATCTGATTCGTCAGGTACTGTTGCAAAACAACCACTGCTGCGAAATCAAAATGATTCCTTCCAAAAACGCTGGCACATTGCGAAGAAAGAAAGAAAAAGCACGTCTGAAACAAGAATCAGCTTTTTGGGATGATAAGAAAAGAAAGGAACTTAAGGAACAGGAAGCAACGCTTCTTCGCGTACAGCGTGAAGAGGATACACCAGAAAATCGCAGTTTACTGCCGCATTTAAAGCTGTCGGATATTTCTAACATGCCGGAACAGATTCCCGCAGTAAAGACGGAATCAGCGGGCATTCGCCTGCTCCGCCATCCTATCGACTGTAACGGCATCACATATTTTACGCTTTATTTTGATTCAGAGGTCTGTACGGCAGAGGAACTCTCGTGTCTGTCGTTCCTCTGCCACCTGATTGGACAGCTTGACACAACCGACCACACTGCAGAAGAGATTGCCTCAAGGACAGGCCTCGTCTGCGGCAGCCTGCAGCTGCGCGTAATGTCTTTCAACCAAGTCAACGACTGTCAGGGCCGTGCTACCAAACTGTGCCTTATGTGCAGCACTCTGACCAAAAACGTTGGAGCCGCCGTTGAGCTTGTAACGGAGCTGCTCACACAGACGAAATTTGAATCAGAGGATGCTGTTTGCAATATTCTGCGACAGATAAAGATGCAGATGTTCCAGCAGATCGTGATGTCTGGCTCCGAAGTGGCGGTTGGGCGAATCAATGCGCAAACCTCTGCAGCAGGTGCGGCGGAGGAATACGCAAACGGATTTGCCTTCTATCAATGGCTGTGTAAGGAGATGCTTGCCAAAGAATGGAAAAGGCTGCTGGGGCAATGTAAAGAACTGGCGTCCCGCATTTTCAAGAAGGACAGGCTTACACTCAGCGTGACTGGTGTCGGCAATGGTGTGGAGGAGAGAGTAGCGAAACTTTTCGCACAGAAGCTTCCAAATGGGGGGAATTCAATCTGTGCGGCGGAAATGCGTCCCTGGGGTGTTCGCCGGGAAGCCATTCTCATTCCTGGCGACATCTCATTTGCCGTCGCAGGCGGAAACCTGTCATCCTGCGGACGCAAATATTCGGGATCCATGCGGGTCGCAGCACGCATCATCAGCCTTGCCTACTTGTGGAATGTCATCCGTGTACAGAGCGGTGCCTACGGCACCGGCTTAAGAGTGCGGCCCTTCGGTTTGATGACCTGTTATTCTTATCGTGATCCCAATGCGGCGACTTCTCTGGATAGCTACCAGAAAGCTGGGGCCTTTCTGCGCAGGATCAGTATGGACGCAGAAAATCTGACAGACTTCATCGTTAGCGCGGTGGCGGAAACATCTCCTCTTTTGCCTCCCCGCATGAAGGGTGCAGCCGCGGACGCAGATTACTGGTGTGGTATTTCCTATGAAATGCGCTGTAAGGAAAGAAATGATATACTAAAAATCACACCGACCGCACTGAAGGAGCAAGCGGACGATATGGAAAAAGTCATACAATGCGGCGGTGTCTGCATCATTGGCGCAAAAAAGCAGGTAGAAACCTGTGGGCCACTTGATCTGCTAGAAAATTTATAAAGAAAATCCAGATTCAAAAGACGATATAAATCTACCCGCGCAGCATTGAATCAATATTGCGATGATTTTCGTTTTCCTGCGCCTCTGGAAAAGATGCGGGCGACGAAGGCGGCGATTTTTGGGCGCTGTGAGCTGTTTTATCAACCGATAAGAACAAGGAGTGATCTCTATGAACCGTGCGTTGATCTGTCAGATTCTAAACCATGAGATGATGCTGGCTACGGGCTGTACAGAGCCTGCGGCGATCGCCCTGACCGCCGCGACCGCCCGGCTGCACCTGCCGGCGAAGCCCGTGAAGATCGACGTCTCCGCAAGTGCAAACATCATCAAGAACGCGATGGCCGCCGGGATTCCCGGCACAAGCTACACGGGCATCCGCTACGCTGCGGCCCTCGGAGCCGTTTGCGGCCAGGTGGGCCGCCAGTTACAGGTCGTGGACGATGCCACACCGGAGGACCTCAGGGAGGCCGCCCGCCTCGTGCAGGAAGATTGCATCGCATTACGCCGTGCCGACAACCCCGACAAACTCTACATCGACATTACGCTGACGGATGGGAATGGCCATACCGCCCGAGCCGTCACTTGTCATGCCCACACGAACATCGTCTGGATTGAGGAGGATGGCAAAGTCATTTTTACGTCCGCAGACGGCTCCGGCGCTGATCCAATCACGCCACAACTGATCTCAAAAACGCTGAGCCTGCGCGTGATCTACGAATTTGTAGAAACGTTGGACCGAGAGAAAGACGACCTCGGGCGGATTGAAGATGTTATCCGCGTAAACCAGACGATCTCGGAGGTCGGAACGACCGGGGACTACGGTCTGAACATCGGTCGGAACATACGAGAAAACCAGAAAGACGGCCTCATGGGACATGACATCGCCACGAACGCGGCCGCCGCTACGGCAAGCGGGGCAGACGCCCGAATGGCTGGCGCGAACACGCCGGTCGTCACGAACTCGGGCTCCGGCAACCAGGGCATCACGGCGACGGTGCCGGTGCTCTCCGCAGGGAGGGATCTCGGCCTGCCGGAGAACCGTATTTTCCGCGCGGTGACACTGAGCAACCTCGTCGCAATCCACATCCACTCTGGTTTCGGCTTGCTCTCCGGCCTCTGCGGCGCGACAATTGCCGGAACCGGCGCGGCCTGCGGCATCGCCTACCTGCAAGGTGCAACGCTGGAGCAAATCGGCTACACGGTCAACAATATGCTGGCCGCCGTGACCGGTATGCTCTGCGACGGTGCGAAGGCGGACTGCGCTTTGAAGATTTACACCTGCACCTCGACCGCCTTCCAATGTGCCTCCATGGCGCTGCGCGGGATCGTCGTGCAGTCCACGGATGGAATCGTGGAGGACGATCCGGAAAAGACGATCCAGAACTTCGTCCGTCTCGGCAACGAGGGTTCCGGCAAGATGGATGACCTCGTCCTCCAGATGCTACTGCAGAAACAGTAAACATCTTTAATAATCATGAGGTAAATATATGCAGTTGCAGTGCACATTCTTCTGCACACTGTGGGCTTGCTAGTCCAACGCAGAATCCGTTTCGTATTGTTATAGGTTTCAATTGTGCCTAAAGATATCCATGTGAGATTGTTCAGGATTGTACTAATCAAAATTCTGAACAATCTCCCTGGCCTGCCTGCTGTTCCAAGATTGATTCTTGTACAGGATACAGAGAATCTAAGCTTTTCAAGAAAGCTCCGCATTTTTGCCGTGGATCAGTGCTTCTACATGATTCTTTACAGTCACCCGCCGAGCATGATTCTTTTTCACATTCATGGCAGATGCAGTCTTCCTTATTGCTGGTACTTTTGCTCCAGTATTCAGAAGTCTCTTTGACTAAGCCCTAGAAGGGCATAATACCGGCTAGCCTCTTAAGAGGTGTCTGAAAGGTCTGACCAACGCATCGGCTTTTTCAGGCCGCCCCTTAAGGGGCTATTTTTTATGCCTTTGTAATCTTGCTACCCGTAAACGGGTCTATAAATTTTTTTATACTCATTTAATCCTCAATTTGGTCTTGCGCAAGCTGGTTTTTGATATACTCCTTTATTTTCTCTTTATTGCGGCCTACGGTATCCACGTAGTAGCCTCGTGCCCAAAATGTTCTGTTTCCATACTTGTATTTTAAGTTGGCATGCCTGTCAAAAATCATCAAGCTACTTTTTCCCTTTAAAAATCCCATGAAGCTTGAAATACTATACTTCGGCGGAATGCTCACTAACATGTGAATATGGTCTGGACAAGCTTCTGCCTGTATGATCTCAACTCCTTTTCGTCACACAGTTTCCGTAATATCCACCCTATGTCTTTCTTTAGCTTTCCATATAACGCCATTCGCCGATACTTCGGCGAAAAAACAATATGATATTGACATCTCCATGTCGTATGTTCTAAACTTTTTATATGTCACTTGAAGGGATACTAAACGCAGATTGGTATAGACCTTTATTTGAATCAGCAATAGAAGTATTTAAAAGCAGAATTTTCGCGTACTATTATGACATCTCGTTTGAGGAAACTCTTAAACGACATCAGACCAAAGAGAAAAAATTTGAATTCGGAGAAACAGAAATGCGACAGTGGTGGAATGAAAAGGACTTCGTTCAAATAATCCCTGAGAAGGTTTCCAAGGAAGATGTTTCGCTGGAAGATGCGGTAAATACCATTATAAAAGAAATTTCACTTTCATTGTGATATTATTAGCGGATCAGGAATTCCAGCCATATAGATGAACTTCGCATTATGTTTATTTAATTCTCAATGCCCAATATAGTGAACTACGGAATAATGAGAAGCCATCATGAATGTGGATTATTTATAAAATCTGAATGAGGCGCGGGATATGACTTTATGGTATCAAAGTATGTTTGAACAACTAGAAAAAATGCAGGACCTTGAACAAGG
>DATALZ010000042.1:0-11517 GCA_036260805.1 Caproicibacter sp.
GTTAAATCCATCGGCGAGAATGCGTTCGAATCCAGCAGCGTTACCAGCGTAACGATTCCTGCCAGCGTAACGAGCATTGGGAAAGACGCCTTTCAAAGCTGCGGCAGCTTAACCAGCGTCTCAATTGGCGCTGGAGTAACAAGTATCGGAGATTATGCCTTTTACTTCTGTGGGATGCTTACCGATATTGTGATTCCCGGTAATGTTTCCACCATCGGAAATAAAGCATTTGAAAATTGCTCACAGCTCAAAAATGTCACTCTGCCATCAAGTCTCAAAACAATCGGTGAAGAAGCGTTTTGCAACACATCAATCGCCCAAATCACAATTCCTGAAGGAGTAAAAGAAATTGGCTGTCAGGCCTTTTCAAGCTCAAAATTAACGGATCTCGTTTTGCCGGAGAGCGTAACTAAAGTTGGCCCGAGTGCGTTCTCTTACTGTAATCAGCTTACAAACGTTACGATTCCTTCCGGCTTAACAGATATTGGCGGAAGCGCATTTTCCAGTACTCCATGGTATACAAATTTCCCATCCGACTTTGTTGTGGTGAATGGGATATTAATAGGGTATAAAGGCACGGATGCAGTTGTTTCTTTGCCCAGCACCATACACGCAATCGGCGACCAAGCGTTCATCGGCAATATGTACCTTGCAAGCATCACCATTCCAGACAGCGTTGTTTCTATCGGAGACGATGCCTTCTATTCCTGCTTCCTATCAAGCATATCCATTGGCAACAATGTAGCAAGAATCGGCGACTGGGCTTTTGCGAACTGCAATCGCCTGACGAAAGTCTCAATTCCGGACAGCGTGACCGATATTGGAAATTCCGCTTTTTCCGGCTGCGCAGTTCTTTCAGATGTAACGCTCCCTGGCAGGCTAACACGAATCGGTGACTCCGCATTTCAGGGCTGCACCGTGAAGAGCATTACCCTGCCAAATTCTTTGACGTATATCGGGAGCAGCGCATTCTCCGGCTGCAGTATCTCCAGCGTAACAGTACCAGGCGGAGTACATGAAATTCGGGACGATGCCTTCTCTTACTGCCCTTCGCTAAAAGATGTGGTGCTTTTGAATGGCATCACGTCCCTCGACCGCCTTTCTTTTGAATATGACGGGAATTTAAGCACTGTTACGATTCCAGCCACTGTCACGAACATCAACTATTATGCATTTGCAAACTGCCACACCTTCACAGTGAAAGGATACAGCGGCAGCCTTGCGCAGTATACCGCTGAGAAGCGAAATTACAAATTCATTTCTCTGGGGAAGGCTGCCGACATTCCGGCCGTAAATTTCCATCTCGACACCACCGGTACTTATGATTTCGGCAATGCCAGCAGCTATTGCTATCTTGTAAGAACGCCGTTTTCCTTTAATCCGGTGGCTGTTTCCATCAATCCATCCGCTGTGACCGTCACTTATGTAAAATCCAACTTCGAAGGCTACCTGTTCCGCATCAACCGTATCGGGCAGGGCACGGCCGTAATTACGACAAGGATGAATAACGAAACCGCTTCCTTTACCGCAAAAGCCGGGCCGTCGCTCAAGTCAGACACCACGCGGCCGTTCACAATGAAAAAGGGAAGCTACTATACCTTCAAACTGACCGTGCTGAGCACCAGCAGTTCCGCACCACAGTTCAACGTTGGTTCCGGTAATCTGAAAGCCCAATATATCACAAAGTCCGGAAAAGATTACTACTACCGCATTCAGGCGGTTGGGGCATCAAAAAGCTCAACCGGTATCTACGCGAAGATGCCCGGAGAAGCCGGCTCCAGAATCTGCGTGGTTACAATCGCATAAAACGAGAGCCGTCCTTCAAGGGCGGCTCTTTTCATGCTTAAGCTATAACGGCCTGAACAACAAACCGTCTGTCCTGTCCGTTCTCCACACAGGTGGAGAGAGTCAGGATTCTGCCGTTCGGGCTTGTTTTTACACCGGTCTTGTAAAGGGACTGACCTTCCATTTCTTCCAGATAACTGCTGAATCTGGCTCTGCCGGAGAAGCAAAGCGCATATGTATCGCTGTCCGGCGCTGCTTCGTGCACGGAAAATACCGGGCAGTGGTACATCCCTTTTTTCGTGTACAAAAGGAATTCCGGATGCCCGCGGAGATAACTCCTGTCCCGAAAACGACAAAGATCAGCAAACATGGAACCGTTTTTCATGTTATGTCCGTAGAGAATCAGATTTTGGCCTGTCAGGCGAGGCTTGCCCCTGCCGTCCAGAAAAACGCAGCCGAAAATGCTTTTCTGTTTCTGAAATGTGTGGTCCAGATAATATGTATTGTCGCCGCCCTGCACAACGGGGTAGCTCAGCGAGGTTCCCGGCAGCCGAATCCAGCCGGCGGCATCCGCATTCTGCGCTTTGAGCTTTTGAAAATCAAAGACAAACGGTTTTGCAGCCGCCGCAGACCCGCCGGTCGATTTCCGGGGTGACCCCGACGGCTGCATGGATTGCTCAATGCCGGAATACCGTGCGTCTCCCAAGGAATACACAGAATGCACCTGGAATATCCGAATCATACAGCCCAGCAAAACGATTCCGCAGATTGCGGCGGCAATGATATTCCGCTTTTTACAAATATTTGCTTTTATCTTTCCGAGCATATCATTTATTTTTCAGCCTTCTTTTTTTTCCGTTCATTGATGATGATTGCCGCAAGGCCTAAAAGGCACAGGCCCGTGAGAATATACACCGGCATCATGTTCGTGGTGTCCCCTGTCTTCGGTGCTTTGAAGGCGGATGTCTGCACTGCACCGTGAAGGCTCAGCAGCTTTGCGGAATTTGTTACCGCGGCCTGATCGACTTTATCCAGTGATTCATAGGTACTGTAAGCCTTGCTGACGGCGGCGGTATCGCCTGATTTCAGGCTGTTGATCTGGGCAATCAGCGCGGATTCGTTCGGTTTCGCAAGGCCGTAGCAGTCCAGCACCTTCTGCGAATTATCCGCAACATTATACTGGTAAGTCGTGACAACGAGCCTGTCTCCGGTTACCTTTACGGTAGAATAGGTCGGAAGCTTTGCAACGCTGTTGCCGTCCGGGTCGTTGGCTTCATCCAGCGTGGTTCCGGCTTTTGCAGGGTTCGATACTGCCGGATATACGTTTTTGCTGGCGTTTTCAAAGCCCTTGGCATTGTAATTATCAACGTAAAGTTTGTCATTGGAAGCTCCGTTAATAATGTAAACAGAACCTTTCGGGTTAACGTCAAATACTGTGCTGGCGCCGTTATAGGTTTCCGTCACCTGTGCAAGGCCGTTGACGGGCGTTCCATTCGTTCCAATCTGGCGGGAACGGACATAGGTGTGGTCGTGCCCCTGCAGGACAAGGTCGATTCCGTCTTTTGCAATGATCGGCAGAAGCTGGGCGCGAAGAGCCTGAACATCAACATCCGCAATATGACTGCCGATGGACTGTATCGCCCTGTGGAACGTTAAAACCTTCCACTGCTGCTTTGAATTGCTGCATTCGGATTGCAGCCAGTTGATCTGCTCCGAACTCAGCGTTCCGTCGGGATTCAGCTGGTTCGTGTTCAAAACGAGGAAGAGGGTGTTGCCATAGTTAAAATCATAGTAAGCGCCCTGATGTGTGCTGGAAACGCTCTCGCCCGCTGGCAGGCTGAGGCTGAAATGAGTGAGGAAAGCGTCCGGATAAGTGCCGCATGCCGTTGTCTTGTGCGACCCTTTGTTGTTGGCAAAACTGGATGTAATCGGCATGAAGCTGCCGAAGGTTTTCGCCAGGTAGGTTTCGTGGTTGCCCGCTACCGGCACAAATGTGGTATTCATCAGCTGATCTTTCGCCGCGTCCGCAAAATCATACCACTGGTTGATGTCGCCGCCGTTATTCGTAATATCGCCGCCGTCCATCAGGAAGCTGGCATTCGGAGCCGTCTGAAAAGCTTTTTTAACAAGCGGCGCCCAGTTGGAATAATAATCGCTGTCGGTAAAAGCCGCCTGGGTATCAGTCACGTCGATAAACTCAAAGCCTGAGTTGTCGGAGTTCTCCGTTGTGAAAGAACCTTCCTGACTCAGTCCCTTCGCCGTGTCCCCCACCTTGTAATAATATTTTGTGCCCGGCTGCAAACCGGAAAGAACCGCTTTGTGGCAGTAGACCTTGATTGCGTCGGATGACGGCGTCATGGAAGTGCCGTCGCCCGTAACACCGTCAGTTGTGTTCCGGTCGCCGCCGTCAACTTCATAAGAAGCTTCACCGGTAATTGATTTTGGATTGCTCAGGTCGCTTTGGGTACTGTACACCACCTGGGAAGCAAGACCGCTGTCGTTTGTATACCATGTAAATCCGCGGGATGTTTTCGGGTCGCCGTGAAATGTTGCAAAAACCGTATGCGGAGCCGTTCCGTTTGATGCGGTTACGTCCGCCGACGCGGAGACCCCCGCGCTGAGCGACAGGATTACGGCTGCCGAAAGCAGACAGGACATCATCTTCTTTAGTTTCATTTTGTTTCCTCCTTCAATTCAAGCCTTGGCTCCAGTATAAAGAATCAAATTGTAATTTCAATAAGGTCAATATACTCTTAAGAAAGGTTTAAGCTGGAATTAACAAGGCTAAAAAAGCACATTGAAAATTAACATTTGCATGCTATATTGTGGCGGAAACAGAGCTTTCTATTAATAACGATTTCATTTAAAAATCCCGGCCGCGGAGTGCTAACTCCATGGTCGGGACTGCTTTGTTTATAAATAAATCAGACGTAGTGGATTTCGAGGTTTCCGAACGACACGCTGCCGGCGATTGTCAGCGTAGGAGCATTTGCGTCAAGCGGCGCATTGCGCATATCGTTGTCGACCGACCCGAACCCCGCGTGAACGTGGTCAATGACGCGCCAATTTCTCGGCAGATAAAGCGTCATTTCCCCAAAGCTGGACTCCACACAGACCTCAGCGCCTTCCGGACTGAGCTGAACCTGGTCGAAATAGACGCTCAGTTTGCCGAACGAAGAAGCAATATGCGCGCTTTTCAGGCTGTCGGAATGCAGATACTTGCAGGACTCGCTGAAGCTTGTTTTAATATAAACGTCGTTGCCGTCGATGTTTTCTTCGGATTTATTATTGAAACAATCCGTTCCCGTGCAGTGCTCATGCCAGTCGTGATGATGCCAGCGGGGGCGGAAAATCATGCTGAATCCGATGGATGCGAGAACTGCCGCGAGAAGAAGCAGCCAGAAGTTTATGTCCATTAAGTGAAGCGGCTTCTGGTAGATCAGATAAAGCAGCGCCAGTGAAAGAAACACTCCGAAAAAGTTGAGGTCCACCAAGCTGCTGACGAACACTGCCGCGAGAAGGACGGTCGCCCCGATGCTCCAAAAGCCGATGTTTACGAATGCGCCCACCTGGCAGGCAATCACAAAAATTGCAGCCACTAAAAAGAAAATTCCCCAGAACCAGTTTCTATGCTTCATGTGTAGTACCCCTTTCTTGCAGGCGCTGCCGCAGTTCCCTGTAATAGTAACGCGACACATATACCTGTTTATGACTTTTGGTAAACTGAATCAGACTCGCCGAGGTTAGGTTCCGCGTAATGGAATATATCTGCCGGATGTTCACGATGGTGGACTTTGCCGCCCGAATGAAACTCCGGGGAAGCATCTGCTCCAGCTCATACAGCCGATACTTAATGAGGTATGCGTCGTCGGCCGTGTGGGCGTAGATATGCTCGCCTTCCGTTTCAAAGAACAAGATGTCTTCCAACGGGAAATAATATTCCTGATTTTGCTTATAGAAGGTGATTTTCGGGCCGGATTTGGACTGTTCCAGTATGTACTGGTGAATTTTCTGTATCGACTCATCCACGCTTCTGCAGCGGATCAGCACTTCGTCTTCGTCCAGATCGTCGGTTACTTCAATGCGAACCTTCATCCAATCACCTCTTATGCACACAGTATATTCGCTTTTTCCGGGTGTGAAAAGGGGTTTTCGGCATCCGGTTATTTTATGGCCGGTAACAGGTAAAAAATCATGTCTATAGCGTTTTTACTTTTAAGCAGGAAGGATTTTGGGCCGTGAAAAAGGGCGTTGAGCCGCCCCTTGCGAAGATTTCAGACGGTCTCATCCGTGCGTTCCATATTTTTGGTGACGATGAAGTCCGCGCCGGTGTTCAGGATGTTTCGAATCACAATATCGCCGACCGAAACCGGAGCCCGAAGCTCCACGCCGTCCAGCAGCGCCATGGCCTGAAAGATCAGCTCTTTCGGGATATCCCTGCTTGTTTTCACAGGGCAGCGGCCGTGGATGGCTCCCCTGATTTTTACGGTGCTTGTCACAACGCGCGTGGGGTGCGTCAGTTCCTTTTTGCCGTATTCCGCCCCGCGCGGGCAGCTGTTTCCGGTTACGGCATAGCCGTTTTCGTCATCGACATTCAAGTGGCACCCTTTCGGGCACACGATGCAGATTAACTGTTTCATAAATGGATGATCCTTTCACAATCAAGCCGAAAGTTGTGGCCGGTTTGGCGCAGCCAAATTCCCGCTCCGCTTTTTGCGGGAAAAGCCAGAACTTTGAGTGTGAAAAATTTATTTTTCACACTGCTCCCTTGCGGACACGGTCAGTCCGTCGCCCGACGCCTTCTCCAGAAGTTGTTTCGGCAGGGCGATATGCTCCATTTCGCCGGGAGCCATATGCTCGCGTTTGTACGATGCGAGCAGCCTGTCCCCGCTGAAAACTTCAATGACCGAATGACCGAATGTACGCCGGACACGGAAAAAAACTTCGGCGAATTTTTCGATTTCTCCTGTGCGGATATGCTGCGGAACGGTATATCCCACATTTTCACCGTTCGCAATTTCGATGGCTTCGCCGGACTCATCCTTCTGCCCCGCACAGTATTTCGCAGCAGCCGCTCCCGCGCGGCGGCTTTCCGCCGTTACAAAGTCAACGAGGTCGTGAACGTGGACAACATTGCCGCAGGCAAAGATGCCGGGGATAGACGTTTCCATATTCTCGTAAACGACAGGGCCTTTCGTACGCGGGTCAAGCTGAATTCCGGCTTTGCGCGAAAGCTCGTTCTCTGGAATCAGACCGACGGAAAGCAGAACCGTGTCGCAGTCAAACTCCATTTCGGTGCCGGGAATCGGTTTGCCGTGACCGTCCACCTTCTGGACGGTTACGCCCTCGACGCGCCGGTCGCCCTTAATCCGGGTGATGGTATGCGAAATGTAAAGCGGGATGCTGTAATCATTCAGGCACTGGACGATATTCCGGTTCAGGCCGTTGGAGTACGGCATCAGCTCCACGCACGCAACGACTTTTGCGCCCTCAAGCGTCATGCGCCGCGCCATAATCAGGCCGATATCGCCGGAGCCTAAAATAATGATCTTCTTCCCTACCATGTAGCCTTCGATATTGACGTACCGCTGTGCCGAGCCCGCGGTAAAAATACCGGCCGGGCGCGTGCCCGGAATTCCGATTGCGCCCCGGGTGCGCTCGCGGCAGCCCATAGCAAGCACAACCGCGTCGGCCTTTACGGCGAAGTATCCGTCGCGCGGGTTCATCAGGTGAATCTCGCGGTTTTCGGTAACGTCCAGAACCATAGTGTCGAGCATGAGCTCGGCGCTTGTCTCCCGGAGCAGCTGGATGAACCGTCCCGCGTACTCGGGGCCGGTCAGCTCTTCCTTAAAATAATGCAGCCCGAATCCGTTGTGGATGCACTGGTTCAGAATTCCGCCCGCTTCCCGGTCGCGGTCGACAACGAGGATTTTCTTCGCTCCGTTTTCATAGGCGGCGCATGCGGCGGCCAATCCCGCCGGGCCCGCACCGACAACGGCTACGTCGTAATGCTTCATCCCTGATTCCCCTCTTTTGGTTCCTTGGTTTTTCCCGTAAGGATATAGCTGCCCGAACGGTCCTGGCAGACTTCTTCCATGCTCATCCCGGTTTCGCGGCTCAGGATTTCGTGCACGCGTGGGCCGCAGAATCCACCCTGACAGCGTCCCATCCCCGCGTTGCAGCGGCGCTTGATTCCGTCGATGGAGACCGGCGGAATCGGGCTGTGGATCGCCTGCAGGATATCACCCTCGGTGATGGTCTCGCACCGGCAGATGACGCGCCCGTAACGGCGGTCGCGGCGAAGTGCATCCTGCTGTTCTTCCGGCGTCATATCCCGAAACAGCCTGTGGCTGCGGGTTCCGTTAAAATGTTCTTTCTTTTTTAAGGCAAGACCGTTTTGCTCAAGCAGCCCTGCAATCTCCAGCGCGATGGCTGGCGCGGAAGACAGCCCCGGCGACTTGATGGCGGCGGCGTTGATAAAATGCGGAGCGGACGCTTCCAGAATAAAGTCGTCCTGCTCCGTCGCCGCGCGAACTCCGGCGAAATTGCGGATGGACTCGCGGAAATTCACCTGTTTGCTGGAGCGGAGCGCCGTATTCATCACCTTTTGCAGCCCCTCGGATGTAACAGCGGTATCGTCCGGGCTGTCGGTCACGTCGGCGGTCGGGCCGACAATCAGGTTGCCGTGAACCGTCGGAGAAATTAACACGCCTTTGCCGTCCTCTTTCGGCGGCTGGAAAATGACATGGTTTACAAGCGAGCCCTGGCTTTTGTCCATAAGGTAATACTCGCCTTTGACCGGAACAACGCGGAAAAACGGCTTAACGGCCATATCGCTCACTTCGCCGGAATGTGTCCCCGCCGCGTTTACGACATATTTCGCGTCGAAAGGACCAGCGGTTGTTTCAAGGTGGTAATAACCGTCCGTCCATGCAATTTTGGTTACTTCGGCGTTCCGATGCAGCTGCACGCCGTTACTGACGGCGGTCTCCGCAAGAGCGATGGCGAGCCCCCACGGGTTGACGATTCCTGCGGTCGGAGCGTAAAGCGCGCCTACAACATCCGGGCTGAGGTTCGGCTCCATGCGCAAAACCTGCTCCTTTGTGAGAATCTGCATCCGCTCCACGCCGTTTTCGAGGCCACGGCCGTAAAGCTCGCGGACGGTCTGCATGTCGGCTTCATCGAAAGCGAGAACGAGCGAGCCAATCTGCTTATAA
Source organism: Caproicibacter sp. (assembly GCA_036260805.1). GTDB lineage: Bacteria > Bacillota > Clostridia > Oscillospirales > Acutalibacteraceae > Thermocaproicibacter. Next base: position 9,003 of record DATALZ010000042.1, read on the forward strand.
TCGACGGAAAGCTGTTTGCAGAGGCCTTCCATCATTTTGCTGCCCTGCACATTCAGCCGCGCCATTTTGGTACCGGGAACCGGGTCGTAACCGGCATGGACAATTGCGCTGTTCGCTTTGGTGGTTCCGCACGCAACGTCGTTTTCCTTTTCCAGAATCACGGCGGAAAGTTGGTATTTGGAAAGCTCATACGCCGCGGCCGCGCCGATCACTCCGCAGCCGATGATTGCCGCATCGTACATTTTTAACATCCTTCCATCGGTATTGCTGTATGACAGTAATGGTTTATTTTTAACTTCTTAACCTTGATTAAGACATCTTTATTATAAGAATAAAAAACTCCTTCCATAATACCCGCAAACAGGGGCAAAAGTTTCCCTCTGGAAGCTAACTTTTGAAAAGTTTTTCCGGTAATCTTACAATTGAACTCAGGCCGTGCGGGCCCGTCCTTTCTATCTTGAAAGAAAGGACGCAAAGTTCGCGCCGGGGGATTTGGAACTCCCGGCGAATGTGTTCTACAAAATCCCCCGGCACCCTCAGGACTCCCCAACAACCCTAATCTACTCAATCGGCTACGTGGTCTTCATTGACGGTTTTTATTTCTCACTGCCTGCCAAAAATTGAGCACTCACGGGATTTCTACATGCCTGTCGAGGGCGTACCCGGTGTGATGAACAGAACCGGGAAATTGCTTAACCAAAGTCATGGACGCCGCAGGCGCGAATGGCGCTTTGCGCCAGCTTTGCGCCCAAAAAGCCGGATACTGCTTTTTTCCGCTCAAAGCGGCTTTGGCAGCGTCCGGCTCTGTTTTTTCAATCTGTTTCATGTCGCTGAATCGCGTAAACACGATATTTCATCCTTTATTTTATACGGTAACGGAGATTTTGTCAACCGGCTCAGGCCATTCCCGTGAAGGTGAAGAACAGCAGTACGGCGTTCAGCAGAATAATAACTGCAGCGATGAAAGCGCCGACACATCTTACCCGGCGGGTGTTGGCGAACTCACCCATCAGATCTTTCCGCTTTGCTATGGCAAGCATCTGGAAAATCGGAAATGGAAGAATGAAACTCAGGGCAACCTGACTGAGTACAAGCACGTTCATGGTGTTTACGCCCATCGCAATAATGACGAGCGCGGGCATCATGGTAATGAGCCTTCTCAGGTTGACCGGAATGCTGATGTTTACAAATCCCTTCATAATCGTCTGCCCCGCCATGGTGCCGACGGCCGAAGACGAAAGGCCGGAAGCGAGCAGGGCGATTCCGAATGCTCCGCTGGAAAGCGATCCAAGGAGCGGCTCCAGAGATTTATGCGCGTCCTGCATGGTTTCCACTACCATGCCGTTGCGGCAGAACACGGCAGCGGAAACGACCACCATCGCCGCGTTGACAAAGAAAGCGATGTTCATGGCAATTGCGATATCCGCTTTCTCCATTTTCAGGTGGTGCCGTTTGCATGGAATATCGTCCTGCGTGCAGCGGCACTGAACCAGCTGGGAGTGCAGATAGATCACATGGGGCATAACGGTCGCGCCGAGCATTCCCACGGCGATGGTTACCGCTTCCCCGTTCGGAAGAGACGGCAGGAACGTATGGATTCCAACCTGCGCCCAATCCGGCTTCGCCAGAAAAATCTCCAGAAGATAGGCTGCGCTGATTACCGCCACAAGTACGGTGATAATGACCTCGACGATTTTCTGCCCGTACTTCTCCATATAACAGATCAGATAGGTCAGCAGGCCGGTCAGCAGGCCCGCGTAAATCATCGGGATATGGAACAGCAGATTCAACCCTAGCGTTCCGCCGAGGAATTCGGCAAGGTCGGTCGCCATCGCTCCAAGTTCGGCAATTACCCAGAACGCCCAGTTTGCGGGTTTTGAGAATACTTTGGAGCACATCTCCGGCAGGTTGTGGCCGGTTGCGATTCCCAGTTTTGCGGACATGGTCTGAAGGAAAATCGCCATAAGATTACTGGCGAGAATAACCCAGATGAGGCTGTAGCCGAACTTGGAACCGCCGCTGATGTTCGTTGCGAAATTGCCTGGGTCAATGTAGGCAACGCTGACAATAAACGCGGGGCCTACATATTTTGCAAGCTGTAAAAATTTATTCTGCGGGTGAAAAGCACGAGGCAGAGAGACACTTTTCCTTTCGGGAATCCGTCCCAGCCCCGTCTGCACCGCACCGTCTGCACTTTGCATGAGGCTTCACCTTTCCTGAATGATGATTTGTTTGCCCGGACTAACTTTTTTATTTCTCTATAAATTATGCCGCATGAAAAGAAAGTGTTCCACATAGGAATGAATGGAGAAATCAGCGCATAAAAACCGCGCTGAAATGTGGGGGGTGACGGCATGGACAGCAAAGATTTTTACACATTCAGCGGATATATGAAAAAAGATGAAAACGCAATGACCGCCTCGATGGAGGATTACCTGGAGATGATCTACCGGCTTTCGAATGAAATCGGCTTTACCCGGATTCATTCGCTCTCACAGGCGCTGAACGTTCAGCC
>DATALZ010000050.1:0-3101 GCA_036260805.1 Caproicibacter sp.
GAAGATATGCCATCAGCATCAGGACTCTCTCTCGAGGATAAACATTTCATCGGCTGCAATGGTCGTGTCAACAAGCGGCCGGATACCTGCTATAGTTTCTGGGTCGGAGCATCGCTCGATGTAGGTAAAGAATCTCCATTACTCACCAGCCTTATACTGATAATAGCAGATGATTGGCCAAAGTAAGCTCATTGATAAGGACGGTGCGCGAAGATGGCTGGTAGAGAAGACACAACATAGAATAGGAGGGTTTGGGAAGGAGCCTGGATATCCACCAGGTACGCTGCGTTGCTACGATCCCTTTCACATGATTTTAACACCTAATAGATATCTATCATTCGTACCTCGGCCTCGCCACTCTCGCCATGCTCTCCACCCCCTCTCTCATCCCTCTCGACCCCGTCCTCTGCGTTTCCACGTCCGCCAAATCCAAAATCGAGCGCGATATGGAAGAGTACTTCCGGCCTGACCTACCGGGAGAGTCAGTCTGGGATATGCTCATGCTGGTGGGAGCGCCTAAGGTGAAACAGGAACCCGGCAGCGGGCCACCGAAGGAGGTGATCGAAGCAATGAAGGAGTATGATAGACGGAAGAAAGAGGGGACTCTGGGGCCGGAATGGGACTATGAGGAGAGATTTAGACCGGAGGGTTTTGTCGAAAGGAAGTGGGGTGAGGGTTACTAGTGGATGGACGTTGTGTGATACCCGGAAATTCAAAAGAGGCTTATTAAGTCCAGTCATGGTTTGGATAAATCCAGTCACTAAGCACTAGGCTCTACTATTCTAAATATAAGCCATGAGCTACTTGGACATCCGCCTTGAGCCTGAGTAGCCTACAGCTCCTTATATTTACCCCAGCCTGGGTATACAAGTTCTTGTTGATAAATGGCTTTACTAGTGTTGACCTGTGGCATTCATTTTCTTCACTTCGTGTTTCTCCACACTCTAGTCACTTTCCTCTTCATCCTTCCCCAACCCCCTCCCTCCTCTTCTATCGTTTATATTTTTACCTCCTCTCTATCCTGACATCCCCACTTCCACCTATATTCAGCGTCCTCATCTCCTTCGGACTCCAGCTCTCATCATCCAACATCCCGCTCTCCAAAATCTCCTCAAAATTACTCGCGCACAGCAACCTGTTGATTCCATTCCCTCCAAACTCCCGCCCATCTTCCTCTGAACGTTCCTTCATGTACAGCTTCCTATAATCCCGTACAGGCGTGACGCGGTAGCCACACTCATTGAGGAAGCTAAATGCAGGATGGATGGCATCCGGCCCTGAGGCGCCAGAACGTGAAGACTGCATAATTATGCCAACGTCGGCGGCGAGAAGGCAGGAGAGATCAGTGGCAGAATCGCCTATGTATATTGAGGAAGGCCGGGAGGAGGAGGAGGAGGGCGTGCTAAACTGGGAGAGCATCTTCTGCATTGCGCGGAATTTGTCGTTGTTGGTCAAGATGTGGGTGGATGGACTTAAAGGCTGGAGTTGTTCAGTTGCTGGCCTTGAATACGATCATGCGCTTTTGAGAATAATTGATTCTCGCAAAGGGAGACGGAAACTCACAATATCCAGCCTACACCCTTCAATTACGCCAGTCGCGGCATCAATTTCGTTCGACATCACCGGCACCATATCGACTCTCTCCAACGCTCTCTTCCTCTCCCCCTCTTCGCCGTCCAGCGCCGCATCCAACGCACCCCTAATCCACTCCCGTGACCAATTCACACTTACAACACCCCAGCTACGCAAACTGCGTGTTTCAATCTCTCCTATAAACTGTCGAAATCCCTTCCTGATCAGAATTCTCTCTTTCCCCTCAGCTTTGACGCCGTTCGAGTATTGTGTTGGCCCCTTGTCCACCGTCGTCGCAAGCTCCCTCGCACATTGCCGCAACTGCGAAGGTGTGACTTCCCTGAAAATCCCCGATCTCCCAACCCTCTCAACGCTCGCGAGTTCCACGGGCCTTAAACCGTTCAGAAATGCCTCTTTTGCTTTGATGGAGCTCTGCTTTAGATTTGCAGGAGATTCGGTAGCAGAGCGCACAGCCGCCTTGGCGTACTCCTGCAATTCCTGAACATAAGTATCCTTGCAGACTTCCCATGACTTGGCTTCATCTGTTTCTCTGAGTTCTGAGTTTGAGAGTGGGGGATGCTTGATGGAGATGGAGGTATAAACGAGCGTGTCGATCGTGTCCTCTGTTGTGATCGTCCCGTCGAAGTCGAGGATGACGTGCCATTGCCTTGGAGATTTATTGGCTGAGGGATCAACAGAGGAGGGTTTGGACATTTTGAATTTTGTCATGGAATAATAGAGAAGGGAGTGATGCTATGTTATGTTTTGTGCTGAGATAGGAGGAATCGAGACGTCGGGGAGTCTTGATCAACGCCGTTCAGGTCCACATGCCGAGAACTAGAAATAATTTACAGACTACACGTGGGAAAGGAGGGCATATGAAGATAGAATTTCATATCGAGTTGTTAATATCCAAAAATCAGAAACTCTTCTCAGGCAACACGTCCCTTGCTCAGACCCAGTGTTAAGCTATTACAATACGGAGGAGGTGCTCGGCACGTGACATGATATCAAATTTGCAAAAGATGTATTGGACCGAAATGGGTATATGCAATTCTATCTAATGGGTATTTATTTCAGAGAGGCGAGAAGGAGCTTCTTATAGCCCTCCACCGCCTCCTCCAGATCTGAAATCTTGATATGTTCATGATCTGAATGTGCAAGGAGAATAGTGCCAGGACCATAGAGATATCTCTTATGATCGCCGTCCAAGTGCGGGATATCTGTGCCATAATTGACCACAATTGTCTCAAATCCTGCGATAACAATTAGCACTCCATAATCTCAGTTGCCCATCACTCTACCTACCTTCAACATCATAATCAATCGGCACCGGATCATACGCCGTCCCAAACTCAATCTGCAGATCCGGCGTGACCCCCAGAAGCGTCTCCTCCGCCAGCGCCTTCACCTTGTCCACTTCTGCTGCCACTCGAACGGCTATCCATGCCAGTGCTTCCTCCGCAATAACGTTCCCCGCAACGCCCCCCTGCAGGAGTCCGATATTACACGTCGAATTCCCAAACCTC
>DATALZ010000065.1:0-1662 GCA_036260805.1 Caproicibacter sp.
TGGTTTCAATCCGGTAAAAATTATCTCGGCGAATTTCGAGGTAGGATACGATCGCGCCGTGTATTAACTGCCTGTATGCATATTCCTTCCAAACTGTAAAATCAGGCTCAACGTCAATTTTTCGAACTCTGTCAAGCGTAACAATATCGAATTCACGCGCGGAGCGGTTATACTCCGGAGGATTCCCTGCCGCTACTATAATCCATCCTTCCGGAACTTTCTGATTTCCAAAGGTTTTACACTGAAGAAACTGAAGCATCGTGGGTGCAAGTGTTTCGGAAACACAGTTTATTTCATCAATGAAAAGAATCCCTTCGTGCAAACCGGTACTTTCCATTTTGTCATAAACAGAAGCAATAATTTCGCTCATTGTATATTCCGTAACAGTATACTCTTTTTCACCATATGTCCGTTTTTGGATAAACGGCAAGCCAACCGCACTTTGTCTTGTGTGATGTGTAATGGTGTATGCTACCAGCGCAATGCCACATTCATGCGCGACCTGCTCAATAACCTGCGTTTTTCCTACCCCGGGAGGGCCCATAAGCAAGAGCGGACGCTGACGGATTGACGGTATGCTGTAATTTCCGTTTTCATCTTTTTGCAAATATGTCTTAACTGTATTTTGAATTTCTTCCTTGGCGCTTTTAATATTCATATTGGGGCAGTTCCTCCCAGTCTTCAATTTGATCAGGCTGCTGGTCGTGCGGTGGGGTTTCCAAGCTATCGGGTTCCAAAATGAGTTTCATTGCCCAAGGGGGTACGTCGGCATCTGAATAATCATCCCGCAAAAACACGAACGCAGTTTCATAAGGGGGACGATGCTTCGGGAAGATCCCCTGTCCATCCGTAAAATAAATGAGTCCCTTCAAACGGGCAAAAGCTTTCTGTTTTATAAGATCATCTACATAATGAAATACCGGTCGAAAATCCGTTCCGCCGTTACCAACCAGTTCAAAGTGATTCATGTAATCGCGAAGTTCCTCACCGCTGGTTACTTTCTGATCGACGCGAACAGTTTCATCACATTGGATAATGTGGATGTTGACTTTCTGAAAAAAGCTTTCGGTATCTTTTAGTATTGCGTAAGTTTGTTCCAGAAATGAACGCACTAATTTTCCGGAGCAGGACATGGATGTATCAATGGCAATGATAAAATCTTCAACTTTGCGAACTTCACGTGTTTCCTGAGGTTCAACGAGCGGCATATTGCCGTAAAGCTGCATGCCATAGGTGTAAAGAATTGGGTCAAAAGAATCCAGGTCCAATCGCTGTTCTTCATGCAGAACAGAAAATTTCTTCAGAAACCGGCGAAAGTCGTAGCGTTCCCTGTTTTCGACCTTTACCTGCTCAAGCAAAGCTTCCGACTGCTTTGCAGGATCACGCGAAAAGGTTTCCATATTTGTTTGCATTTTGTTGCTGATGTCTTCCCATTTTTGCTGAGGAGAAGGTGAATTGTTCGGCGGCTTTTTATTCGGGTCCGGCCAGAATGAGTGGTCGTCAATACGAAACTCCTGTTCTAGCTGAGAAAGATCGCTGACCGGCAGTTCCATATTTTCCAGCATAACATATAATTTTTCGGCAGTGGGGACTTTCAATTTGGCACTCATAGTATCATAGAAATTCTGGCGAAACCATGACGGTGGAATACGAATACAGCGC
>DATALZ010000026.1:0-11130 GCA_036260805.1 Caproicibacter sp.
GCGAGTGTAGTTCAGTGGTAGAACTCCAGCCTTCCAAGCTGGTCGTGTGGGTTCGATTCCCATCACTCGCTCCACATTTGCGCCAATAGCTCAGGTGGATAGAGCAACTGCCTTCTAAGCAGTGGGCCAGGGGTTCGAGTCCCTTTTGGCGCACCAAGTAAATATCAAGTAGTATATGGTGGATGTAGCTTAGCTGGTTAAAGCGCCAGTTTGTGGCACTGGAGACCGTGGGTTCGAATCCCACCTTCCACCCCAAAAAATTCCCCGTGCGGCAAGGCCGCACTTCCACATTGGGCTGTAGCCAAGGGGTAAGGCAACGGACTTTGACTCCGTCATTTCGTAGGTTCAAATCCTGCCAGCCCAGCCAAAAGCCTGCTCTTGGAGGCTTTGAGCTATGGGGCAGGTTTTTTATTGACATTACGCTTTGTATATGATATAATGTAAAGGTTGTTGCAACTTAATATGAATCATTAGCTCAGTTGGTAGAGCACTTGACTTTTAATCAAGGTGTCCGGGGTTCGAATCCCCGATGGTTCACCACAAGAAGCCGCATGAATGCTGAGTTTTTCAGATATTCAGGCGGTTTTTCTAATGCCTGTTTTAATTCCGGAAAGTTGGCTAAAACCGGGTAAAACCCACCTTTATGTCGTAAAAGTGTCGTACTAAATATTCTGAAAAAGTGCCGCATCAATACCTGTTTTATTGAGTATTGATGCGGCGCTTTTATATGCTTTATTTTTGCAGGCTCTATGTCAATAGTTGGGGTAAAACCAAAATGGAAAAGGGAAGGAGTAGCTTCAGGCTGCTCCTTTTTGAGTTGAATGACTGAACATGTGCAGGATTCGATTGCGGAAGCGGCGGAAATTGCGGTAACCATAAGCATTGCGTTTCAGGACTTTGTTCTTGTTGTTAGCCCCTTCAGTAAAGCCGTTTGTGTAGGGACAGTCGAACGAATTAAGAATACCTTTTGACCAGCGCACCATTGTGTTGCTGCAGTCAATGAATTTTGAAAGGCCACTGTTTTGTGCGGCCATAATCCAACGAGAGAGGGCTGCTCGGGCGGAATTGCTGTCTTTCGAATCGAGGACATCAAGGAACTGGGTCATAGTTATTTATATTACACCAAAATCTTTCAAAAAACATATTTGGAGGCCTTGCGTCCATTCAATGAGCGAAACTCCGTCAGATGCCTCAATTTTACCATCGTTCATAGCATTCTTAAAATACCACTCAACTATAGTTTTTCTCGCAGAGGTAATCCATATTTTCCCCGACTGCTTTCTATACCCACAAGTCTTACGATTAAAGAAAAAATAGCTTTAACAGAGCGTCTTTTTTGATCAGACTGACAACATAAGTATTTTGAATCCGTGACGGTTAGCCTGCTCTTCTTTTGTAAGACGTCCATCAATAAAAATGGATTCAGCCATAATAATACCATGAATGCAAAAGGGAGATGCATCCACTATTTATCGGATTCCGATTTGTCTTTCTCAAGCTGAAACCTGCGTCTGTACTCGGTGGGAGGAATGGCCACCAAATGGGTAAAGACTCTTGAGAAGTAGTTCGGATCGCCGAATCCTACATTAATTGCAATTTCTTCAATTGATGTGTCGCAGTTCACCAAAAAATTTTTAGCAGCTTCCATTCTGACTTTATTAATGTAAGTGTTGATGTTGATTCCAAACCTCTTTTTGAAAATATGGCTGAGGTAAGATTCACTGCAGTGGCAGAAATCCGCAAGCTCTTTAATAGAGATATGATTTATAAAATTCTGCCGCACAAACTGCGATGCATGTGATAATATGGTATCCTCACTCGAATCGTACCGTTTACGCCCGGTAATCTGGTTGTGCGTCGTGCGGAGTGTGCCATAGGTCATTGAAAGATACTCCGCTACGAGTTCCATCATTGGCAGAACCATTTCCAGCTGAATGGTCGGTTCCATAATGTTTTTGTAGTACAGCCTCAAAGCTTCCTTTTCATCCAGAATGGGCGACGATTCACATAGCTTATGGATGCGAAATAGTGAACGGTCTTCGCCGGGTGTAAAAAAGCCCATATTAATAGTGCCGATCAACTCCCCGTTACAAACAATCGGCGTCACATATTCGCCAAGCCCTGCATGACACATACCATAGAAGCTCTTGCAGCTTTTCGTACACTTTTCATGTGTCTTTCGAATCATGGAAAGGCATTTGTAATAGGTGGCCTTATCCTGTTTCAAATACATGCAGTATGCATTCGTGTGAGCCAGATATGGCTGCAGCGCGGCATCAAGCTTCTTATTGACGGGTACAAAGCCGCAGTAATCCTTCACACAAATCTGGACCCCGAATTTGTTTTGCAGGAATCCAAAAAATTCCCCGACTTTTTGATAGGTGAACTCCACACTCATCCCCCCTTTTCCTGAAGCATAGCAGAACCAGTATGGCAAGTCAATGAAATTGTGCAGAATAATCCAGAGATTAAGCAGAAAATTTAATGAAATGACGGCCAAAAGGATGGTAAAATAGATACGTCAAGAATAATTGTACTAAATATCGTTAAAATATCTTTTAAATTTTGACTATTTTTATAATATTCGTTCAATAAAAAGCATTATTCCAGAAGCGCTGAAGGTAAAGATAGGAGCAATCAGAACTATGAAGTTAGTAACCGAAATTGCAGTGATTGGTGCGGGACCGTCCGGCATATGTGCAGCTGTTACGGCAGCACGCCTTGGCCGAAGAGTGGTTCTGGTCGGTGACCGCCCCGTAATCGGCGGCAATTCCAGCAGTGAAATCCGGGTATGGACGCGCGGCGCAACCGGAGCTGGCAATCTGTACGCGGAAGAAACCGGCGTGTGGGGAGATTTAAAATTAAGAAATCTTTTCTTGAACTGTGAAGGCAACCCCGTTCTCTGGGACGACGTTTTGCTGGAACAGGTGTTGGCCAGCAAAAATTTAACGCTCCTGCTGAATACGCACATTACCAACCTTAGCTTGGATGCGAAGCAGAATGTCTCTTCCGTTTCCGGTTTTCAGCTTGGCACTGAAAAATTCTATGAAATTAATGCCGAATATTTTATTGACTGTACAGGAGACGGAACTCTCGGAGCTTTAGCTCATCTGCCTTTTACCGCAGGCAGAGAGGCAAAAGCCGATTATCAGGAATCTTTGGCACCGGAAAAATCGGACAGGCAGACTCTTGGAAATTCCATCCTTTTCTTCAGCAAAAAGCTCGAAAATCCGGTGGAATATCACGCTCCTTCTTTCGTCTACGACCTCAAATATATTGAAAACCTCATCAATCGCGGTGGCCGTGTAGTAAACGAAACAATGAACGGCAGCGATTGCTGGTGGTTCGAATACGGCGGCGCAATGAACACGATCACTGACGCACAGGATATTGCCTTTGAGTTAAAAAAGCTGGCGCTCGGCGTTTGGAATTACATAAAAAACAGCGGAAAGTTCCATGCGGATCATCTCACTTTAGAGTGGGTCGGCAATATACCGGGGAAGCGGGAAAGCCGAAGGATGGTCACTGATTATGTGCTGACACAGAACGACATCATGAACCGGGCAGATTTTGACGATGCATCTTTCTACGGTGGCTGGTATCTTGATTTTCATCCCTCGGATGGAATTTATACCGAAGAGGATTTCTGCAGCCAGATACCCGTGGGTGTTTACCCTGTGCCGCTGCGCTGCCTTTACAACAGCAATGTAAAAAATCTGCTGTTTGCCGGCAGAGATATCGGAACGACGCACGCAGCTTTTGCATCGACGCGCATTATGAACACCTGTGCCCTTTCCGGTCAGGCGGCTGCAACCCTCGCGTCGGCCTGTTTAAAATACCGTTCCTGCCCCTCGGGGCTAAGCTCGGAACAGATTGTAAAAATCCGCCAGAGGCTTCTGCGGATGGACATGTTCATCCCCGGATATCGAAACGAAGATAAGGACGATATTGCGAAAAAGGCCTGTGTGAAGGCTTCCTCTGTTGTTCAGAGCGGTTTTGAAACGCCAGCCAGCCATTTTTCGCTTGAATGCGGCGGTTACCTTGTGATTCCTTCCAGCCTGAAAAATCTGGACTTAAAAGTGGAATCCGGGAAGAATACATTCTTAGAATATACCGTCCATAAGTCTCAGCTCCCCTCATCACTGCTTGCTGGCTGTGAAAAAGTCGGAACCGCGCAGATTCCCGTGGAACAGGGGAAACAATGGGTCTCAATCTCTTTGCCAGAACAGAAGCAGCCCTGCTTTTATATGCTTGTATTTCAGCCGAATGAGGATCTGAAAATCGTTACTGCGGATGAACAGCTGACAGGAATCCTCGGGGGTCATTCCGACCAGACGGAGCATTGGTATCCCTGCTTCCGCGCCGATACAAAGTATGCTTACGGCCCTGAAAATCTGACCAATGGTTACAGCCGCCCATGGTGTCTTCCAAATGTCTGGGTATCCTCACAGGATGATAAGCACCCTGAATTCACTTTATCCTGGGAGCAGGAACAAACTGTAGGGACCGTGGAACTGACTTTTAACCCCGATCTTTCTCTCGAGCTTAATTCTTCCCGGGCGTCCTCGTGGAGCGAGCACCATAAATTTGCACCCCGAACGAAAATGCCGCCCCAGCTTGTCAGGAATTTTCAGATACTGGGAAGGACTGATAAAAACGCTGAATTTGAACTGCTGGCGGAACGCACAGAAAACTGGAAGCGCAAAGTTGCGATAAAGCTGCCGAAGCCCGTGCAGATTCAGGAACTGAAAGTAGTTATACTCTCAACTTACGGAGCAAAAAGGTCCGAAGTGTTTGAGATTAGAGTATACAAATCATAAAAAGGAGAATTGTTATGAAAAGGAAAATCGCATTGGTACTCAGTGCTCTTGTCCTGGCTGCATCCCTTGCGGGGTGTGGAAAAGCATCTTCCAGCGCAACAACGGGGAACAGCTCTTCCGGGAGCAATGCTACAGCTACCATAGTATGGGCAGGCTGGTCCGGAGAAGAAGCGGCTAGCAAGCCTATTTTTCAGCGCATGATTCAGGAATACCATAAAGAAACCGGCAATACTGCACAGTGGGTCGGATTTACATGGAACGATGCTGCTCAGCAGTTGTTGATCCGTGCAAAAGGCGGAGAGCAGCTTGATATCTCTCAGGCCGACATCAGTATTTTCAATACCCTTGCAAAATCTGATGTTCTGGCTGACCTGAATGATATTGTCGGCAAGGATTATTTGGAAAAAAACTTTGACAAATCGGCGCTCGCAGTCGGAAATGTCGGCGGCAAGCAGCTTGGAATGCCCTGGACGATGGCTTCCATCAACATGGTTTATAATCCGAAGATTCTCGCTTCAGCGGGCTGGAAAACTCCCCCGAAAACGATCGATGAATTTGACAAGTGCCTTGCAGATATTAAAAAACTTGGCAAAGGAATCATTCCATACGCTCTGAGCACAAAGGATTCGACCTGCGGCGCAGATTTAATGCCATGGCTCTGGACCTTCGGCGGCAGCGTTTTCGATAAGGACGGCAAGGTTTCTCTTAACAGTGAAGCCGGCGTTAAAACTCTCGACTGGTATAAAGACATGCTGAAAAAAGGCTATGTTGCCATGGATGTCGGCCGCTCCGAAGCCCGCACCATGTTCGCTCAGGGCAAGGTTGCATTCTATGACGATGCTGTTGTTGCAAAGAGCCAGGTAATTAGCAACGGCGTTGCTCCCGACAAAGTAGTGGATGTCTGTTCTGCAATGCCACGCCCTGTTCTGAAATCAGGCGATCAGCCTCAGTCCGTACAGTGGGGCGGTATGCTTGTTATCTACAAAAACTCCAAATACAAGCAGCAGGCGGCTCAGCTTGCAAAAGTTCTTGTTAGCGACAAAATTGCTCTCGATTACTTTAAAAACGGCGGCATGCCGCCGGTAACAAAAACCGCTAAAGCCAATCCGGATGTACAGAAAGACCCGTTCACTAAGAGCTTCCTTTCTTCCACTCAGACGGCGCGTCTGGAAGAAACAGCACGCATGACGAATGCAGACGCAATCAAGAAGATTATGACGGAAGAAATTCAGTCCGCATTATTGGGTCAGAAATCATCGAAGCAGGCATTGGACGAAGCCGCTCAGAGGATTGCATCCGCATCATGACCTCTTACTCCGGTTAAAACCCGTTCGTTTATAAGCCGACTGCAAAGTTTGTTGTCGTAGATGCGATTATGGAACAAAAGATCATTCCTGAACCTTTGGGGATGATCTGATGTTTCATGAATCAAGGAGGCATTATCAACAATGGAAAAATTTAAAAACGGAGGCAAACTTACCGATGGTCAAGTCGGCATATTATTAATACTGCCCGGACTAGCTGTATTTGCCGCAATTATTCTGTATCCGTTCATTGATGCAATTCGTATGTCGTTTACCGATCAAACCATGTTATCCGGCACCAGTAACTTTATTGGTCTTACAAATTACGGTAAAGTCCTCGGCGACCCCTATTTTCCCAAAACAATTTTAACTACTTTCGTGTTTGTACTATTTTCAACTCTGATTCCGTTTCTGCTTGGTTTCATCTGGGCAATCATTCTCAACCAGGGATTCAAAGGGGCTGAATTTCTCAGAGGCGTTACGCTTGTCAACTGGATTATCCCTGGTGTTGCAATCGGCTTTTTGTGGTCGTGGATCTTCAATGGCCAATATGGTATCTTAAACAGCGTACTGACAAGCCTAGGGATTGTTTCAAAAGGGATTTCGTGGCTTGGCAGCACAAATACGGCATTGGCCTGCGTCATTGTGGCGCGTTCCTGGCAAATGCTCCCCTGGTATATGGCTTTCCTGCTGGGCGGCCTGCAGGGTGTTCCATTGGAACAGTTGGAAGCGGCCCGCATCGACGGCGCAAATAATCTCACAGCTTTTTTCCGTATTATTCTGCCGTCCATGAAGGCGATCACCGTTCTTGTTCTCGTGCTTGGTGCTATCGGAAACCTGCAGCATTTTGATATTCCCTGGACAATGGTGCAGGGCGGTCCAGCCCGCGCTACCACAACGCTTTCAATTGAAGTTTATACAACGGCGTTTAAAAACTGGAATATGGGAAAAGCCGCCACGGTAGGTACAATCTGGGCTTTACTTCTCGCATGCTTCAGCTTTGTTTATCTTCGCCGTGTCAACGAGTCGGATTAAGGGGGATGAATATCATGTTTCAAAAGACAATCGGTTTTCGGATCTTTTTCTGGATTTTTCTGGTTCTCATCGGCGGTTTTGTTTTCCTGCCCCTGCTATGGATGATTAACACAGCACTTAAACCCGCTTCGGATACATTTACCCTGTCCTTTTTTACGGGGAAAATGTCTTTGGAAAACATCGTCGGCATTGTAACCGACGAAAAAATTATGAATTATCTGAAAAACAGTCTGCTTGTATCCTTTGCATCGAGCGCTGCGGCTACAATCGTCTGCGCCTTTGCGGGTTACAGCTTTTCGAAATTCCGTTACCGGGGGCGCAAGCTGGTCATGGGCCTCTTCATGATGAGCCAAGCTTTCCCGCAGGCAATTCTTCTGCTTTCCATTTACACGTTGATGCAGAACATCGGCCTGTTGGGCAGCTACTGGGCGCTGTTGATTTCCTATGTGGTGTTTACGCTGCCGGTTGGAACATGGACGTTAAAGTCCTACTTTGACCAGCTGCCGGACGCACTGATTGAGAGTGCGAAAATCGACGGAGCCGGACATCTGAGAATCATGTTCCAGATCATTTTCCCGATGGCTGTTCCGGGTATGATCTCAATCGCGATTTACGGCTTTGTATGGAGCTGGAACGACCTGCTCTATTCGATGACGCTTGTTACCGACAATGCGAAACGCACCCTTGCTTCCGGTCTTGTAATGACGTACCTTGGAATGGGTTCCACCAACTGGGGCGCAATGATGGCAGCTAGCATTGTGTCGGCGATCCCGATAACAATCATCTTTGTATTCCTGCAGCGATACTTTATTCAGGGGCTTACGTCCGGCGCTGTGAAAGGTTAACGAGAATTGTGAAAAAAATATTGTTTGAAGATATGTCCCCCGCAGAACTGGCTGAAGAAATCAGGATGACCGGGCGTGTTTATCTGCCAGTGGGAAGTATGGAGTGGCACGGCCCCCATTTAGGAATGGGAACCGATACGCTAAACGCCCATGCGGTCGCGCTGGAAGTCTCGAAAACAATCGGTGGAGTCGTTTTTCCGCCGCTCTACATTGGAACAGAAACCTATCGCAAGCCTGAAAGCCTCGTTCGAATCGGCTTTCACGAAGACGATAAAATTATCGGGATGGATTTCCCGAAAAATTTATTCAAAAGTATGTACTGGCCTCCCGAACTGTTCGAGACCATACTGGAAACCCAGATTCAAATGCTCTGCCGAATGGGGTTCCGGCAGGTCGTTATTCTGAACGGCCATGCGGCACCAATCCAAAAAGAGATTCTGGAACGGCTCGGCGAAAAGCTGTCAGTGGAAAAGCAAACCCAGGTTATGCCGATCACCGTTTTGTTCCCGGGCTGCGGGGCCGGTCTGGGCCATGCAGGGTTAGTCGAGACCGCTGTTATGCAGTATGTCCGAAAAGATAGCGTCCGGTTGGATGCTCTTCCTCCAAAACCCCACAAGCTGTACTACCTTGATTGGGGTATCGCAGACGGTGGCGGAAGCGATACGGATTTTTCGGTCCGTTACGACCCGCGGGACGCAACTGCGGAATTAGGCAAAAAGGTAACCGACTATGCTGTGAAGCAGTGCGCTGAACTGATTTTGGAGGCTCAGAAGCGTTTGTGAAAAATGTTTTGTGTTATGGGGATTCCAATACTTACGGCGTAAATCCGTTTGACGGCGGGCGCTGGCCAAAAGAGGTCCGCTGGCCGGGAGTTCTTCAAAAAGGTTTGGGGAATGAGATCAATATTATAGAAGAGGGCCTGGGCGGCCGTACGACCGTCTGGGACGATCCTTTAGCAGAAGGCAGAAACGGGCGGAAAACGCTTACAATGCTGCTGGACAGCCATAAACCGCTGGACTTAATCATCATCATGCTCGGTACCAACGACTTAAAGGAACGTTTTCAGGCTTTGCCCGAGGATATCGCATGCGGTGTCGGCCAATTGGCTTCCGTTATTCGTTCCCATTTTTCCATCGATACCTGTAGTGAACCCGAAATTTTGCTCGTTTCACCGATTCATCTGGGGAAAGATGTAGAACATAGTGTCTATTCGGGATTCCGAAACAGTGCTGTAAAGAAATCGGAGCTTTTGGCTCCGCTGATTCAAAAACAGGCGGAATTGTATGGATGCCTGTTCTTTGACGCTTCTTTGGTTGCTGCACCAAATAAGGCCGACATGCTCCATATGGATGAAAAGAACCACGCGGCCCTTGCGACGGCAATTCAGAAATTAATTTGTTTATAACCGGATTCCCCCGTCCATAAATCAAAATCCGAATGCAGGGCTTATAAACCTTGCATTCGGATTTTATCATGAGGTAAAATCAAATACGATTTGCGGTAACTGTCAGATTCAAAAGGAGAAAAATCGAATGAATACAATCGATTCAAAAATCCAGGCTCTGTATGACTATAAACCCGACCTTACCAAATGCAGCGATTTCGACCAATTCTGGGCTGAGACGATTGAAGAGTCCAAAAGAACGCCCCTAAACCCTTTACTGCGGAAAATTGACTACCCTTCACGGTATGTTACTGTCTATGACATTACTTATTGCGGATTTGACGGTACTCCAATACACGGGTGGTATCTCGTTCCGAATTTTACGTCAGGGGGCAAAAGTTCCTGCCTCATCAATTACCACGGCTTTGGTGGAAGCCGTGGCACGCCATCCGGCTTGATGCACTGGGTGCTTTCCGGTATGTCGGTCATTTCGGTCGACTGCAGAATGCAGGGCGGGGATTCCGGAAATTACTCCAATTATACAAGCGGAATGGTTCAGAACTTCAGTTGCCTTGGAATATTGAATCCGTATGAATATTATTACAGGGCTGTTTACATGGACTGTATTAGGGCGATCGATTTTGCAGAAACCTGCGAAAATGTTGCGTCGGATAAAATTGTGATTCATGGGATCAGCCAGGGTGGCGGAATCGGAATGGCCGTGTGCGCTCTGGATCACCGACCCATAATATTGCTGGTGAATGTAGCAAGTAACAGTAATATCGAAAGACGTGTCGAAAACGAAAACGGTTCTTTCAGCAGCGTTTCCGAGTACCTGAGGAGATACCCGGACAGAATTACCCAAGTGTATAAAACTATAAGCTATTTTGATACTATGAATATGGCCGATCAGATTAACTGCAAAGTATTTGCTTCCGTTGCGCTGAAGGACACCACATGCCCGGCTGAATGTTACTTTGCTTCCTACAACCGTATCCGGTCGGAGAAACAGATTGAAATTTATCCCTTTAACCGGCACGATGGAGCCCGCGAAGTTCAAATAGAAAAAGAACTATCTTATTTAAATAGTTTAGGAATATTGTAATAACTTTCCAGTAAATCAGATCGAACAGCGTGCGCTCACGCGCGTGAAGCCTGGCTCAATCGTTTTGTTCCATAACGGGGCAAAGAACAGACCGGCAGCGTTGCCTTCCGTGTTGCAGACTCTGCAGGGGCAGGGTTACAAAATTGTTCCGGTGTCGCAGCTGATTTATAAAAGCGATTACACAATTGATAATGCCGGAATGCAGATTCTAAAATCAAACAGTTCAAATGTTTCCCCAAAAATAAATAAAATCATTTTTTGATTTCCACAAATAATAAAATTCAGATAATTTAGGGTCAAAATTCACTTGCCAAGAGTGAGATAATATTCCAAAAAGGCGCGGAAATACATCTGCTTCCGCGCCTTTTTATTTGCTTTAGCAGATCACTAACATATAGAAGGTTTAATTATGATTATCCCCAAAACCTAATTGCAATGTGGCATAGAGTCCCTTTTGAATCAAAGACGATAATAAACATAATGCGAAGTAAAATGAACTGTGATTTTTTTATTTGTCACAATTCTTTACCTCACATTTTGAAGTATACATTAATTTATAGACGATGAAAGCAAACGTGCTTTTCAGTCACTTATGTGAAGCAGTCTGTATAGGAACGGATATACAGTACTTCAATAC
>DATALZ010000078.1:0-4711 GCA_036260805.1 Caproicibacter sp.
AAGCAAACCTGAAAAGGTTTGGAGTTGGTACCGATTACGATGAGGGTACACCCGTTCCCATTCCGAACACGGAAGTTAAGCTCATCTGTGCCGAAGATACTTGGCTGGTAACGGCCCGGGACAATAGGTGGCGCCAACATAAATATTCCTCAATAGCTCAGTTGGTAGAGCATGCGGCTGTTAACCGCAGGGTCGTTGGTTCGAGTCCAACTTGGGGAGCCAAAAAAACCACCAATCATTCGATTGGTGGTTTTTGCATCTCATTTATAATAGAAAAGCATTCATATCCGCATTTTACCTTCGGCTAGGTCAGGGTCAATGCGAGCATTGATCAATGACTACGTAATAAATGCTTAGGTACAGAGAAAATGATCTGAAAAAATAAAAGCACAGCATATACGATGAAAACATTATATGAGATGCAATAAAAATTTTGTAAAGGCAATTACTTATACTAATAAATATATAGAGAAAATATTATTGGAATAGATAAAGCTATGCTTCAAAAGAACCATATAAGTTAAAAAGGCAAAAATATATAGAAATATCATCAAAAATTAATTTCGTAAATAATAAAGTAATTGAAATGCAAACTTAAAAATGGTATAGTTTATAAGCAAATTTCCGTTTTTTATCAATATTTTAAGATTGGAAGCGCAGCGAATGAAATCAATCAACCATATTGCTATTTATACAAGTAATTTTGATGAGCTGGTTAAATTCTATAAGGATTATTTTTTTGCAATACAGGATTCAGAGTATTACAATCCAAATACAAAACTAAAGACATGCTTTTTAAAATTTGACGGTCAAACTAGGCTTGAGATCATGACCCGCCCAGAGCTTGATGAGAGAAAAGGCGGCCGCTATGTAAAGGGTATTACACATCTTGCATTTAGTGTTGGAAGCGAAGCTGAAGTTGACAGTCTTACAGCTGATTTGTTTAAAGCAGGCTGCCAGATCATCTCCCCGCCAAGAGTTACCGGTGACGGTTATTACGAAAGCTGTATTGCGGACCCGGACGGAAATGAAGTCGAGATTACCAAGTAATTGCGGAGGCTGCATGAACTACGATAGACTAGTCAACACAACTGCTGATGCGGGTTATCTGCTTATTACAAACGGTGCAGAAATATCCCGGGCAGAGGAATCCATGCGTCGTATCTTTCATGCGTATGGCGCGGAGAACGGTGAAGTCTTTGCTATTCCAACGTTTATCAGTGTTTCAGTCAGCACACCGGATGGCCGTCCTATTACTGCTATACGTCGCATTCCATCTCGGCAGGTAAATATGGGCAGGGTTGATCTTGCGAACGATTTGTGCAGGCGTGTTTGTCGAACAAAACTTGATTTTGATACGTTCGATAAGGAAATTCAGCGAATCAGTTCTTTGCCATCCATTCCATTTATTTTGCAGGTTGTTGCTTTTGCTTTGATTGCTTCTTCATTTACTCTTTTTTACGGGGGTACGCCATCGGACGCGTGGGTGGCTTTTTTGTGCGGTGCTGTTATTAAACCTGTATGGCGTCTGCTGGAACATTTTCATGTAAACCAGTTCTTTATTTATATCGCTGCAAGCTTTGTCTCAGCGGCGATTGCGCTTTTTTTTGCACATTTTAACGCATTCCTGAATTACGACAAGATAATCATTGGAGCGTTAATGAATCTTGTACCGGGCATTGCAATTACTGACTTTATGCGCGACATTATCGCTGGAGATATGATTGCAGGAATCCTGCGGTTTACCGAAAGTTTATTGGTCGCTGCTGCAATTGCGATTGGTGCCGGTATTGCATTGACTGCTACCCGGTCAGTATTCGGAGTATAAGGAAGGTCATAAAGATGGAATACTTAGCCTGCTTGTGGTCTTTCTTTGCCTGCGCCGCTTTCTGCCTAGTCTTTAATATGCGGGGCAAAACTCTTATTCTTGCGTCCCTAGGCGGTGCTTTGGGATGGTTCGTTTACCTAATTTTAAATTTTGTAAGAAATGATATTTTTCAGTTTTTTGTCGCAACGGTAGCTTCGGCAATATATTCCGAGATTATGGCGCGTATTTTAAAAAAGCCGGCAACGGAATTTCAGATCGTTGCCCTGCTTCCAATGGTTCCAGGCGGCGGCATTTTTTACACGATGGATTATTGTGTCATTGGAAATAACCAGATGTTCTTTCAAACGGGGATTCATACGCTTGGTATTGCAGGTGCGCTTGCGATGGGAATTTTATTGGTATCATCCCTTTTCCGGATTGGAAATCCAGCGTATGGGAAGCAAAACCATAGTTGAATCTACCGATAGTACGAAAGGGCTTTCCTCATTATTAAGGGAAGCCCTTTCGCTTATTTACTGTTCCTGCAATAGATTTCAATTGCTTTGCTCATGAAATCAGCCAGCCCGTCGCCATATTGATTGATATTTTTGGCAAACCGGGGATCACCCGAGTACATTTGCCCCAGTCCAGCTAAAATCTCATTGGTACAGTTGTAAAAGTTACGGGTAATAAAGTCCTGCCAGCATTTTACGAGTTCCTGAACATCCGGATCATCCGCCTGCTTCTTCGTGTTTGCCGCGAATTCCTGATAAATCTGTTCTGATTCTTCACGGATTCTTTCCCAGTCCTTAGGGCCATACGCGGATGTTTTCTTTTTGCTTTCCTTGTAGGCATCGGTGCTGCCCCAGCGTTCTTCCGCTTCCTTTGCGTACTGTTTTTGCACTTCCTGTATATCGCTTCGGTCAAATTCCTGAAAGCTCATGTCTGTTTCTCCCTTCAATGTTTTGTCTGCAAGGCGAATTAATCCGCTTAGCCGGTCACGCTCCATAATCAGGAGCCGCCGGTGGTTTTGCAGCGCCTCGCGCGGGTCAAAGGAAGGATTTTCGAGAATTGTGCGGATTTCTTTCAAAGGAAACCCAAGTTCCCGGAAAAATAAAATCTGCTGCAGGCGGCCCAGTGCTTCGCCGCCGTAAAGCCGATAGCCCGCACTGGTGGTTTCTGTCGGCTTCAGCAGCCCGACTTCATCATAATAATGCAGTGTGCGCACACTGATACCGGTTAGTTTGGATACTTCTTTTACTGTTTTCATTCCCGTCATCCTTTCTCTGTTTTCATCATAACCTATAACGTTACGTGAGAGTCAACTGTTTTGATAAAAAAATTATGACTGGCTATATTCTAAAAACAGAATAAGCTTTTCCGTTTGTCACCATACTATCCTGTAGAAGAGGCTTTCGTGGGTTGCCTTGGTTTTTTAGACGGAGTATAATAAATAATTGCTGATAAAATGTACCCTGTTTGGATTTGTTCTTTTTTCAATAACATTGGACTATCTGTTTCAGCGTTTCTTTTCAGCATAATATAAAGACAAAGGTGAATATATGAAGTTTCAAGACTTATTCTGCACCCAATTGAAAACATTTTTAGAAAACAACAGTCAGGAAAACACCGTCGTGTTTTTTAAAGGCTTCGGCAGACTGCAAAACCGTGAAATCTTGTCCTGCAGCGACTCTTTGCTGTCAGCTGATGCCATTCTGAACGAGGACGGCACACTGAATCTTCCTGCAATGGAAACCAAAAAAGAACAGATGGCGGATGCTCTGCTTTCCGGTAAAAATTTTTATCTCGGTATTTATGAGCAGTTCATCGCATTATCTGCATCCGTTCCTGATTTGTTGGGCAGATATGGCGGCAGGGTTCTTATCGTAGAAAATAATCTGTTTTCCCATTGTTATCCGTCTGCAGTTCCACTGGAAGCTGTAAAAGAATTATACTCTTTTTTTCAGCAGGATACCGCCGATTGTCCGAATGAATTAAAGCCCTACTTAAATTATTACGGAGAAGTTGTTTCTCTGGACGATACACACTATTTCACCGCTCCTGTAAACCGCGATATTGATGAGAGCCTTAAAGTAATTCCTTTTTTCGCCGAGACTTCCGATTTCTCGGCAAAGGACATTCCGGGCAGCAGCCGGATATCCGTTTCTGACCAAAGCTTTCTGATTCAAAAGGCAGACCTTATGGAAGATAAGCTTCCGTCAGATGTTACTTATGTGATCGATTCCCGTACAAAACCGCAGGAATATGGTTTTAACGCCTTTGCAGGCGTCCTGAATCAATTAAAACTTCCTTATGAAGCCAATTCCTTCAGCGAGTTTAACGTTACGGACGGGGCCTCTGCGGACGAGTATCTGCCACTCTTACAAAAATACTGGGGCAAAGATGCATCCTTCCGTAAGCTGAATTTCTATCAGGCGCCGGATTCCTCCGGCGATACCATGGAAATCTCTCAGGGAGAGATTATTTCGCAGATTATTCGCCAAAGCAAAACGGCTCTTGACGGTAACCGCGATTTTAACAATATTTTCATCACTGCACCAACAGGTGCCGGAAAATCTCTGCTTTTCCAGCTTCCTGCCATCCATCTTGCCGAGAAATACGGTGCCGTGACCATTGTAATTACCCCGCTGATTGCCCTGATGAAAGACCAGGTCATGCAGCTGGAGCAGGAGCACAACGTTACAAGTGCGACGTTTATCAATTCGACGATTTCGTTTGAAGAACGCGAAAAGCGCATTCGGGAAATTAAATCCGGGGAAAAATCGATTGTTTACCTTGCACCGGAACTTCTGATTTCAACGCCGCTGGATTCTATCACCGGCAGCCGTCCGGTCGGCTTATTTGTTATTGACGAAGCGCACATTGTTACATCCTGGGGCAAGG
>DATALZ010000027.1:0-38305 GCA_036260805.1 Caproicibacter sp.
AGAAGGTGCGCTTGGTGTACGCGAAGGTACTGTGCGGGATATTGCGATTATCTCCCGAGTTAACCACCCGGTCTGCTTTATTGTAACCGGTTTTGAAAAAAAGCCCGACGGTTCCGTTACCGCTGTTCTTTCGCGCAGAGCAGCGCAGGAAAAATGCATGAAAGAGCGTATCAGCAGCCTAACGCCCGGTGATGTAATTGACGCCAGAATCACCCATTTGGAAAGCTTTGGCGCGTTTGCCGACATAGGCTGCGGCATAGTTGCACTTCTGCCAATCGACGCGATTTCCATTTCTCGGATTGATCACCCGAGAGAGCGTTTTTCTGTTGGAATGGACATTCGCGCCGTGATTAAATCCATTGAAAATGGACGTATCACGTTGAGCCATAAAGAACTTTTAGGTACATGGGAAGAAAATATTGCTCAATTTTCAGCCGGTGAAACGGTTGCCGGAATTGTCCGTTCTGTTGAACCATACGGGATTTTTGTTGAGCTTTCGCCCAACCTGGCAGGACTGGCGGAGACAAAGGAAGATGTTTACCCCGGTCAGCAGGCAAGCGTATACATAAAGAGTATTCTCCCGGCACGAATGAAGGTGAAACTGGTAATTATCGACACATTCGATTTTTCTTACCGGCCTGCGCCGCCAAAATACTTTTTTACCGGTAACCGTATTGAGCGGTTTGTTTACTCCCCTGCCGGAAGCGAAAAGGAAATTGTCTCTGAATTCATATCGAATCCCCCTTAATAAAAAGCTGCGGGCCGCTTCTGAAAACGGCCCGTTTTTTATTGTCTGCCAAGGTCTTGTTTGAAAAATCAAGGAACTTGTCTATTTCGGCTAAAACTGCACCGCTCAGCGTCAAAAATACTCGGAATACGGAAAGTATTCCTGCGCTTTTTTCCTTGTTCGGTACAGTTTTATCTCGAAAATCCGTCGTTTTTTATTTATCAATCAAGGCCTAATTTTTTAATTCGCCGATCAATATTTTCAATCTGCTGATCTAAAGTCTCACGAAAAAAATAGTTATAGTTAACAATCCCTAATTCGTCACGATATTTTACCGGCTTATAAAAAGGACTTTTCTTTTGTAAAAGCAGAAATGTTTTTGCCTCATCGAGCCTGCCAAGTCGAATTAAGGCGTTGGAGATCTCAATTGCGTAATTAACACGGTATGGTTCAAGTTCATAGGCTTTCAGGTATGCGGAACACGCTTTTTGAAAGTCTCCGCTGCCGGCGCAGGCACCGCCAAGATCGACTAGAATTCCCGCGCGAACCATACTGGACAGGTTCACGGTGATACCATTTTCAATTTTTGTACCCGAAGGCAGCGCATCCCACCCGGAAGTGGAAAGATATTGATTCGCGTACTCGATTGTTTTCGAATCATATTGCCTTCCCAACCAGCTGTATACTTTTGTGCAGATATAAAACTGCTGTGCTGTTTTGGGTTCACCACACAGTTCCGCCACTTTAAGAAGCGCCTGCTTTGTATCCGGAAGTTGTCTTTTGAGATTTTCAGCCTTCTCTTCCAGTTTTGGATCATGAGGCACAGGTTCACCAAGCAAAGAAAAAAGCGCAGCTGCCAGCTCTGTATCAGTTTCCGCAGACACATTAAGCTCCCCCATTCTGCTTTCCGGCAAAAGTATCTCTCACAATATTTGCCCGGGCTGCTCTGCGCTCGTCAGCAGTCAACCTTCTGCCGGTTTCCAGCGTCACATTCGCCGGCTGTACGCGCATAACAAGATCATCGATAGTTTCATACCTGATGTCCTTTACAAAGCCCACGGCGACGCCAAACCGCACAACCGATATAAGATCAAGGAATTCATCGTACCCTAAAAGGCGAGCACTCTGAAGAATCCCGAGCGAACGTCCCACAGTATCCTGAACCGTAATGTCCTGAATCAGTTTATTCCGGGCGGCACGTTCCTGCGCAATTATCTGACCTGCAATTCCGCTCAGATTCGTTATCGCTTCCTGCTCGGAAAGACCAAGCGTCATGCGGTTAGACAGGCGAAAAACCGCACCGCGCGGCCGAACAGCGGAATTACCGACACCGCGAAGGGACATGCCCAGCGGCTGAAGATTAGAAGCAATGCGTACCGCTGCTCCGGTATCCGAAAGTGCCGGCAGATGCAGATTGATAGAAGCGACCATCCCTGTACCGAGAATAGCCGGATTTCGGGTTAAGTATCCAAGCCTTTGGTCAAAAGCAAAATGGAGAGTTTTATCGAGGATTGTATCGAGCCAGTCCGCCGTGTTATAAGCATCGATCAGACAAAGACCGGCCGTCCTGGACTGAATCAGAAAATGATCTTCTCCGTTCATCATGATGCAAAGAGACTCGTCCTTTGAAACCAGAACGCTCCTGCCGCTTCTGTCGTCTATGAATCCGGCGTTTACCAATCCTCTTTCAGCCAGGGCTATGGCTTCATCATCGCTGATCTGTTCTAAATCAATCAACTGGAATGTATTCGAAACAGAACTGTTTTCATTAAAGACTGCTTCGCAGATTTTCTCCGTAATTTCACGTTTTTCGGAGTTTCCTAAACCGGCAGGGAACGGTATGCCCCGCAGATTCCGTGAAAGTCTGACGCAGGCAGAAAGTGCGACTTCGCTTTCCGGCCCTTTCAGCTGATACCACTTTTTCATTGGTCTTTTCCCCCGTCCGGCTGGTTTCCATCCCGCACGGCGAGCTGTTCTCCGCTGCGTACCTGAGGTAGTGAACCGCCGGGGACTTTTCCGCGGTGAACATCGCTGCCGTGAATCTGCCTAATTACGGGCAGCAGACGGTCAAGGAAAGTTTGGTAACATTCTGCACAGCCAACTCTGCCGCTTCGTACAATATCGTTGAAAGACGCACCACAGCATTTACAGCGTACCTCTTCCTCTTTCGCTTCTTCTTCAAAGAATTCACGGACAATATCGCTCAGATGGTACCCTAGGCCTGTAAAAAGATTTCCACAGCCCAGCTGCTGCGCACACTCAGCGCAGAGAGCATATTCCGTAAGCTTTCCGCCTGAGACTGTTTTAATATATGTTGTTGCAGGATTTCTGCCGCAGTACTGACAAATCATTCTATTACCCCCGTTCGGGCACTGCTGTGAACTGTTATTTTCGACTCTATGAATACACTGATATTATACCATAAAATCAGCCGCAGGCGGAAAGCACATGGCGCCTGTATTCACTGCAAATGGTACTTTTAATCAAAGCTCTTTATCGTGTGACGGTGCAAGACCACTTTGGGTTATTATACCATGATTCCCTGGCGAGCGACGGTTTCAAAAAAATTAATATGATATCATGATTAACTTGTAACACGTTTTGCTTCACCACAATATTATGTATTGTAAACCGAAAGGAGGAAATCGATTATGTGTAATAGTGGTTTTGGTGGCTTTGGTGGCGGCGGCTGCTGCTGGATCATCCTCATCATTATCTTACTTTGCTGCTGCTGCGGCAACAACGACGGCTGTGGAAACAATAATTGCGGCTGCTGAACGCAAAGGGGGCTACGACCTGGTCGCAGCCCCAATTTTATTTTGTTTTTTGCTGCTCCGCAGCCTCTGATAACGCTTTGGCGAGTTGGTCCGGGCATGAAGTCAATTTCATACCGCACCGAATTCCACTGAGCCGATTCTTAACGTCGTTAATGTTCATTCCTTTTACAAGGGCTGCAATTCCCTTCGTATTTCCGTCGCAGCCGCCGATAAATTTAACCGACTGAATTGTGTCTCCTTCTAAATCTATGATGATTTCCCGGGAACAGGTTCCCCGGGGATGGTAACGATACTCCAAAGTGATTCCTCCATTTTTAGTGATACTTTTTGATTTGGACAAGCTGTTCTAGTTGGTCATCCGGAGCTGTACAGGTTCCAATCGGCCGTGAAATTTTTGTATACATACCATGAAAATCCGTGCCGCCCGTCATAAACAAACCGTTTTCACGGGCAATCGAGGCAAACTTCTGTTCGTCTCCTTCCCCGTTTCTCGGATGCCAGACTTCTACGCCGTCGATCTCACGGTCGGTGGCAAGCTGATTCAAAAGATCATAGCTGTTATATTCGGCAGGATGGGCTAACACCGCTACGCCGCCTGCATTGTGAATTTGCTCAATGACATCGTGTACTTCCGGGTAATCTACCTTCACATAGGCAAGCCCGTCTTTGGAAGAAAACAATTTATGAAAAACCGTTCCGAAAAGTTCATGGGCATACCCGGCGTCTATTAATGCATGCATGATGTGCTGTTTAAAAAGGGTTATGCTTCCTTCTGCACGCCGCATCACCATCCCGGCCGGAATGGGATAAATCTGCATAACCTTTTCGAGCATAGCGCTTCCGGCTTTTCTGCGTGCCTCACAGACGGTATTGCACAAGTTCTGTAATTTGTCAGTATCTTCGCAGAAGTAGCAAAGAATATGTGCCTTTCGCCCAGTTGCGGAATCAATGGAAGAAAACTCAGCGCCCGGAATGACATTCAGGCCTATTTTTCTGCCGAAAGCCACTGCCTTTTTTGTTCCGGCAAACGTGTCGTGATCTGTAATGGCTAATGCCGACAGTCCCCGAAGCTTTGCCATCATAACGACTTCTTCAATGGAAACGGAGCCATCCGAAACCTTAGTGTGACAATGTAAATCTGCTGCCATTTCTTCTCCCTGCCGTGTTTATTTCAAAAGTTTTTCTGCTGTAAAAGAGCGCGCCGTAAGCATCCAGATGGGTATATCCGCCAAAATAACCAATGCTGAGACAATCAGAAAAATGATTGCGTTCAGAGTAAACAAGCCGGTAAACTGACCGACAAACATTAGGATAAGCGGAAGAATAATATAACCTGAAGTTTGAATAGACTCAATATAGCTTTTGCTTTTTGCAGACACCAGGACCATGAAAACGACTCCGAAAACCGTAATTCCTGGCGTAAGGAATAAAATTAAAACCAGCCAGTTCCAGTTCAAAAAGAACGGCATACCGAGGGAAATATCACCAATTGAAATAATGACTGCAAACAAGAGGAAGGAAAGCGCTGTAACTGCAGCTGAAAGGAATATGCATCCTAGAACTTTTGCTTTAAAAATCTGCTTTAAATTTAAAGGAGTTAAAATCAGAGTTTCCAGAGTGCCACGCTCTTTTTCCCCTACGAAGCTGCTGGCTGCGGCAACACTGGAAGTCATAAGCGGAATCATTAAAAAGAACATTGGGAAAAGACTGTTTGTCATCAGGTAATACAAACTCTGTCTGGGTGCAAAGCTTTTCGCTTCCTGAGGGAGCATTTGCATCATTCGATCCAGTCCGTTCATCTGATTCAGCGGCACGTTGCCGATAATCACAAGGAACATGATTGGGATAACGACTACGAGCAAAACAGGAAGTACAAGCAAGGTACTGCGGGCCATTTTGGAATCCCAGATTTCACTGAAATCTTTCTTTACAACAGCCCGTTCTGAATTAGAAATGATTTTCACGGTTCAACCGCCTCCCCGCCAAGCTGGACATACCTGAAATAAATATCTTCAAGAGTTGGTTTGACAATCTGCGCTTCATAAATATCATGCCCGTCGGAAATCAGTTTTTTAATCAGCTCAGGCATTTCGTCTTCCTGAAGGATTTCCGTCTGCCACCAGTCGTTTCCTTTCTGCTCAAATCCTTCCGGTGCATCACCTTTCCGCATACGAAGGGCAGCCTTAAGGTGTATCTCTGCATTTTTACTAAGCGTTTCAAGATTACCGCATGCTAACAGCGTTCCTTTTTCTATAATACCATAGCGTTCGCAAAGATCCTGTGCGTAACGAAGCTGATGAGTACACAGAAACACAGTAACACCTTCCTCGTGTGCCAGCGAGGAGATCATTTCATTTACCGACTGTGCTGATTCAGGGTCTAGGCCGCTTGTCGGCTCATCAAGGAACAAGATTTTCGGACGGTTGATTAATGCACGTGCGAGTGACAGCCTTTGCGCCATGCCAGTTGAGTAGGCACGAAGCGTTTTATCGCGCGCATCCCATAAATTCAGGCGCTTCAACAGTTCTTCCGAACGTACGCGGCCATCGTCCGCTTTCATATCCGCTGCCTGCGCAAAGAACAATAGATTCCCCAAGCCCGTCATCTGGCCATACATTTTAGCGCTTTCCGTCATAACGCCGCAAATACGGTGAACATCGCCTGACCGAAGCGTCGGCGATAATCCCATTACAGAGCAGGAACCTTTACTCGGTTTTAAAAGACCCGTTAACAACTTTACAGTCGTAGTTTTTCCCGCACCATTCGGGCCCAGAAAGCCAAACACTTCCCCCTGCGCAACATCTATAGTAAGATCATGCAGAGCGAAAATCTTATTGTCATAGGTTTTCGACAATTGTTCGGTATGAATTGCCAACTCGTCCATTCACAACCACCTCGTGCAACATAATATCACATTTTCATGCAGGATTCTATAACTGACTATAGAGTTTCCAGATTAATCGTAGAATTTCTTATGTTCATCCCGCGCCACAGGCGGGGGATGAACATACAATATCTCGCAACTCTAAACGGAATTGCTAAAGGAGAACGGCAAGTTGATTAGGACACAAAAGAAAAGGCGCACATCTGCACGCCTTTTCGAATGATGAAAAATTATTATTCCAGATTTAACTTTCTGCTGAGCATCCAGTTCGTAAAAAAGTAAAATGCCGCACCGAAAATCAAAGAATAAGCAATCATAATACCTATTCCGCCAGCCGCAACCTGAAAGGGATTCACTCTATTGAAAAAAGCATCGAGATCTCTGAAGCCAATTCCAGCATTAATAATAACAGACGCAACAATCTGTTCTACAACGCCGAACCCGATATAGGCGCCAAAACCAGCTAAAAGTTTATGCTTGCTGCTCAAATTTCCTACCGTAATCGCAGCGTAAATCTGCAGGATACTTGCTGTTGCTCCAACCAACATTAAAACGATTGCTTCTATAAATACTACATAGGAGAGGGGCCCATTTTTATTTAAGAAAACGCCGACCTGCATGCAGAAATTACTGAAGCCCTGAACATTTTCTTTGGTTATTGCCAATAAAAAGATGGAAAGCGCTGCAACAATCAGGCTTAATATTGTCCACATCAGGGTAACGAGCATTTTGCTGTCGAGGTGGCAGTGAGCTTTTACCGGCAAAGTAAAAGATAGGTAGCCTTCGTCGGCAAGCAGATTTTTCTGAAAGCGCTGAATTGTGACAACAAGAGTCATCACGAAAAGCGCGGCGATTAAAACACAGTAAATGACCATGGAAATGACAAACGGAACAGCTGCCATACCTTCCATCCTTTGAAGATTGAAGGTAATAAATGCTTTATTAATCAAAGCAAAAATGATTATCAAGCCGTAAAGCGGAAGGAAAATCCGCTGAGTTGCTTCGATTTCGTATTTCATCAGCTTGCCTAACATCTGAATACCTCCCTGAACATCGTGTCGACACTCTTGTTTTCCTTCTCGCGGATCTCATCCACCGTTGATGTCAGGACAATATTGCCCATATTGATAAAAATGACTCCATCCAATATCTTTTCTACATCGGTAATCAGGTGAGTTGAAATGATAAGCGAAGCGTTTTCACTGTAGTTGCTGATGATGGTATCCAGAATATAATCGCGCGCCGCAGGGTCAACGCCGCCGATAGGTTCATCAAGGACATACAGCTCTGCTTCACGGCTCATGACAAGAATGAGCTGAACTTTTTCCTTTGTACCTTTCGACATAGTTTTCAAACGCGCATTTGGATTAATATGCAGCCTCTGCAGCATATCATAAGCTTTCGCCTTGTTGAAGTTCCCGTAAAAATCGCCGAAGAAGTCAATCATATTCTGAACCGTCATCCAATCGTTCAGATAGGTACGCTCCGGAAGGTAAGAAATAATTTTCTTTGTTTCGACTCCCGGCTTCATCCCGTTAATGAAAATTTCGCCGCTGTTTGGAGTCAGAAGGCCGTTAATGAGTTTTATCAGCGTGCTTTTTCCGCTTCCGTTAGGCCCCAGAAGCCCCACAATCTTCCCTTTCGGTACGGAAAGGTTTACTGAATTGAGTGCAAGACATCCGGGAAAAAACTTGGTGAGATTTCTGCACTCAAGAATACTATCCATTCTGCTCTTCCTCCTTCATAATGCGATCTAACAGGGAAACGGTCTGCTGCCGGTCATAACCCAGCTGATTCATCTTTGAAATAAAATCATGAATCAGGTTTACCGCAAGGTTATTCTTTGTTTGCATAATTCTCTCCACATCCTCCGTTACAAATCTACCACTGGTACGCTGCGAATATAAAAGCCCTTCGCTTTCCAGCTGGGACAAAGCTCTTTGCATTGTGTTCGGATTAACGGATGCTTCCGCCGCCATATCGCGAACAGACGGCAGTTTAGTTCCTGCCGGATATATCCCTGAAACAACCAGTAACTGAATTTGTTCAATTAACTGTGAATAAATCGGTCTGTCGGATTTGAGATCCCAGGGCATTGATGTCACCTCCACAATTGTATTACTTGTCTAATACAAAAATACACGAAAATAATTGATTTGTCAATCCTTATTGAAAAATTTCTCAGCAAACATCTCTTTTACGGAATACTGCAACTCCAACTACCAGAAAAACCGCCATGGTAATCAGGGAAATAAAGACCGGTGTTTGCAGCTGCGTGATAGGAGACTGTATAATCTGGCCGATTTGTGTTTTCAGAGTATAATTATTCAATTGAGAAATACGAAGCAGTTTAAACAGGTATTCCGTCAGATAGAACGCACCATAAAAGATAAAGATTGCCAGAGAACCATGGCGGAACAGAATCGTGAAGAAAACTGCCATTGCAATACAAGCGATAAAAACGGAACTTGACGCGGCAACACGGATGAAAAATTCACGAACCACATTGCTTGTAAATTGGGCGTCCTTTGTGAGGAAAATAAAACTGCTTCCACAGTAGACGGCCAAGGCAACCGCCATTAGGATCAGACCGAGAATAATAGACGTAATTACCTTAGACAGATACAGAGCAGTCCGGTTTGTACCGAAAGAGAGGGTGTTCTTGATCGTATGCTCTTTGTATTCTTCCGCGGATACAATATCCGTCAGCATCGGCATGATGAAAACCGGCGCAGAAAGGATGGAAAGGGCAAACATCCAGGAAAAGCTTATGTTTGCATATTGGCCTGCCGTTCTTAAAGCAACATTCACCATAATGCACAAGGCTGCAAGAGCTGCCGCCAAAATATAAAAATACAATCTGTGAAAAACTTTGTAAAGGTCAGCATGAATTAACTTAAGCACTTTCTTTTCCTCCAATCAGATTCACAAAATACTGTTCCAGATTGATGCCGGAGCGGTAAACCTGGGATACCATGACTCCGTTTTCGACCAAGGCCTTAACCATAATTTCCGGCTGATCGAGTTTGTCGTTCACGTGAAGCGTGGTATCATCGACGACTTCAAAATTTTCGCAGGAAAGATTTCTTAGAACACCTGCGGCTTTTTCCGTGTTATCAACGTCGAGCCTGAGGTAGCTCTTGCATTTCTCTTTCAGATCTTCCGCAGAGATATGCTCAATCAATTTTCCGCTGCGGATAAAGCCATATGTTGTGGCAACCTGAGAAAGCTCGCCAAGAATGTGGCTGGAGATCAGGATTGTTGTTTTTTTCTCGTGATTGAGTTTCAGGATAATTTCTCGGAATTCCTTGATTCCCATTGGGTCAAGGCCATTGATCGGTTCATCAAGAACCAGCACATCGGGGTCGTTCATAATGGCAAGTGCAAGACCAAGACGCTGCTTCATGCCAAGGGAAAAGTTCTTGAACTTTTTCCCGCCTGTATCCGCAAGCCCTACGAACTGCAATGCATGTTCTACTCTTGCTTTCTCTTTCATACCGCGCTGGATACAGTAGTAGTTGAGGTTATCCTTTGCAGAGAGATAAGGGTAAAAACCAGGTGTCTCAATCATGGTTCCCATATGAGCCCGAGCCATGCTGAGCTGCTTTTCTGAAGTCTGACCAAAGAGTTCCAGTTCCCCGGATGTTGCAGGCGTCAGCCCACAGACAAGTTTCAGCAATGTCGTTTTACCAGCGCCGTTTTGACCAACCAGTGCGTAGATATCACCCTTTTGCACCTGAATACTCAGTTCGGAAACAGCAGAAAATTTGCCATAAACCTTACTGATATTCCGCGTTTGAATAACAGCCTCGTTCATAATTTCAACCAGCCTTTCACTAACAGCTTTAAAGTTTGAAAACTTTTAATCTGTATTAATGTACTAATGTATTAAGTTTCTAATACAATAATACACCTGTTTTTCAATTTGTCAAGAACCTTTTTTAAATTTTGTTCTCAAAAGAAAAAGGACGAATCCGCTCAAAGCGAAATCGTCCCTATATTACAATATTATTATTCATTAAAAAGGATTATGTATTTACCCGTGAAGTACGCTGGAAGTACCCTTTTCCCGCAGATATGTGCTTTCCAGGTCAGAAAGATGCAGTTTAACCGCAATTGGATACTTCTCAAATGCCTGACTGATGGAGAAACTCCCGCCCTTGACCGCGTCGTCAAAACCGCCCATATGCCAGCGAATTGCGATTGCTTCCGAAGTCTTTAAACGCATAAAACGTTCAATAAGGAATACGGATTTTTCTCCGTGCCCATATGGATAGCTGTCCTCTATACTGTAATACGGGCGTTTCTCCCACTGACCGGTTTCTTCATTCTTAAAATTACGCATTCCTTTTTTATAGAACTGCGCCTTACAGACATCATGAAGCAATGCGCAGATTGCAAAGCTTTCTTCGCTGTCTTCTTCGGGGTTAAAGTGCTTTTCACGCATTACATGATAAACGCTTACGCTATGCTGAACCAAACCGCCAAGACAGGCACAATGAAATTTTGTGCTCGCCGGCGCGGTGAAAAAATCTGTCGTCTGCAGCCATGCAAGTAATTCGGCGGAACCATTACGGCTGATATTTGTTTTATATATTTCTTCAAAATCTTCTCTGGCACCCATTGAAATAACTTCCTCCCATTTTTTATAATTGGATTATACCATATTCGAAGTCGTTTTTACAGGTGAATTGCAGAAGCAAAATAAGAATCTATCAATTTGTATTAAAAGGTTCAATATCAAATATGGGGGTAACCACTAGAACACGAATTTCCGGCTTCCCCTTGAGGGGAAGCTGTCGGCCTCAGCCAACTGATGAGGCAATTCACAACGCTCTTTTGTTGGCTAAGTTTGCCCCTCATCTGGCACTACGGTGCCACCTTCCCCAAAAACGGGGAAGGCAAGGGTAAAAAGGAAATTCTCTTTTTCCCAACAAATGAAAAGAACTGAAAAAGAGCCTGTAAAAATCAGCTAAGCTGGTTCTTACAGGCTTTTGGTATATAAATAATCCGGATTCAATGCACGGATTTTTTATCATTCGGCAGCAATGGCATACGTACAGTAAATGTACTGCCTTCGCCAACCTCGCTTTCCACGCTGACTTCTCCGCCGTAAAGCACGGCAAGGTGCTTCACAATCGACAGGCCGAGCCCTGTTCCGCCAACTTCCCGGGAACGGCTGGCATCCACTCGGTAAAAGCGCTCAAACAGGCGGTCGAAATGCTCTTTTGCAATGCCGATTCCGGTATCTTTTACGCGGATAACAGCTGTCTTTTTCTGTTTGGCGGCAGAAATGATGACACTGCCTTTAGGTACGTTATATTTTACCGCATTCTCAATCAGATTTCCGAACAACTGCTGCAGTCTTGTCGGCGAGCAGGAAACATACATATCTTCATCCAGATTAGTCGTAATGGTTATTTCATTCTGAGCGGCCGCAGGCTGAATCCGTTCTACGCATTGACGGATCGCATCTGCCACACTGCAGGCACAGGCCGAAGGATCGTCCTTTGCATTTTCAATTCTTGACAGAACCAGCATATCATCAATGAGATGCTGAAGCCGCTCTGCCTCAATATCCAGAACGTCATAGAAATAGCTGCGCGTTTCTTTATCCCGGTCGGCACTTTTTAACAGCTCAATACTTCCGCGGATGGACGTCAGCGGAGTTTTGAGCTCATGCGTAACATTGGAAACAAATTCACTTCGCATCCGTTCCAATTTATGAAGACGCGTCACGTCGGAAATTACCGCAAGCGATGCTTCGGTCTGCCCCGGAATCGGCGCAGTATAGACCAGATACTGTCTGTCATCGCCTGCTTCAATTTTCTGTGTTGAAACGCTGCTGGTTTTTACGGCATTATTCATCAGTTCTGCAATTTGATTCATAAGAAGATTGCCTTTTAAAGTACTGCCTTCGGCAAGTGCTTCACTGTGTAAAAGCTTTCCGGCACTCTTGTTCAGGAAAAGAATCCCGTTATTTTTTCCCATCGCGATGACCCCATCGTTCATCCCCTGAAGGACTCCATTTAACCGGTTCTGCT
This sequence comes from Caproicibacter sp., assembly GCA_036260805.1. Taxonomy (GTDB): domain Bacteria; phylum Bacillota; class Clostridia; order Oscillospirales; family Acutalibacteraceae; genus Thermocaproicibacter. Next base: position 12,433 of record DATALZ010000027.1, read on the forward strand.
GATCCTTCAGATCAGACATGGCAATTTCCGTACTTTGCGCCATGCTGTTGAAAGATTCCGCCAAAACGCCCACTTCGTCGCGGAAAGTTCCTTCCGCTCGGCTGGAATAATCACCTCCGGCAATCTTCTTTGCCGCGGCAGTCAGCCTGCCAAGAGGTTCCGTGACACGGTATACGATATATGCGGTCAGGCCGCACACGATTGAAATACCAAGCAGCATGCTGAGGGCAGCAATGATCCACAGCCTGTCTATGGAAGCATCCAGGTCGGATGTGGGCAGAGCAGCACGCAGAAAATAATGTCCTTTCACATAAATTGCTTCGTAATAATATTGAACGCCGACGCTCGCACTGATACGCGTATTGTAACCGCGCCCGCTTTTCAGCGCCTGTTGGATTTCCGGCCGGTTCAAATGATTTTGGTCAATTTCGAGTCCGGTGCTGTCCCCTATCACTTTTCCCGACAGGCTGATAATGCTAACCCTCATTTCCTGCCCGGATGATGATAGTCTCGAGCCTACCTGCCGGGCGACTTCTCCCGGATTTTTTTGAATATCTTCTGTCTCCGTGGACAGGATTGCCAGGGCAGTATCCAAACGATTTGTAAACTCATGGGTATATTGCTTTTGAATTTCGAAGGCAGCGCAAAAAAAAGCGGCAATAAAGCCGACGATTATGATGACAGCATTGACGATTATTAAGCGTTTCTTCAAGGCTGAACACTCCTTCCGGATACAGGGGGCTTATTCCGCAAATTTATACCCAACACCGCGGACAGTCTGTATCAAAATCGGATTATCCGGATCGGATTCTATTTTTTGCCGCAAATAGCGGACATGCACGTCAACCGTACGGGTATCCCCAAAATATTCCACTCCCCAGACCCGGTCAAGAAGCGTATCGCGGGTCAGAACCCTGCCCTTGTTGCGCATGAGCATAACCAAAAGATCAAATTCCTTTGCCGTCAATTCCACTTCTTCACTGTCTTTTGTTACTGTATGTCTCGTAACATCCACGATAAGCGTACCATGGCACAGAGCATCTTCCGGAGCACTGCGGCGTTCGGTACGCCGCAGAACTGCTTTTACCCGTGCGCAAAGCTCTTTGACGCTGAAGGGTTTAACGATATAATCATCCGCTCCGATTTCAAGGCCTAAGACGCGGTCAATCTCCTCGCCGCGGGCAGTAAGCATCAGCACCGGAATATCATGGGTATCCCTGTTTTCCCGCAGCATACGGCACACCGTCAGGCCGTCCGGCTGCGGCATCATCCAGTCCAGAATAATGGCATCCGGCCGATGTTTCTTCACGGCACCCAACAGCAGGTTTCCGTCCGCAAATTCCGCTGTTTCATATCCGCCGTCTTTTAGGCCAAGACCCACAATTCTACGGATACTTTCTTCGTCATCGGCAATATAAACCAGCGCCATAAAATCCCTCAAATCTATTTTGCATTTAAATCCGGATGTTCCCCGGTTTCCATAAAGATAACCCATTCTGCAATATTTGTCGCATGGTCGCCCATCCGCTCAACATACTTGATGATAAATAAGATATCTACTTCCGTCATAACATTGCTCGGGTTTTCGGTAATATAACCGCAGACTTCCAGAATGATTTTGGAAAACATTGCGTCAACATCATCGTCACTGCGGCAGATGCTGCGTGCTTCCTCGACATTCCGGCTCAAAAGAACATCCATGGAACGGCGGAACATACTGCGCGCCATTTCAAGCATCTGGGTCACATGAGAAATTGCAAGACTGTTTCCGTTTAATTCACCCACTGTCAGGATTTCGCAGATATCCGCGCACTGATCCGCTTCTCTCTCCACGTCGGTAAGGATTTTCAGACACGATGCGATGGTTCTCAGATCTCTTGCAATCGGCTGCTGCAGGGCGATTAAATCCATACAGTCCTTTTCAATTTGGCGCACCATACGGTCAATATCATTATCGCTTTTGGCTACTTCATCAGCGAGTTCCAGATTCATGGTACGCAGTGCCGTAATAGTCTGCTGAATTTTAGAATCCACTGCGGTGCCCACTTCCGTCATTTGCTGAATAAGTTCCGCAAGCTCACGGTCAAAAATCTTTCGGGGCATATCGTATTCCTCCTTCATTATATCGGCACTCGCCGAAAAAAACAATAGCAATCAGCCGAAGCGCCCTGTAATGTAGCGCTCTGTACGCTCATCCTTTGGTTGATTAAACATGGTGATGGTATCCGTATATTCCACTAGTTCTCCGAGCAGGAAAAAAGCGGTTTTGTCTGCAATACGGGCTGCCTGCTGCATATTGTGCGTAACGATGACTACCGTATACTTCGTGCGCAGGTCATCCATGAGGTCCTCAATTTTCAGAGTGGAAATCGGGTCTAAAGCACTTGTAGGTTCATCCATCAGGATTACTTCGGGTTCCACCGCAAGGGCACGCGCAATACACAGGCGCTGCTGCTGGCCGCCGGACAGCCCGAGCGCTGATTTTTTCAGCCGGTCTTTTACTTCATCCCAAAGGGCAGCGCTTTTCAAAGAATTTTCAACGATTTCGTCAAGTTCCTTTTTCGATTTTATGCCATGGATTCTCGGCCCATAGGCAATATTGTCGTACAGCGACATAGGGAACGGATTTGGACTTTGAAACACCATGCCCACCCGTTTCCGCAAAAGAGTAACGTCAGTATCCTGTGAATAGATATCTTTTCCGCCAAGAGTTACTTTTCCCTCAATTCGGCAATTTTCGACAAGATCATTCATTCGATTAATGGTTTTCAGACACGTTGATTTTCCGCATCCGGAAGGACCAATAAAGGCCGTTACCTTATTTTCCGGAATTTGCATGCTAATATTTTTCAGTGCATGAAATTCCCCATAGAATAAATTAAGGCCGGCAAACTCGATTTTTGTTTCCATAACTCCAAGTTTCCCTTTCCTACCCGCCAACAGCGGCTTATGTATCTATTTTCTTATGTTACAGCATTTCTATTCTAAAGCCTGATTGTTAAATGCAGGTTAAATTCCGATTACAGGGGATTTAAACAAAAAGGGCTCAATAATAATGTTGAAGTGCAACGAATTTAGCGTCCCACTCCGTACATTTTCCCATTCTGGGTTACGTTTTTGGGCATAAAAATACCCCTAAAGTTATTCAGCATACCATACTGTCTAACTTTAGGGGTGCAGTTTATTCGATTTCAGGGGTGATTAACAATTTTAAAATGTATTATTTTGATTTGATGTAATTGTCGATGGACTTTGCAGCGTCTTTACCGCCGCCCATAGCAAGAATAACGGTAGCAGCGCCGCTGACGGCATCACCTGCAGCATACACGCCTTCGCGGGTAGTTGCCATGGATTCATCCTTAACGATTATGCAGCCGTGGTTGTTCGCTTCAAGGCCTTTGGTAGTGGAACGAATCAGCGGATTCGGAGAATTGCCGATTGCCATAACAACACAATCAACCGAAATCTTAAAGTTAGAACCTTCCACCGGTACAGGTTTTCTGCGGCCGGATGCGTCCGGCTCGCCAAGCTCCATGCGAATACATTCGATGGACTCGACTCTTCCTGTTTCATCGCCATGGATTTCGAGTGGGTTGCAAAGGAGGTTAAAGATAACGCCCTCTTCTTTTGCATGATGGACTTCCTCACGGCGGGCAGGCATCTGCTCTTCAGAACGGCGATAGACGATATGAACGCTTTCAGCGCCCAGACGAAGAGCGGTACGGGCAGCATCCATTGCGACATTGCCGCCGCCGACAACCGCAACGTTCTTCGGCTTGATAATCGGGGTATCGTACTCGGGCTTATAGGCTTTCATCAGATTGACTCGGGTCAGAAATTCATTGGCGGAGTAAACACCGACAAGACCTTCGCCCGGGATATTCATAAAGTTCGGCAGACCGGCGCCGGTGCCGACGAAGACGGCTTCGAATCCGTCTTCGAACAGCTCGTCCACAGAAAAGACCTTGCCGATTACCATATCGGTCTCGATTTTAACGCCCTTTTTCTTAAGGGTATCGATTTCTTTCTGAACGATTTCCTTTGGCAGACGGAATTGTGGAATACCATACATCAAGACGCCGCCAGCGGTATGAAGTGCTTCAAACACCGTTACGGAATAGCCCAATGCCGCAAGGTCTCCCGCACAGGTAAGGCCGGCAGGGCCTGCGCCGACAACTGCAACTTTGTGGCCGTTCAGCTCAACATGAGATTCTTCGTCTTTGCCGTTTTTCATGTGCCAATCCGCGGCGAAACGTTCGAGGCGACCGATACCGACTGGTTCGCCCTTAATTCCGCGGACGCAGTTATGTTCACACTGGTTTTCCTGCGGGCAGACACGGCCGCAGACAGCAGGAAGGGAATTTGTCAGCTTAATGGTTTTATAAGCGCCTTCGTAATCACCCTCAGAAACAGAACGGATGAAGTCCGGAATATGCACCCCAACAGGGCAGCCTTTTACGCACGGCTGATTTTTGCAGTGAAGGCAGCGTGCAGCTTCCCCTTTCGCCATTTCTTCCGTATACCCGAGGGAAACCTCTTCAAAATTTTTATTGCGTACGTTAGGCTCCTGTTCCGGAATAGGAGTCTTTTTCGGATTCATATCAGGCATGGTCAGCACCCTCCATCAAATGGCATTTATAATCGTGAGCAGCCTCGCGTTCCATTTCAGCGTATGTTTTGGAACGTTTAATCGCTTCGTCAAAATCAACTTCGTGACCGTCGAAATCCGGGCCGTCGACGCAGGCAAATTTTGTTTTGCCGCCGACTGTAAGACGGCATCCGCCGCACATTCCGGTTCCGTCAATCATAATCGGATTCATGCTTATGATCGTCTTGATTCCGTATTCCTTTGTCAGGTTGCATACGGCGCGCATCATAACAAGAGGCCCAATAGCTACAACAAGATCGTAATTCGCTCCGTTTTCGATGTTTTTGCGCAGAGCGTCGGTTACAAAGCCCTTGTTTCCGTTGGAGCCGTCATCCGTCATTATGGTGAGGTTATTGCACGCAGCGCGCATTTCATCTTCCAAAATGATAATGTCTTTGTTGCGGAACCCGGCGATCATGTCGACATGGGTTCCCTGTGCAAACAGTGCCTTGGACTGTGGATAGGCAATTGCACACCCGGCTCCGCCGCCGATAACCGCGGCTTTTTTGTAGCCTTCCAGTTCGGTTGCCTTGCCAAGAGGCCCGATAAAATCGAGAATTGCATCGCCTTCGTTCAACTGATCAAGCAGCATCGTCGTTTTTCCGACGATCTGGTATATTATGGTTACCGTTCCCTTTTCCCTGTCGTAATCGGCAATAGTAAGAGGAATTCGTTCGCCCTGTTCATTGACGCGGAGAATAATAAATTCGCCGGCTTTTGCCTTTTTGGCGATAAACGGTGCGTCAACGACCATGAGTGTCATGGAATCGTTCAGCTTTCGTTTTTGAAGAATTTTAAACATAGTTACACTTCCTATGCAATAAATTGTGAATTAACGAACAAACTTATTATACACGTTTCGGACATGATATTGCAACTATAAAAGAATGTTGCACTGGGGAACCGTATTACCTCTTTCTGGAACAATAAACATCTTGCCTGTTATTCTATTCTGCTATAAAACATAGAAAACCGGGCCGGTTCAAATCCGGTCCGGTTTTTAGAAACAGGTTACAGGATAATACAGATAAGGCCATTGCAGCCGTCATTGATAATCCGTTCGATGGTTTCGCGAACCTTGTCACGCGCATCGTCCGGCATACGGGTTAGCTTGTTGTGCAGGCCTTCATTCACCAGTTCGTGCAGACTCTTTCCGAAAATGTTGGAATCCCAGATCTGCGCCGGGTTCGATTCGAACTCTTTCAGAATATATTCGATCAGCTCCTGCGACTGCTTTTCGGAACCAACGATTGGGGTAATTTCAGTAGTAATGCGCGTCTTCAGCATATGCACGGACGGAGCTGCCGCCTTGAGACGGATACCGTATCTGCCGCCCTGACGGATAATCTCCGGTTCATCCAGCGTAAGTTCGTCAATCCCCGGCATGACGATTCCGTACCCGTTCTCTTCGGCATCCCGGTAAGCTTCGCCGATCTTGTCGTAGGTTTTTTTCATTTCTGCCATCTTAAGCATGCAGTCCATCAGGCTGCCTTCATCGCTGATCTCCAGCCCTGTTTTCTCGCCCAGAACTTTATAAAACAAATCCGGATTCAGATTTACCGCGATTCTGGCACGGCCCGTTCCGAGGTCAACCGCAACGGTGTTTGCACCTTTAACGTATTCGCAGCCCTGAACATCTCCGACGATATTTTCTACATCGCGGATTTTGGAGACCCTGGAAGCCGACTGCTGGATAGTTGAAAAGACTGCGCTGCGAAGCCAGTGGTCTTTTTCCAGAGAAGACAGCCAGTGCGGCATTTCGACCCTTACTTCCCGCACCGGGAACTCGAAAAGAATCTTGGCGAGGATTGTGCGGATTTCCTTTTCTTCCATATGCAGACAGTTTACCGGAACAGCCGGAACTCCATATTTCTGCTGTAATTGTCCACACAGGTTTGCCGAATCATCGGAATCCGGATCAACACAGTTCACCAGGACAATGAATGGCTTGTTGATCTTTTTCAGTTCGTCGACAACACGTTCTTCGGCTTCCGCATACTCGGCACGCGGAATATCGCTGATGCTGCCGTCCGTCGTAACAACCAGACCGATTGTAGAATGCTCGGTGATCACTTTTTTCGTACCGATTTCCGCAGCCATATTGAATGGAATCGGTTCGTTGTACCACGGCGTCATAACCATGCGGGGAGTATCGTTTTCAATATACCCCAGCGCGCTTGGAACGATATAGCCCACGCAGTCGATCATACGCACAGAGAACGTAGCGCTGTTGTCGATATTGACTGTGACGGCCTGCTCAGGAATGAACTTCGGCTCGGTGGTCATAATGGTACGTCCGGCGGCAGACTGGGGCATTTCGTCAATCGCACGCTCACGCGTGTACTGGGAATCCATGTTCGGAACAACAATGGTATCCATAAACCGCTTGATGAACGTGGATTTACCAGTTCTGACCGGCCCGACAACCCCTATGTAAATATCACCGTTTGTACGCTCGGAAATATCCCTGTAAATATTGCGGTCTTCCATTTTACCTCCCCCTCAGGCAGAGAAATATTTTGCCGTGAAAACAGTTTGGCTTGCCGTATCAATCACATGGGAATCAGCAACATCCCCCTGTTCTCAACAAAATCGCCGGAAAGGCCATTCTCGCTGCGTACCGCGGCGATGGAAGTGCGGTATTCTCTGGCAATATTCCAAAGGCTTTCGCCGGCGTCGGCAAAATACAGGCAAAGGGATGCGGCATCATCCCGCGGAAGCGGCTTCGTTTCATCTGCGGTAACATCGGAAATAGCCTTGAAATTGAACCGCTGTGAGATCTCTGCTGACAAACGAAGTTCGACCTTGGTCTCAATTCCGCTGCCGGTGATTCGGTAGCTGATACCGCCTACCGTAATATCCGCATCACACTTCAAATCTCCTGTAGAAGTACATGGAAGCGCATATTCAAAATCGATCAGCCGCTCAAAATAAAACGGGCTGTTGCTCTCGTTAAGCGCAAGGACGCAAAGACTGTATTTACCGCTGAACATTACTTTGCCGTCTTCCACATTTGCGGCGGAGTTTGCCATTTCACTCCAGACATCAATCACTTTGCCGACAGTATTGTCATCCATGCTGATTTCGCTCTTATGAACAAAGGTATCTTTCGCTATTTCTGCGAGATTGTCCATAGTCTTTTGTTTTGCCCCAATGCTGAGGTCGAACTTCTTGGAATACGCATCATTTACTACCGTGACGTCTGACTTACGGTAAGCCTGAGCAGATGCAAAAATTTTAACCTGCGTATCAAAGTATGTCTTATCGCCGGAATAATCGTTTTTAATCTGCGTATCTACGCTGGCAATGCGGAGTTGAACACTGCACATGCAGTCGTCCGTCACCCCGTCGCAGTCCAGCATCTGGCTGAATGGAATGGAATATTCCATTGTTTCCATTGCGTTGTTTTCTCCGGTAGATGTGTACAGGAATTTTACATTGACTTCGCCCTTGACCATCAGTTTTCCGGCGGTGACTTTAAAATCCTGAAGCACGGCAAACGCGTCAGAGCGCACAATGTTATCGGCAGGAAGTTTACCCTGGCCGAGTTCCAAGACTTCGTCAATACTGAATTGCTGCTGAGCAAAACCCGCAAGCTGGTTTACGGAAACCGCTTCTTTCTGCTGCTCAATATCGTCGCCGGCAATATTGCTGACAACTTCGTTCTGCCCTACGCTGACGACTTTTGCGCACAGGGAAAAAGAACCGTGAACATCAAGCCTGCGCGGGCTTGTGGCGCGGCAGTTGATATATTCCACACGAGGATAGGCAAGAATCTGGGCATTATCGGCCGGTTGTTTCAGCGGGATTTCTGCCGAATAAGAATCGCCGGATTCACAGTACCGTATGCTCGCGCCGTCAGGATCCAGGTAAAAAATCTTTACGGTGTAGCTTCCGTCCAGCATCAGGCGGTCCCCGGTAATGCTCCTCGAAGTGAGCTTCGGATAGATCTGGCATTTTAGAATACGCTGTATATCGGGGCAATAATCCGGCAGATTGATGTCCATGTCGACCGGCTGTTCATGGCAGCCGTCAAAAATGACTTCACCAACAGCAATCCTTTCACGCTCAAGCATATAATCCATAAAGGTCTCTCCTTTTCCTGTTTCTAAGTAATGGTTATTCAAGACTCGTCTAATTTATACCAACAGGCATAAAAAAACACAAAGCAGTTCTTTTACCGAACTGCTTTGTGTTTTCTGAACAGGGCATATGTGAAGTTACTTCATTGTTCCTTTTTAATGTTGAACATCCTGCGCAGCAGAAAACCCAAGAATTTAGGACTCTTAACAACGACTACCTTCATAACGCAGACCTCCTAAGTATGTTCAGCACCTGCAGAGAAGTGCAATGCCCAGAGCAATCATAATGACCGCTGCGATGAACATTATCAATCCTGTCGGGCAAAAGCAGGAGAGCACCAACCCAATTCCAAAGACAATGCAGTATCGGGCCCAGGAGACTTTTCCGCATTTATGATGATTCCACATAACCGCCCACACCGCCTTTGCTCCATTTGAGTTTAGTACAGTATATACATCAGGCGGAAATTATGTGCAATCTGAATTATTGCTGAACAATAACCAGCGCGTCACCGCTGTGAACAATGATCTGCGCTGTGTCCTCTACCACATGGTTACTGACGCCAAGAGGAATATTGGAATAGAGAATTGCCTGCTCCAGCGGATACTGCAAGCCTGTATAGCTTACCTCGCACGAAGCGCATCCAAACGGAAAAACCGAGACGGTACTGCCTTTCACCTTGCTCAGAGTAAGTCTTCCGCCATTTAGGAGGAAAACCTGCCTCAGGCCGTCTTTCATTACGGCCTTACAGCCCTGGGAACTCAGATACTGGAGAACGCAAAGATTTGCGAAGGAGTGGTCGAAACGTTCTCCGCCAAGGGCTCCTACAAGCTCAAACCGGCGATATCCGCGCTGGATTCCCTCTTTTACTGCGGCAAGCATATCGGTATCGTCTTTTTCTATTTTCAGGCGGATGGTCTCAACGTCATCCGGCAGTTTGTTCTGCAGTGAATCAAAATCCCCGATAATCAGGTTCGGCTGAATGCCGAATTTTACTGCGTTGTCATATCCGCCGTCGGCACAGATAACAAACCGCTCCTGCATGTCCACATTCTGAAAAATATTATCCTCAATCGGAACAGAACCAATCACTAAACAGATTTTTCTTTCTTTTGCCATTCCTTTACTTCTTTCATCTCCCGATACATCGTAGAATAACTTTCGTGTCTCGATTTGCTGATTGTACCGTCCTCTACCGCCTGAATCACAGCGCAGCCATCCTCGCAGGTATGGGAGCATGAGGTAAACCGGCACCGGTTCAGGTATGGAACAAATTCACGAAAACAGTACGGAAGGTTTTCTTTTGTGAGAGCGCCGAAAGAGACGGACTCCAGTGAAGAGAAGCCGGGCGTATCAATCACATATCCGCCGCTCGCCAGCTTTAACAACTCTACCTGACGGGTCGTATGCCTGCCGCGCCCCAGTTTTTGGCTGATTTCGCCGGTCTGCAGATGAAAATTCTGAAACATGCTGTTGAGCAGCGTTGACTTTCCGACCCCGGAATTCCCAGTAAACGCGGTAATTTTGCCTGCGAGGATTTCCTCAACCAAGCCGACACCCTCACTGTTCACAGACGAAACACAAAAAAGCCGAATACCGGCTTTCTGGTAAATCTCAGAAAGCGTATCGGCGCCCTGTAAATCGACTTTGGAGATAACCAGCACCGGCTCAATTTCCTCAGCCTCTGCTTCGGCAATCATCCGGTCTATGACAAGAGGATTCGGCGAAGGTTCACAGGTAGAAACTACAATCACCAGCTGGTCAATATTAGCCACCGGAGGACGCTGCAGAGAATTCCGGCGCGGAAGAATTTCTTCCACCGAGCCGGTGCCATCCTGCGAAACACAGATTTTTACATGATCGCCGGCAAGGGGAGTCAATCCGTTTTTGCGGAATATACCCCTTGCGCGGCATTCATAAATTTGTTCGGGCGTTTCAACGTAATAGAAACCACCGATTCCTTTTAAAATAAGGCCGTTCAGATATGATTTCATAGGCGGTCAGGTACCCGGGCTTGCGGCCGAACTTGCCTGGCTGGAACCAGCATTGGAACTGCTCGGCTTGTAATCATAGGAATCATCCAGCTTCGGTTTTCCAATATCAAAATCGAGCGTATAGACTCTGTATTTATTATCGTCAAGAGTAACGACAAGATTATGCTTGCCCGTCTGATTGGAGAAGGTCAGCTGCGCAGTCGGGTTAAAGGTTGAATTCACTGTCATTGTTTTTACAAGACTTCCGTCAAGGTACGCTTTCAGGACAATATCATGAGTTACATTCTTCGGCAAATCCACGAATACATCAACGGATTTTGCAGAAGTTTTGCCGGAACTGAGAACCAGATTCACTGTGCTGCCCTTTGAAAGCTTAACACCGTTAAGCGGATCGGTGGAAATAACAGTGTCTTTTGGCTTGCCGGTATCGTCTTTATAAGTTTGCTCACCAACCGTAAGGCCTACTGCCGTTATTTTAGCAGTTGCATTGGAAAGCGTATCCCCTGTTACATCCGGGACTGAAACTTTTTGCTCCAGCTTGCCTGAACTGACATAAACCTTAACTTCGGTACCTTTTGCAACCTGGGTACCGGACGCCGGATCCGTACTGACTACGCTTCCGGACGCAACCGTATCATTGGTAACGGTGAAAACCTTATAGGCGAGTCCCTGACTGGCTAAGGTCGCGGTAGCCTCATCCTGCGTTTTATTGGTAACGTCGGGAACGCTTACCTGTTCGCCGCCGGAGCTTACAACAAGCGTAACCTGCTGGTTCGATTTCACCGTAGTCCCCGCTTTCGGGGTTTGGCTGATGATGGTTCCCGCTGTGTGGGTCGTATCGCTTTTATCCTGCTTCTGGAATGTGAAGCTATAAGACGAAGTGCTTGTATTCGTGACATCATTATAGTTTTTGCCGACAAAGCTGGGCATTATGATATCCTTGGCACCTGTACCCCAGCTGCGCATTAAAGCGGCCGCGCCAAGCGCGATGGCAACGATCAGGAACGCCGCCGCAATCCCCGCAATGATGAATACGGCCACAGGCTTTTTCTTTTTGACCGGCATGCGTTCGGCTTCTTCAACATAATCGTAATTATCGTTGTACGGTTCCGGATTCTTTACTGAGTTGATTGCATCGATATATTTGGTCGGCTTTTCGTCGATAAAATATTTATACTGGAACCGCGCACTCGGGTTACGGCGGAACTCTTCAATGTCCCGCAGCATGTCCGCGGCAGACTGGTATCGCCGCGCCGGATCCTTCTGCATTGCCTTAAGCGTGATTTCCTCAAGGCCTTCCGGAATGGACGGATTGATTTCACGAAGCGGCTTCGGGTCGGTCTGGAGCTGCATAATCGCTACGGATACAGCATTATCAGCCTCAAAAGGCAGCTGCCCGGTAAGCATCTCGTACAGCATGACGCCAACAGAATAAATATCTGTTTTCTCGTCCGTAAAATCCCCGCGAGCCTGCTCAGGTGCAATATAATGAACCGAACCGATCGCTTTATCCGTCATCGTACGGGTCTCATTGCGGGAAAAACGGGCTATGCCGAAATCCGTCACCTTAATAGTGCCATCCTGTAAAAGCATAATATTCTGCGGTTTAATATCCCGGTGAACGATCCCTTTTCCATGCGCGTGTTCAAGCGCGCGCAGAATCTGCAGAGAAAAATGAATTGCTTCTTTCCATTTGATCTGCTTCTGCTGGTCGAGATATTCCTTGAGCGTTATGCCGTCGATATATTCTTCAACGATATATTGGATTCTGTCACCTATGCTGACGTCGAATACTTTTACAATATTCGGGTGAGAAAGCACAGCGATTGCTTTTGATTCATTGCGGAAACGGCGCAGGAATTCTTCATTGCCTGCAAATTCATCCTTTAATATTTTAACGGCAACGGTACGGTCATCTATCGTATCATAAGCGCGGTAAACCACAGCCATTCCACCCACGCCGATGATTTCGTGGATCTCATAACGGCCGTCCAAACGCTTGCCCGTGTATTTATCCATGTTATCAGCTCCTTAAACGGCTTGATCTTCAAGGACTACGACGGTTATATTGTCGCCGCCCCCCGCGCTTTTTGCAAGCGCTACAAGTTTTTCGGTAAGTTCCTTGCCGGGAAGTTCTTTTGCAAGACGGTAAATCTGGTCTTCTTCCACATAATTGGTGAGACCGTCGGTACAGATCAGCAAAAAGCACCCGTTTGGAGCAGGTGTTTCACTGTAATCGATGCGGATGGAAGATTCCACGCCTAGCGCTCTCGTAATAATATTCTTCTGGGGATGTTTCTTTGCTTCCTGAACCGTCAGGTCGCCTTTATCCACCATTTCCTGAACCATAGAATGATCCGTTGTAAGCTGGCGAATTTCTTCGGGTGTAATTAAGTAAGCACGGCTGTCTCCCGCATGGGCAACGTGAACCATGGAGTCCGAGATAATCGCGGCCACCACGGTGGTTCCCATTCCAGTGAGGTTAACATCGGTGCCGGCCATTTCATGAACTGCTTCATTTGCCCGGGCAATCGACGATGCAATCAACTCCCGTATTGATTCACTGTTCATGCCTTCGCGGTAGCCGGCAAGGATCGTCTCCGATATTTTTTCCACAGCAATATTACTGGCAACATTGCCGCCGTTTACACCGCCCATGCCGTCGCAGACAACGGCCCACGCGGCTTGCTGAGAAAGAATACCGCACCGGCAGGCATCTTCATTCGATTTTCGCACAAGGCCAACATCACTCTGGCTGTAAACTTTAAACATTGGCCGCCTCCTCCTCGTATCTGCGCCTAAGCTGACCGCAGGAAGCATCAATATCCGCACCGAGCGTTCTTCGGATGGTAGCGGTGATGCCCTCCGCGTTGAGCGTCCTGACAAACTGCTGTGTTCGTTCAGGAGTGCTTTTCTGAAACGGCGAACCTTCCACGCTGTTGACCGGTATAAGATTCACATGGCACAGCATACCTTTCAAATGATGTGCAAGTTCCCTCGCACATTCCCGGCTGTCGTTTACTCCGCCGATCAGGGCATATTCAAAAGAGATGCGCCGGCCTGTTTGAGCAAGATAGTAACGGCAGGCTTTTAAAAGTTCTTCAGTATTCCAGCGTTGATTCACAGGCATCAGGCGCGAACGAATTTCATCATTTGGCGCGTGAAGCGATATGGATAAAGTCAGTTGGTATTTCTTTTCGGCAAGATCATATATCTTATCCACAATTCCGCAGGTAGAAAGGGAAATGTGGCGCATCCCGATATTCATGCCTTCCTCGGATGAAACCAATTCGAGGAAGCGCAGTACATTATTATAATTATCGAGGGGTTCACCCATGCCCATGAGAACGATATTAGAAATTCTCACTCCGGCATCGGCCTGAGCAGCCTGAACCTGAGACAGCATTTCCGACGCGGTCAGATTTCGGGAATATCCGCTTTTTCCGGTGGCACAGAACGCGCAGTTCATTTTACAGCCAACCTGCGAAGAAATGCAGATTGTTCTGCCATGCTCATAGTGCATGAGGACGCTTTCCACCAGCTGCCCATCGTGCATTTTGAACAGGTATTTTACTGTGTCGTCCAGTTTTGAACAGTATTTCCGTTCGATTTCGGCACAGGCTATGTAATTTTCAGCCGCAAGCTTTTCCCGCAGCGATTTCTGCAAGTCCGACATTTCTTCGAAACTGTTCACGCCGCGGCTCAGCCAGCGATACACCTGCAGCGCATGAAAAGGAGGCTGCCCGGCTGCAGAGAACTGCGCTTTCAGTTCTGCAAGAGTCATTGATTTGATATCTGTCAGGCTCAAAATACCATTCCTATCTTTTCCGGAACGCCGAGATAAAAAATCCATCCGAACCATGGACATGCGGTATAAGCGTAATCTGGTTTTCCGGTTCGCTTACGACATGTTTCACTTCTTTTGGCAAAGACAATGCCAACGGTTCAAAGTCCCGGTTTTCTTTCAAAAATCGTTCGGCCACGTTGGAGTTTTCTTCCGGATTCAGCGTACAGGTAGAATACACTAAAATGCCTCCGCTTTTCACCAAATCGGAAGATCTACACAGAATACGGTACTGCAAATCAGGCAGACTGTCAATAGTCATTGGAAATTTATAGCGGATCTCCGGTTTCCTGCGGATAACTCCGAGACCGGAACAGGGAACGTCGCATAAGACGCGGTCGGCAGGTTCTAAATTATCCTTCGGCTCCGCTGCGTCCCGGACTTCAGCATGTACGATGGAAAGCCCCAAACGCTGTGCTCCCTTTTGAATTAACCCGACGCGCCCTTCATATAAATCGAAAGCGAATACTCCTCCGGAATTCTCCATACGTTCCGCCAGCGTAAACGTCTTGCCGCCGGGGGCTGCGCAAACATCCAGAATTCGCTCTCCGGGATGTGGGTCAAGCATTTGGCAGCAAAACTGAGACGAAAGGTCCTGAACATGGAACAAGCCGTTTTGATAACATTCCGACCGGCGAATCTCACCGGCATTTCTGAGGCGGAGCGCATGATCAGGCCACAAGACAGGCTCGGCCTCAATCTCCTCTTCCCGGAGCTTTTCTATTAATTGTTCCTCAGAAATACGGGTATTATTCACCCGTATAAAAACGTCCGGTTTTTCGGCAAGGCCCTTTAAGATTTGATCCGTGCAGGTTTCGCCGTAATGCTTCTGCCAGAAAACAATCAAATCTTCCGGGCAGGAATACGAAACGCTTCGGAATTTCAGCGGCTCCTCTCGCTCGTCAGGCAAGCGAACCTTATCCGGGTTTCGCAGATAATTGCGCAGAACTGCATTGATAAAGCCGGATGCACGGAATTCGCCGTTCTTTTTAGCAAGTTTTACAGATTCATTTACCGCAGCGGAATCCGGAATCTTTTCAAGATACCGGATTTGGTAAACCCCGATGCGGAGAATCTCGCAGACTGCAGGCGACATTTTTCGGACAGGTGTTTTGGAAAACAAACCGATGATATAATCCAGAGTAATGCGGTGCTCCAAAACGCCATAGAAGATTGTGGTGGCAAGAGCTCGGTCCGGATGGCTGAGATTCTGCGATTCCAGCGTGGAATCCAATACAAGATTGGAGTATCCTTCTTCCCTGTCGACCCGGAGCAACGCTTTTAAAGCTGCCGAACGAGCGCCGGGCATCAGTCTCTCCCCCTGCGGTTGCCGGCGAGTGCCAAAAGGCGCAGCAATGTAAGAATCGCTGCGAAGCTGGCAGCAACATACGTCAAAGCAGCAGCCAGAAGAACTTTTTTGGCTCCTTCCAGTTCATCCGCATACAGGGTTCCGGTTTCTTCGAGCGCTTTCACCGCACGGCGGCTGGCGTTAATCTCAACCGGAAGAGTTGCAAGCTGAAACAGAACCACCAGGCTGTAAAGGATGATCCCGGCATAGACAACAAAGCTGTAACGGGTCGGAAGAAAGAGCCCGACGATAATAATCGGGATGGAAAGCCTCGAACCAATATTGGTAACCGGTACAAGAGCTGAACGGATTTTATTGGGGAAATAGCCAACCGCGTTCTGCACCGCATGCCCGGCTTCATGAGCGGCAACTCCAACAGCCGAAATTGATGATGAAGAATACACATTCTGCGACAGACTGATGGTGTTGTTCCGGGGATCGAAATTATCGGTAAGATTACCGCTGATCGGCTGAATGGATACACCGTAGGCTCCGCCGTGACGGGCAACCGCATCAGCCGCCTGCGCTCCGGTAAGGCTGCGCTGCGTACTGATGCGTGAATATTTTTCGAAGGAAGATTTTACGTAAATCTGAGCGGCCATAGTAATGATTAGGGCCGGAACCATGTAAAGAAAATACGTATAGTCAAAATAGTAAAATCCAAATGGATGCATTTTTATTCCAGTCTCTCTTTCATCCGGTAAGCTTTGAAAGGCAAGAAAAAAACTTTTCCTGTATTTCAAATACAATACCTCCGAATTAACCCAATTTCAATCCCTGAGCCTGGTGGCCGTGAAGATAATCACAACCGCTCATTTTTTTACCGCCTTCCGACTGAACTTCCAGCAGTTCCAATGCAGTTCCGTTCCCGCAGCAAACAATAAACTCATCTTTTTCGGGAAGAATCAGGCCGGGTTCGCCAACTTGATCATCCGTCAGACGGGAACGATAAATTTTCAGGCGGCGTCCGTGAATCTCTGAGCTCGCGCAGGGCCATGGAAACAGCGCACGAACCTGATTATGGATTTCCTGTGCGGGACGGTTCCAATCGATGGGTGACATTTTTTTTGTAATAAGCGAAACATGACAGGAGTTCGCCTCGTCCTGTGCGACGGGCTGAACTGTACCATTTTGAACGGCTTCGAGTGTACGGACGATCAGGCCGGCACCGAGCTGCGACAGCCTCGTAGTTAGTGTCTGCGCATTTTCATCCGGGCCGATTGCGGTGGATTCCATGAGCAGAATATCGCCCGTATCGCATTCCTCACCCATCAATTGGGTTGTGATGCCGGTTTTTTCGTCACCGTTCAAAATTGCCGCCTGAATCGGGGCCGCGCCCCGATATTTTGGCAAAAGAGAAGCATGTACGTTAATACAGCCGTATTTTGGAATATCCAGAATTGCCTTTGGCAGCATTTTTCCGTATGCTGCAACAACAATCGCATCAGGATTCAGTTCTTCCAAAAGCTTTGCCTGTTCCGGGTTCTTTAAGGACATCGGCTGATAAACGGGGATATTTTCCGTCTGAGCCAATACCTTCACCGGAGGTGGAGTCAGCAGCATTTTGCGCCCCTGCGGTTTGTCCGGCTGGGTAAAAACGCCAATAATCTGATGGCCGGCATCGATTAGCGCTTTCATGGAAGGAACTGCAAACTCCGGGGTGCCCATAAAGACAATACGCATCCTATTTGCCCTCCGATGAACTCATTTTCTCCAGTTCTTCTTCCGTAAGCATACGGGTAACATGGCTCAGAAACAGAGTTCCATCCAGATGATCAATTTCATGGCAGGATACCGTTGCCAAAAGATCTTCACCTTCATATTCAAATGTTTTGCCGTTTCGGTCCTGAGCGCATACTTTTACGTGCTTCGGGCGCTTTGTCATGCCCCATTTGCCGGGAATGGAAAGGCAGCCTTCCATTGCTTCCTGTTCTCCGCTCTTCTCCAGGACAACGGGGTTTATCAGTTCCATGACGCCATCACCGATATCGATTACTACAATGCGGCGGAGCACGCCAACCTGAATGGCTGCCAGGCCTACGCCGTTGGCGCTGTGCAGAGTCTCCGTCATATCATCCAGCAAAACGGCCAGATGTTTATCAAATTTTTCTACCGGGCGGCATTTTTTATGAAGAAAAGTGCCATCCTTTTCTTCTGTTAAGATATTCCGAATTGCCAAGTTTATTCCTCCAGTTTATAAAATAGAATCGGGGTTCATATCCGAAAAAGCGGTTACACCGGTATGCTCTTTTTTTGATGGGAACCAAATGAGAAGCCGGGAGATCATTTCCCGGAATTTTTTACTGCTGCGGCATTTAATCAGTAATTTGTACCTATATTTATTGCTGACCCTGCCAATTAATGCAGGCGATGGATTTAAAACCCGCATTGGCTGATCGGAATACTCTTTTTGTGCTGTTTCCCTCAGTTTTTGCATGAAATCCACGCTTGCTGCCCGTACCTTTTTCTCATCCGTACCGACAAATCCAATAATGCACAGATCTGAGAACGGTGGATAAAGCATTGCCTTGCGAAGAGCGATTTCGCCTTTATAAAATTCCGGATAATTCTGCTCCGCCGCAAGCTTTATAATCTTATTTTCAGGAGTAAAAGTCTGAATGACCGCCCGGCCGCTGAACCTGCCCCGACCGGAGCGCCCCACTACCTGAGTCAGAAGATCAAAAGCGCGTTCATAACTTCGGAAATCATCGCTGTAAAGAGACTGATCAGCCGAGAGTACGCCAACAAGCGTTACGTTCTCGAAATCCAGACCTTTCGCGACCATTTGGGTCCCGATGATAATATCATACTCGCCTTCGGAAAATTGTTTCAACTTTTTATCGTAAGCAAAACGCGTCATAGTTGAATCTGCATCCAGACGCAGAATCCGCGCCTGCGGGAACAGTTCAGAAAGCTCCTGCTGCGCCCGCTGTGTTCCGAAGCCGGAATAATGCACCTGTTCCTCATGGCAGGAAGGGCATTCTTTGGTAAACGGTACGGAGAAACCGCAGTAATGACACATGAGCCTTTTGTTCGCGGAATGGTATGTTAATGTTATGCTGCAGTTTGGGCAGGTAAGAACATGTCCGCATGCCCTGCAGGAAACAAAAGTGTTAAACCCTCTTCGATTTAAAAGCAGAATAGACTGCTTCTTTTCTTCGAGATTCTTTTGCAGATTTTCCGCAAGCTGTGAACTGAAAATACTCCGGTTGCCTTTTTCCAGCTCGCAGTTCATGTCAATGATATCGACCTGCGGAAGCTGCGCCTGTCCATAACGGGTTTTCAGCACGCTGAGGCTGTAGCGGCCGTTCAGAGCATAATAATAGCTTTCAACAGACGGAGTGGCCGAAGACAGGACCAGAAGGGCTTTATGGTATGCACAGCGATATTTGGCAACATCTCTGGCATGATACCTTGGTGAGGATTCGGATTTATAGGTTCCTTCCTGTTCCTCATCCATAATAATCAGACCAATGTCGCGAAAAGGAGCGAAAACCGCCGACCGTGTGCCGACTACGATGGATGCATCGCCGTTTCTAACGCGCTTCCACTCGTCAAGACGTTCGGCAAGCGTCAGGCCGCTGTGGAACACCGCAACGCCTGTCCCATACCGGGCACGGAAGATTGATATTGTCTGAGGAGTCAGAGAAATCTCCGGCACCATGACAATTACTCCTCGGCCATCGTCCCTCACACGGTCAATCAGCCGCATAAACACGGATGTCTTTCCGCTGCCGGTTACGCCGAACAGCAAAGCAACTCCGCCTTTCCCCGAACGATACTGTGCATACATCCGGCGAAATGCCGTTTGCTGCTCCTCGGACAGTTCAAATTCTTTAGCAGGTTCCGGAGCAGGCGCTGAACCATAAGGGTTCCTGTATACCTCAACATCATAATACTGCGCGAGACCCTTTTTCACAAGGGCATTTACCACAGCGGGAGTAACGCCGGCAAAATAACAAATCTCCTTCAAGGAAGCGCTTCCGGCATCGCGAAGAACATGCAGCACGCTTTTCTGCTTCGGAGTCAGCTTTGGTTCAGCAGAACTGTCTGTTACGCGAACCATTTTCTGTGTAGCGTCTGTAACCTGACGCACTGTCCCGCTGTTCTTAACGAGGACTCCCGATTTTAAAAGGTTTTCCAGGACTTCACTGTCCGCCGAAAGGCCAAGGTCTTTGAGCAGTTTCTCCCGCGGTACGAATTCTTTTGCGTGGGAAAGGTAGATCACAACCTGCCGTCCCTCGTCGTTCAGTGTTTCCGTATCAATCTCCCCCAGCGGTTTCGCAAGGGAATACTCCACACGGATTTTCAGCTGGATTCCCGCCGGGAAAAAAAGTTTTGCCGCCTCAAACAAAGTGCAGAAAGTATGTTCACTAATCCAGAAAACAAGGCCCACAGCTTCTTCTGAAAGAAGCGGGGCCCGGTCGACAACAGAAAATATGCTTTTTAGTTTTTCGGTATCCGGCCCGGGCTGTTCTTCAACCCCCAAAATAATTCCCTGGCGTTTTCCGTTTGCCGAACCAAAAGGCACCAGTACCCGGCACCCTTTTTTTGCAGACGGAACAAGATCATCTGGGACTCGGTAGTCAAACGCCTTATCGAAGTGATAGACTGAGTTTTCCACCGCGATTTTCGCAACGGTACCCACACCCATCACCTCTCAGCCAAACTGTCAATCGACTGTATCGTCATTCGGATTGACTTTTTCAATCATCTTAAATTTGTGATCCATATACTCATGAACCGCAATCTGTACAGGTTTATCATCCAGAATCTCTCTGTTTTTATCTGCTTCTTCAGCAATCTGCCTCGCGCGCTTTGAAATCGCAATCACAAGAGAATAACGGCTCTGTTTGGGCGTAAGAATCAAGTCTGCAATCGGTTTAATCATTATTCAGCATCCTTTCAATCAGCTGCTCATTTCTGTATGTTCTGCATTTTTCAGCGTTCAGGATTTCGCGGATCTGTTCCGCAGCACCCTCCACCGTATCGTTCACGACAACATAATCGTAGTGCTTTGCTTCCTGAATCTCACGGCGGGCCGCGGCAAGACGTTTCCGTACGGTTTCGTCAGCTTCGGTGCCGCGGCTGCGAAGACGGTGTTCCAGCACCTTAAGGGATGGCGGCAGGATGAAAATGCCAACCGCATCGGGCCGTTTTTGCTTCACCTGAGCGCCGCCCTGAACTTCAATCTCCAGAATTACATCCTGCCCCATGGTATTCCACTGCTCAATGGGAGCTGCAGGAGTTCCATAACAGTTGCCGCAGTATTCCGCGTTTTCAAGCATTTCGCCTGAATCAACCATCTGAGTGAATTTTTCCCGAGAAATAAAATAATATTCCTTGCCGTCCGTTTCACCCGGCCGTGGGGAACGCGTTGTGGCCGAGACGGAAAGCTTTATGTTCTCGTCACGCGCCAGAAGCGCTTTCAGCACAGTTCCCTTGCCTGCACCTGAGGGTCCGGAAAGAATAACAAGAAGGCCTTTATTTGCCATCTTCGTCAAGTTCCTCCTCGTCAAGATCTTCACGATCATCGTTCACGCGGTTTGCTACGGTTTCCGGCTGAACGGCGGAAAGAATGACATGGTCACTGTCTGTAATAATAACGGCCCGCGTGCGCCGCCCGTATGTTGCGTCAATGAGTGATCCGCGTTCCTTAGCATCCTGAATAATTCTTTTGATCGGCGCCGACTCCGGACTTACGATAGCAACCAGCCTATTGGCGGAAACCATGTTGCCGAAGCCGATATTGATCAGTTTCATAAGATTTCTCCTTTATATATCTATATCGGATTTGCTTATTCTATATTTTGAATCTGCTCACGAATCTTCTCAATTTCCGCTTTCATATCGACAACCATGTGTGCTATCTGCGCATCTACACATTTTGAACCAATTGTGTTCGCCTCACGGTTCATTTCCTGAACAAGAAAATCAAGCCTGCGGCCCAGAGCGTCTCCGGATTCCAGCATAGCCGTAAACTGATCAATATGGCTGCGCAGACGGACTGTTTCTTCGGCGACCGAAACTTTATCCGCAAAAACTGCCGCTTCCGTAAGAATCCTCTGTTCATCTATTTCAGCGCTGCCAAGCATTTCGGAAATACGGTCCTTAAGCTTTTGGCGGTACTCGTCGACCGTCAGGGGAGAACGTTTTTCAATTTCTGCAACTGTATTCAGAATTGTACCAGCGCGGCCGAGCACATCTTCTTTCAGCTTGGCACCTTCGGCTTCCCGCATCGCGAAAAACGGTACAAGAGCTTCGCTGACTACCTGCTCCACGTCGGCCCAGACTTTTTCTTCATCTTCCGGCGCTCTGTGAACCGTAAAAACATCTGGCAGGCGTGCAATCGTACTGACTGTGACATCATCCGGAAGATTATAGCGCTGCTGAACTTCCCGGAGTGCAGCCAGATAGCCTGAGGCAAGGGAATGATTCACCTGAACCTGTGCTTCTGTATCGTCCAGTGTTTCCAAATCGACAAAAACATCAATCTTCCCGCGTGCGATACGGGTTTGTAAGAATGACCTCAGCTTTTCTTCCAGAAATCCATACCCTCTGGATATACGCGAACTGAAATCGAAAAACCTGTGATTGACAGACTTGATTTCAACAATAATATCCCGCCCGCCCGTCATTTTTTCGGCTCTTCCGAAACCAGTCATACTTTTAACCACGAAAAAATCATCTCAATTTCGGTTTGAAGTTCCACAGTATAGAAATAAGATAAAAGTTAATCTATCACGAATTCAGCGGAACTAACAAACTATATTTCTTTTATTTTATCAGTTTTAATAGTCTATTGTCAACCGTAACAAAATAATTCAGCCCCGGAAAGGGGCTGAATTAAAAGAAATATTATTAAACAGGATGAATCTGCTGGGAAGCATCGGCATGTTTGCCGTCGATACCGTATTTTCTCTCGGCACGCTTCTTGAAGAAATCCGTCGCAACCTTCGGGAACTGAGCGTAAGAAAGCACGTCTTCTTCCTGCTCAATCCACTGTGCGCATTCTTTTCGGAGCGTTTCTAGCTCCGGTTTCAGCAAATCCGCCGGACGGCAGGTAATCCGTGGGGCATCGCCGATGATCTTTTTTGCAAACTCATCGTCGATTGGAATCGGCGTAGTGCCGTACTTGCCGGCAACAAGATCCTTGAACTCGTTTGTACACATCTTATAGCGTTCGCCCATGATTACGTTGAACACAGCCTGTGTGCCGACAATCTGGGACGTCGGGGTAACAAGCGGCGGATAACCGGCGTCTTTACGGACGCGCGGAACTTCCTGAAGAACTTCTTCCAGCTTATCCGCTTTCCCCGCCTGCTTCAGCTGGGACAGCAGATTGGAGAGCATTCCGCCCGGCACCTGGTAGACCAGAGCCTTTGTGTTTGTCGCAAGCATCTTTGGGTCAATCAGGCCGCTCTTGATATACTTCTCGCGCAGAGTCATAAAATACTCGCGGATTTCATTCAAAAGGACAAGATCCAGACCAGTGTCATATGGGGTATCTTTCAATGCGGCAACCATTGACTCCGTCGGAGCATGAGACGTGCCAAGCGCAAGAGGCGATATGGCGGTATCAAGATAGTCCACGCCGGCTTCAACGGCTTTAAGCTCACACATGGAAGCCAGACCGGAAGTATAGTGCGTATGGAGCTGCAACGGGATTTTTACGGCTTCCTTAATGGCCTTTACAAGGTCATAAGTCTTATACGGCGTAAGCAAAGCCGCCATATCTTTCAGACAGATGGAATCGGCTCCAGCGGCTTCGATCTGCTTTGCGTAGTTCACATAATACTCGTTTGTAAATACCGGGCCGGTCGTATAGGAAATTGCAACCTGAACATGGCACTTTTCCTTTTTGGCCGCATTGATGGCGACGGTCAGGTTTTTAATATCGTTCAACGCGTCAAAGATGCGGATGACATCAATTCCGTTTGCAACGGAACGCTGGACAAAATACTCAACCACGTCGTCGGAATAATGGCGGTACCCTAAAATATTCTGACCGCGGAACAGCATTTGGAGCTTGGTATTCGGGCACATTTTGCGGATGGTGCGAAGCCGTTCCCATGGGTCTTCGTTCAAAAAGCGAAGGCAGGAGTCAAACGTAGCACCGCCCCAGCATTCCAGAGAATGAAAACCAACCTGATCCATCTTTTCCAGAATGGGAAGCATATCGGAAAGCGGCATGCGCGTTGCAAGAAGCGACTGATGAGCGTCCCGCAAAACGACTTCGGTAATGCCTATTTTTTTCGTCATTGAAAGCACGCCCCTTACTGAAGGGAAACAAGAGGAGTACCGGATTCGACACTGTCCCCTTTGTTGACCATAACACCGGCAACCGTAGCATCATGCGGCGCCATAATTTCGTTTTCCATCTTCATGGCTTCCAGAACGACAAGCGTTTCGCCCTTCTTGACATTCTGGCCGGGAGTTACATTGACGTTTACAATCGTTCCCGGCATAGGGCTTGTAATTGTTTCGGAACCGATGGCTGCGGCTGCTTTCGGAGCCGGCTTTGCTTCTGTCGCCGGTGCGGGTGCAGCCGGAACTGCAGCGGACGGTGCGGCAGGTTTCGGCACTGCCGGTGCAGCCGGTGCGGAAGGAACGGAAGATGCTTCTACTTCTTCTACCTGCACATCGTAAACGGTACCGTTAACTGTTACTTTTAAATTCTTCATATCATTAACCCCCAGTTATAATTCAATTAAAGCTGTATATCAGCATGCTTCTTTGGAAGGGTAGAGACGCGCTTTCCGGAAAGCATATCCAAACATGCAATCACTTTATCTCGGGTATTTTCGGGTTCTACGACATCTTCAAGCATGCCGCCTGCTGCAGCAGAAACTGCACTGCCTTCGGTCATCTTATACTCTTCAATAAGCTTTTTCCGGTCTTCCACGGGGTTTTCGGAACCTTTCAGGCGGTCATTCCAGAGAAAAATCGCTGCGGTTTCCGGAGCCAGTGCAGAAACGACCGCGTCCGGCCATGCGAAAGCATAGTCAGCATTCGCTCCGCGTCCGACTGCCGCAAGATAAACCGGGCCGCAGGCTGAACCGGTAACAACGGTTACTTTTGCGGTTGTCGCCTCGGAATAAGCGCTTGAAAGCTTGCTTGCCTCGCGCAGGGTTGAGAATTTTTCCGCATCGACAAGCGTTACAACGGGGATAGAGAAAGAATCGCAGAAGCGGATAAAGCGGGCGGCTTTGGAACAGGAATCCGGGTCAATGATGCCGGTAAGAGCCGCAATTCCAGTTGCAGTACCGCCGATACGGGCAAGGCACGTTACAGCATTTGCGCCGAATTTTTCTCCCAGCTCAAGGAATTTGCCTGCATCGCACACTGACTCAATAACCTCACGCATCGAGGAACTCTGATACGCCTTTTTTGTTGAGGAAACCACATTGAAAAGCGGTGCACTGGCTACATTATTCGACGGAAGCATGGAAATAAGATTGCGAACCGTTTCAATTGCTTCGGCCTCGTCTTTGGCAGCAACATGACAGATACCCAGTTTTTCCGCTTCTTCAGGGGAACCGCCTTCCCCGCTCGTAGAAACGGTTAACTCCCCTTTATCGGACATCACAACGAGATCCGCGCTTGCGGCAATCATGGCGGATGTGCCTGTGCAGGGTCCGAGAACCAGCGCAATCTGCGGCACGACGCCGGAAAGATTATTAGCGCTTAGAAGGATTTCGCCAAAAGAGGCAAGCATGTCCGCTCCTTCATTCACGCGAACGCCAATGGAATCAAAAACTCCTATGATCGGGCAGCCGGATTTCAGAGCCAGCTGGTATGTTTTTTTTATTTTAGAAGCCTGTGCTTTCGACATTGCTCCCCCTGAGATACTGCTGTTCTGCGAGAAAGCGCAGGCGGGGCAGCCGTCGATGGTTCCATAACCGGCTACCGCTTCTGCAAAACCTTCACATGACTTTGCTAAAGAATCAATTTCG
>DATALZ010000081.1:0-2150 GCA_036260805.1 Caproicibacter sp.
TCCTTTTCTCCCAATGGCTCGTCCTCCTTGACGTCGCTGTTGAAGTCCAAGTCCGGGAAATCGATGAATGGGAAGTCGCTGACTTGTTGGCTGTCTTCGACCTGGATCTGCTCTGTCGATTTTGGCGGATGAGGCCTGTGAGACTGGATCTGCTGTGGGTTCTTGGATGGTGGGGCACCAGCCTCCAACTCTCTTAACGCCTCGAGGTCGTCATCTAAGGCTTCCTCTTGCATCTCCCTCAGACTTGCCAGCAAGCTGCTGAGGCCCCGAACTAATGGCCGTTTTGGCAGTCTCGGAGCTGGAGGCGACATTACATCAGATGTAGCTTCAGGAATAGCAGCCAGAGTATTCATCCGGTTATCGCGACGGAGAAACGAGGGAGTCGAGAGATTCAGCTTCGACACCGAACTTGGCGTCAACGAGACGCGTTTGGCACTGCCATCGTTGCTCCCTCGACGGATTTTCAGTGGTGTTACAAATGTATCGAGGAGAAATCTTTTGCTCGTCGATACAGGTGTGCGTGTATGGCGTGCCGCCGAGGGTGTTGCCAGGATCTCGTGTGTTGTACCTTGTCCCTTCTTCGGTGTTGCTTGGACAGTGGAGGCATTGGCAGGAACCTGCGGTAATTTCACAGGCGACTCCTCATCACCACTCGGCATGACATCGAACAGGCCAAGCAGTTTGCCATCTTTCTGAGGTGTAGGCCCAATGGCGACAGGCTTTTGGGGTGTGAAGAGACTGCGGATTGCGGAAGGTGAGTCATAGGGATCGATTGCGGAGGGATTAAGATGTCTTTGGGATGGTGTTTGAAATATGTCAATAGCTCTTCGTTTCGAAGGAGTTGCGAAGGTATTGGAAGGAGGTTTTCGCTTCGATGGGCGGGAAGACGCAGCTTCTGCCGCGTGCAATTTTGGGTTCGGCTTAGATTGAGATTTAGATCTGGAAGGAGGAGGTAGTTTGCCAGAAAGAATGTCGCGAGTGCTGTTGTAATCTTTGTATTTCTGGGCTATGAAGTATGTCAGAGGATAAGATCTGTACCGATGCATGGGGAAGTACTACCAATCTCAGGATTCTGCTTTATGTCTTCTCTGGCTGCTTTTCGGCCATTATTCGCTGCTGCGAATTCTCTCTCCCATATTTTTAGCTCTTGCCGTAAAGCATTCGACCGCTCAGTCAATTTCTCCCTCTCTTCTGCCTCCATGTTGAAATTATCTTGCTGGTGAATTGGCCAGAGCAACTTCTGATGTCCAGTTGTGGAGCGTAATCGCGGAACGCGTTGACGCGTCCATGGTTCAATTTAGCGCGGGGACGGGACCATCCGCAACGCCACCTTATCGTTATCGTCATCTCCGGCTCCCTTTCGCCCCTCGTACTCCTTCCTTCTACATGGACAACATCACAGAACTCAACACCAGGTCTCGAGTGCTACAGACGACCTTAGCTGAGATCACGAGTCGTTCCACCTCGGTCTCTAAAGATGAAGCAGACGACTGCTGCGTCATCTGTCTCGACAGAATCACAGAGAAGGCCCAGGCCATCCCTTGCAACCACTCGACCTTCGACTTCCTGTGCATCGCAAGCTGGCTGCAAGAGCGCAGTTCCTGTCCGCTGTGCAACGCCGAGGTGACGAGTCTCCATTATGATTTCACGGCAAGCAATCAGTATCGAATCTACCCAGTCGTATCTACAAAAGTCACGCCGCCAATACCAGCGCCCTTACGCACTCCTCCCATCTACCATCGACGTCCTCGTCCACGACGACCGTACCACCCTCAACCTACACCCGAGCCCGACGCGGCGCTCTCCCGTCGCAAGGCCGTCTACAGACGCAACCTCTACTCCCTGCACGTGGGCTCGAACCGCGTCTCCCGCTTCCGCGACTTCACGCCTCAGACCGTCGCCTCAGACCCCGAGCTGCAGTCGCGAGCGCGCAAGTGGATCCGTCGGGAGCTGCGCGTGTTCGAGTTCCTGTCGCCGGACGCGGGCGACGGGACGGCAGCGGCGGGGGCGACGCGGAGGGCGAACAATGCAGAGTTCCTGCTCGAGTACATCGTGGCGATCCTGAAGACGGTGGATGTGCAGGGGCCGACGGGGCAGGCGGAGGAGATGCTGCAGGAGTTTTTGGGGAGGGAGCATGCGAGGTTGTTTCT
>DATALZ010000092.1:0-1583 GCA_036260805.1 Caproicibacter sp.
AGAAACTTCATTTATTCAATAAGTCGGATTGAATATCGCAGCCAACTTCTGAACAATCTTAAGAACATCTCAAGTATGCTTTTCTGAACTCGATCATTACAGATCATGTAGGAATACGCAAGTTATGACCGATAAGGGTAAGATCAAATGGTATGAAACATAGGATAAACACATAGGCAAGGTCAGATTCGTCACCAGAGGACACTATTCGACTGCATATGACGAGCTTTAGACCATTTCAGAACCTTTATAAAGTAAACTGTTGAGATAATTCATAGAGTGGTAATCGTTGTTCTCTCCTCGCACTTGCCGGATCGGTAGCTCCATGCATAAGCCATGCGGTGCTTATGCACACGCAAGGCATATGGATTCGCTACCTAAAGACAGCAGATGCGAAGAACGGAATGAGAGAGGGGAAAATAATACATGGATAGGGATTCATTGTCAGAAGCACAGCACCGAAAAACTTTAGAAAGTTCAACACGTTGTTATACACATGATAAAGCTGACAGGTTCCCAAATAGCCATAATAATCGTCTTACTTGCTGTAGTAGTGCTAGGATTCGTATATGTGGTTACACAGAGCCAACTGCCAATGAACACATCATAGATAGCCACGGCTCAGGCAACGGCAGCACAGGGAGCATAAGACACCTTAACCGGCAGGCAGGTCTATAGCGGTTGTGTCAGGCGGGATCTGATATGTGTGCACGCTCAAAACAGCCCTTAGGAGGAGACTGTAAACCAGACCAGAAAACCCCACCAAATAACCATTACGTATGCATAGCAGTTAAATCCATAAGAAAAAAAAAGAATTCATGTCCGAAATGTTAGACTTCATATCCGAAATGTTAGACTTCATATATGAGAGGTATATGGGTCTACCCGTATGGTTATGGGCAATAATCATATTCGTTTTAATCATATTCATCGGAGAAAGAATATCGGAAATCCTAGAAAGTATACGTTGACTACTAAATCTCCCATAAACGATATCACCAGAACTTCCACCAAGCTTTATTGCTCTCTGTTGTCTCTGGAAGCAGCTTGACGTTTAATCTGCTATTCTCCTGGATCAGCGTTTGAATGTGAACTGCCTGCTTGTGCATATTCTCATTTTGATCTTTGATTTGTTCATCCTTTGTATGCAACTGGTCGTAAAGAGTCTGGATCTGAGCCTTAAGATCTTCAATCCTGGCCTGTTGAGTCTCATAGTTATGTTCAGCAACTTTCAAAGAATCAAGAACCGCTTTCAACTCGTGAGACAGTTCAACATTTTGACGGGCTGACTCTGGTGAGCTGGCTTGTGGGCTAGTGTGAGCTATCGTATCACAAGTTGTATCACACAACGTATCACAACCACCCGACCTCGATTTTACAAGTAATTCAAGACCATCGTTTACAGCTTGTGATACATTACCGTACTCAGAACCGATCCAATTATACAAACCTTTGGGTATCCGAGCATTTATTTTCACCTTATCTTCTCTTGTGAGCATACTGTGATACGAAGAGCACACAGTTACAAAAGCTATTCGTTTTGAAACCATCCGGTATCAGAAGTAGTCAAGTACTTTTGCCAG
>DATALZ010000033.1:0-17215 GCA_036260805.1 Caproicibacter sp.
TTTTTTTCTAGGCTTTGCCGTGGGATTATTTGCAGTTGCGGCAATTTGCTTACTAATAGCTTTCATAGCAAAAAGTAATCAGAAAGAGAACTGCTACGACGAACGGCAGAAATATTTCAGAAGTAAAGCCATTCAGGCTGCGTATGCTGTTTTGGTTGTCTATTTAATCCTTTATGGTATGTTGAACTCGGTTTACGGGATACAATGGTTTGACAATTTTACAGGCTCGTTTATTGGAATCTGCCTGTCGATTACGGTATTTGCCGTAATATGTATCCTCAATGACGCATATGTAAAATTTCAGGAAAAACCCGGCCAGACGATTATACTATTTGCCTTTTTGTCAATCGTAAATCTTGGGCTCGGATTTGTTAATGTTTTTGTGAGGAAAACCTGTTATACAAACGGCCAGTTAAACTTTGACTGCATTAATTTAGTCGCTGGTATTGCACTCCTAATTATTCTTGTAGTTTTCATTCCAAAACAGCTTATCGACAAAAGAAACTCGACAGCGGAGTGATTCATGAAAAATCTGAAACTGAAGTCAGCCAGAGCGGCGCTGGATCTTTCTCAGAAGGAGCTTGCGGCTGCGGTGCATGTTTCGCGGCAAACGATCAACGCGATTGAAAAAGGCGATTATAATCCCACAATTAAGCTGTGCATCTCCATTTGCAAAGTGATTGGGAAAACTTTGGATGAGATTTTCTGGGATGCAGAGTGATTTTTTGAATCACAGTGGAACCCTTTCCCGAAAACCCTGCAAGGCAGAGTTTTCGGGAAAGGGTTCCTTTTTTGCATATATACATATGTCTGTTTCCACGGATATCATCATCTTTTGGCAGGCAAATATCTTGCCAAAAGCATGGTATATATGACTTATAGATAGAAAGATGATATTTGGCAGATTATTTTCATAAGTTAATGACAATCAAATATAATCATGATGTGATTCAAATAGTTCACAAACAATCATATAAAATCATAATCAGTCATATACATAGAACAACGAAGGTGAATGACAGGTATGTTTGAAGAGGAAAGATTACATAAAATTGGGGAATACGTCCAAAATAAATCACGCGCATCCGTGCAGGAATTATGCGACTTGTTTCAGGTGTCGGAGTCAACGATCCGACGGGATTTAAAAGAACTTGAAACCAGAAGCATACTGAAAAGAACGCATGGCGGTGCCGTGAATTTTCAGGCGGTTGCCTTTGAACCGACTTACAGTGAAAAAGAAGATCAATTTCAGGACGAAAAAAAACGTATTGCTCAAAAAGCAGCGGAATTTATTGAAGACGGCGATTCCTTAATTATCGATTCCGGTACGACGACGCTTTACTTGGCAAACGAGCTCGCGAGATTCAAAGACCTTACGGTTGTAACAAACTCGATTCATCTGATGCAGAAGCTGTCTGTTTTACAGGGCATCAATATTATATCAACCGGCGGAATGCTCAGAACAAACACAATGGCTTTGGCCGGGCCAATGGCAGAGAAGTCATTGGAGCAGCTCCATGTAGACAAAGCATTCCTTGGGACAAATGGCCTGAATCTTGAAGAAGGTCTTACAACGCCAAATCTTGTTGAAGCATCCATAAAGCAGAAAATGATTGGCGCTTCGGATCAGGTGTTTGTTATGGCAGATCATACCAAAATCGGCTGCGTTTCTTTTGCAAGATTTGGGGAAATATCTGATATAGATGCCTGCATTACCGGAAACGGGATTGCGAAAGAAGTAAAATCGCAGTTGGAAAAAAACAATGTCAAACTATATTTAACTGACAGCGATTGATTCCATATGCCAATGCCGAAAAGGTGCCGGAGGTTATAAATGAGCGCGAAAGTATTGACTGTTACACTGAATCCATCAATCGATAAAACAATAACGGTTGAGAAATTTGTTCCGTATGGCCTCAACCGTGTCTTGAAAACAAGACAGGACCCCGGTGGAAAAGGAATCAATGTTGCAAAGGTTTTGAAGAATTTCGGCGTTGATGTAACCGTATTTGGGCTGATTGCGGGAAGTCAGGGCAAACTTCTCACGGATTTTTTAAATAAAGCGGAGATAGAGACCGATTTTTTACAAATTCCGGGTGAAACCCGCACAAACCTGAAAATTTTTGATGAAAGCATCAACAAAATGACAGAAATTAACGAAACCGGGTTTCAGGTCACACCCGAAATTTTAGATTCCTTCCGGAACAAATTCAAGGAGTCAATTCGGGGAGCCGCTATGGTCGTACTCAGCGGAAGCCTGCCCCCTGGGATACCGGATGGTTTTTACGCAGAGTGTATTGCAGCTGCAAAATCCGAGGAAATAAGGACTGTGCTGGATGCCGATGCAGGCGCTCTTGCAGAAGGAATCAAGGCGGTTCCGTACGCAGTCAAGCCGAATATTCATGAGCTGGAGCTTTTGAACGGACGTCATTTTACCAACAGCAATGAAGTCGTTGATGCGGTAAAAGCACTGATCAATACCGGAATCGAAATCGTGATTGTTTCCATGGGGGCGGATGGGGCAATCGTCGCGAACAAGGATGAGGCCTTTAAAGTGGATTCCTGGGATATCCCTGTAAAAAGTGCCACCGGTGCAGGGGATTCCATGGTCGGCTCGCTTGTCTATTCCCTGCTGAGAAATGATTCCCTCTATGAAATCGCAAAAATTACAACAGCTGCGGGGACGATCACCGCATCAAAAGAGGGAACGCAGATTTGCACCAAAAATGAAGTGCTGCAGTCGCTTGAAAACGTTACCGTCAAAAAAATATAGCTCTTTAATATAAATTAAGGGAGGATTTTTTATGAAAAAGCTTTTGGCAGTGACAGCATGCCCAACCGGAATCGCACACACGTACATGGCGGCGGAAGCTTTGAAAAAGGCGGCAAAAGCGAAAGACGTCGAGATCAAGGTCGAGACCCGCGGTGCGGTTGGCGTTGAGAATGCGCTGACTGAGGAAGAAATTGCTGAAGCGCATGCAATCATCGTAGCGGCAGACATGGACGCCGATGAAGGAAGGTTCCAAGGAAAGCCCGTCATCCGTGTTGGTGCCGGGGCTGCAATCAAGGACCCTAATACATTAATTGATCAGGCACTTGCAATGAAATCCACGCCTACAACGTCAGATTTCATCGAAACGGTTCAAAAAGCCAAAGCAGAAAGAAGCTCTCAGCGAAAAGGCGTATACAAACATTTGATGTCCGGCGTATCATTCATGATTCCGCTGGTCGTTGCAGGCGGTTTGCTGATTGCATGTTCTTTCATATTTGGAATTCATGCATTCGAAAATCAGGGCACGCTCGCCTGGGGCCTCAAAAAGATCGGCGATGCCGCAATGGGATTAATGGTTCCCGTTTTAGCGGGCTATATCGCATTTTCCATAGCAGACAAACCGGGACTTGCGCCGGGGCTGATCGGCGGCATGCTCTCCTCAACTCTGGGCGCCGGTTTCCTGGGCGGTATCCTTGCCGGTTTTCTGGCAGGTTATACAGCAAAACTGCTGAAAGACCATCTGCCTATGCCAAAGAGCCTTGAAAGCCTGAAGCCTATCCTGATTATTCCGTTTATTTCCTCGCTGATTGTCGGATTGATTATGGTGTTTGTCATTGGTACTCCGTTTGCAATGCTGATGAATTCGCTGGTCTCCTGGCTGAAGAATATGGGTTCTGCCAATGCCATCCTTCTGGGTGTAATTATGGGCGCTATGATGGCGGTAGACATGGGCGGCCCGGTAAACAAAGCAGCGTACACGGTTGGAACCGCGTTGATTGCCAGCAGCATCTATGCGCCGATGGCTGCTGTTATGGCGGCCGGAATGACGCCTCCCATTGGCCTTGCATTGGCTACGTTCTTTGCTAAGAAGAAGTTTAACAATGAAGAAAGAGAAGCCGGGAAAGCAGCTCTTGTTCTGGGACTCTCTTTTATTACCGAAGGTGCTATCCCGTTTGCCGCAGCCGACCCGCTGAAGGTCATTCCATCCTGCATGATTGGTTCGGCGATTGCCGGCGGTCTCTCCGAGGCATTCGGATGCTTGCTGAGAGCTCCTCACGGCGGCTTGTTTGTAATGCTGATTCCGAATGCTGTGCAAAACGTTCTGCAGTATCTGCTTGCGATTGCCATAGGTTCTGTTGTAACAGCACTTCTTGTCGTTTTCCTCAAGAGGGATAAAACAGCGCAAAAACAGTAAAAGAAACAGCCTTGCAAATTTTTAACCTGGGTGCGATGCCCTGCGGCTTAACGCAGGGAGAGGCTCATACTGCAGGGCCGCATCGAAGAATTTCACAAACGAAAAAGTCCGGAGGCTTTTATGAACATTTCAAATGTGATTAAAAAGGATATTATATTTTTAAATCTTGCCGCGAAAAACCGTGAAGAGGCATTGCAGCAAATTGTTGACGGTATGGCGGCCGGCGGCTATGTATCGGATAAAAGCAAATATATGTCTGCAGTTATGGAACGCGAAAAAAGCGGCACTACAGGCATTGGGTTCGGTGTTGCCATTCCTCATGGAAAATCGGAAGGCGTAACGTCTGCCTGTGTTGCCTATGCCAGATTAACAACTCCGGTCGACTGGAATTCCTTCGACGGCAAACCGGTTACAAATATATTTTTGATTGGCGTTCCAAAAGAAAATGCGGGAAACGATCATTTGAAAATTTTAATAGCGCTCTCAAAAAATCTGATGCATGATGAATTCAGAGCCGCGCTGGAGCAGGCGGCGACACAGGATGAAATTCTCGCCGTTCTAAAGAATATGGACGACTGAACGGTAGTTTCGCTGTTATAAATACAGGTTGAAAAGGATGAATCAATATGATCAGTAAATCATTTGTTATGAACTGTAAAGAAGGATTTCACCTCAGGCCTTCGCAGGTTCTTATGGAAGCGGCAACAAAATTTCAATCGGATATTATACTTAAAAAGTCTGAGAGCGAAGAAGCAGACGCAAAAAGTATTCTCGGATTGATGAGCCTGGGAATTGAAACAGGCGAAACCGTTACTGTGGATGTAAACGGGCCGGATGAAAAGGAAGCCATTGATATGGTTGAAAAGCTCTTCAATAATAATTTTGACGAGTAATTTCTAACAATTTACGCATCAACCGTCATGCTCATCCTGGAGGTTTAAGCAATGGAAGAAAAAATCATAAAAGGTATCGGTGTTTCCGAAGGGATACGTATTGGAAGAGCGTTTGTTTTCATGCACTCGCAAAACGTTGATATCGAGCGGAAAATATCGGAAGCGGAAGCAAACCAGGAAGAAGAACGTTTCCAGCGTGCGGCAGATGCGGCAGGCACTGAAATTGATGAGCTGATTTCCGATGTCGCTCAAAAGCTTGATGCAGGTAAAATCGGAGTTCTGAAGGGGCAGAAGGGCATCCTTGCAGATCCTGCGTATTGTCCCGAAATTAAAAAGCTGATTCATAAAAATCTGCTGTCATCGGAAACAGCGGTAAAACAGGTTACAGAAAAGTTTGCGAAAATTTTTGAGAATTTAAAAAATGATTATATGAAAGAGCGGTCTGCCGACATCAGAGATGTTGGAAATCGAATTCTGAAGATTTTGTCAGGCAAAAAAGCTGTTGACCTGAAGACAATCAAGGAGCCTGTCATCCTGATCGCCGACGACCTCTCGCCGACAGACACCATTCAGCTGAACAAAGAATATATTTTGGCATTTGCAACGCAAAAGGGCGGAAAAACGTCGCACACCTCAATCTTTGCAAAATCGCTTGGTATACCCGCAGCGGTCGGGCTGCCGGGGTTAACAGACGCTGTTTCCGACGGTGATACCGTAATTATCGACGGCCTTGAGGGCTTGTGCATCCTTTCGCCGCAGAAAGATACAATTGATCAATATCTCGAGAAACAGAATGCAGAAGCGGCCGAAGAACTTTTGCTCCGGGAAAATATGCTTAACGCTGCTGCCACCAGTGACGGAAGCAGAGTTATTGTTGCCGCAAATATCGGTTCTTTAGCCGATGCGGGATTTTCGCTGGAGCAAGGCGCGAAAGCAGTCGGACTTTTTCGTACGGAACAGCTGTTTTTATCAAGAAATACGTTCCCCGATGAAGAAGAGCAGTTTCGGGAATATAAAAGTGTTGCTGAAAAGTTCTCTGAGAAGGAAGTTATTATCCGGACGCTGGACGTCGGGGGAGACAAATCCATCAGCTATCTCAATATCCCCAAAGAAGATAATCCGTTTTTGGGGTACCGGGCCGTTCGTTTGTGTCTGAACCAGAAGGAACTGTTTCTCACGCAGCTTCGTGCCATACTTCGGGCAAGCGCTTTTGGCAAACTCTCGATTATGTTCCCGATGATTTCCGGTTATGCTGAGCTAATGGCAGCAAAATCAGTTTTGGATGAGGCAAAGTCTCAGCTGAAATCAAATAAAATATCGTATGACGAAAGCATAAGGGTTGGAATTATGATCGAAGTGCCGTCAGCCGCCCTTATGGCGGATGTACTTGCACAGGAAGCAGATTTTTTCAGTATCGGTACGAACGATCTGGTGCAATATACTTTGGCGGTAGACAGAGGAAACGAAAAAGTCTCCTATTTGTATGATTATTTTAATCCCGCAGTAATACGGTTGATAAAAAATATAGCAGACGCGGCGCATGCTGCCGGAATTCCAGTTGGAATGTGCGGTGGCATGGCGGGTGATCCTTCCGCTGCGCCATTGCTGATCGGCCTGAATCTGGATGAACTCAGCATGGCAGCCGGTTCTGTTCCGAAAGTTAAAAATGCAATCCGTAAAGTGAGCAAACAGGAATGTGCGAGGCTTGCGAGTGAGTGCGCCCAATGCAAAACACCGGAAGAAATTCATAGAATTATAAGAGCCTTTAGCGCAAATAAAACTTAAACCTTTTCAATATAAAACAGCCGCCCATCTGGGCGGCTGAAATTATTTACATTGTGGAATCCAAATTAGGCGTTGCGGTGAGCATGGATGAATAAGGTAAAAAATTAGCAGGGCCTCTACGAGTTTTAACGTAGAGTGCCCTGTGCAATGATTATTATTCGATAAGTTCATTCAAATATGGTAATGCATCTGCGACCTGAATACCCATAATTGGCAACGGTACAAGAATAGCACTCCTTATTTCATCTACGCTTGCGCCATGCTCTTTTGCCTGCTGGATATGAAATGGCAGCCCACCATACATTTTTGTCGATACCAATACAGAAATATAGGCGAGGTCGTGAGTCTTTTTATCAAGTGCGCTTTTTTCTGACATTTTAAAAATTGCGCCCATAAATGCTTCGCCTATACCATCTGTTTCCTTCATGAACATTTTAAATCCGTCTGTAACTTTTTCCATTGCTATCCATCCTTTCTGATTTGCACCGAATTTTATCGGTTACAATCATAAAGACAAGATAGCAATTATAAAAATACGGTTTGAAGACATTTTTTTAATTTTCAGATGCCAAAATTTTTAAAACACTTTGATACCATTCTGTGTGGGGCTTTTTTTCAGGCATATGGTGATAAAGATACTGTACTTTTTTTCTGACATGCTCATTATATACATAGCCCTTTTGTTTATAATCTAATTTCTCCAGTAGCTTATGGGATTGACGCTGCAGATTGGAACGGTTTGTTGAAAATTCTATCCACGCCTTGCAACTACAAGAATTTTTTTCATAAATAATACTGCAATGGTCACCGAAAAAAGAATCGATATTCATTCTTGCACGATAGAGTAAACCTTTTGCTGCCCCTATAGAGATATCTAATAGTTTCGCAACATATCCAATTGGCAGTCCGTACATATCCACTAGTGAAAAAGTGATACGCTGATTTAATGTCAGCTTTCTTACCATTGCCAGAAAACATCCATTTTGTAAATCTCTGATTTCTTCCGCCACAATAATCTCATCATCCGGCAGTAAATTAATATCGGTCAAGAGGGCTCCTTCTTGCTCCAATTGTTCCCAATTTTCTACTTCCACCAGATATTTATGGGTGTCCATTTTTGCCTTATTAATAAATTCGTGAAAGCATATTGTCCTTAACCAACTCGCTAGTGCTTGTTCGCTTTTTAATGTATCCAATTTCTCCATTGCCTTCAAAAAGGTGTCTTGTGTCAAATCGAGTGCATCATCCGGGTGACAGGTCAATTTCAAGGCGTAGTTAAAAATGTATTTATAATAATTTTGATATACATCCAATATTTTCATTTTATCATCCCCAAATTGGAATTCCAACGCTCAACCGAACGACAATGACCCAAAACATCTATCCTGTCCTACAGCGAAAACCTCAAAATTACAGAAACAGCTTATTTACTGGGATTTCTGTACACTCGTCAATTTTCCGACATCAATACCACGCACTATATCGGTAGATTTTATAAGATTTCAGGAGCACCGTGTTTAGAGCAATAATCTTCTAATATTGGCATATGGCTTCTGGCAATGGAAAGGCCTTTAATTTCTTCTATTGTAAAATACTTCAACTCCCTTGATTCACAGCTGCATTTCAATTCAAAAGCCTTTGTTAATTTCAGCAGATATACTACACTAATAATCCGTAAAACATTTCCATCTGGATAAGATGCAATTCTGGTTGGATCGTCAAATATTTTATAGAATGCAAGTTGGCTTTGACAAATATCCATGCCGGTTTCTTCTTTAATTTCACGAATGATTCCATCCACTAAACATTCATCGATTTCTAATGCGCCACCGATTAACCCCCAATATTCGCTGTCAGCTCGATGTTCTAACAGCAATTTGCCATTATATTCAATAATAGCGTTCGTTCCAATATGATTT
The DNA here is from genome assembly GCA_036260805.1 of Caproicibacter sp. GTDB lineage: Bacteria > Bacillota > Clostridia > Oscillospirales > Acutalibacteraceae > Thermocaproicibacter. The sequence continues at coordinate 8,785 of DATALZ010000033.1, forward strand.
GGTTTATTTGGTTTGGGAGTATTCTTGTCTTGATAATAGAATTTTGCTTGCCCCATTATTATCCTATCCTCCGCAAGTTTAGATAATTAGCTTCTCCAATAGCACGCTACCGCCTCCACATGCATTGAGGCGATAAAAAGATGCCGCATGGACATGATGAGGCCTTAGCGGCAGAATTACTTGGTTCCATATGAGATTAAAAGGCTCCTGGCGTGAATAAAAGACAGGCTATTAGCGTCATTTCCTATATCTTGCAGATTATTTAGTGACAGAAAAGTTTTCGCATGTTCTTTATATCTTTCGCCGTCATGTTTTGGACTTATAAACTCCACAAAGTCATTTACCCGAATTCCAACATTCTTTAAGCCCAATTGTTCCATATATATCGGAATTTTAATTCCCAACATATAATCTCGGCCATTATTTTGCAGTTCATTATCCCATTGTTTTTGTAGGGCTGAGTCCTTTCCTTTTGAGTCATACATACAATTGTGAATGTATAGCCCTGCATTTTCCATTTTTCTGTTTACTTCAATACATATGACTTCTCCGGAGGGCACAACTGAATCTACCATTTTCTTTAGAATTATCCTCGATTGGGGAATGTGTCTCAATACAGCTTGGCAGATAGCGATATCGTATTGCTTCTCTGCCACATATTCTCTTAAATCCATATTGATAAATTCAGTGTGAAACGGTGTATTTTTAAAAAGTTTGCGGGCTTCTACAAGTAATTCTTCACCCATATCGATACCGGTATAGGTGCTCCCGTCAGGTAATAAGGGCAACAATTTAGTTCCTAAATAACCATATCCACAGCCAAAATCGATTATATTTTTGGGACAATGAAACTGCCAGACTTTGTTTACCAAAAACTCAAAGTAATCGTCGTTCCACATTTGCGCCCTTGTTGATTTCAAATAATTCAATTGAGCATCCCAAAAATACTTTTCCAAACCGGTCGCTCCTTTAATTACAACTCCCGTTTCCCAATTTCCGCTCAAGCAGGCAAACGCACTCAACATGTGCAGTGCGCGGGAACATATCTACGGGCGTTGCTTCCATCGTTTTGAACCCTTTTTGAGCAAAAAGCTTAATATCCCGAGCCAGTGTGGCAGGGTCGCAGGAAACATACACCACGCGCTGCGGTGCCATAATGGCGACGGTATCAATCAACGCGGCGTCACATCCCTTGCGCGGCGGGTCAAGTACCACAACATCCGGCTTAACGCCGCGGTTTTTCAGCATATCTGCGGCCTTCGCCGCATCCGCACACAAAAACTCGGCGTTTTCAATGCCGTTGTCCGCCGCATTCTTTTTTGCGTCTTCGACGGCCTGTTCCACGATTTCTACACCGATGACATGCCCTGCCTTGGAAGCCATGGAAAGCCCAATGGTTCCTGTCCCGCAGTACAGGTCAAGTACGGTCTCCTTACCGGTCAGTCCCGCATAATCTCCCGCTATGCCGTAGAGCCGCTCCGCCTGACGCGGATTGACCTGGTAGAACGAGAGGGGGGAGATTCGGAAATTCAGGCCGCAGAGCTTGTCCGTAATGTAATCCTCACCCCATACCGTGCGGCATTTTTTTCCGAGGATAACATTCGTTTTCTCCCGGTTCATGTTGATGACTACGCTTTTCAGACCGGGAACATTCTTTTGCATCCGTTCGGCAAGTTCCGGCTCGTTGTGGACGCCGTTGCCGTTGACGACAACACATGCCATGATTTCGCCGGTTGCATTTGCTTTCCGCAGGAATAAGTGGCGGAGATGTCCGCGCCCTGTGGCTTCATTATATACATCGTCGCGTGTTTCACGTTCCCATTCTTTGAATGCTTCCATTGCTCCATTGAATTCTTCCGGCTGAAGCAGGCATTCTTCACAGTCGATGATACGGTGGCTGTGCGTCGCATAAAAGCCGAGACTGACCTGACCGTTCGGGCCGGCGCCAACGGGGAGCTGTGCCTTGTTGCGGTAACGGTCGGGCTGTTCAGCCCCCACAATCGGTTTCATCAGGGTAAAATGGAGTCCGCCTATGCGTTCCAGCGCATCCTGAACCCTCTGCTGCTTGGCGCGAAGTTCCGCTTCATAGGAAATATGGCGGTAAACGCAGCCGCCGCATCTTGCAAACTGCGGGCAGTCTGCCGGTATGCGGTCTTTTGAAGGCGTAACGATCTTTTCAATCTTACCGTATGCATAGGTTTTGGCAACCTTTAAAATCTTTACTTCCAGCTGGTCGCCAGCGGCAGCCAGCGGCACAAAAACAGCGATTCCGCGGTATCTTCCCACTCCGCTGCCCTCGGCGGTATATCCGGTAATTTCCAAAGGGATAATCTGATTTTTCGTTAAATCCATACTTCCTCCAAGGTTTCTGCTTTTTTTCTTTAGTTTACCATTCTGAGCCCGGGAATACAATAGATTGGCATCGCCCTTTCTTCTCAGAAAGCCTGATTTGCTTTTTGGTGTGCTTCGAATTGTTTCGACGTTTGAAAACAATCACTAAAATTTTCGGTAGGAATCCCACATTTTATACAAAGAGTAGAATCTCACTTGAAAGGCCGCCAAATCGTTGACAGAACCCGGTTTTCTGCCTTATAATGAGCACAGAAAGAGATCAGTTCCAGTCGAACATAAATGTATTTCTATACATATTGATTACAAGACCTGTGGTTGGATGCCACACCTTTTCAATACAACTCCTCCCCAAAAAAAGCAAAAGCCGGTCGTCAGACCGGCTTTTGCTTTTCCTTTGTCTTCGGCACCTTTCAATTATAAATTTTCCAGCCTTAATATCTTAAGAGTTTGAATTTTAAAAGATAAATTCCTTCATTTCTTTCGCTTATATTTAAGAGTTCTTGCCGGGTAAAGTGGCTTTTTGCATAATTTTTCGACATATTGACGGAAAATTTAACGATTTTATTTATTACTATATTAAAATGGTACAATTGACAGCTTAATAAAAATGGACTATAATATTCTTAATATATAAAAGAAAAGCATTCCTTAAAACACATATTTGAAAACAAAAGTGTGCAAATCAATCTTCGGATTGCTTTGCGCACTTTTATTTTTTATTATTATATTATCACCAAGGAGGAAGAAAAATGATCAAGAAACTAACAGCGTGTGTTCTCAGTCTGGCGCTGACGGCATCGTTCGCTGGGTGTCAGTCGGGTTCCGGCGCCAATGCAGCGGGGGGAAGCGGCGACACGATAAAAATTGGTTTCGTAACGCCTCTGACCGGTGCAGCATCGTCCTATGGCCAATCCAGCCAGAAGGGACTTCAGCTGCTTGAGGAGCAGACCAACAAAGCGGGTGGCATCAACGGCAAAAAAGTCCAGATCATTCCTGTCGACGACGAAGGAAAAGCAGCATCCGCAGTCGCGGCCGGCCAGAAACTGATCAACAACGATAAGGTTGTTGCCATTGTAGGCCCTGTTACCAGCACCTGCGCGAACTCCCTTGCGCCGATCTGCCAGCAGGACAATATCCCGATGATTACCGGTACCGGCACGAACGCGAACATCACAAAGGCCGGCGACTTTATCTTCCGTACCTGCTTCATCGACCCGTTCCAGGGCAAGGTTATGGCGAAGTTTTCAACAGAAGATCTGAAAGCAAAGACCGCCGCAATCCTTTACAACAACGGCGACGACTATTCCAAAGGCCTTTCGGAAGCATTTAAGAGCAGCTTTACTGGCTCCATTGTTGATACCGAAACATACAACACCGGCGACAAGGATTTCAACGCACAGCTGACAAAGATCGCTGCCAAGAATCCTGACGTTCTTTTCCTGCCGGATTACTACTCCACAGTCGCAGTCATCATGAAGGAAGCCCGCAGCGCAGGCATCAAATCCACTTTCCTCGGCGGCGACGGATTTGACTCACCGCAGCTGTTCTCCATCGGCGGCGATTCCGTTAACGGCGTATATTTCTCGAATCACTATTCTTCAGACGATACATCCAAAGAAGTTGTTCAGTTCATTAAAGATTTTAAAGCAAAGTTCAACAGCGAACCAGATGCATTTGCAGCTTTAACATACGATGCAGGCAAAGTCCTGCTCGAAAGCATTAAGAAAGCCGGCAGCACAGATGCTACCGCCATCAAGAATGCCATGAAGGATTACAGCGGTACTGTCGTCTGCGGCCAGATTAAGTTCGACAGCAACCGTGATGCAGTTAAGGCAGCCGTTATCATCAAGACAGACGGCGGCAAGGAAAAGTTCTTTAAGAAAGTTACAGCCTGATAGAAAGCCATCGGGCAGCGGCCAGGCCGGGAGAGTGTTCTCAGGGGGATGGGAGAACGCTCTCCAATGTCAGGCCAGCATTAATAGGAGGAAAAGAAGTTGACATTAGTTGAATTTTTGCAGCAACTGATCAACGGCCTTTCATTGGGAAGCGTTTATGCGCTCATAGCCCTGGGCTATACGATGGTATATGGAATCATCGGCCTGATCAACTTTGCACACTGCGATATTTATATGGTCGGGGCCTATATCGGCTTTTTTGCAGCGACGTATCTGGGGCTTCCCTTTGTTCCAACGCTGCTGGTTGCCATGCTTGGTTCCGCAATAGCAGGCGTCCTGATTGAGAGAATTGCATACAAGCCGCTGCGAAGGGCATCCAACATTTCTCTGCTGATTACCGCAATGGGCGTATCACTCGTACTTGAAAACGGTTTTAACTGGCTGTTTGGCGGTGATCCGCGCAGTTACCCTCACAATATTCTGCATCAGTCCAATATTACGCTTGGACCTGTACATACCGATTCGCTTCACCTGATTATTCTGGGAACGTCTCTTTTGTTGATGGTTCTCCTTCAGATTGTAATTTACCGCACCAAAGTCGGCAAGGCGATGCGTGCTACTTCGACGGATAAAGACGCAGCCGCGCTGATGGGTATTAATGTGAATACTACCATATCCGCCACTTTCGCCATTGGCTCCGCGCTTGCAGGTGCCGCCGGTGTCCTTGTTGCTATCCTGTACAACAGCATTGACCCGTACATGGGAATTCAGCCAGGCATCAAGGCGTTTACCGCGGCTGTTTTCGGCGGCATCGGACTGATCCCCGGCGCTTTCGTGGGCGGCATTATTCTGGGCGTAATCGAGACTTTCGTAACCGCCTGGTACTCGCCGCTTTCCGGAGCAATCGGGTTTATTGTTCTGATTATCATTCTGATCATCAAGCCGAGCGGCCTGCTGGGCAAAAAAGTCAGCGAGAAAGTGTAGGTGACGGATATGACTGCATATTTAAAAAAGATCGGAATTTTTTTGGCAGCGTCCGTTGCTGTCTTTGCAATTCTGATGCTCCTGATGACCTCCGGGGTTATCAATGCGTACTATAAGCGAATCCTAATGACCATTTGTATCAATATTATCCTTGCTCTCAGCACAAACCTGATTATTAACTTTACCGGTCAGCTTACTCTGGGACATTCCGCATTTATGGCAATCGGCGCTTATGCGGCCGCAGCCATTTATCTGAAGACCGGGCTCCCGTTTATTCTTGCGCTGATTTTCGGCAGTGTGGTAGCCGGCTTGTTCGGATTCCTGATCGGCCTGCCGACCCTTCGCCTGAAAGGCGATTACCTTGCCATTACCACCATGGGCTTCTGCCAGATTATTGTCGTTGTCATTCAGAATATTCCGCAGCTCGGCGGTGCGCAGGGGATGCCGGGAATTCCGGGCCTGACCACTTTCGGCTGGGTGTTTTTCTCCATGATTTTAACAATTATTGTGCTGCATCATGTGGTGTCATCCAACCAGGGACGCGCGATGATTTCCGTTCGTGAAGACGAAATCGCCGCCGAGGCGATGGGCGTCAACACGACTCGATACAAGGTAATGGCCTTTACACTGGGTGCGTTCTTCGCAGGCCTGGCCGGCGGACTCTGGGCATTCTTAATGATGTTCATTGAGCCGACGCAGTTCAACTATTTCAAGTCTATTGACCTTGTTATTTATGTTGTTCTTGGCGGCAGCGGAAGCTTCGCCGGATGCATCGCATCCACCAGTATCCTGACCCTTCTTCCGGAAGTCCTTCGTTTCCTCGGCGACCTCAGAATGGTTATTTACCCGCTGCTTTTGATTGTAATCATGATTCTCCGTGTGAAGAACATTAACCTTATGCGGCTTAGAAATATGATTCGCCGCCATAAATCCGGAAAGGAAGGTGACAATCATGCCGCTGCTTGATGTTCAGAATATTTCCATTCGTTTCGGCGGCCTGACGGCTGTTGCCGACTTTTCCATGCAGATGAACGAAAACGATATTTGCGGCCTGATCGGCCCGAACGGTGCCGGAAAGACTACGGTTTTCAATATGCTCACCGGAGTTTACACCCCCACAAGCGGTACCGTGAAATTTAACGGCGAATCTATCGCGGGACTGAAGCCGTTCAATATCACAAAGAAGAAGATTGCCCGTACATTCCAGAACATCCGTCTGATGAAGAACCTTACGGTACTGGAAAACGTAAAGATTTCCTATATTTATCAGGCAAAATACAACCTTGCATCCGCCATCCTGAGGCTTCCTTCTTATTTCAAAGAAGAAGAAGAAATCGAGAAAAAGTCGATGGAACTTTTGAAAGTGTTCCATCTGGACGGAAAGAAGGATGAACTCGCTGCAAACCTGCCTTACGGCGAACAGCGCCGGCTTGAAATTGCCCGTGCCCTTGCCACGCAGCCGAAGCTTCTGCTCCTCGACGAGCCGGCTGCAGGCATGAACCCGCAGGAAACGCAGGAACTGACGGAACTTATCCGCTGGATCCGCAAGGAATTCAACATTGCCATTCTTCTGATTGAACACGATATGCGGCTGGTTATGGGTGTCTGTGAGAAAATCGTCGTACTGGACTACGGCAAAATTATCGCGCAGGGCACGCCGGATGAAATCAGAAGCAACCCGAAAGTAATTGAGGCTTATCTCGGCGAGGAGGCGGCCCATGCTTAAGATATCGAATCTGAATGTTTTTTACGGCGGCATCCACGCCCTGAAAGACATCAACATAGAAGTAAACGAAGGCGAAATCGTTACGCTCATCGGCGCGAACGGCGCTGGAAAGACTTCCACTCTGCGCGCCATTTCCGGCCTTGTTCCCCCAGCCAGCGGAACCATCGAGTTTGAGGGCAAAGAGCTGAACAAGGTTCCAGCGCACAAAATTCCTTACATGGGAATCTCGCACGTTCCGGAAGGCCGCCGCATTTTTGCGAATATGTCTGTGCTGGAGAATCTGCAGCTCGGCGCATACTGCCGCAAAGACAAGTCAAAATTTGCGGAAGATTTGGAAGAGATTTTTAAAAAATTCCCCCGCCTGAAAGAACGCGTGAAGCAGCGTGCCGGTACGCTCAGCGGCGGCGAACAGCAGATGCTTGCCATGGGCAGGGCGCTGATGTCCCGCCCGAAAATCCTGCTGATGGATGAGCCGTCTATGGGCCTTGCGCCGATTATCGTGGAAGAGATTTTCTCCATTATTCAGGACATTAACAAATCGGGAACGACCATCCTGCTCGTTGAGCAGAACGCGAACATGGCGCTTTCCATTGCAAACCGTGCCTATGTAATCGAAACCGGGAGCATCACGCTGGAAGGCAAGGCTTCCGACCTGCTGACCGATGAATCGGTTAAGAAGGCTTATCTCGGCGGCTGACGCGGCGAATTTGAAACAAAATGTGTTTTTCTCAAAGTATTGCACGAACCCATCGAATTTTGGACATTCGTGCATGCTTTGAGTTTTTTAAAGTTTTGTGATGCATATACTTAATTTAATTATGCATAAATCTAGCTTTTAACAAATGCAAATGAATCATATTTTATAAAATATACAAGAACGAAATGAAAATTATTCAAAATGTTGTAAAGAAAACAATTGACGGCGACTTAAAAAATGATTATAATACTAATATCGTTTAGCAAGTAACCGTAGTAAAATTTAATATTTTGAAACAAAGGTGTGCAATACAATTTTTAATTGTTTTGCGCGCCTTTTTTTATTACCAAGGAGGAAGTAGTATGATTAAAAAATTAACAGCATGTGTCCTTAGTTTAGCTCTTGCAGCTTCTTTTGCCGGCTGTCAATCCGGTTCAGCCGGGGCGGCTTCCGCAGGCGGTACGGCGAGCGGTGCTGCGAACAGTACGGCGGCAGCTTCAGGCGATACCATTAAGATCGGTGTTGTTACACCACTTACCGGCCAGACCTCTTCCTTTGGCCAGTCCGCAAAGAAGGGACTTGAGCTGCTCGAGGAACAGACCAATAATGCGGGCGGTATCAACGGCAAAAAGATCCAATTCCTGATTCAGGATGACGAAGGCAAGGCAGCTTCTGCAGTTACCGTCGGTCAGAAACTCATCAACAGTGATAAGGTCGTTGCAATTGTAGGCCCGCTGACCAGTACCTGCGCAAACTCCCTGGCACCGATCTGCCAGC
>DATALZ010000024.1:0-1904 GCA_036260805.1 Caproicibacter sp.
CGCCGACCAACCTGCAGCGCCAACACTGACGATACCGCGACTTATCGTTCCCCTGTCGTTGTCGTTGGCGTTGTCGTTGTCGTTGTCGTTGTCGTCCGATCACTACTCCATCAAAGTCGAATATCCATTCACATCATCATCGGCATACAGACAAGACAATTTGAAACCAAATACAACAGTGCACAGAGAGGGACAAGACAGACACTGCACAGACACAGAGAACAAGAAAAAAACACACACACAAACACAAAACAATACAACTACTCAAACAAATACAACAACGAACATGCAGACATAACGACACACAAACAACAAACATGCAGAAATAACAGACAAGTACAAGCACATACACACAACACAAACAAAAGTACAAACACAAGACAAGTACATACACATACACACAACACAAACACAAGCAAGTACAAACACAAACAAATACAACTACTCAGACACGCACGACCATACGGAACAAAGACACACACACTTACAACAAATTGAACAAAAACACAGATACACGCACAACAAAAACAAGCACATACATGCACACACACAACACAAACACAAACACAAGCAAGTACAAGCACATACATGCACACACACAACACAAACATAAGCAAGTACAAACACAAACACAAGTACAAGCACATACACACAACACAAACAAAAGTACAAACACAAACACAAGTACATACACATACACACAACACAAACATAAGCAAGTACAAACACAAGACAAGTACATACACATACACACAACACAAACACAAGCAAGTACAAACACAAACACAAGTACAAGCACATACATGCACACACACAACACAAAAACAAACAGACAGACACAAACACACACACAGTCAAACAGACAGATAGACAAACACAGACGGGAAGACATAGCCGAAATGTGAACACTGAACGAGGATGGTGATGGTGACGTAGAAAAAGAACAAGACAGATGCACGCAGACAGACAGAAGATAAACACAAAAAGATCAGATCAAACGCACGCTCATACCTGAATGAGGAGCGAAACAAATACACACAATGTAGACTAATTTGTACGGATCTATCGCAGATGTTCCTGCTGTTGCTGTGTCTCCGCTGCTCTCGCCTCTGCTGCAGCCCCTAGATGAATTACTAGATTAACTATTAGTCACAATTTGTGTCAATTGATCAATGGTGACTAAAAACGACTCACCAACTAACTAACTAACTCACAGATTGAAAAATAAATTCAGTCATTCCACATGTTTTAATGAAAATGGTGACTAAAACAATCCGATAAAACATTGTCATGCTCACAAAACATGTGTAACCTACAAAAACCAGAATTAACAGGGACAAATTCAGAATTAACAGGCTTCACAAAACGTGCACACAAAACGACAGCCACAATGATTCGATTTTCGATGTCATCATGCTGACGCTGTTTTGTGAAGAAATTCCAGAAGTAGCAATTCCCGAAGTAGCAATTCCAGAAGTAGCAATGCGTGTCCTAATATCTGTGATTCACATTGCGTGCTACAGATTACGCGGTAATTTTCGTCACGTTTCTCTTCGTTGATTTGTGTGTGTGTCGTCTCGTATAATATAGTGTGTGTACTACTTTACGTAAGCGAATTCATTTGAATTTATCCTATCTCCTGTTGACCTAGACCGCTTTTCTGTCTCCATCTCTGTCTCTCTTTGTGGTTTATGTTTGTGATGGTATTGGTTCTGTCTTGCTGTGTTTCGTGCGGTTGTGTCGTGATTCTGCATGTTGTTTGTCTGTTATTTCTGCATGTTTGTTGTTTGTGTGTCGTTATGTCTGCATGTTCGTTGTTGTATTTGTTTGTTCTGTGTTGGATCTTTGTGTGGCAGTCTTGTGTCTTTGGTTGCTTTGTTCTGTGCATGTATCTGTGTTTTTGT
>DATALZ010000025.1:0-1885 GCA_036260805.1 Caproicibacter sp.
GCCGACATCGAGGTGCCAAACCTCCCCGTCGATGTGGACTCTTGGGGGAGATCAGCCTGTTATCCCCAGGGTAGCTTTTATCCGTTGAGCGACGGCAATTCCACTCTCATACCGCCGGATCACTAACTCCAACTTTCGTTACTGCTCGGGCCGTCACCCTCGCAGTTAGGCCAGCTTACGCGTTTACACTCTAATGCACGGTTTCCGTCCGTGCTGAGCTGACCTTTGAGCGCCTCCGTTACTCTTTTGGAGGCGACCGCCCCAGTCAAACTGCCCGTCTAACAATGTCCCCCGGCCGGATTCACGGCCGCAGGTTAGAATTTCAGCAACTTAAGAGTGGTATCCCAAGGTTGACTCCGCCGCGGCTGGCGCCACGGTTTCCCTGTCTCCCACCTATCCTGTACATAAGCTGCCGAAACCCAATATTAAACTGCAGTAAAGCTCCATGGGGTCTTTCCGTCTTGTCGCGGGTAACCGGCATCTTCACCGGTACTACAATTTCGCCGGGCGGGTAATTGAGACAGTGCCCAGATCATTACACCATTCGTGCGGGTCGGAACTTACCCGACAAGGAATTTCGCTACCTTAGGACCGTTATAGTTACGGCCGCCGTTTACTGGGGCTTCAATTCAATGCTTGCACATCTCCTCTTAACCTTCCAGCACCGGGCAGGTGTCAGCCCCTATACTTCATCTTACGATTTGGCAGAGACCTGTGTTTTTGCTAAACAGTTGCCTGGGCCTATTCTCTGCGGCCACATTGCTGTGGCACCCCTTTTCCCTAAGTTACGGGGTCAATTTGCCGAGTTCCTTAACTACCCTTCTCCCGTTGGCCTTGGAATTCTCTTCCTGTCTACCTGTGTCGGTTTGCGGTACGGGCGCCGTAGATATACATAAGACTTTTCTCGCCCTGATCTAAGCATACTTCCCTACTCTAATTTCGGTCCCTTACGCCCGGGTCAACCATCGCCCGGGTTATGCCCTTCTCAGGTGTCCTCTTACTTAAATCTTTTGGCGGCTACGGATTTTCCACCGTATGTGCATCGGCTACGCTTCTCAGCCTCACCTTAGCTCCCGGCTTACTTGGAGCGGACGAACCTTCCTCCAAAAACCTTAGACTTTCGGCCAATATGATTCTCACACATTTCGCGCTACTCATTCCGGCATTCTCACTTGAATAAAGTCCACCAGCGCTTCCGCTCTGACTTCACCCCTTATTCAACGCTCTCCTACCATTCTCAACTGTTCTTCTCACTCTTACTTCGGTATCCGTTTTTCCTTATCGAGCTAATTTCGCGTCGCTTTCGCTCCGCCAATTTTTCTCTCTTTACCGTTTAAGAACAAGAAGAGCAGTTGAGAATCCCAAGCTTCGGTATATGATTTAGCCCCGTTAAATTTTCGGCGCAGGGTCACTCGACCAGTGAGCTATTACGCACTCTTTTAATGAGTGGCTGCTTCTAAGCCAACATCCTGGTTGTCTGTGCAACCCCACATCCTTTTCCACTTAACCATATTTTGGGACCTTAGCTGTGGGTCTGGGCTGTTTCCCTTTTGACAACGAAACTTATCTCACGCTGTCTGACTCCTGTACATCAATTCTCCGGCATTCTGAGTTTGATAGGTTTCAGTACCCTTTCGGGCCCTAGACCATTCAGTGCTTTACCTCCGGGAATCTAATACAAGGCTAGCCCTAAAGCTATTTCGGAGAGAACCAGCTATCTCCGGGTTCGATTGGAATTTCTCCGCTACCCACACCTCATCCGCTACCATTTCAACGGGAGTCGGTTCGGTCCTCCATGGGGTTTTACCCCCACTTCAACCTGGACATGGGTAGGTCACCCGGTTTCGGGTCGAATACAACTGACTTCATACGCCCTATTCAGACT
>DATALZ010000037.1:0-1530 GCA_036260805.1 Caproicibacter sp.
CCTGGTCAACCAACACCGCAACCGACACCGCGACCTTCCCCTCTGCCATCACCAAGCCCTACACCTCGACCAACTCCTCTTCCGACACCACAGCCATCACCAAAAGCAGCACCAACACCACAGCCGTCACCGGCACCAACACCCGATCCCACTCCCGCTCCGACGCCTTCGACTTGTTTTGCTGATTTCGATCATGCGATAGAGGACAATGCGACCGCGTCGTTGTCAATACCATTCAAGTTTGCTGGTTATAATGGAGATTTGAGGATTGATGTTCCTGGAGGTGTGTGGCTTTGTTTTTTGTTGTTTGTGTGAGTCTGTGTGTGTGTGTGTGTGTGTGGTGTGTGCGTGTGTGCGAGCGTGTGTATGTGTGTTTTGTGTGTGTGTGTTTATTTGTTTGTTTGTTTGTTTGTGTGGGTGCGTGCGCGCGTGTTGTTGGTTTGTTTGTTTGGTTTGCTGCGTCTCGATGTCCGAAATTTTCTCCTGTCTTTACGTCGTTGTGTGTTTCTTTTTTTTCTCCAGGAACGTTCGATTCATTCTTGGGATGTACGCTGCAGGCCAGATGTAAGTTAGCTTCTTCCTTCCGGGGCTACAGTTTGCCGTCGGGTTCATACGAAAGCAGAACACTCTCTTGTTTCCTTTCGATATCACAATTACGTGCCCGAGTACCTCCTTTCCGAGTACAATTTCTCTTTCCCATCATGTCGCGTTTTCGGTGAGTCACAGGATACGGAGAAAAAGAAAGAAATAAAGAGAGAGAGAGAAAGAGAGCGCTGTGTGTATGTCTGTGTTTCTTTGTTGTTTTGTGTCATTCTAATTCATTTCTGATTTTGTTTCTAGATCCCCACGCAGTTTTACGCAACTGAAGCTACGGCCAAAGACATTTATTTGTTGTACGCCGATGTATCAAAGACCGCTTGGTTGAGAGAGAGCACATTGACTGTGTCAGGTGGCAGAATAACGGGGGAAACCTCACACTTTACGGCGTTCGCATTTGAGTTCTCTGTTCCTAAAGAATTGACGGACATTCTTGGCAACGAACTGTCTTCCACCACGGTTACAGTTAGTATGCACAGAGGGGCGCATAAACGCACCCACCCACACACACACACACACACACACACACACACACACACACACACCAGCCACGAGCCCTGTGGCATTGTCATTGTGCAGCTGATGTTTAGTGTGGAAGATGAAGATCCGCCAGTGCCAAACTGTGTGTGTGTGTATGTGTGTGTGTGTGTGTTTGTGTGTGTGTGTGTGTGTGTGTGTGAGTACCCATAATCCAACTGGATGCCAAGGAGCGGTGGGGAGTTGATACGTGCTGCACACACGCGTAAACAACACAAGACACACACACACACATACACCCACACACACACACAGACGCGACCGCACACAGATAACACACGTTCATAAACTCACACACAGCACACAGACACACACTGCGAGACAGGCACTTGCACACACACACACACGCACACACACACACACACACACACACACACACACAGGTGTCATGGCTTC
>DATALZ010000038.1:0-1879 GCA_036260805.1 Caproicibacter sp.
CACACACACACACACACACACACACACACACACACACACACACGCACGCACACACACACACACACACACACACACACACACACGCACGCACACAACGCGTCGCTGTTGCAGGTACCAGAAACAATTGATTTCTTGCTGCACGCGGGAATACGGCTGTGGGTAATTACCGGCGACAAGGTAGAGACGGCCATCAATATCGGCTACAGCTGCCGCTTGCTGCAGCCCGCCATGCGCATTCTGCACGTGCGTTGTTGTTGTTGTTGTTGTTGTTGTTGCTGTTGTTGTTGCTGTTGTTGTTGCTGTTGTTGTTGTTGTTGTTGTGGTTGTTGTGGTTGTTGTTGTTGTGTGTGTGCGCACAAACCAAGAAACGATCAAACAGTATCAAAGAATGAAAGCTCACAGCCAACGTAATGCACGTTGCGCACTTCCACTCTCCCTCTCACTGCGTTACACCCACTGTCGGTGCTCACTCTCACTCACTCTCTCACTCACTCTCACTCACTCTCACTCTCACGCTCCACTCTCAGTGAATCACACCCACTGCGCCACTCTTACTCTCACTCTCACTCACTCTCACTCTCTCTGCTCACTCGCTCTCACTCTCACTCTCGCGCGCGCGCCAGCTGGTGATGGAGCCATTCAAGCCCGAGGACGCAGAAGAAGCAGAAGCGCATTTCGTGCGGCTATTGGAGGACAACTTGCGCGTCGTGCGCTCTGCTCCTCACGGCGAGCATGAATTCGCCACTGTTGTGCGTTGCGTGCGAGTGAGAGTGAGAGAGAGTGAGTGAGTGAGAGAGAGTGGGAGAGAGAGTGAGAGATTGTGAGAGTAGAAGTGGTAGCGCAGCACGACACACACACACACACACACACACACACACACACACACACACACACACACACTCACAGACAAACACACAAATACGGAGAGAGAGAGAAATAGAGAAAGAGAGACAAACAGGCACACAGAGAAAACACACACATACACACAACAGAGACACACACACACGCACACACAAAAACACACACACACATACACACACACAAACACTGACACATACACACAGGAAGACACACACATACACACACACAAACACACACACACACAAAAGCACACACACAGGAAGAGAAACGCACATGCAGCAACACACAATCACACACACGCACGCGGACACACATACACAACACACAAAGACGAGAGGGAGGGAGAAAGAGCGAGAGACACACACACGCACACACGGAACACACACACAGAGACACACACAGAATCACAGACACACACACACGCACACACACACAAAGTAAAGCACGCACACACAGATGCAAACAAACACACAAACAGACAGACAGACACAGACTGATACATAAAACCAAACACGGAGATACATGAACAGAAAAACAGACACACACATGCAGCCACACACACACGCACGCACGCAAAAACACACACACACAAGCAGACAGACACATACACACAGCAGCCCACACACACGCACGGAGACACAGACAAACCTACCTGCACAAACACAGAACACACACGCACGCGGACACACATACACAACACACAAAGACGAGAGGGAGGGAGAAAGAGCGAGAGACACACACACGGAGAGAGAGAGAAATAGAGAAAGAGAGAGAGGGAGGGCGTACGTGTGACTAACACAATGCCAATGAGAGCGACGAATGAGAGAACAATGAGCGAGCGAGAAAGCGGTTCGTTGAGAAACAGCCAGCTCAGCATCAAAATCATCATGGTTTCAGTCGAAAAAATGAGGGTTTCGGAGGTGACTGATGTCATTGACAGTCCAATGGTTGTTAATAAATACGCTAAACCCGGTGCCATTAAACCAACGCCGAGAAAAATGAATATGAGCGAGCGCGA
>DATALZ010000045.1:0-4004 GCA_036260805.1 Caproicibacter sp.
CCTTCGACACCGATTTTGAAACCAAAATTGTCAGCCGTTTCTCCACCTTCTCCCTAAAAATAAGCGCAAAAAACATATACTTTGCTTAGACTTTTCATTGACAATATTAATTTTGCTTGTATGATGAAATTTGGAATATAAATAGTAAGGAGTAACAACTTAATGAAATATGATATTTATGCCAAAGTCATGTGGACATTGCTAAGAAGTGATTTTACTAAGGAGCTTTCCTGTTTTCTAAACAAAGCGGATTCTAAAGCAATCATGGTAAAAGGAAAACAGGAGTACCGCAGAATTATCGAAAAGACAGATGGCATTGGCGGTATGAAAAAGAATCCATTAACCATGAATCTGATTAACTGTTCTATGCTGATTGCCATATATAAATCCGCGAAAGAAAAACTCACCGTAGACCAAATGGGACAGATTTACATAAAAGCAATGGCAGGCAATGCAGTTGTAAAAAAGTTCTCAAAAAAAGATTGTTTCAATGTTGACTGGCAGAAAAAGCGGAACGATTCTGCTCTTGAATCGCAGAAACGTACATTTTCCAACGATTGGGTTAGTGAATTCTTACCAGGAAGAAATATAAATGAATATGGCATCAATTTTTATGAATGTGGTATCTGTAAGTTATGCAAGCAAGAGAATTGTTTTGAACTTGCTTCACAGATGTGTAAGTACGACTACGCTATGGCAGAAGCAATGGGCGCAGAATTAACTCGCACAAAAACAATTGCTGGTGGAGATCAATTGTGTGATTTCTTCTACAGGAAAAAGCAATAATGGTCTGCACGATGTTGCAATAGTTTTCACTAGGGAATTATATCATCAATAAAACATTCCCGTTTCGGCTTCTCCAACCCAAGAAACTGCTTGTGGATTTCCCACTGGTCAAGCAGGTCGCCGACAGGCGTAAACCACACCTTAGATTCGGGCCGGTGCAGCTGAGTGACGCCATAATAAATCAGTCGGGCAAACAGTTCTTCATCTGTTACCCGACCGCCGAGTTTTTTTCGGAGTCCTCGCTTTTTACATAACGCTTCGTGCCTTTCATCATGGCTTCCATAATGGCGTTTTTTGTAATCCGCCAAATCCAGTGGGGAAGTGAGCAACTCGACTGCTTCTTCGGTGAGCAGTTCCCGTTTTTCCGCATTCTGCAGGTTGTGAATCAGTACACTCTGATTTGCCAGAAGCACGATCAGCCAGACAATTTCGTCGAGAGCCATCTCAAAATTTTCTGATTTCATCAGCTTGTTGCCGAGGTCTTCCAACCCGCCGTAACGTTTGGCAATCTCCTTTGTAGCACGTGTGGTGAGGACAAGCTGATACTGCTCGCCCCCGACCGTGATGATCGCGCCCCGATCTTCCATATCCATAAAATAACTCCTTACGCTTCGGTGTAATCCGGTTCGTAGACCTGCGTAAACCAGCCGGAAATGGTTGCGGCCAGAACGCCGGAATCATCCTCGTTGACTTCCGCTTTCCACGGGTGTTTCCCATTGTCGTCCGCTTTGTTGCGCTGGGTAATTGTACCCTCGATGGTGGGCGTTGAAAACTTGATACTGTCTCCCTTGGTTTCGAGGTTTGTTGCAGGAATCCCGAACACAACCCGGTATAGCCAGAAATACCGGTACTTTCCGTTTGATTTCTTCGCCCGGAAGCCGATTGCCACGGGTTTACCGCCATCCTCACTTGCGGAAATCAGGACACCGTTTTTATCAAGGACCGCGCCGGTCAAGTCTTCCGCCGCCGAAACGCCGATGTCATCGACGCCCAGCGAGAGCTTTCCGGACTTAAATTCCTTCACGACGGTCTGCGCCGCGTCGTCCGCATACAGCGTTGCTTCCGCAAGATCAACGGAAAGGTCGCATTTCAGCGCTTTTGCCAATAGTACCGGAGCGGCATAGGTTTCGTCGCCGCCGGTGCCTTCGGTAATTTTCGAATAATACAGCTTGTCCATGCCGATTGTCGCCACGTTAAAATTCCTCCATTTCATATTCTTTTGCCACATCAATTGCGTAATGATGATAGCCGGTATCGTCTTCATGTCCAATATACCGGCGGTCGGTCACGGTAAAATTGTTCTCCAGCAGGGACCGGACGATTTGATTCTTTCGCGCCGTATAACTGCCTTTGGAAAACAGGGACAGCCGGACTTCCTGTATTTCCTGTTGAGGCAAATCATCGGCGTAGCCATCGAAAGTATCCGCAAGCGGGGTGATCACCAGATATTCGTCTGGCGGTACACCGCTGAACACGCCGGTTTCTACGGAAACTTCCATTCCAGTCAGGAGCGTATTGAGTTCTTCCAAGATGCTCATAAGTTTTCAATTTCCTTTTCCAGAGCTTCGGTCATAGCCTGAATGCAAAGCTTTTTTGTCGCCGTCTTTGCCGGTTTCAGAAAGAGCTTCGGCGGCTGGCCGGATTTTCCGTATTCCAAAATGTTAGCTAGCATTGCGTTGCTGACATTTTGAGATTTTCCTGCAGCTTTTCTGGGCTCCGCAAAGCCTATTTTAATATTGAAATTTCCGTCCCGGTCCTGTTTTGGCGAAGACACGCCCAGCGCATCGACCAGTTCGCCGGTGGAACGGGATTTGTATTTCGTATTGCTCCCAACCACCGCCTGCAGATTGCTTTTCACCTTCGGTAGAACGACAGCACCGCCCGCTTTCAGCACCTTCGGCACGATTTCATCGGTCTTTTCCGCAAGCCGGGAAACCTTTTGTAAAAAAATTTCCGGTAGTTGAATGTCAATTTTAGCCACCGGTACTCACCTTCTCCGTCAAAACTTCCACATACATTCCCCGACCGGACACATCTTCCACGCTGGTGATGTTGTACCGTCCGTCAGCGCAAACAATGACAAGATTGGTTGTAATGGGCACTGCCGGAACCATGCGGAACCGGAACATGGCCGTCGCATCGGAAAACTGTGCTCGGTTTGCCCACCGTTCACTGCCATGCCGTTCTTCCTTGTATGCCCACACCGATGCCAGAATCGTATCGCCGCCGGAAGAAAAACCTTCACTGTCCTTTCTTGGCTGTGTGGAAATCAGATCAACAAAGGTATTCATTTTACCAAAACTCATTTTTTACACCTTCCAGTCCCGGTCGAGCCGAAGCAAAAGATTCACCGTGTCCCACACCTGCTGCGC
The DNA here is from genome assembly GCA_036260805.1 of Caproicibacter sp. GTDB lineage: Bacteria > Bacillota > Clostridia > Oscillospirales > Acutalibacteraceae > Thermocaproicibacter. The sequence continues at coordinate 3,159 of DATALZ010000045.1, forward strand.
CGCCTGCACGTTATCCGCGAAAAAGCCGCCGGTGCTGCCGTCCCGGCTTTCGTAGAAGTGGGACGACAGCATGATGACGGCCTGCTCCGTAGTCGGCGGCATTGCGTTTTCGGAGTAATAACCTGCATCCAGATGCTGATAGCTCTCCGCATAGGATGTCGCTGCCAGAATGTAACTTTCCAGCAGCGCGTCATCCGAATCATGCTGTAAAATCAGATTGGCTTTGACTTTCGGAAGCAACTCACTCATCCACAGTCACCCATTTATGCAGATTTCTGCTGCAAGACCTGAATGGCTTCGGGGAGAATCAGTTTGCCATCCACACGCTCGGTTGCCATAAAGCCGACCTGCCCGGTTGCAGCGAAAAGCTCGTTCAGTCGTTTGAAAGAACGGCCCTGCCGGTCCGCAATCCAGTAATAGCCGAAGTCGCCGAACGCAATTGTTTTGTTTCCGGCAGCGATGGCCGGAACGTAGGCAGAAGTGGCAATCGGACGATTCAAAAGTGTATCCGGAGTACCGGCGGTTACGGAAGGTACCCACAGATACTGGTTGTTGCTGTCCTTCAGCTTTCTGATTGCCTTCACCGTAGCGTCGTTCATCATGAAGGTCGCGGTTTTACGGTACGGAGTTTTCAGGCTGTAGAACAAATCCATAATTTCATCAAGGGTAATCGCGGTAGCGCTGGCTGCGGTAACGCCCAACTCGGCTCCGCCGGTCGCGGCAAAGATGCCGATCGGCTTCCCGGTCCCGTCGCCGATGAAGAAGGATTCTTCTTCCTTCACGCCAATCCTGCGGGCAAACTCGGTGGCGATGTAGCTTTCCAGATTGAAAACGCTGTCATTCAGC
>DATALZ010000056.1:0-2014 GCA_036260805.1 Caproicibacter sp.
TACCTTTCCACACCTCGCCAAACTGTCCCTCTCCGATTTTTTCTTGCATTTCGAGCTCGCTGTATGCGATAACCCATTTTGAAACACTAGAAGTATCCATCTGTTTGTTCACTTGTTCTTCGTGTTGTTTGTGTTGTTGTGTGTGTGTTTGTGCTTACATAAGCAAAGTCAATGTCATGCATGCATGCTTCAAACGTCGTATGTATGTGTGTGTGTATGTGTGTGTATGTGTGTTGTGTGTGTGTTGTGTGTGTGTTTGTGCTTACATAAGAAAAATCGATGTCATGCATGTTCGCTGCAAACGTCGCGTTGGAAAAATAGTTCGTTATGTTCCACTCCAGAGAGCAGTTGCGCCTGTGTGTGTGTGTGTGTGTGTGTGTGTGTGTGTGTGTGTGTGTTTATGTTTTGGTACATACTAAAAAATATGCACGACAAAAGAAAAGACAAAACAAAACAAAACAAAACAAAAAAAAACAAACAAACAAACAAACAAAACCCTTACATAGAGACGAAGGCCCGCGGCCACAACCACGACGGAAAAGGGCACATTTGCATTGGATTATTATTGACAGAGAGCACGAAAACAAAACAAACAAACAAGAAAAAACAAACAAACAAACAAACAAACAAACAAACAAACACACAAACAAGCAAACACAACACAATCAAACAAACGAACGAACGAAAGAACGAACGAACGAATGAACACACAAACAAAACGAAACAAATCAAATACAAACAAAGACAACAATACATGCCAAACCAAAAACAAGCCAAAACCGAAAACCAAAACCACAAGCAAAAGCAAAAGCAACAGCAAAAGCAAAACCAAAACAGAAACCAAAACCAAAACCAAACAAAAAACAAAAACAAAACAAGACAACACAAAACAAAACAACACAAAACAAAGCTAAGCTAAACAAAACCCAACAAACACGAATCAAAACAATATCACAAATAACAAAACAAAGCAAAACGGGACAAAATACCCCACACAAATAAAACAAACCAAACAGACCAAACAAACCAAACAACCCACACAAGCAGAACGAACAAACCAAACAAACCAAACAAACCAAAGACACCAAACAAACCAAACATAAAAACAAACGAACGAAACAAGCGAACAAAACAAACAAAATACACCAACACACACAACATAAAACAAAACAGGCGAAACAAGCAAAACAAACAAAAAAACAAACAATCGAAACAAGACGGAACAACACGGAGGAAAAACGAAACAAAACAGAACAAAACGAAACAACACAAAACCAGCCAAACAGACAAACAGCCAAACAGACAAACACAAACAGACAAACAGACGAACAGACCGACAAACAACCAACAAATCGACAAACCAACAAACCAGCAAAACCAACCAACGGACAACACCCACCAATCAACCAACCAGCCAACAAACAAACAACCCAAACAAACAAACAAACAAGCAAACAAAAACAAACAAGCAAGCAAGCAAGCAAGCAAACAACACAAACACATAAACAAACAACAAAACCAAATCAAACCTAAACCCAACCAAAACCAAAACCAAAACCAAAACCAAAACCAAACTAAGCCAGACCAAAACAAAACACACAAACAAACACGCACAGAACAGAACAGAACAGAACAAAACGGAGCAAAACAGAACAGAACAGAGCACCACAAAACAAAACACACACACACCAAAAAATCAAAACCAGACCAAACAAATCATAACCAAACAAAACAACACAAACAAACAAGCAAACAAAAACAGACAAACAAACCTAAGGAACAAAGAAACAAAGAAACAAACAAAACAAACAAACAAAAACAAAGCAAACCAGCAAAACAAACCGACCAAACAAACCAACACCACGAACAAGCAAACCAAACACACAGACCAAACAAACAAACCAAACAATCAACCAAAAAGAAGACAACCACAACAAACTACCACAACAAACAAACGCAACAAAACAAACACGAACAACAACCAAAACAAACAACCGAGACAAACAAACAAACC
>DATALZ010000040.1:0-19375 GCA_036260805.1 Caproicibacter sp.
ACTTTTGCTTGAGTTTTGAATCGCATGACCCTTTAATCTAAATAACAACAAGCTCAACAAAATTAGTAAGTTGTATTTGCGTCGCGGCGGTTTAGGCGTTCGGCCTGAGCCGCCGCCTTGTGCTGCAAAAATGAATCATTGTGTATTAATCCCGGTTCAAAAGAAAAAGCAAGAGAATACGGAAAAGTCCGTTGTTCTCTTGCTTTTTTATATTCAGTTCGCTAAAATAAATTATACGAGCCGCTATGGTTCGGATTTGTACAGGGAGCGCCCCGCTTGCTGCAATTTTCATATTTTGCACCCGCCATCACGGCGGTATAGAAGAAACTTCGCGGCCTGCCGCGGAGAAGTTCGTTGCGCTTATTTTACTGGTTCAAATAGGGAAATTCAGAAAAAAATAAAATATTTTTTAAAAAGTTAGCCTCAAGAGGGAAACTTTTTCCCCTGTTTGCGGGTATTATGGAAGGGCTTTTAAGGTTGTACCATAAAATCACCTTTTCCGCAGAAAAATATGCAATAGTTCGGCGTGAGCCGTTTGAGTGAGGATAGGTCATATGGTTTTCAGCAGTTTGTTCTTTCTCTTTGTCTTTTTGCCTGTTGTTTTGGCGGCGTATTATCTCGTTCCGAAAAAATTCAAGAATATATGCCTGTTTGTTTTCAGCCTCGTTTTCTACGCATGGGGTGAACCGGTTTATATTCTTCTGATGCTGTTCTCAATCCTGTTCGATTTTGCCGCTGGCCGTATGATTGAGTCAGCAAAAACAAAAACAGCTCAGAAAGTCGCATTAATTATTTCCATTTGCGTTGACCTTGGCATGCTTGGGTTTTTCAAATATGCCAGTCTCTTTGCGAATACACTCACCAGCGTTACCGGGTTGAGTATCCCCATGCCGCAGGTTACGCTTCCAATCGGAATTTCTTTCTATACGTTCGAGTCCATTTCCTATGTTGTGGATATCTACCACGGAGACGCCCCCGCTCAGCGTAATATCGTGGATTTTGGCACGTATCTGTCGCTGTTCCCGCATCTTATTGCCGGGCCCATCATTCGTTACCGTGACTTGGCATACCAGCTGCAAAACAGGCGCGAAACGCTCGAAAACTTTGTTGAGGGCAGCCGCCGCTTTTCCGTTGGGTTATTTAAAAAAGTATTGCTCGCCGACCAGCTCTCCCAGTTGGTGGACAAAATCCAGTATTTCGGGAATCCGTCATCCCTGAGCGCGTGGCTTGGGGCGCTTGCCTTTACCTTCCAGATCTATTTCGATTTTTCCGGGTATTCCGACATGGCCATCGGTTTGGGCCGTATGTTTGGCTTTGAACTTCCTGAAAACTTCAATCTGCCGTATATTTCAAAGAGCGCGGCGGAATTCTGGCGCCGTTGGCATATGACGCTCGGCGGCTGGTTCCGCGAATACCTGTACATTCCGCTCGGCGGCAATCGCTGCTCGACATTAAAAAACGTGAGAAATCTGGCAATCGTTTGGGTACTTACCGGTTTTTGGCACGGCGCAAGCTGGAACTTCGCTCTATGGGGCGGTTATTGGGGCCTGCTTATCATTTGCGAAAAGCTTTTCCTGCAAAAACTGCTTGACCGTATTCCGTTGTTTTTCCAGTGGCTGTACGCATTCCTTGCAGCCGTAATCGGGTGGGTTTTCTTCAATAATGCCGATGTCGGCAAAGCTCTGCAGACAATCGCCGCAATGTTTGGCTTCTCCACAGGTACCGACCGGCTGGGAATTTACTCGCTCCTAACATACGGTTTGATCTTGCTGATTGCGGCCTTTGGGTCTTCGCCGCTTCCCGCGCGGATTTCAGAGAAACTGCGAAACGGCGGCAAACCGGGGCGCATCGTGTGGTGCGCCGGGTTTGTCTGTATGTTCCTTGCAGCTATATCATTTATTGTGGCGGGTTCGTACAGCCCGTTTCTGTATTTCAGATTCTGAACGGAGTAAATCATGAAGAATTTTCTGAAACAATTAAAGAATTGTTCCTTTCCGTCTGTCCTTTCGGCGGCGGTTTTGATTGTGGTCGTATTGACGGGGGTCGCGTGGTTGATTTTTGGGCCAAAGCAGGATTTTTCAGCGGATGAGAACAGAACGCTGGAGACTTCGCCGAAATTATCTGTAGATACGGTTTTTGACGGCTCCTTTATGAAATCAGCTGAGAGCTTTGTGGGCGATCAGTTTCTCCTGCGCAAGCAGCTGGTTTCGCTGAATACATCGCTCCAGCTCCTTCTGGGGAAGCGCGATCTTGCCGAAAATTACTCGAAAGAGCCTGTGGAAGGCGGCGTTTATTATGGCAAAGGCGGTCATATCTACGAAGTCCTTCTTCCGGATAAAACCGGAATCTTTCGGGAAAACAGCACAGCGCTGAAAGCTTTTTCACAAAAAGCCGGAATCCCTCTCTGCATTCTTCCGGTGCCGTCCGGTTCGCAGGAGCAGCCGGAAAATCTGCCGGACTATGCGCCCAATCACGACCAAAGGGAAGAACTGAAAATGCTGCAGAGTGGTATATCAGGCGGAACAACGGTTGTGGATGTGTTTGACGCTCTCAGCTTGAAGAAGACGGGGAAGGATTATTATTTCAAGACGGATCATCATTGGAACACTTACGGCGCTTATGTCGGCTATTGTGCGCTGATGAACGCCATGAAGGTTCAGCCTTCCCCGCAGAGTCTGTTCAGCTACCGCACCGTGAAAGAACCGTTTTTTGGCACGCTCTATTCCAAGGCGATTTTCAGCGGCCAGCAGCCAGATGTGATGCAGATTCCATATGCTGAAAATTCCGGCGAAATCACGCAGCAAATCGGGAAAAATCTTCGCAAAGGATTATACTGGGAGGATTATTTAACGCAAAAAGACAAATACAGCGTCTATTTAGGCGGAAATCAATCGGTAACGGTAGTTCGAAATCCGTCGGCAAAGGGCGGCAAGCTTTTGATTATGAAAGATTCCTTTGCAAACAGCATGATTCCTTATCTTTCCACGAATTTCACCGAGATTCACATCGTCGATCTGCGCTATTACAATCAGGATATATACAAATATATAAAACAAAACGGAATAACAAAAGCAGCGGCAATTTACAGCATAAAACAACTCTGTGATGTTTCCGTCGCAAATAAGCTGGAACGGTAAAAAGAGGGCGCTTCCAAATGAACTGTGTCATTGGAAAGCGCCCTCAAGCTTGCTTGATCAGTACAGAAACGAAGCGAACTCTGCAGCATCAATTAATCCATACTGCTGTTCCGTACTTTAAAATGCAGGATTCGCGAAGAATTCAGCACCGCAATAATACACACGCCCACGTCGGCAAAAACAGCCATCCAGATGGCTGCAAATCCAAGTGCAGCTGAAAGGAGGACAACGGCCTTGACTAGAAGCGAGAACCAGATATTGAATTGAATTGCTCTTAGGGAGCGGCGCGCCATTGCAATTGCAGGAGGAAGAGCAGATGGCTTTCCTGCCATCAGCACGGCGTCGGCCGCTTCGATGGCGGCGTCGGTGCCGAAGCCCATTGCGATTCCGCAGTCTGCCGATGCGAGCACCGGGGCGTCGTTGATTCCGTCGCCGACGAAGACGGTGCAGCCCGTTTCTGTTCGGATTTTCTCAAAGTCATCCACTTTGTCGCCGGGCAGAAGACCTGCGTGAAATTCACCGATTCCGCAGGCTTTCGCGACTGGCTCGGATGCGTGCGGGGAATCGCCGGTCAGCATGACGATTCTCTGGATGCCAAGTCTTTTCAGGCCGGAAACAGTTTCCCGAGAATCCTCGCGTGGGAGATCGGAGAGGGTAATTTCGCCAGCTGGTTTTCCGTCGATTGCGACGAATACGGTTGCACTGGAACTGTCCTCGGGAAAGACCAGCCCATGGTCTTCAAGAAACTTCCTACGCCCGCAAAGGACTTCTCTGCCGCCCACAATGCCCTTGATTCCGTGACCGGGTACTTCTTCGGGAGATTCAGCTTTGGGCAATTCCAGCCCGTCTGCGGCAGCGAGAATCGCTTTTGCCAGCGGGTGTGCGCTGAACTGTTCCAAAGCAGCAGCACTCGTTAGAAGGTCGGCTTCCGAATATCCGTCGAAAGGCAGCAGCTTTTTTACGCGGAGAACGCCATTGGTCAACGTTCCGGTCTTGTCAAAGACAACGGCGCGGGCTTTTGCGAGGGCTTCCAGATATTGCCCGCCTTTAATCAGCACACCGCCGCGGCTTTCAACGCCGATTCCGGCATAGAACCCAAGCGGTACGGAGATAACCAGCGCACAGGGGCAGGATGCAACGAGGAAGATCAGCGCACGGTAAACCCAAGTATTGAACCCCCCAAGACCGAACAAAGGCGGAAGAATTGCCAGAAGGACTGCAGCTCCGATGACGATGGGAGTATAGATGCGCGCGAAGCGGGTAATCAGTTTTTCTGCGGTTCCTTTTTTGGCGGACGCAGATTCTACAAGATCGATAACGCGGGAAGCGGCGGAGTTTTTGAAGTCGGCAGCGACGCGGATTTTCAGAAGACCCTGCCCGTTCATCATGCCGGAAAGTACAGCGGAGCCCTGAGACGCTTCAATCGGCACACTTTCTCCGGTCAATGCCGAGGAATCCAATGAGGAACTGCCTTCCAGAACCGTGCCGTCCAGCGGAACGCGTTCGTAAGGGTGTACCAGAATTGTGTCGTTTATGCTGATTTCTTCTGCATCGACAGTTTCTTCGCCGGAATCAATTAACCTGTGGGCGGTTTCGGGGCGGATATCGACCAGTTTTCTTATACTGTCGCGGGAATTATCTACTGCGCGGTCTTCCAGCATTTCTCCAAGTTCAAATAGAATGGCAACCATGGCTGCTTCCGAAAAATGCCCAAGGCAGAATGCGGCAACAACAGCGACCGTCATTAATGTAGTTTCATCCAACTTAAGTTTGAAAAGGGCCTTCAGGCCGCTTATAAATACGCGCCAGCCCGCCAGCGCGGCAGAAACGGCAAAGCACGACGCATATACATATACGGGGCCAACCTTAAAGTATTCCATTAGGAATGCGGCAACGGCTAGCAGGATGGAGAAAATTAACGCAACGGGGAAGGATTCGGATTCGTTTTCTTCGGCATTTTCGTGTTCACATTTGCTGCGGGAGCATAGATCACAGCTGATTTCCGGTTCGTTTTTGGGATTATTCATGCGGGGTACCTCCTTCTGTTACGTGGTTGAGGCCCTGCTCAAAGATCAGGCGGACATGATCGTCGTCCAGCGAGTAATAAGATTGTTTTCCGGAACGGCGTACGCGAACCAGATGCTCGGCACGAAGAAGCCTGAGCTGGTGTGAAATAGCCGATTGACCCATCCCAAGAATCTCAGCAATATCGCAGACGCAAAGCTCGCTGTTGAACAGAGCGCACATAATACGGATGCGGGTGGTGTCTCCAAAGAGTTTGAACAGCTCTGCAAGGGAAAAAAGTGTATCCAGGTCGGGCATGCTTTGCAGGGTTTTGGTGACAAGTTCGTTATGAATTGTTTCGCTTTCGTTTGTTTCCTTTTTCTGCTGTTCCATGTTAACCTCCATGAATATATGATTATATGTTCATATGTTTGAATATAGTATATTCCCATCCTCAGAAAAATGCAACCCTGAAATAAAAAAAGCGGGAGCCGAATTTGGTTCCCGCTTGGCTAAAATCCTATACAGCAATTTCATTTCAGATCGTGAGATAAGATGAACACAAACCAACTCCACATTTTAATTGGAAATGCTGTAATTAAATATTTGTAAGAGTTGTTGTCGGGTAATACCAGGATAGAATCTGCTTGTAAGTGGAGCCCTGACGCGCCATTGCTTCCGCGCCCGTTTGGCTCATTCCCACCCCGTGACCATAGCCTTTTATGGAAAAGGTGAATGTTCCGTTGGCGTAGGAGACTGTAAAATCGGACGAGCGAAGGTTAAAAGCTGACCTTACCTGGCTCCCGGTGAGCGTCTGTCCGCCAATGATGATGGTTTTCACGCCCCCGGCGCCGGACCGGTCGCTTTTTCCAATCCACCCGGATGCTGCGCCATTCAGATCTGCTTTCGGTGCGATACCGAGAATCCGAGATTTCATATCCGCCTCAGAACAGGTTACGGTGGTCTGGAATCCTCCGGCGAAAACATCGTAGGGGCTTGCAACGGAAACCAGGTAAGAACATTTGGAACCCCAGACATCTTCTGCATTTTCTGTATTCCCGGAAGAGATTGCAAAATAAGTTGCGTCAATCAGGGAGCCCCCGCTTTTCAGAACCTGTCCGGAAACGGCGTCCACCGCGTCGCTGATTGTTTTGTAATATTTATCGTAATTGCTTCCCCAGCGTTTTTGCAGTTCTTCTTTTGTCACATAGATATTCCAGTTCTGCGGGTCTGCGGAAAAATCAGCACCGCCAAGTTCGGATGTGGGCGACTTTTTCTGATTTTCACGGAGTCGGCTGTAGTAGGTATAGCTTGCGACGGCCTGCGCCTTCAGAGCTTCGGTGGGGGCTAGGGGAGACATTTCGGATGCAACGTCCCCACAGAGAAACGTGTGGTCGTCCACCGTGAGAATTTTGCCGGTTGAAGTATCTTTTACTTTGAACTGAGAACCGCTCGAGGCGGAAGGCTGCCGGCTTTGGGATGCAGAGGACTGATTTTGAGAGCCGGATTTTGAAGGCGCTGACCCTCCGCCGAGAGACAACAGCGGAATAAGAAACATTGCGAGAAATAACATCAGCCCGAGCAGTACGGTTCCTCTTTTCACAGACATGATCTGTTCCTCCTTGTCATTCAACGATTTACATAAAGATATTCATAATTATTCATTTTTTATGGCATAAGTTCGCATCTGGCTTATAAAAGCCTTGAAAATGAAATATTAAATAAAAATCGTTGCAAAATTAAGTCAGAAAAGCCGTTAAGCTACTTGACTTTACTTTAGTACTGATATAAAATAAAAACATTCATAAAATAAATAAAACACAACAGCCGCTTAATTTTTGCACAGTGATGCGGCTGTATTTTTTACATTTAGAATGGGAGACGATCTGTGATGGAAATGCAAACGGAGTCAATTTCGCTTGAAAACACAAGCCCTCAGCTGAAGTCACTCTGCGATGAATACAGGGCGAACAACAAAATATCTCCCGACAAATTTGAACTTTACAATGTGAAGCGCGGCTTGCGCAATCCGGACGGCACCGGTGTTATGGCAGGGCTGACGCTCATCTGCAACGTTCACGGTTACTTAATCGCCGACGGAGAGCGCGTACCGGATAAAGGAAAACTTACATACCGCGGAATTGACCTGAACGATATTGTAAACGGATGTGTTGCAGAGAACCGTTTCGGCTTTGAAGAAGTCGCGTGGCTTTTGCTGTTCGGAAAGCAGCCGACCCGCATTCAGCTGGAGCATTTTTCTCAGGTGCTCAGCAGCTGCCGAGAGCTTCCGGAGTACTTTGCCGAAGACATGATTATCAAGGCTCCTTCAAAAAATGTTATGAATAAGCTTGCACGTTCCGTTCTGGCGTTGTATTCTTATGATGAAAATCCGGATGATCCTTCCATGGAAAACAACATGCGGCAGTCCATTCAGCTGATTGCCCGCCTTCCAACCATTATGACCTACGCCTATCAGGTTAAACGCAGGCATTTTGATAAGAAGAGCATGTATTTCCACCCGATTGACCCAACGCAGTCGACTGCGGAATCCATTCTGAACGCCATTCGGCCGGACCGCGCGTTTACCGATGAGGAAGCAAAGCTGCTGGATATCTGCATGATGATCCATGCGGAGCACGGCGGCGGAAACAACTCGACTTTTACCACAAGAGTGCTTTCCTCAACCGGCACAGATATTTACTCATCAATTGCGGCAGGCATCGGTTCTCTGAAAGGCCCGCGGCACGGCGGAGCCAATCACCGCGTTATGATGATGATGAACGAACTGATGGGTACGGTAAAGGATTGGAATGACGAGGACGAAGTTTCCGCATACCTCGAAAAAGTCCTGCGCGGAGAAGCAGCGGATCATTCCGGTTTGATCTATGGGATTGGGCACGCGGTTTACACACTTTCTGACCCGCGTGCGGTAATTTTGAGAGAAAGAGCGAGAAAACTGGCAAAAGAACGCGATATGCTGCAGAAGTTTGAGCTGTTTGAGCGCGTGGAAAAACTTGCTCCAAAGGTATTTGCCACAGTAACGGGGAAGACTAAAGTAATGTGCGCAAATGTTGACTTCTACTCCGGCCTTGTCTACGAGATGCTTGGCATTCCGAGCGACCTGTTTACGCCGCTGTTTGCCGTTTCGCGTATTCCCGGCTGGTGTGCGCATCGTATGGAAGAAATGGAAACCTGCGGAAGAATCATGCGGCCTGCCTATCGCTCTCTTTCAAAAAGCAAACCATATGTTCCCATTGAAAAAAGATAGTTTATTCTGGGAGGAATGTGTATGAAGCGCGCCTGGGCTGCGCTGTTGGTTACTTTGATTGTTGTTCTTCCGGCAAGGCTCTATGTAACGCTGTCTCTTGTTGACCCGAATACGGGGTTCTATACCGACGGCGGCAAAGTGGCAGGAATTGTTTCCGCAGTTCTCGCTGCGGGGGTTATTGCGGTTCTTGTTCTGGGATACCGGAAATCACCAGGCAAAACAGCGGCTCCGCTCCACAGCATAGCCGCTGCTGTTTTCGCGGCTCTTTCGGGAGTCTTTATTGCCGGGCAGTCGCTTTCGGCAATGGCAATGCAGAAACAAAGCGAGTTTACGGCAATGGATAATATTTTCTATATTGCCGGTGTCATTGCCGCAGTGTCTTATTTTGTTGCGGCCTATGATTTTGCGGCCGGTGAAACTGTGCTGCACAGAATGCCAGTCCTTGCGCTGCTTTCGTCTATTTGGGGTTGTCTTTGTTTAATCACCCTGTTTGTGAATTACGCCGCAGCGGTAAACAGACTGGAAAACGTCTATCATACATTTACGGTTGCATTTATGCTTTTATTCCTGTTTTCACAGGCAAAGTTGCTTTCAGGGATCGACGAGGCAAAAGGTTCCAAAATGGTTTTTTCCTATGGCTTTGCAGCGGTAATTTTTGCCCTAGCGGACGCTGTGCCGAATATTGCACGGTATTTTACTGGGAAAAGCCTGTTGGGGCTGTTCTCAATCGGGCTGCATATGGCCAATATTATTTTAGCTGTTTATGTTCTGGTTTACCTTTCAGCATTGCAGCATGTGAAAACCGAGGCTGTTATGGTATCGGTGGCTCCGAGCGTGGGCGGGAATGACGAAACTCCCGAAAACGGCGATGTTTTGGTACCGGAGCAAAAACATGACGAGGCGGGCACCGAGCTCCAAAAATGCGAAAATACAGCTGAAAAACGGGCATCGTCAGCGGATTCTGCTGAAAAATATCTGGAATTCCTAAAAAACGCGTATCAGAGCGAAGATAAATTTGTTGAAAACAGGGAAAACAATGTTCCAATTGCAAAAAGCATAAAAAGTTAGTTAAAATAATATCAAAACACCTTGTAAATTGCCCGCAAATGCTATAGAATAACATATGATCAAATAAATATCAGGAGGTAGCATTTATGTCTATTAAAGTTGGCATTAACGGTTTCGGCCGCATTGGCCGTCTTGTTTTCCGTGCTGCTGTTTCTCAGCCGGAAGCATTTGAAATCGTCGGGATTAACGATCCATTCATTGATCTTGACTACATGGTTTACATGGTAAAGTATGATACCATGCACGGTCATTTTGACGGTGAAGTAAAGGCTGAAGACGGCAAGCTCGTTGTAAACGGCCGCAAGATCAATGTCTTTGCTGAAAAGGATCCTACAAATATTCCGTGGGGCAAAGTTGGCGTTGAATACGTTGTTGAATCCACAGGCGTATTCGCAACAACCGAAAAAGCATCCGCTCACATTAAAGCCGGTGCTAAGAAAGTCGTTATTTCCGCTCCTGCAAAGGACAAGGAAACCCCGACATTTGTCTGCGGCGTAAACCTCGACACTTATACAAAGGACATGAAGGTTGTTTCCAATGCATCCTGCACAACAAACTGCCTTGCTCCTCTTACAAAAGTTATCAACGATAAGTTCGGCATTGTGGAAGGCCTTATGACCACAGTTCATTCCACAACTGCTACTCAGAAGACCGTTGACGGACCTTCCATGAAAGACTGGAGAGGCGGCCGTGCAGCATCCGGCAACATCATTCCTTCCACAACCGGTGCCGCAAAAGCCTGCGCTCTTGTTATTCCGTCCGTTAAGGGCAAACTGACAGGTATGTCCATGCGTGTTCCCACCTTGGACGTTTCCGTTGTTGACCTGACCGTCAGCCTCGCAAAACCGACAACCTATGATGATATCTGCAAGGCTGTTAAGGAAGCTTCTGAAGGCGAACTGAAGGGCATCCTCGGCTACACCGAAGACATGGTCGTTTCTTCCGATTTCCTCGGAGATTCCCGTACTTCCATCTTCGATGCAAAAGCAGGCATCATGCTGAACGACCACTTTGTAAAACTCGTATCTTGGTACGACAATGAGTGGGGCTATAGCAACAAGGTTCTGGACCTGATCAAACACATGAACAAAGTTGACCACGAATAATTTTCTGGTCTTCCGGGCCCTGCGGTGAAAACCGCAGGGCCTTTTTGTTTGCAGAAATTGCAGAATCGTGAAGTATTTTGGACAAAGCAGCTTTGACAATATTCGACGGATAGATTTTTTATAATGCATGCAAATATGAAAATATTGACTACATTTTCTAACATGATATAATTAATTTGATGAAATTATTACCATTTGTCCGCCACCGAATGGGGCATGCAAAATGAAATTATGCGGCGGAGAAAAGAAGCTGAAAATGTCCGGGAAAAAAAGTATTTTAGATCGAATCGGTGACTTACCAATTAAAGCTCAAATGCTCTACCCAATTGCGGCTCTGCTGTTAGTTGCATTTTCGATTCTTGGGGCTATTCTGTTCAGGGCGAGTGACTGTAAAACGACCGCAGATATTTATGCGGTAAGAGTGCAGGGTATCGTTGCTTTGGTAATAATTTTTATTCTGGTCTATTTTAGCATAGGAAATGGGATACGTGTAATAAGTAAGGACCTGAAAGAATTAAAATCTTATGCGGAAAAAATTGCTCATGGCGACACGGACTTCACGATTACTCTCCACAAAAAAAGTGAGACCGGAATGACTGTGAACGAATTCGAAAATATGCGTTCCACAATACAAAGTATGCTTCGGGACGTAAATAACGAAAAGAATGACATTCTGCAGGGGAATCTTCAAAACCGGATTGACGCATCCGCTTACGAGGGTGATTACCAGCAAATTGTAACCGGAATGAATGAACTGGTAGATTCCGTCAGCGGTATGATCCGGAAAATTGACACCGCCTCGCAGAATATAGCTGCTTCGTCGAAACAGATCAGCGACGGGGCGCAGGAATTGTCACAAGGTACAACAGAGCAGGCAGGTTCTATTGAAGAGCTGTCGGCGACAATGAGTGAAATTTCAAAGCAGATTAAATCGAATGCGGGTAATACGTCTGCCGTTAGCCAGTTGGCTGTAAAATCCTCTGAAGAGGTAGCGCGCGGCAACGATCTTATGAAGCAGATGATCGCCGCCATGGAAAAAATCAATGAATCTTCCAGCCAAATCAGCAGCATTGTAAAAACGATTGAGGATATTGCGTTTCAGACAAATATTCTTGCACTGAACGCAGCGGTTGAAGCGGCACGCGCCGGAGCAGCCGGAAAGGGCTTTGCGGTAGTTGCCGACGAAGTGAAAAATCTGGCGAATAAGAGTTCGGAAGCGGTCAAAAGCACAACTGCATTCATTGAGGAGACTATTACGGCAGTTGAGAATGGAACAAAAATTGCCCAGACAACCGCCGAATCGCTGAACTCTATTACCGGCAGCACAAATAAGATGACGGAATTAATCAAAAACATTTCGAATGCGACAAGCGAACAGGCCTTATCCATCAGTCAGGTAACGCAGGGGATGGGTCAGATTTCTGCTGTTGTGCAGAAAAATTCCGCAACGTCGGAAGAGAGTGCCGCTTCGAGTGAAGAACTGAGCAAATTGGCGCAGGCACTGAAGGCACTTGTGCAGAAATATAAACTGGCAGCTTGATTGAGTTAAAAGAACGCACGGCCTTATCAATTTGCAGTATCCGCATGGACGGCTGTGCCCTTGAAAAGTCCGTTATTCTATGCTATAATCCGGTTATCAATCATACAGGAGGAATTTTTTAGAAATGCGCAACGAGACAATCGACTGATTTCCATTTTGCTTCACACAGCCGTGAAAAACGGCTTGTGTCTGTATGGCAAAAGGCAGTGGATTGTCCGGTTAAAGACGCATTCAGGAATATAATATCCTTTTGCTGTGTAGTTCTATTCATTGCCTGCATTGGGATAAGTTTGTTCATGCGCTGTAAAACCGTCCTTTTTCCCTGCCTTTTGGCAGGGATTTTTTTATTTGCCCTGATTTATATGCAGGGTTAAGGCGTTTTGCGAGATAAGCAAGACGCTGGGAAAGGAGAGTTTTTATGGCACTTCTCAGTGCATGGCATATTCAAAAAGCATTTGGAGAATCCGAAATACTGAAAGACGTATCCATCCGGCTCGAGCCGGATGAACGGGTCGGTATCGTAGGAGCGAACGGATGCGGCAAAAGCACGCTGCTTCGCATCCTTGCAGGGCTGGAGCGGCCGGACGGCGGCGAGATCCGCTTCAGCGGCCGCGTTAGTACCGCCTATCTGGAGCAAAACCCGGAAGCGCAGGGAACACAACAAGAAGATGGCTTAGTAGATGCGAAAATCATGAACCGTATGGGCGTTCGGCCGGAGCAGCTTGGGGAAAAGGAGACCTGGTCGGGCGGCGAGCGCACAAAGCTTGCCCTTTGCAGGCTGCTGGCGGAAAAACCCGGCATCCTTCTGCTTGACGAACCAACGAACAATCTAGATTTCTGGAGTGTCCGATCCGTAATTCAGCTATTGAGGAATACGCGCAGCGCAATGCTGATCGTTTCGCATGACCGCTATTTTCTTGATGAAATGGTTACACGAACCATAGAAATCAGCGAGGGCTGTGCAGCGGAATATTCCGGCGGATATACTTTTTACAGATCGGAAAAAGATCGTTTGTATCAGGAACAGATGCACCGGTATGAAGAGGGAAAAAAACAGCGAAGGCAGGTTGAAGAGTCTATTACTCAGGTACGCAGTTGGTCAGATAAAGCTCACAGAAATTCTGTCAAACCCGATGCAAGCGGCTTGAAGATGGGCGTAAAAGAGAAAAAGCGCGTCAAGGCAAAAAAGATGGACCGAAGGATAAAGAGCAGCCTTCAGCGGCTCGAAAAGATGAAAACCGAGCAGGAGAGAGAACCGGTCGCCGAGCAAAACGTCTATTTCGAAGTTTCCGGCGGAGCGAAACACGGCAAAAGAATTTTAGAGGCACGCGATCTTTCCAAATCCTTTGGGGACAGACGCTTGTTTGAGCACAGCGACTTTTATCTTCTGAACGGAGAAAAAGCTGCTGTTTTCGGGCCGAACGGATGCGGCAAAAGTACGTTGATCGACATCATTCAGGGCAAGCAGGATGCGGACTGTGGGGAGCTCTGGGTCAGTTCAAGCAGCAAGCCGTTCGTTTTTTCGCAGACATTCGCAAAACTTCCGGGAGACGTAAGTGTAGGAAAATATCTTTCGGAAAAGTTCGGGGATTTGAACGGGCATGACCGCTCTGTTTTATTTAACATGGGACTTACCGCGAGACATTTATCCCAGAAAATTTTATCTTTGAGCTTCGGTGAGCAGATGCGGCTAAAGCTGGCGGAACTTATCCTTTCTGGACCGGATTTTATTATCCTTGATGAACCGACCAACCACTTAGACCTTCCATCCCGTGAAATGCTGGAAAAAACGCTGACGGAGTATCAGGGAACCCTTCTGCTGGTCTCTCACGACGTTTATTTTCTGGAAAAAATCTGTGATAAGGTAATTCTGTTTGACGGCGAGAGGATTAGAAGAATCGAAATTTCATTTCAGGATTATCTGAAGCAAACGGGGCTTGCGTAAGCAGGCCCTTTATTAATGGGATGTAAATTTATTATTTTTACAAGCAATTATTTATTTGAACAAAACATTTGTCTATTATGTTGAGAATGTAATAATAACAATGTAAATAAAATGTATAATATTTACCAATAACCGGAAATTTTAAAGTCAGTTTGCTGTATTCCGGTTTACAGCTGCATGCTAATATAAAGGAAAGAAAGAGGGGGAACGAATTCGCTTGGGTGACATGCGCTGGCTGAAATTTCATGAGGTGAAGGGAAGTAATGAAAGTTTCAGAAAAAGCTCTAGCACTTGCACTGTCAATTACAATGGTAATCAGTTCTTTCACAGGCACCTCTGTTTTTGCGGCGGATAATGCCAATACTGGTGAGCAGGTGTATGACAGTAATGTTTCGGCTACAAATGATGCAGAGTCCCTGGTGCTTAACTCGAAACATCATTTTATAGTCACAGGCCATGAAAACGAAGCGCTTACCTGGTCTGTTGCGAATGGAAGCGACGGAAAGCCGCTGGAAAGTGGAGACGGTGTCGTTTCCATTGATGTAAATGGCATTGTTACCGCCACAGATTTCGGCAGGGCAGTACTGCAGGCAGCAGACAGTTCCAATAATGTTGTTTCTTACGTTAAAGTAGAAGTTTCCACTCATTCGTATAGAGATATTTCTATCAACCAAAATAACTATCTGGCTCTTAATTCTACATATACCGCTACCTTCATTGACTCTGATCAAAGCACCGGAGGCGTCACATGGGAATCTGCCGATAATAGCGTAGCGACGATCGACGCGAACAGCGGTGTGATTAAAGCCTTAAAAGTTGGTTGTACCCAGATTATTGCCAAATTTCAAGATGGCTCAATGTCGAGGGATGTATATGTTTACGATCCCGGTAAAGCCCAGTTGTTTTACTCTAACGACGAACAAAATTTCAATAATCAAAACCAGATAAGTGAACAACCCGGCCAGATAAGCGGTAATTCTAATGATTTTTTTGGAACTCCGTTAAGTAAGGATATTTATGATGGAATCGGTGATTATTGGTATATTGAAGTGCCGTGTAAAGACAGCGACTACCACTATGAGAGCTATATTCGTGGCGAGCAAAGCGGAGCAACAAATGCAATGATTCAATCCATCAAACCTGTGAATATTGTAGAGACCAGAACTTCAGCAGATAACCAGTCTACGATCCTAAAGATTTCTAAGAAAGATCTTGATGCATCCCTGTCGGATTTGGTAATCAGTGCAGAACCGAGAAAATCAGGAATACTCCACTATTCTTGGGATATCCCATACAATGGTCCTTCAATCAATCAGAAAGAACTGAATGTTGGTAATGCCGGAACATACACCTCGCAGGACGGCAAAACGTTTACGTTAAGCAAGGATGGAAAATTCTATTGGGGCACTGCGAACAAAGAGGTTAAAAATAAGGCAAGTATCACTGATAAGTACAATTTCACATACAATAATTCATTGTATTACACGATTGAATCTAATGGCGATAATTCGTCCGTCTGCAGCATATCTGCACAGATTCCCCGTGATAACTCGACGGGAAGCTGGGTATATGACGGGTGTGAAAGCGATTTTTATAACCTGAATTGGAACGAAAATTCTAATTCCCCCGTATTTACAGATCAACTTGGTGTGATTTATTATCTGAATGGAAGTGCGCCGGTACAGCCTTCAAATGGCAGCAGTGTTACCGGAAGCTCTTCAGCAAGCACGTCGACAGATACTCCAAGCACGACAAACGTTACGAAGGACACTTCCGGTGCTTCTTCCGTAACTGTAACAGGCGTACCGGATTCAGCTCCGACGGTTTCGGGTGGTTCGTCATCCTTCGGTATCACCGTTCCGTCCAATACGGTTCAGGCAGCTGAGGCAGGGGCAAACGCGAAGAACCACGGCAAGGCTGTTATTGATTTGCCGGATTCAACGATTCTTGACCAGTTTAATGACGATTCGGTAAAGAGTGTATCCATTACTCTGAAAGCCCCGTCGGATATTGCCTATGGCACTGCGGATAACGTTGACGTTACCATTAAACTGAGTGCTCAGGCTCTTCAGGCGGCCAGACAGGCTAAAAAGGATATTACAACTACGGTAGTGGATGCGGCAACCGGTACGGCTGCCTACAGCTGGACATTCAAAGGGGCAGACCTTGACCTGATTAAAGATTTGAACCTTGCCATGAATACAAAAACATCTACACTGGATCCGGCAGTAAGAAGTTTATCATCAGTTCCGGGTGTTCTGCTTACAATGGCAAACAACAGCAACCTGCCCGGTTCCGCGACTGTCAGGGTTTATGTTGGCGACCAGGGATTCAAAGCAGGGCAAATGGCATATTTGTATTACTGCAACACAGCGGAGAAACAGCTGGAATATTCCGACTGCCACTTCTGCAAAGTGGATGCGGACGGATATGTAAGCATCAACATTAATCATTGCTCCAAATATGTTCTGCTTCCCCAAAGGGTGAAAGCGGTTCCTGCTATGAAGCTGGATACAGGAAAACGCCTTTCCGTCAAAGCAGGAAAGGCCTACACATTTAAGGTAACGGCTTCAAAAAAGCCAACTTTTGTAAGCGGAAACAGCTCCGTATTTCAGGCAAAGTTTGCAGGTTCCAAAGGCAGCGATTACTTCTTTACCGTAACAGCTGTCGGTAAGGCCGGCGGCAGTGCGGGATTCTATGTAAGCGGTGAAACTTCGCCGCGCACAGTTGGAACCATTGTAAAATAAGTTATCAGTTATACTTTTTGGCGGTACGGCTTAAAAACCGTGCCGCCGATTTTTGTATTCAGAATGGAAAAAGTGAAAGCTGATCATTCGGTTTTTCTTTGAATATTCCATATGAACTGAGTGAAATGCCCTGCTGCTGCGGCGATTCCTTGCTTAGATCGGATGGTATGTTATTCTTCTCTGTAGCTATTTAAAGAAGAAACTTCAATAATATTTCCTTATTGACAAGCAGAAGCTATTATTATAATATAGAAAGGAAATAGCAGGAAATTTGTCCTAATCCTGTATATTAATAACAGCCATACGCGAATGGAAAGAGGAGGAAAGAATGCAACACACAGGCTGTTAATTTTTTGAGGTGAGGAAAAGGATGAAAGTATCAAATAAGGCTCTGTCGCTTTTACTGTCATTTTCAGTGATTGCCGGCACATTTACGGGCCTTGGCGCTTCTGCGGCTGACAATAGTGGTTTAAAGTTTCGGATCGGAACAGAGAATGTTCAGTCGATCGGCCGTGCCGGAAAGTACGGTTATGTAGCCCCGTCCATTGATCTCTCAAATACGCTTAAAGCAGGCTCAAAACGCAACACTTTAAACGCAAACGCACCCAGTAAATACTGTATCGTTAAAGATGCTGTAAAAGACAGCGGTTATGTAATCACCGATGAAGAAACGGGAACGTTGAAAGATCAGGCGGGATGGGGTACCTGCTGGGCGTTCGGTTCTCTGGGTTCTTCGGAATCTTCATTGTATAAGGACAGCCAGAACAATGTTGATTTCTCAGAACGGCACCTTGCATATTTTACCTATAATGGGAGCAATAATCCGAATTTACCGGAAGATGGTACGAACGGCGATACGTTTGTTGGGGACAATGCGGATTACGGGGACCAGGCTCCGTATCAGACAGGCGGCAATTTCAATAAGGCAATAGCCACCCTGTCACGTGGTACCGGGGCGGAGCTTGAGTCAAACGTTCCTTATCCTACCTGGGATGATTTTAAGAATTTAACTTCGATCAGCAAGTTTGTTCCAGTAGACCCAAAGTACCATTTTGATTCGTATTATCAGCTGAAAGAAGCTGAGTTTCTGCCGAACAGGGACGCATCGAATAATCTTGACGGTTCTGCAATAAAAGCTGCATTAATGGGTGGAACATCTGTCGGTGTGGCTTATTATGCGGACAATGATGTTAATAAGGCTAACGACATTGCTTATCCAACCTATTACGATGACGAAAGTGACGGAAGCGATCACATCGTTCAGATTGTGGGCTGGGACGATACAATTCCAAACACAGCGTTTACAAGCAAAGCCGGGAATCATCCAAAAGAGAACGGCGGCTGGCTTATAAAGAATTCGTGGGGTGAAGAGTATGCCTACAAGGGAGGCGCATATTTTTATCTTTCCTACGAAGACACCACAATATCGGAATTCTGCAAATTTACTATGGATAAAACCGGTGAAAAGAGCCCAACGTATCAGCATAATTATCAGTACGACGGATTGGGTGAAGTAATTCAGTTAGGAAGCAGAGCAAGTAATTCAGATGCCGTCGATATGGCAAATGTATTTACGGCTTCCGGAGACCAGACAGTTAAAGCACTCGCTTTCTATACGACCGATACGGATGCTCAGTACAGCATTCAGATCTATACAAATGTCGGTTCTACCCCGTCAAGCGGTACAGCTGCATTCTCTCAGCAGCAAAAGGGCACCGAAGCATATGCGGGGTATCATACGGTAGCGCTTACTCAGCCAGTCAATATTTTGAAAGGACAAAAATTCTCTGTTGTTGTAGAGGTTAAAAATCCTCACGGCAATGAAATGCCCGTGGCAT
This sequence comes from Caproicibacter sp., assembly GCA_036260805.1. Taxonomy (GTDB): domain Bacteria; phylum Bacillota; class Clostridia; order Oscillospirales; family Acutalibacteraceae; genus Thermocaproicibacter. The sequence continues at coordinate 18,654 of DATALZ010000040.1, forward strand.
CCGAATATACGTCGTATAATAAATACGGCGGGTTCCAATCGAATATAAAAGCCGGCCAGAGTTATGTAGGCATGGGAAATGTGTGGAAGGATCTTACTGATCTTAATGATCCTGAGATAGGTAATGTATGTGTGAAAGCCTTAACCGATGACTACAAGGCTCCATCACCCACCCCTACTCCTACTCCAACGCCCACCCCTACTTCTACTCCAAGCAATAACACGCCGATAACAAACAGCACGGAGAACGCATCGCTGAATGCAGACGGTACGACAACTACGATTGTAACCGGCGTTCCCGATTTTTCGCCAGCGGTTTCAGGCGGAATATCTTCCTTCAGCGTTACCGTTCCATCGAATGCTGCTGTAATTGCAGCTCCGGGTTCATCATCAAGCAAGCACGGTAAGGTAATTGTAAACCTTCCGGACTCAACGATTCTTGACCAGTTTAACGACACTTCTGTCCAGTCAGTTTCGCTTACGGTAAAAGCTCCGTCAGACGTCGCCTATGGTACGGCGGATAACGTTGACGTTACCATTAAGCTGAGTGCTGCTGTGCTGGATGCAGCAAGGAAAGCAAAAAAGGATATTACGGTTTCGGTTGTGGATTCAACAACTGGAAAGGCTATTTACAGCTGGACCTTCAAAGGGGCAGACCTTGATCTGATTAAAGATCTGAACCTTGCTCTGAATACAAAAACTTCTTCGCTGGATTCAGAAGTA
>DATALZ010000063.1:0-43409 GCA_036260805.1 Caproicibacter sp.
GCCATAAAACCCGTTTCTGCCGAAGTCTGCCTTAAATGCTTCAGAATTTCCGCGGCGTCTTTTCCTTCCGGGCTCCTCAGCAGGCAGGTCTCCCCATTTTTCAGCGTAACGGTTTTCCTGTCAAACCTCATATCCATCCTCCATTCATTCTACATTTGAAAACAGATCCCGGTACAAATCATCCATGGTTTCAAAATACCAGTCGGCGCCGAACCCGCTTTGGCCCGAACCGTTCGCGAGGAAGCATGTCCGGATGCCCGCGTTTTTTCCGCACTGAATATCCAACTCGCGGTCGCCGATCATAACGGTTTCCTCTTTCTTCATATGATATTTGCCGAGCAGATAATATACCGCATCCGGGGCCGGTTTGTGCGGAAAGCCGTTTTCAACGGTAACGCATTCCGTAAAAAAGGGCAGCATATGGCTCTCGCTTAAAAACAGTTTCGCCGATTCATTCCGGTGGGTCAGCAGATAATTTCGCCCGCCCGTTAAATAAATCCGCTCACAGGTTTTCTTTGCATAGGGGAACGGCGGGCTTGTTTTCGGCGATTCCTTTTGCATATATTCATTGTAACGGTCAGTAAGGCGTTCGTCCAGCCCGTATTGCTTCCTGAAAAACCGGAACGTCCATCTCAAAGACTCCATCATCATCCGGCGCAGTTTCTCCCGGTTTTCCGTTACCCCGAAATCCCTCAGCGCCGCCTGAAAGGACTCCGTAATCATCGGGTACGTGTCAAACAGCGTGCCGTCAAAGTCCCAGATAAAGTGCTTCATTTTCTGCATTGAGTTCTCCCTTAAGTGAGGTTATTCTCCGTCTGCTAAAACCGATTATACCATAAAAAACCGGTTCGTACGAAATCTGCAAATGAACCTCTCCAGGGCAAGACGCGGAGAGGTTCATAATAAATCGTATTCGTCAATATGCAGCAGAAGCAAATCCATAATTTGGTTATTTTATTTTTCTATTTATGATATACTATTTGCATAATTAGAAAGAAACAGGTGAGGGGTATGAAAAGGATACTTTCGTTATTCCTGGCAATAGTGGTCGCATGTTCCATTTCCGGCTGTTCCGGCAGCGGGGCGTCTTCCGCCGGCACGCCGTCTGCGGCTGCAACGACGCCCAGTGGTTCGGTCACACCCACCAAAGGCTGGAGTACATGCAGTCCTGAGGAACAGGGCTTGGACTCCGCCGCGCTGTCCCTTGCAGATCAGCGGATTCAGGGAAACTACCCGAATGTTTTCAGCCTACTTGTGGTTCGCCACGGATATCTGGTTTATGAAAAATATTACAACGGAGTAGAAAGCAGCACTGCGAATCCGGTTTACTCCGTCACAAAAAGCGTCATGTCCGCGTTGACGGGTATTGCGGTGCGTGAGAAGCTGATTCAGGGCGAAAGCCAGAAAGTATCCGATCTTCTGCCGGAATATTTCACGCAGGTTGACGACGCACGCAAAAAGGACATTACCGTCCGTGAAGTGCTCACAATGACCGGCGGGCTTGAGCCGATCGACAGCAACTACGGTTCCTTCTATGCAAGCGGCGACTTCCTTGCCTACACGGTCAAACAGCGCCTAACCGATCTTCCGGGCACAAAGTTTGATTACAACACCGGCCTGCCGCAGTTTCTGTCGGTCGCCATCAGCAAAAAATCCGGTATGGACACAAGAAAATTCGCGGAAAAATATCTTTTCTCTCAAATCGGAATGTCTCCCGGCGAGTGGGACCGCGACAGCAAAGGGTATTACTGCGGCGGCACCGGGTTATATCTGACGGCGCGGGATATGGCAAAGTTCGGTTATCTGTACCTGCACAAGGGGCAGTGGGACGGCCGGCAGGTCATCCCGCAGGATTGGGTGGAAAAATCCACCAGGAAACAGGTCTCGCAGAATGCAAAGACGGATTACGGTTATCTGTTCTGGGTGGAGCCGATGCGAGACCCTGTTAAGGGCGTTACCTATGACGTTTATCGTGCCGACGGTGCGGGCGGCCAGAAAATCGTCATCATTCCCAAGCTTGACCTCATCGTGGTGGTCACCGCGGACGTCCGTAAATCTTCCATAGACGGCAAGGACAATCAGAATATTGTCTCGGATTATGTTCTGCCCGCGGTAAAATGATATGCAAAAAGCAGCATGGACACCTTCCATACTGCTTTTTGTATCCTTTGCTTCATTTAAATGCACATCCTGATAAAGCAGCGCAGGTCGATAGGAGTAAAGTTCACTGTCATTACTCCACCTAGATCATCTGGTAAAACAACCCGTGCCGGGTGCAGTACCAAACGAGCATCCCATGCGCGAAACAGGGAATGTTCGTCTGCATGTTCCATTCCGGGTACTGCTTGCGGAGCATGATACTGTCCCCGGTAAGCAGAGCCACAAAGGCGATGTAGTGTCCTTTCGTCATTTCATGATCCGTGGAGATAAAATAATCATTCTCAATAATTTCAACGGACAGCTTTTCCGTTTCCTCCGCCTTTTGTGGAACAAGCGGCCTTAATGTTTTGCCGCAGCAGGACACGGCTGCGTCCGCGGTTGCCGTCAGCAGATTTCCGCAGTTCGGGCAGACATAAAACTGTAGTTTTTTCATATTGCCTCCTACCAAATCATTGGCACTCAGCTCTCCGGACAAAAGTTCCTCAAGATTGACGCCAAAGATTCCTGATAATTCGGGAAGCAAAGACACGTCGGGGCATCCCAGACCGCGCTCCCATTTTGAAATAGCCTTATCGCTGATGTTCATGCGGTCGGCCAATTGCTGCTGCGTTAGCTGCTGTTCCTTTCGCAGGGATTGAATAAGCTTTCCGATTTTAGCACAGTCCATGTGTTTTCGCCTCCGGATTTCAAGTGTATCAGAAAGTAAAGAAAAAACCAATAAACGCTCCGTAGAGTTCCCCACTCAAAGGCCCTCTTACTCATGCATAATCACGACAATCCGCCGGTTCCAATTGTGCTCAAAATACGCGTTGCAGCAATTACAATTCAATCAAAAAGCTATATCCGTGCTTTGTAAAGCCTAAGTTTTCATAGAACTTATGGGCTTTTTCTCTTTTCAAATTACTCGATAAAGCAGCTTTATAACAACCATTCCTGCGGCAAAGTTCGATGGCATAATTCATCATCTGTTTCCCAATTCCCTTGCCCTGCCATTCTGTTCTTACTACCACATCTTCTATTAGTCCCGAAGGCTTGCCCATATTGGCCAGATTATCCATGATTGCAAGAGCAAATGTCCCGACTATATTATTTTCACATAATGCAACGTATAACTTGTAGTTTGGGTAGCTTAGCATTTTATTGTGAATACTTACGGCCTCTTCAATTGAAAGACTTCTTCCGTTATCCATATCCGGCTGACGGTAAAGCTCCATCACATGAGATATATCTTCAGTGACAGCTTCCCGAATTGTTATATCCATCAGTAAGCCTCCTTTTTGTTCCAGTTTATCAAGAATCAGATGACGCTCTCAAAAACAGCGAAGTTCAAAATGAAGCGGCAATAACACATTATGCTCATAATCTGCAACTATGCTTTCAATTTCTACTATAGACTTTATTCTATTTTATACTTGATGATCAACCCTGCCGCCCAATTGAACAGCAATTCAGAAAGATTTTCAAACTCAGCCTGCGTCACGTTGGGCTGTTCTTTGAGCATAATTCTGGTCTGTAAAATATCCCGTTCCTGTGGTTGCAGCACGGGAATAAGTTCGGCTTTTCGTTTTATGTATGTTCCTGTTTGGTCATAATAGACTGCCTGTATTGTGAAAGCGGCTGATTTATAAAGGGCTTTCAATATTTCGGCGCTTTTTTCGTGTACCATGTTGTGACCGCACATGTGGTAGATGTTGCAGGCCCCTATTCGGATGGCACGGCGAACATCTTCCTTACCAATCAGTGGCAGCAAAAAGTCAATATTGCCGAAAATCGGCGTAGTATCATGACAAAATTGGAACAAATCGGAACGTTCCCAATTGATTAACTCCTGTCGGCCAGAGATAAATCCACACATTTTTTCCCGATTCGGAAGCGTGTCGAGCATGGCACCGTATGCTTTCAGATCTTTCGAAGTTGCATGGTCAAGAATAACAACCACATCAATATCGCTGCTGTCCGTTGCTTCGCTGCAACCATAACTTCCCTGCAGTCCAACAAACAGCAGACGAGTACCAAATAAAGCTTTCAACTTGAATAAATATGTCCTCATCCAAGTGTCTATAACAAAATTCATTTTCTCCTCCCTTTTGCTGATTCAACCATCCCATAATCCGAATTAAGTATACCATAAAAAGGGAAAAATAAAACAGTCCGCCCAGATGGATTTACCGCTTTCTCCGCAGTTTCCGCGGACTTTCACATCTAAAAAGATTTTGTTACCCCTTCACGGAAATTTCTGTAATGATTTGCAAAAGCATGTTGAGAATCTTGTGCAAGAGACTTCAGATGAAAAACTGCACTTACTGTTGATAAAGATCACTTTTTACTTATCCCTTTCATTGACCTATCAAATAAAAAGCAAGAATTTGACCTCTGGTCGAAAATGTGATAAGCTAGAATCAGTTCGACTGACGGTCGAAAATACAATTATCATTTTATAACGAACACATTTTTATTTCGTTTAGGAGGCAAGAAATTGGATAGCGAAAAGTTCTGGAATCGATTGGCGTCCGGCTATGATAAGCATGCACTTGATACATATCGTCAGGCCTATAATGATACTATCAGTAAATCTGGGAAATATTTGAATCCAAATCAGATTGCGATGGATATCGGCTGTGGCAGCGGCATTACTACGATAGAGCTGTCAAAAAGTGTGAAAGGAATATGCGCTATCGATACCTCTGAGAAAATGATAGATGTTGCTGCGGCAAAGGCGAAAAACGCCAATATTAAAAACATTCATTTTGAAGTATCGGATATTTTTGATACACGCTGGGCAACGGGTTCATTTGATGTAATTATGGCATTCAATATTTTATGCTATATAAAAGACATGGATTCTTTTCTTTTGCGTGTTTTTGAACTCTTAAAACAGGGTGGCATTTTCCTTTCGGCAACAGATTGCTGGGGCGAAAAAAGAAATATTATTACTTGCACTCAATCGTTGCTATGCAAAGCCGGCGTTCTTCCTTTTATAAAGAATTTAAAGATAAAAGATGTGGAAGCTGTGGTTTCCAAACAGGGCTTTCAAATTCTGGAATCCTGCAATTTGTATAATAAACTTCCCAATCTGTTTATTGCGGCAAAGAAATAGTTAGTTTCAATAAGTTAATAATCAATATGCAGGGTTTGAATCTCTCTTAAAACTACAAGAAAAAGCAGTATAGGCACATGCCATACTGCTTTTTTTCTGCTCAATTTAGATGCAGGCACTGTTTATTCTCATAATTTTGCTTAGCGATTTTTACCTTTCGGTATACTATAATAGAGCTAATAACATCTGCGCAAAATACAAATTGAAGAATACCGTGCATTACCGCAGCTTTCTTAGATAACTTATTTTCACTGTAGCTTCTTATTATGCCGCCTAATCCTATTAACCCACTTAAAAAGATCGTCATAGAATCCAAAATCATTAAAACAATCGATATTGCAAAAGTAAATATAGTTAAGAGGCAAACCAATCCAATAATAAATATAAGTATATATGCCGGAATGTGTATTAATTTTATGACCATGTTGATATGTAATAATTCCTGCGGATTCCACTTTTTCACAAGACCGATAATGAACGTCGCCACCGAACAAACCAGTGCAGCGGCATAAAAAATAAGTAAATATAATAAACCACAAAAGATGTCATTATGAAAAATGGTTTCCATAAAATAGCCTTTATAGATGCATATCAGTGCTGCTACCACCGAATATGGAAAAAGTATTACTAAAAGTAACTGCAAATACCGTCTCAATTCAATTTCTCCTTAAACGTCATTTTAAATCAGGTTACAGAATAACTTGAGCAGGCTGACTTCGCGCAATGTTCCTTACAGGCTAAATATCAACTGCGTACATGCTCATTTTGTTACCATGTACCCCTGCAAAAAATCCGTTCAAAGCAAGCAACAATAACGGTAGTTACAACATTTGCAATAATAATTGTAAGCAGAAGTTTCCGCTTGCTTGTCACATCCTTTTTCAACGTATTATATACAACGGGCAGTTCAACGGCAATCGTAATTATTCCATAATAAATTCCTACTGTGTAGGACGGCCAATTGTTTAAATATTTATCGAAGCCAAACCCCTCATCTACAAAAACCATATAATTAATTAGATATGGAGCCGCAAAAGACAAGGCATTGGCAAGCGTAACAATACAAAAAACTTTTGGTAGCTTATGTACTTTAGGAATATAATTGATTGCAGCTACTTCGACAATCAGAGTAATGGCAGCGGCCCATGGAAGAACATCATTAGGTCTTGTCTTTGAAATCCATACCCATGATGAATCAGCAAATGTTGTTACAGGAAAAGCAATAACGAATAATACTGCTATAATAAGGCAAGAGAATAATCTATATTTTTTCAAAACATTCACCTCGCAGAATATCAATAATCCGAACTGAGTATCCCATAAAAAGGAATTGGCTGGAATATCCTCTTTTTACATTATATTGATATAATACCATACAAGTAAAAAGGATTCTACTTCTTTTGTAGAAATCAACTTCTTCTCAAAACTGCGCCGCCCGGAGAGATTTACCGCCTGCTCCGCAGGCTCCGGCTCGCAGCAAAAGAGTGGGGCCGCGTAAAGCAGTCGAATCCCAGCATAAACGTAAAAAGCAGTATGGCCGCCTACCATACTGCTTTTTGTATTCTCTGCTCAATTAATGCGGACGTAGATTATGCTCATTTAGTGAAGTATATATCCACTTTATTGCGTAATGTGTTAAACAGGTTTTGTAATGCTTTGTCATCTATTACTGCCTGAGCCTGATTATTATAGTGATGCGAAAATTCATGATCTAAAAAAGTAATATTTCCGACATGTACCATTCCTTTATATCTGGGTCTTAAGTGAAAATGCAAATGAGGGCAAGGGGGATCGTGTTTATAGGCATCGTTCATTAGACAAGACCAGTTAAACATTGTTGCGTTAAGTTCCCCGGAAAGCATTGCTTCCAATGCGTTTATTATGAATTTAAGAGAAAACCATTCTTCCGGTCTCAATTTCGATAAATTTTCACAATGCCGATTACACATCACCAAACATCTTCCGATATAGTCTTGCTTGTCGGCGAGAAAAACAGACCAATATTCATTTTCATAGAGGAGCCATTTTTTATCTTCCTGAGTTAGATGGCAAAACGGACAGTAAGTCATAATCTACCTCGTTTATTATAAATAATCCAAGCTAAGTATACCATAAAAAGGAAAATAAAGCAGTCCGCCCGGATGGATTTACCGCTTGCTCCGCAGGCACACTTTCTTAATGCTCAGACCCTTTCGGTGATTCCCCCTGCAGGGGAAATGCCGCAATGCGGCAAAGGGTGGGCATGAGGATGAGATACGACACTATGCTCATAATTTATAATTAACCTGCTCCATAAGGACAGGCTGTGCAAATTTTAAAAGTTCTGCTAAAGAGGGTTCAACATAATGATATTGGTTTCTTAATGCCCAAAATCGAAGCGTTACGGAAGGGTGCACATCTCCGTCTTCATCTCCGTCATCAACTGAGAGTAAGATGTCAAAAGGGACCTGTGCGTAATCACATTCTAATTGTGTTTTCCATGAAATTATTATTCCCAACCCATATTTCACAAGTTCCGAAATATCATTTGTATGGTCGAGATAAACCTCGTTACCGTCCCATTCCAAATCAGTCAAATTGACGTTCGCTTCTACTGGTGATCTACAGTTTCAAGAATGAATTAATTTCTATAAAAGAAGTGGAATGCTTTTTACTTATATGGTATTATATCAATTATAATGCATTAATAGGATAATTCAGCCAATGCAATATTAAGTTCGGGTTATTCATATTTGAAAGCAGGGATGATGTTTGATTTACAATAAAAGTATGGGACAAATCCTATTGAATATCACAAAGAACGATATTCATCCTCGAATGGACTACTCTATTTGGAAAAAAACAAATCTTGCCGGACAGCCATATTGGGGTGTCGATAATTTCTGTGGAGTAGATAGCGTGCCACAGGCACACTTTCTTAACGCTCCGACCCTTTTGGGTTCGAATTCCTCCTGAATCAACAAGAAAAAGGATGCCACAGCTCTACGAGCCATGTCATCCTTTTTTGGTCCGCCCGGAGGGATTTACCGCCTGCTCCGCAGGCTCCAGCTCGCGGCAAGCCGCTTCGCCGCTCTTCGCTGAAAGCGTGCCACAGGCACACTTTCTTAACGCTCAGACCCTTTCGGGTTCGAATCCATCCTGAATCAACAAGAAAAAGGATGCCACAGCTCTACGAGCCATGTCATCCTTTTTTGGTCCGCCCGGAGGGATTCGAACCCCCGGCCTTCAGAATCGGAATCTGCTGCTATATCCAGACTTAGCTACGGGCGGAAAGATAGCCTTACTATTATATCACAATCCGGTCGGAAGTCAACCGACAGATTCTGTATCATGTCGTTTTCTTCCTCGCCTTCATGTATTCGATATATTCATTCCCCCACTCGCCCATCACGTCCAGCACCTTTTCGAACTTCTCGCCGATTTCACTTAACGAATACTCCACCTTCGGGGGAATCTGCTCATATTCTTTCCGTATAATCAGCCCGTACTCTTCCAAAGATTTCAGCTGTCTGGAAAGCGTCGAATGCGTAATCTCCTCCGGTATTTTTCTCTGCAGCTCGTTAAAGCGAACCGGCCCGTGCGACAGCAAATGCAGAATATACATATTCCACTTTCCGGCGAACAGTTTCTGCGAGGTAACAAACGGGCATATTCCGAACAGTTCTTTCTTTTCCATAAGGTAACGGTATCCTTTCCGATACTGGTATCATAAAATATCGTACTTGTATATTTATCTCTACGTCTTATAATAATACCATAAAATTAAAAAATGCAAACAGGCAAAGGAGCAAAATCATGCAAGAAGTATTGGATTATTTAAAAGAGTGCGGCACGTTTTATCTGGCGACAGTCGAAGGGGATCAGCCCCGTGTCCGTCCCTTCGGCGCAGTCTGTGAGTTCGAAGGCAAGCTGTACATTACAACCAACAATCAAAAAAAGGTTTACAGCCAGATGCTGAAGAACCCGAAAATCGAACTCTGCGGCATGATCAAGGGAACCTGGATTCGTATTGAATGCGAGGCAGTTCACGATGACCGCCGCGAAGCACGCGTCAAGATGCTGGCCGATAACCCCTCAATCACCGGCATGTATACGGCAGACGACAGCCTTATGGAAGTCTTATACCTCAAAAATGCGACCGCCACAATTTATTCCTTTCAGGATAAACCGAAAGTCATCCGGTTCTAATCCCGCCAAAACAGACAGAAACATGGAAATGCCGCTTTCTCCGCCGATGAAAGACGGAAAAAGCGGCATTTTTTATCGGTGTGTTCCAAAGAAAAACAGCGCCATGGTGCCCGGCCCGGAATGCGAGCCGATTACCGGCCCCACATAGTTAATCACGACATCTTTCACGCCCATGCGGCGTTTCACTTCCGACGCCACATACTCCGCGTCCTGCTGCGAATCTCCGTGGCTCAGGAATACCACCTGCTCCTGCGGATTAACCGCGCTCTGCTCCATTTTGTCCACAAGGGCGTCCAGCGAAGCTTTGCGCCCGCGTGCCTTCCCCATGCTGATCAAGTGCCCTTCGTCGTCCACATGCAGCACCGGTTTGATGTTCAGCATACTTCCAATGAGCGCCGTCGCGGCGGAAATCCGGCCTCCGCGTTTCAGATGATTCAAATCGTCCACCGTAAACCAGTGGCAGAGATGCAGCCTGTTCTGCTCCACCCAGTCGCGGACTTCTTCCAAGCTTTTGCCGACCCGTTTCTGCTGAACCGCGTAATAGACCAGCATCCCCTGCCCAAGCGATGCAGCAAGAGAATCCACGCACAGCACTTTTCGTTGGGGGTATTTTTCCGCCAACTCTGCGCATGCCATCTGCGCGGCGTTGCAGGTATTCGAAAGGCCGGAGGAAAACGCAATCACCAGCGCGTCTTTTCCCGTCTGAAGCACCGGCTCTATCGCACCGGCAAACGTCTCCACATTCACCGCGGCGGTCGTACTCGGTTCTCCTGCGCGAAGGCGCGCGTAGAAATTCACAAACGACATGTCACGCCCGTCGAGGTAGTTCAGGTATTCCTTTTCGCCCATGTGAAACGAAAGCGGCAGAACTGTAAGCTCCAGTTCCTCCGCCATTTTGGCGGAAAGGTCGCAGGATGAGTCGGTTATGATTGCAAAGTCGTTCATGCAGTTCTCCTTATCGTTAAAAAATGATTATTTATCCTTTGGTGATTTAATCCTAACTCTATTTATAGTATTTGTAAATATGATTTGCAGATTATTTCGCTCAAATCTGGTTTATATTTCCATGTAACTTGGTATTGATTATTATATGATTCTTTATTCAACTAATTACAGCAAAAAGGCCCCCGGTTTAACCGGAGGCCTGCATTTGTTCAGTGCGTAATCATGGTGGATGTGCTGTTCGCCAGGAACACACCGTAAAGGATGAAGAAAGAAACCAGCACCCAGAATCCGGGAGACTGGAAGAAAAACACCGGGTATTTGTTTCTGACCGGCGGCGCAGGAGTCGGCCTCCGCATAACCGTCTCAACTTCGGAGCGTTTGAAAACAGCGAGCAGTATGGTTGCGAGAACCGCCACGCCGATAATCCCCAGGTATATCCCCTGCACCGTCTGATTCTTATCGATTCCCTTCATCGTCAGCACCATGGATAAGGAGTTATTGAAAATATGCATGAGAATCGTCGGCAGAATCGATTCGCATTTCACCGCGACAAAACCCAGCGCCAGACCCATCAGCGCGGCGGGAATGGCCTGAATCAGGTTAAGGTGGAACAGCCCGAATAGAATTGCCGAAGCGACAATTGCAAACCAGTCTCCCCACGGGCGCAGGCTTTGCAGAATCATGCCGCGGAACAGCGTTTCCTCCAGAATCGGTCCAATTACGCATACATACGCAAGCAGAATCAGGTCCGAGGTTCTGTTGCCGCTCAGGTTGAAATCCGGCGTCCCTGTTTTGATTCCGGCCTGTTTCAGCAGCATGGTGATGAGGTTCACCAGAATCGAACCGACTTCCGAAAAGGCAAGCATCATCGCTATCCCGGCGAAAAAGACCAGCGGTCCGCTCTGCGGACGTCTCCATGCGCCAAAGATTTTCTGCTTGAGCATGGCTCTTCCCACAAGGATCGTAATCAGCATCGCACCGAATGTTGCCAGTGCGGAGAGGGCCATCATCATGCCGGTCTGCCCTTTCAGGAAATCCGTTACTCCGGTCACATCGCTGTTCCGCACATAGGGCATAATGTCGTTTATATTGAACATCACCCAGAAAATACAGATCACCAGCAATACCGGCACCGCAAACACCTGCATAAGCATCAACAGGACGCAGATGCGGTTATCCGCTTTCTTCAGAAAGGTCTTTGACATATGCTGCTGGACTTCCGGCGGCACCGGCCCCACCGGCTGCATAGGTGGCTGCGGAGCATAGTTTGCGCCTGCCGGGTACGGCTGCCGCGGGGGGTACGGGTTTCCATACATCGGGGTGTTTTCCATTGTATTCTCTCCTTCCCAGTCCCGCTGCTAAACGGGAAGCGGGTTTTCAGGTTCATTATACAATAAAAACGCAAAAAAGAATATAGAAAACCAAAAAAAGCCCGGAGCGCCGGTTCAGCGCCTCGGGCTTTTGAAATACGGTTTCAATAGATTGGCAATCACAAGCAACTCCAGAAAGCAGATACCATACAGAATCGGATTCATCGGTTCGCTCATACTTCCTTACGTTCGTATATTCCGCAGGAGATCAAATAAGACGCAGCCACAATCACCAGCAGAATCACAGGAGACAGCTTCAGCAGCAGAAGCACCTGTTCTCCGGTCATGGAAAAGCCCGCTCTTTTCATAAGCAATACTGCCGCAAACGGAACCACTAACAGAATCATAAATGCAAAACGCGCTTTATACGGCCCAAACTTGTAAAACAGCGGCAGCAAAATAGAGCAGAGCATCATCGGCGCCGCTCCCGTTCCGGCGCAGATGGCTGCTAAATCTTCCAGTTTCACCTGCCCATGAAGCGTAATCAATTCAATCATACAGGAAAGCACAACTCCGATTGCTGAGAGAATAACGGCAAAAAGGTATTTTGAACCCACAATTCCTCTGATGCTAATCGGCAGGCTTTTTACGAAATTGTCCCATTTCGCCGCCTCATCATAGGCGAACGTGTTAATCGTCAGTGCGACCGTTAACATAACCATAATGGAAATCACAACGCCGGTCATAGAATCCACCGAATATTTACTTCCCCCCATAAAAAGAAAAAATACTCCGTAAAATATCAGCGTTATAAGAAGGGTTTTTCCCTGTTTCCGAATATACAAAAGTTCCTTGATTAAAAGGCCGCTCATATCCTGTCCTCCTACTATTTCGCATTCATACTTCCCTGCGTCCATAAATTCCACAGGAAATCAGATAGGATGCACCCACAATCACCAGCAGAATCACAGGCGAAAGTTTTAAAAGAAGCATCATCTGCGTCATATCCACCTTAAAACCAACCTTATCCAGAAGGTTCGATACAATGGTGGGCAGCAGGAAAACCGCTACTGCCGCAAGGCGCGCCTTCTGCAGGCCGAACTTATAGAACAGCGACACCAGAACGGAACTGAGGAACAGCGGAATGCCCACGGCTCCAGCAAAAAGAAATGCCAGCGTTTCCGGCGATTCGTGTCCGCGGCTGAGAATCAGGTCCACGGCTTCGGCAAGCAGCCCGCCAACCAGAGCAAAAAACAGCGTGAAAATATATTTGGCTCCCACAATCTGCCCTATGCTGACCGGCATACTCTTTACAAACCCGTCCCATTTCGCCGCCTCGTCATAGGCGAACGTGTTAATCGTCAGCATAACGGTCATGATCACCGAAACAAAGGCAATCAGAGTTGCCCATTCGGAAGGAGCGTGATTTTTCGCGGTCATGGTCGTAAAAAACACCGCATACATAACCACTATGATGAGAAAAAGCCGTTTCTGTTTCGTCACATACATGAATTCCTTCGTCAAAAGACCGCTCATGCTTTTTCCCCCTTTACATAAAGCAGCATAATTTCGTCGATGGACGCGTTGTCTACCACAAGATTCGGATATCTGCGCCTTGCTTCCGTCTTATCCGCCACGAGCGCCTCACATTCCGATTCGCCTTTTCTCCAGCGCAGGAAGCCGGATTTATCCAGCCCGGCAAACTGTGAGGCGCCGCATTTCACTATGCCGGAGCCCTCAATCAGCTCGTCTTTTGACCGGCTGAATACGATCTGCCCTTTATGGATGAACGTCACATAATCCGCGATCCGTTCCAAGTCGGACGTAATGTGCGAGGAGAACAGCACGCCGCGGCTCTCGTCCTGAATAAAGTCGAGGAATACGTCGAGAATATCGCTCCGCATCACCGGGTCAAGCCCGCTCGTGGCTTCGTCCAGAATCAGCAGGCGCGGATGGTGTGCCAGCGCGCTCGCAATGGACAGCTTCATTTTCATGCCTTTTGAGTATTCCTTTACTTTCTTGTTCTGCGGAAGTTCAAAGTCCCTTTGATATTTCTCATACAGCGGCTGATCCCACGTTTTAAAAATTTTCTTCAGGATTTTTCCAATATCCGCAGCCGTAAGGTCTCCGTAAAAATAGCTTTCGTCGAATACTACGCCGATCTGTTCCTTGATTTTCACTTCATCCTGAATATTGTCTTTCCCAAAGATCTTGATATTGCCGCTGTCGCGCCGAATTTCATTCAGAATCAGCTTGATGGTGGTCGTTTTGCCCGCACCGTTTTCGCCGATAAAGCCCATGATGCTCCCTGCGGGAAGCGAAAAACTAACGTTTTTCAGAGAAAAGCTCGGGTAATTTTTGCAGACGCCGTTTATCTCCAGAAGATTTTCCATATGGATAACCATCCTTTTTCATAAATTTCGTTCCATTGTTGGGTGTACAGCCCACTGATGAGGTGTTATGACTGCCCGCCGTAAAGAAGAGTAAGCATCTCATTGAGTTCGTTCAGCGTAATTCCGCCGCGCTTTGCAATTTCTACCGCGTTCTGCAGGGCTTCTTCCGCCTTTCGTAGCTGTTCTTCCCGCAGGAACGCCATGTTCTTCTGCGCAACGAAGCACCCCTTGCCTGCCACGGTCTCAATAAAGCCGTCGCGTTCCAGATCCATGTAAGCGCGCTTTGTGGTGATTACGCTGATATGCAGGTCTTTTGCCAGCAGCCGCATGGAAGGCAGCGGGTCGCCCGGATTCAGCGTTCCGGTGATAATTTTGTTTTTAATCTGATCGGTGATCTGTTCGTAGATCGGTTTCGGATTCGAATTGCTGATGACGATATCCAGTTTCTCTCACCACCGTTTTACTGTATATATTATGTATATACAGTATCATTAACAACCACACTTGTCAAGAAAAATATTATTACAAAATAATTTCACGATTAGTTCTCCGATCAGTACTCGCGCTTTTCCTAAATTTGTAGGCAATATTCTGATTGTTAACTGCTCAGATGGCCGATCTTTCTTTGAGGCAGTAAGGCATAAAACCCTATATCGCCCATGAAAACCTGAAAGACGTTCGTTCGCTTGAAAGACATTTTGACGGCTCTCCGGGGGGCGCAGGGGGGATTTTATTAGAGCCACTCTCTAAGTGAAATCAAAATCCCCCCTGCATCCCCGAGTCTCCCCAGCAACCCTAATTCGCTCAATTGGCTATATGTTTTTCATTGACGGTTTGAATTTTTCACATTGCTTATTGAATCGTTCCAGGTATGGAATATCATCAAGAATCCCCCAAAAGACGTCTTATAATTCTATAAGCGATATAAATTAAAAAATTTTCAATTATTTTTTCAAAAGTTTCCCTCCAGAGGGAAACTTTTTGCCTTGTTTGCGGGATTAGTGAAAGGAGGTTTTTCATGATACCCAAAATCAATCCCCACGGGCAGACGGTCAGCGTAAAAGACGGCTACAAAAAACTGGCGTTCGGCAATGTGAACGATGCGGTCAGCCTCATCTTCCGCAGCGGCCTCACTCCTGCGGAACTCAAAAAACTTGACCTGTACAGCGTTGCGGAAATCAAACAGACAAAAGACGGGCTGGAGATTAAGTTCTACGACCGTCTAAAAGCGCTGGAATGTCTGAAAAAGCTGGACGAAAGCGGAGCCGAACAGTCTCCGCTGTACCGCGCGCTGATGCAGTCCGTGCAGAAAACCGCAGAAAGTCCCCAAAGCGAACCCCATTAAACCCCGATGAAAGGAGGATTCATCAGTCCATGGAGTTCAGCCCATTTTCGCAAAAGCAGCTCCGGGCGCTGAACTGGTGGTGCCCGGGCAGCCCGGACGCCGAGCGCGATGCCGTCATCTGCGACGGGGCGGTGCGAAGCGGTAAAACGCTCTGCCTCGGTATTTCGTTTGTCACCTGGGCGTGCGGCTGTTTTCATAACCGTTCGTTCGCCCTCTGCGGCAAGACAATCCGGTCTCTCCGGCGCAACCTCGTCACAACGCTTCTCCCCGCCCTCTCGGAATCCGGTTTCTCCTGCAATTTCAAGGTCAGCGAAAATCTCATTGAAATCGGCTGCGGCAAAATCCGCAACCGGTTCTACCTGTTCGGCGGCAAAGATGAAGGCTCCGCCGCGCTGATTCAGGGTATCACGCTCGCGGGCGTGTTTTTCGATGAAGCAGCGCTCATGCCGCGCTCGTTCGTCGAGCAGGCGCTTGCCCGCTGCAGCGTGAGCGGCTCAAAATTCTGGTTCAACTGCAACCCCGAAAGCCCGCACCACTGGTTCTACCGCGAATGGATTCTCAAAGCCGCCGAAAAAAACGTGCTGTACCTGCATTTCACCATGAAGGACAATCCGTCCTTAACCCCGGCCATCCGGGCACGCTACCAGAGCCTTTATTCCGGCGTGTTCTACGAGCGCTTCATTCTCGGCCGGTGGGTCGCCGCCGAAGGCCTTGTTTACCCGTTCATGACGGATGCAATGTTCTGTGATGTTCCGACCGGCGGATTTTCCCGCTTCGCCGTTTCCTGTGACTACGGGACGGTGAACCCCTGTTCCATGGGACTTTGGGGCAAACACGGTGAAACCTGGTACCGCATCGGCGAATATTATTACGATTCCCGCCGCACCGGAGCACAGCGCACCGACGAAGAACACTACGCCGCTCTTGAGGAACTCTGTTCCGGCCGCAAAATTGACTGCGTCGCGGTCGATCCCTCGGCGGCAAGCTTTCTCGAGGTCATCCGCAGGCATGGGAAATACCGCGTCCGAAAAGCGGAGAACAGCGTCGTGGACGGCATCCGCAGCACAGGCGTGGCGCTTAAGGAAAGCAAAATCCGAGTCTGCCGCTGCTGCCCGGACGCCGTGCGGGAGTTCGGCCTTTACCGCTGGAACGAGGACCGCCCGAACGATGCCCCGGTCAAGGAAAACGACCACGCCATGGACGATATCCGCTACTTCGTCACAACGGTTCTCCGCCCCGCGGACGATTTCTTTGCCGTCGCCGCGCCCAGAAAATCCAACAGCAATTCCATTTAATATTGCAAGATAAAATGTGTTCGCCCCCCGTCCGGCGGGGGGACGAACACAAGTGAATTCAATAATTAAACTCGAAAAGTGGTGAAACAATGAAATTTTGGAAAAAGCAGACCCCTGGCCTGCCCGCAGCGAAATCGGTGCAGACTTCAGCACGGGGCGACCCGTTTTCGGAGCTGAACCGCTGGATTCCGCTTTCCGCTGGGGAGCGAAGACTCTATTCCGCCCTGCGGGAATCCGTTCCGATCATCGACGCGGCAATCGATAAAATTCTCCGGCTGGTCGGCACCTTTCAGGTCAGCTGCCCCGATCATTCCGTCCAGAGCAGCCTCGATTCTTTTCTCCGGAACGTCCGGGTCGGCGCCGCCGGTGCGGGTGTGCAGAGCTTTCTGAACGGATACCTTTCGGACCTTCTCACCTACGGCAACGCGGTGGGAGAGATGGTGGTTCAGGGCGGCGAGTTTGCCGCACTGTACAACGCCTCGCTGGACGATGTGGAACTCAAAGCCGTCACCCCGCTGGAAATTCAGGTTCTCCGGCGAGAGGGCGGAACTTCCGTCCCGGTGCGGTATCCGCAGCTTGTGTTCTGCTCCGCGCTCAATCCGCCGTCCGGCAGCGCCGAGGGGGTATCCATCCTGCACGGCCTGCCGTTTGTGTCGAACATTCTGCTCCAGATCTACCGCACCATCGGCGTCAACTGGCAGCGGCTCGGCAACGTCCGGTTCGCGGTAACCTATAAACCCACGTCCGACGCGGCCGATCAGGCTTACGCAAAGGAGCGGGCCGAGCTGATTGCGGACGAATGGAGCCGTGCGATGCGCGGCGGAGAGGTCAGCGACTTCATCTCGGTCGGCGACGTAAGCATTAAGGCCGTCGGCTCCGACTGCCAGATTTTAGACAGCGAAGTCCCCGTCCGCCAGATGCTCGAGCAGATCGTGGCAAAGCTCGGGATTCCGCCGTTCCTGCTCGGCCTTTCGTGGTCGTCCACGGAGCGCATGTCCAGTCAGCAGGCGGATATTCTCACCAGCGAGCTGGAAACGTACCGCCGAGTTCTAAACCCGGTCATCGAAAAAATCTGCGGCATGTGGCTCCGCCTGAACGGTGCGCCGCAGAGTTTCACGGTCGACTGGTACGACATTACGCTTCAGGACGCGACCGAGCTTGCTTCCGCCCGTTACCAGAACGCAAAGGCATCTCAGTTGGAAGCAGCGATCCATAGCAGATGATCCTGTTTCTTCTGCGGCTCAGAGTTACGACTGTTCTATATTTTCGAATGCTCTAAAATCGGGCAGGAGCGCAACGAGCCGTATGATGCGTTAGCCTGTGGCTGAGTTTCTTATAGTTATGTCTCAGTTAATCTTTGATTTGCACTCAAGCCGTGCGGGCTCATACTTTCGGTTTCGGCCGAAAGTATGCAAAGTCCGAGTAGGGGGATTTGGAACTCCCGTCGAGAGGGTTCTACAAAATCCCCCTACACCCCCAGGACTCCCCAACGACCCCAAAAGAGATCGAACAGCCAAGTGATTTTCATGGTCGTTTCAAAGATCGGCTGGCACAGTAAGGCCATCCGGGGCTGCGTGCAGGCGCGGCAAGTCAGGGGCAACGCCGATGCGCTGCAAAGCGAGTGCACCGGCATGGGGCCCCAATTTTGCAAAGCCGCACGCGGCTCCGAATTGCCAAACACGCAACCTCAACTTGCAGCCTCATTTTTAACCATCTGAATCAATCTTGGGAGATGATATTCATCAATCAGAACATTTTCATTCAAAAGAGCGGCGGGTTGGAGCCGCCGCGGAAAAGCAGCTCCGTTCCCAATGCCGATGCCCTTGCGAAAATCAATCAGTATACCCGCAGGGAGTTTAAGCCCGAGGAGCTTTACACCTTCCCCGTCGCCCTGTGCGACAACGAGGTCGACCGCGACGGCGAGCGTTTCACCATAAACGCCCTGCAAAAACTTGCGGAGCTGTTCCCCGGCAAAACCGGCGTCTTCGACCACAACCCTCAGGCCAAAAACCAGACCGCGCGAATTTTCAGCTGCCGCGTGGAGCGCGACGAAACGCGCCTCACATCCTACGGCGAACCGTACGCCCGCCTCGTTGCGCAGGCCTATCTGCCCCGCACCGGCGCAAACAAAGACTTCATCACCGAGCTGGAATCCGGCATCAAAAAAGAAGTCAGCGTCGGCTGCGCAGTGCAGAGCGTTACCTGCAGCGTCTGCGGAGCCGACCTGAAAAGCGGATGCTGTGAGCATCAGCGCGGGCAGAGCTACGGCGGCGTCCTCTGCTGCGCGGTGCTGGATAACCCCACCGACGCCTACGAATGGTCGTTTGTTGCCGTCCCGGCGCAGCGCGAAGCCGGAGTCCTCAAAAGCTTCGGTTCCGAGACCTCTCGCAGCATTCTTAAATCTCTGCGGGAATCAGGCGGCGAAACCGTGCTGAATTCCGCACAGGCCTCGGCGCTTCTCGCAGAGTTCGATCGTCTCGGTCAGGACGCCGCCTGCGGCCGCGACTACCGCGATTCCCTTAAAAAAGACTTTGTGCGCTTCGGTGCGCTGGCACAGCCGGGTATTCCCGCGGAAAGCCTAAGCCGCGCCGCGGACGCCATGAGCATGCAGGATCTCAAGAGCTGGTGCGCGGCATTTCAAAAGCAGGCGGAAAAAGCGGTTCCGCTCCGCCCACAGCTGGCATGGAATCACCAAACACCCAAACTTAACGGCAACGAGCCGTTTCAGATTTAAAGCAAAATATAGTACAGATTTTAAAAATTTAGAGAGGAATGGTATTTCACATGGAACTTTCTTTTAACGGATTCGGAGAAAACGCAGCGACCTTTTCCGCGCAGGACGGCGTAGCCGCAGGCGCTCCGGTCAAGATGACCGGGAACGGCACGGTCGGCGTGTGCGCCGCAGGCGACAATTTCTGCGGCGTCGCACTCAACACCCGCGGCGGATACGCTGCCGTTCAGCTTCGCGGCTACGTGCAGCTTCCCTACGACGGAACCGCGCCCGCAGTCGGCTGGCAGGCTCTTTCCGCATCTGCAGGCGGCAAAATTCAGACCGCCGCGACCGGCGGCAGGACGATTCTCGTCGTTGATGTGGACGACACGGCAAAAATCTGCGGCGTGATTCTTTAACCATAGCATTCTTAATCAATACCCTGATTGAAAGTTTAATTACTATAAAGTAAAAATACATATTTTCAGCAATTCCATTTTAGACCGCGAGATACGATGTGTTCATCCCCCGCCTTCGGCGGGGGATGAACACAAGCCAACTCCAAAATCAACCTGGAATTACTGTAGGAGGAAAAAGAATATGGCATACGAATCTATCAAGCTCGAAAAAGGCATGTACGGCACACCCGGCAAGTCCTTTACCCAGGTGCTGGAGGCCCTCGACCCCTCGGCGAATTACACCGGCACTCCGCTGGAAGGGCTCGATGCCTACCAGCGCCAGCTCAAACGCTTCGGCATCCGCGCCGGAGGCCCGGGCTCCGACCGCATCGAAAAATTCTTCCAGACCGGCGACTCCGCGGCGCTGTTCCCGGAGTATGTGGCACGTTCCGTCCGGCAGGGCATCGAGCAGGAAAACCTGCTGCCGTCCCTCGTCGCAACCATCACAAATATTGACTCCATGGATTACCGTACCATCACGTCCGTTCCCACAAACGACGACAAATCGCTGAAACCCGCCGCCGAGGGCGCTTCGCTCCCGCAGACTTCCATCCGCACAAAAGACCATCTCGTGCATCTGCAGAAGCGCGGCAGGATGCTCGTCGCAAGCTATGAGGCAATCCGCTTCCAGAGGCTCGACCTCTTCACCGTCACCCTTCGCCAGATTGGCGCGTATATCGCGAGGGCGCAGCTTTCGGACGCCGTGAACGTCCTTTTGAACGGTGACGACGGAAAAACTCCCGCCGGAACGGTGGCGGCCGCCGGAGCAAAGCCCGTATACTCCGACATGGTCGCCCTGTGGGGTTCCCTGCCGCCCTACCGCTTAAACACCATGCTCGCCTCGACTGCCGCAATGAAGGATATCCTCAACATCACGGAGTTCAAGGACGCGCGGGCCGGCCTGAATTTTCAGGGAACCGGCAAGCTGCTCAGCCCGCTCGGTGCGAACCTTCTGCACGACCCGGACATGGCCGCGGGCAAAATCATCGGTCTCGACAAAACCTGCGCACTCGAAATGGTTCAGGCGGGCGGCGTGCAGACCGACTCCGACCGGCTCATCGACCGCCAGCTCGAGCGCGCGTCCGTCAGTGTCATCGCGGGCTTCGCGAGGATTTTCGACGACGCGGTAAAGGTGCTGACGTACGGCGCATGATTACGATTCCTGTTACAGATGTTCTCACCCGCTTCGCCCTTCTGTCCGGGATGGACAGCGGGGCGGAGAAATACCAGCCGCTGTGCTCCGACGCGTCGGCAGAGATTGAGCGCAGCGAGCGGGACGGCTGCGAAACGGAGGCTTCCGGCCCCCTGACCGCTGCCGCAGCGGCCCTGGCCTTTTACCGGTTCAGCCTGATGCAGGCCGCGCAAAGCACCGGTTCGTTCGAAGCCGGGGACGTAAAGATCACGCCGGCAAAACCGAATCCCCAGTCAGCAAGAAAGTTATGGAGCGAAGCCGCGGCTGCGGCTTCCCCCTACCTTTCGGACGTCGGGTTTCTGTTCCGGAGGGCCGCGCTGTGACGCGCCGCGGTCAGGCGGAAGCCATGCTGAACCGCTACGGCGAACCCGTAACCTTCGGCGGGGCTCAGTTTAACGCCATTATCCAGCCTCTGCAGTTCAAAAACGGGAACGGCCGGAACCTTCTGGACGAATTTCAGGACGCCGTCCGTTACCTTTACACCGGCCCCGCCGCACACAAACTGAGCGTGGGCGGAACCGTGGCGGCATCCCAGCGGAACTACGCCGTCAAGCGGTGCGACACCGTGCTTCTCGGCGGCGAAGAGCTGTACGTCCGCGCGGTTCTGGCGCCGCTTTCCCCTTCGGCGGACACCGAAGTCCGGCTGGAACAGAACGGAACCGTTTTTGCCCGCGCAGACAGCTACACCGCAAAGGCGGTTCAGAACGCGGACGCGCTTTTCCCGTGGGGCGAAAGCGAGCCCGCCGCCATCGCCCAAGGCACGGTTCGCTGGGAGCTTGCGCTTACGGGCGTTCAGGCGGAAAGCGGCGCAGATCTGTTCACAGCCGACCCTTTCAGCGTGATCATCACGCGCGGCGGCGAAAAGATTACCTATTCCGGCTGCCGTTGGAAAACAATTCAGAATACCGGCGGGCCTGCCGTGGAACGTTCCGCCAATCTGGAAATCCTCGCGGCAGCCCGAACCGCAGAAAAGGAAGCGACATCAAATGGAACAAAATCTTGACGAACTCTCCGAAGAAATGGAACAGGACTGGCTTCGCAGGCCCCGGAATCTGTCTCTGGAGGAAGAAAACTCATGAACCTTACGCCGATGAGCTATAAGGATTACGTCTGGCCTTTCAATCCGGAAAGCATAAAAATCGAACGCTCCCGGTACGTAGCGGAGTTCAAAATTCCACAGGGAACAGGAGCAGTGCAGGATTTCGGCTCCGCGCCCCGCATTGTCACTGGCAGCGGAAGATTCGTGGGCAGCGGCAGCGCGGACGAATTTTCGCAGCTCTCTTCGGTGTTTGCCGACGCGGGCAGCGGAACGCTCCGCCTGCCCGGCATGGCCCCGTTTCAGGCGGTTTTTGCGTCTCTTGTGATGAAAGGTCAGGCCCGCCCCGGCTGCATCGGGTACGAATTCACGTTTCTTGAGGATACGTCGGCGGCCTCGAAAGACGGTGACAATTTCCCGCAGATTTATGTCTGCTCCGGCGGCGAATCTCTGTGGGATATCGCGAACCGGTATGGGACAACCGTGGACGCGCTTCACACCGCGAATCCGCAGATCGAGTGGCCGAATGCGCTGGCTTCGGGAGAGAAGGTGACGATCGCATGATCTACAGCGGTGTAAAACCCGGCGGAGAGGAGATTCTCCTCCCCGCCCCCGCGCAGGTTCGGTTCGACTCCGCAGAGGACGCTCCGGCGGACAGTTTCCGGGGCGTCTTTCCCTTAAGCAGAAGCTGCGGCATTCTGACCGGGCTGAAAATCCGCAGCGAAAACGGTGACGAGCTGTTTTGCGGCACGGTGGACGTACAGCGTGAAATTTCGTCCGGCTCCGGGAATCTTCTGCAGCTTTCGTGCCGGAACCTTGCCGGTCTCCTGCTGGACAGCGAAGCGATTCCCCAGACGTACGGGTTCCCGTCCCTGCCGGCAATTTTTGAGCGGCACATCAAGCCGTACGGATTTTCCGGCTTTCAGGGAAACAGCAACATTTTCGCAGGCCCTCTGCGCATCGTAAAAGGCATGAGCGAATGGCAGGCCGCGGCCGCGTTCTGCAAAAAGTATTTTTCGGTTACGCCCCGCGTCCGGGGCAGCGTCTTTGACGCATCGGGCGAAGCCGCGCCGGATGAAATCCTCTTCGACAACGCCCGGGGCATTCGGTATTTTCATGCCGAGGTAAAGAATCGCTGCTGCGACCGTTTTTCGGAGATTTTTGCTCCATCGGGCGACACGGGCGCGTACCGGTCCGCAGCGAGAGATGACGAAACCGCGGCGCTCGGAATCGTGCGGAACCGGTGCCTGACGAAGGCTTCATCGGATGCTGCGGCGATTCTGAAAGTCGCCGACCGTAAAGCATTTGCCGTAATTGTGGAATGCCCCTGCTCGCCTCATGCGGAAGTGGGCGCACCCGCTTTGCTGAATGATCCGCTTTTGGGAACCTGCCGTGCGCTCACCGTTTCGGAAATCTGCTGTATTTCGAACGCGGGCGGAACTCAGACCAGATACGTCCTGAGAAAGCAATGATCTAATACAGTCTCCTTTTGGATAGGATACAGCATTTAAATAGAAAGGAAGGATGTTCAATGTGGATTTCTCAGCAGATGATTGCGGCACAGCAGAATAAGCCATCCTGCGACGCCGCGAGGATTACCGGCTCCGATTCCGCGCAGGGAGTGAATCAGTACCGCTCGCTGCCCTTTGCGGGGCCGTGGGGCATCGCCTACCAGCCGCCGAACGCCGCGCAGGCCGTGGTCGTTTCCACCAGCGCGGGCGACACCTGCATCGGCACGCTTGCGCAGAACAAGGGAATCCAGCCCGGCGAGCTGATACTCTTTTCCTCGGGCGGGGCGGAAATCTACCTGAAAAACAATGGGGAAGTCGAAATCAACGGGCAGGTCTTCACGGCAAAGGGGGCTACATAATTGGATACGGCTCTGCAAAACGGCGATTTCACGCCTGCCGCGAACGGCCGCCCGTACCGTATCAATGAAACGGATGAGATTTTTCAGCAAGCCATAGTTCGGCTCACCGTCCCCGCGGGGCGGTTCTGTTACGACCCCTCACTCGGAAGCCGGCTCTGCACGCTGACCGGCCGGGAACCCAACCCCGACGGAAAGGCTCTTTCGCTTGCACAGCAGGCGCTGCGCGCCATGCCGCAAATCACAGTTCTGAGCGCGGTGTATCAAAGCACCACACTCCCTGCGGTAAAAGTAACGCTGAGCTGCGGCGGCGAACAGCGCGAAGCTGAAATAAAACTGTAGCGACTCTCCCCTACCCCTCTCGCGCAATAAGATTCTGTTGATTTTATTATTAAATAAGCGCGAAAGGGGTACGAGACGGGCGGGGGCTGCGCCCCCGTCCTACCAAAAGCCCCGCCCGTTTTATCTAACTGCTCTCTTCCATTTTGTTATAAAAATGGGCGGGGTTTGGGGTGGGTAAGCAAATAAAAACATAGGCTCGAAAAAAGCTTCTTCTATATTTATCGATATATAGCAATTTAATTTTTAATCAGAATACTGATTAAAAATTGAAAATTGCCAAATGCGTTTTTACTATGTAAAAACGCGATGGGAAGGGATGGTTCTTACAGTGACAGATACCTACGACGGCATTGTCGCCAGAATGAAAGACAAATTCACGCAGCTTGCCGGATACACACCGGACGACGCCTCCGATATCGGAATCCGGCTGAAGGTGCTCGCGGGGGAAATCTACTCCGTCTGCAGCGCTCTGGACTGGCTCAAGCAGCAGACATTCGCACAGACCGCGACCGGCGTTCAGCTGGACAACCGCGCCATGGAGCACGGAGTCACGCGCAAGGCGGCGGCCCCGGCAACCGGTGTGCTTACCTTCGGGCGCAAAACGGCGCTCTGGTACCCGGCGGCGATTCCGGCCGGAACCGTATGCGCGTCTTCGGGGTACAGCGCCGTAAAATATGTAACAACACAGGATGCAACCCTGCCGATCGGAAGCCTTACCGTGGATGTTCCCGCAAAGGCGCAGAATGCCGGAGCCGACGGCAACACGGACAGCCAGACCATCACCATTATGGTAACGCCGCCCGCGGCTATGGAAACCGTAACAAATAACAGCGCTTTTACCGGCGGCGAGGATGCGGAAAGCGACGACTCACTGCGCAAACGTCTTCTGGAAAGCTACGCCCAGCCCGCGAACGGCTCCAACGCGGCATGGTACAAGCAGCTTGCCATGAGCTGCAGCGGCGTAAAATCGGCGAACGTTGTGCCGCGCGCCAGCGGCTCCGGAACCGCGGCGGTTTATCTCGGCGGCACCGGCGAGGCCGCTTCGGACGACGCGGTAAAGCAGGTGCAGAATCTTATTGCCTCAAACAAAGAAGTCAACGTGGACGTGACCGTCCAGGCCGCACAGGCCGTTCCGGTAGACGTAACGTGCACGGTCAGGGCAAAAGACGGCCAAAATTCCCTAACGGTCAGGGTACAGTGCCGCATGGCCCTGTACGAATATTTTTACAGTCTGAACGTCGGCGATGCCGTGGTGGTGAATGCGATGATTTCAAAGCTTTTTGAAACAGGCACGATCTCCGACTGCACGTTTACCAGCACCGGAAAGACCGTTGCCGCAAACCAGCTCGCGGTCGCCGGTACACTGAGTGTCTCACTGGGGGCTTAGCCATGGGAACCTACGATTCCATGAAAAGCCGCCTTCTGCCGACAGACCTTTACAGCCTCAGCGGCAAAACCGTTGTGGATGATGAACTGCAGGCATATGCGGCCGGTCTTGACCCTGTCTGTGATGAACTGAATACGCTGCAGAAAGAAAGCTTTCTGGCCACGGCAGAGGATTACGGTCTGGCCTATTACATGGGTGCCTGCGGGATTACCAGCATTGAACCGACGGTCGAGAAAGAAAGAGTTGTTCTTTATGCGCTCTGCTCGGTAACGCCGAACAGCAATACGAAAGCCGATCTCGAAAATTTTTTCTCTTCTCTGGGGCTTTCCGTTCAGATTCTGGAGGATGTGCCGAACAAAAAAATTACTGTAAAATTTTTAAAAGAACCGGCCTGCGGCAGAGATGAGGCACAAAAGAAAGTGGAAAAATTTATGCCGGCACATCTTACCATTGTTTCGGATTACAGTGGAGTTTCGTGAAACAATAATTTTTGCAGCAGCCCGGCGGTCATTCGACAAAATAGTGTTGCTTTTTGCATACTTTTGCGATATTTTGTATTTAGATGTAGGATTAACAGAATTTAAAAGCAGTATGATCGGAAAAAACCGGAAAAGGAGTACAGGCCTTGAATATGCACGAAAACACGGTAAAAAAGGAACGGGCTCTGCTTGTAGAACTGGACACCGGCAGCTGGGACGCCGACGCTTCGCTTGCAGAGCTGTATGAACTGGTGAGAAGTGCGGGCGCGGAGCCGTTCGGTGCCATGACGCAGAAACGCCCCTCGCCGGATGCGGCAACCTGCGTAGGCAGCGGGATGATGGAACAGATTGCGGACTTCTGCAAAAAATACTCGATCGACCTTTTGATTTTTGACTGCGAACTCTCCCCAACCCAGCTGCGCAATATTGAGCGGATCTCCGAAGTGCGTACGATCGACCGCACTACGCTGATTCTGGATATTTTCGCATCGAGTGCAAAAAGCCGCGAAGGCATACTGCAGGTGGAGCTGGCACAGCTGAAATACCTTCTGCCGCGGCTCTCCGGGCGAGGAACAGAACTTTCGCGTCTGGGCGGCGGCATCGGTACGCGCGGCCCGGGCGAAAGCAAGCTGGAATCCGACCGCAGGCATATCCGCAGAAGAATCAACGCGCTGAACGAACAGCTCCATGAAGTGGAAAAACACCGCATCCAGCTCAACCGGCGGCGCCAAAAGGACGGCATCGTAACCGTGGCGCTGGTCGGTTACACAAACGCAGGGAAATCCTCTTTGATGAACGCGCTGACCGGAGCCGGAGTCCTTGCGGAAGACCGCCTTTTTGCAACGCTTGACCCGACGGCAAGGGCGCTGAAGCTGCCCGGCGGGGAAACCGTAATGCTGATTGACACGGTCGGGTTCCTGCGCCGCCTGCCGCATCACCTGATAGAAGCTTTTAAATCCACGCTGGAGCAGGCCGCCTCCGCAGACGTAATTTTGAACGTGTGCGACGCTTCCAGCCCGGAAGCGCCTGCGCATCTTGAGGTAACCAGAAATCTTCTGGCCGAGCTCGGCTGTACCGGAAGAACAATCATCCCGGTACTGAACAAATGCGACCTTGTGCCGGATCTCGGTTCCATGCCGATGATCGGGCGGGCAGTGCGCGTCAGCGCAAAAACCGGCGAAGGCCTTGTGCAGCTTTTATACACCATTGAGAAAAGCCTGCCGGACTATCGCCTTGTCAAACTGCTTCTTCCGTTTTCCGCCGCAGGGCTCGCCGACAGGATTCGTTCCAGCGGCGCGGTGGAAAGCGAAGAATATACACCGGAAGGATGCAAACTGACCGCGCGCGTGCCGCAGAATCTGGCGTCTATCATCCACGACTATATTATTGATTAGAAATTAAAGGCTAAAGCATTATACTAGCAATTCCATTTCAGACTGCGAGATAAGATGTGTTCATCCCCCGCCTTTGGCGGGGGATGAACACAAACCAACTTTACACGCTTCCGCCTAACATGCGGGAGCGCTTTTATTTATGAATTTTATGGAAATAAACGTTGTTAATATAGGCAGGGAATTAATTTACATATATAATTCCTATTCGATTTTTCACGGCATAGCCGATAAATAAGTATACACAAATACCAGCAAGGGATGTGAAAAGAATGAAAAAAAGCCTACTGTACAGAATGCTGCTTTTCGTCGGAGTTCCTGTGGCATGCATTTTTTGTGCCGCCGCACTGATAGTACTAAACAATGTGAAACAATCCGTTTCCACTTTATCCACCAGTGAATTTACCGCAAAGTCCCAATCTGCTTCCCACCAGATCAGCGAATATTTTACGAAATATCTGGTAACAGCCAAACAGATGTCCGCCAATACCCAGTATGAAAATCTCTTTGTGAAGATTAAAAAAGGGACAAAGATTACTTCGGCACCGAGTTTCGCAGATGTAAAGCGTTCACTTGAGAACGTGCAGAAATCCGATTCCGCTAATATTGTTGACGCCTGGATTGCGGACATTGATTCCAGCCAGCTGACACAGTCCGACGGATATACGTCCGACTCGAAATACGACGTAACCGCAAGGACATGGTATAAAGAAGTAACGACCAAAAAGACTGCTGTAATTACCGAGCCGTACCAGGATACCGCTACAAAAAAGTGGATTGTAAGCGTGGTCGCTCCGATTTACCAAGCGGGCACCGATGAGTTTCTTGGCGTAACAGGCATCGACTTCAGCATTGACAACCTGTATTCCATGGTGAAGAGCTACAAACTTGGCAACAGCGGGTTTTATATTCTCGCGACCGGCGCAGGCACGCTTATCTGCTACCCGGACCAGAAATATATGAATCAGGATGTTTCGACGGCGGGTATGTCGGAGAATGTCGTAACCGCAATCAAAAACAGAAAAGAAGGCCCCATTGTTTACACCGCCATGGGGCAGACCAACAACGGATATGTTTCGCCCGTAGGCACAACCGGATGGACGGTTACCACCGGTTTGCCGAACGCGGAATATTACGGAGCTTACACATCCATCCAAAATTCCCTTTACAGCGTGTTTGCTTTTGCTTTAGTGGTGCTAATCGTGCTGATCGTTTTAGTCTCGAAGAGCATCATCAGGCCGCTCAAAAAGCTGACCTCTGCGGCGCAGAAAATTGCTGACGGAAATCTCGACGTGGATGTTGGAATCCGTTCATCCGATGAAACGGGGCAGGTTGCTTCCGCTATTTCGCAGACCGTTGACCGGCTGAAAGAATACATAAGATATATCGATGAAATTTCTGCCGTACTGGATCAGATTGCCGTCGGCAATTTGATGTTTGATCTTCAATGTGAGTATGCGGGTGAATTCCATAAAATCAAGATATCCATGGAGAATATAAAGGCCACGCTCATGAAAACCTTCGGTGGAATTTCTGAGGCCGCAGGGCAAGTCGCCGCCGGCTCCGAGCAGGTGGCAGCCGGCTCACAGACACTGGCGCAGGGCGCTACGGAGCAGGCCAGTTCTGTGCAGCAGCTTGCCGCTTCCGTAACCGAAATTGCGCAACATGTAAAAAACAACGCATCCGATGCATCCAACGCGACCACGCTGGCGAACGACGCTGCCGACGAAATGAAGCGTGGGAACGAGCAGATGTCCGAACTGATCTCCGCAATGAAAAAAATCGACCAGTCCTCAAACCAAATCAGCGAAATTATCAAAACAATACAGGACATTGCGTTCCAGACCAATATTCTTGCACTGAACGCTTCGGTGGAAGCAGCTCGTGCGGGCGCAGCCGGCAAGGGATTTGCCGTCGTGGCCGAAGAGGTGCGGAATCTTGCGGGTAAGAGTTCGCAGGCGGCAGACAACACCACCGCACTGATTGAAACGTCCATCCAGAATGTGAATGAAGGAACGAAAATTGCCGACAGCACGGCTCATTCGATTCATACGGTCGCAGACAAAGTAAAAGAGACCGCAGGCCTGATTTCGCATATCTCGAACGCTTCGGCGCAGCAGGCGGATTCCATAAAACAGGTTCAGCTTGGGCTCGACCAGATTTCCAACATCGTGCAAACCAACTCCGCTACGGCGGAAGAAAGCGCGGCGTCCAGCGAGGAACTGAGCAGTCAGGCTCAAACGCTGAAATCGCTGATTGAAATTTTCAAACTGAATTAAACTGAACTACAAATTTCCATTTCAGACTGCGAGATAACACAAGCCAACTCCACAACTAAACTGGAAATCCCGTAAAATCAAAGCCACGCATTGAACGCGTGGTATACAAAGCGCTTCCGCTGTTTACGCGGAAGCGCTTCTTCCTATATTTGACAAATTCAGGGATTTGAATTAACATTTAGGGTATACTATATTCTTAATAAGAATCGTGGTGTTGGATTTTATGAGGAGCAGAAAAGCTGTTATAACCGCCGTTTTGTTTTGTGCGCTCAGCGTGGGGGCGGTTTTTCTGTTTGGGCAGGGAGACCTGAATAAAGTTCCGAAGGCTGCACCGGAGTCGAATTGGGACTCTTCTTCCGCAGCCGCTGTTTCAAGTACCGGTTCGGGAACGTATTCCGCTGCCCCGACGGCGGGAAAATATTGCGTTGATACCAGTCCATCTTATTATGGACTAACTATTGAAAAACGTTATGATACCTACGCCGATTGCCTTGCAGACGTTAAAAAGTACACCGTGAAAAAGGGCGGTTCAGAAATAGTTCAAATGCCTTACCAGGAAACGACTCCGCAGGATCATAAAACTTTCAAAGGTGTTCTTGTTTTAGATAAAATTCGTAGGATCGGACAAACAGAGCAGTTTGCAGTAACCTTCACAGGCATAATGTACCCTCAATAAACTTTGCCGTGTTTTCCACAATAGCCAGGTAATTGGTTGAAAGCTTCATGATTGGAGCGGAATACGAGCCCCCCAGAGCTCAATCGCCGCTACCTGTCCGGCGTCAACCAGGGACTTGAGGTTCCCTTCGAATGCAAACGAACCGTCAGCGTCGATTCCGCCGCCGAGTTTCTGCCCAACGTCCACAGCGGAGCCATTTTTCAGAATCAGCTTAATGTGGTTCGGAGATAAATCCGACTTGAGCGGACCGTCTGAAATTTTATGATTTTGGCATTTGCCGGAAAATGACAGTGATAGGTCGGATAGAGACAGCTTCCGGATGATTACTGAATGCCCGCCTGACGTTTTGAAGCTTCTGTTGATGGCAAAGCTGCGCGTGGTATCCTTAAACTGAAGCGTAAACGGAATCTTCCAGGTTCCGGAGTAACGGACAATATTTTCCATGTTGAAATTTTTCACCAAGCGGTAATGGGATAAATCTGAAACAGTGCAGCTTTTCTGGTTAAAGCCAGCCTCGTCCTGAGCGGCCAAAGCAATTACGACTCTTTTTCCGTTGTACGCACGCTTCGGGTCCCTGTCGGCTTTTGTCTTTTTGAGATGATCTTTCCGACTGGAATAGCCCGTTACCGTCCCATGCCCCATAACATCGCCTTCGTCAAACGACATGGGATCCATGGTATCGAGGTTTTGAAAGCAGAGCTTGTTTAAAGCAGCCGCTTCCGACTGGCTTCCGGGTGTGATGCTGACGTACAGCATATCTTTTTGTGATTCGCCTGTTTGATGGAACCCAATGTTGTCGATATATGCCCCCGGAAACTGGCTGGAAAATTGAATCTTCTGCCTCCCGGCGGGAATCGTCCAGCTTGGAATGATTGATTGATCGGTATACTGAATAAAGATTCCGGTGCGGATAAAATTCTGCGGCTTTTCGGGCGCCATTTTCGCATAGAGTTCGCCGAGGTTCCGGAACAGAAACCCGGCATCCTCGCAGGTATCCACCTCGTCGGTAAAATCCTGCAGCGTGAGCGTGACGGGTTTTCCGTTCTGGCCGCTGAAATCGCCCGACGCTTCTATTTCGTAGCTGGCTTTGTCCGGTACGGCGGCATTATCCGTACGGAACATCCAGCATTCGTAATCTTTGCCGCCGACATTCAGGGCACACTTGGCAAACCGCTCCCGCACGATCTGCGATTTGCGGAGCTCTGAGGACTCCTGCAGCGGCTTGCCGTCTTTGCTTTGTACGTTCAGCGAAAGATACATACTTTTATTGTCGCAGACCGTTCGATTTATGGTGACGGACAGCCCGCTTGCCGTATTGGTTTTGCCTACCACAGCACCCGCATTTTTCGTTACTGCCGCCGGTATGGACGAATTGATTCGCGGCTGATACACAGGCTGTGTGAAATAATACACTCCGTAGGCCACTGCCGAAACGGAAGCGAGAGCTAGAACCGCGCAGAGCGGCACCAGAACGCTCCAGCGGGTCTTGCTGGAATGCGCTGATTGTTCCCCCCGAATCCGCGTTTTTGTACGCATAAAAAGATCATCTGGAATGGGTCGCAGGTCTGCACCCGTCTGGTACTCTGCTCTGTAATCTCTCATCTTTCTCTCCTTCCGTCAACTGACGTTTCAAAAGCTCCCGCGCACGGCTCAGGCGTTTCGCCGCCGCGGCATAACCGATGTTCAAAACGCTGCCGATCTTTTCAATCGGCATATTCTCATAGTAATACAGGTGAATCACTGCCCGGTACTTTGCAGGCAGCCGCATGACGCCGTCGTATACTTCCGAATTCTCACACGGCTGTTCCGGCCCGCCGGGACGTGGCTCCTCATCCAGCGGAACCTCCCCGCGCCGCAGAACCGTCCTCCACAGACTGCGGCTGCAGTTGATTGTGACCCGGATCAGCCACGCTTTTCTATGCTCCTCGCTCTGGAACGGGCGTTTATTCCGGACAAGTCGCATAAAGACTTCCTGAAAAACATCTTCGGCATCTGCCGCGTTCTTTGTCTGGGCAAGCGCCAGACGGTATACCAACACGCCGTAACGGTCTACGGCTTCCTCCGGCTCTTTGAAACTGTCCAATTTCCTACCCTCTTTCGCTTTAAATACGCCGGAAACGAACGAATCTGGACAATATTAAAAAAATAATACCGAACTCCGCGGAGTTTTCCACGGTGAAGATAGAAACTGTTGAAAATATTTCTGAAATCAACCCGGCAAAAGCGTGAAAAAGCGCCCCGCGGAGGTTTTCCACGGGGCGCTTCCTTTTTGTTGAAAACTGGTTTGTTGCGCTGAACTTCAGCGCCCTTTGTGCTTCTCTTTTCGCTTCTGCTGACGAAGCTCAAATTGCCGCTGTTCCTCGGCTTCGCGCTGTTCGCGGCTTTTGACCCTGCGCTCCGTTTTGTTCTGCTCCTGCAGGAGCTTCAGCGCCTGCTGTGCCTTTGTTCCCGCGCCCGGGGCGGATATCTGGCGCTGAATCGCGCGCTGCATCCGTTTTGGGTTGATTGCCGCCGGCTCTTTCCTTCCCGCTGCCACCGGCGGGCTGAAGCGCAGGCGATTCCAGTTTTTCAGGAAATACGCGTACACATCGTAATCCTTCGGTTCCGCGCCGAACACGGTGCGCGCGGCGGTCAGTTTTTTTCCTTCGGTGCGCTCATAGACAGCCGCCCAGAACGGATCGTCGAAAAAAACAGTCAGCTTGCTTGAAATGTCCATAAAAATCCTCCTATTCGGTTTATGCTTCACAAAGAACGGACAACCCTAGGAGGCAGGTTACTGACGGCGGAACGCCGCGCCCGGACTACCAACCGGACCGTGTTTTTATCTTTGCGGGTCTATCATATATTTTTATCGGAGTTTTGTCAATCAGTTTCGCCTATTCTCTGCCTTTCAGGCGGCCTGCGGCAATCATCACAGCGATAAGCACGATAATAACAACGGTAATAAGGATTACTGTTGGATTCCAACTGAATATGGAACTGTCTTTCGGCTCGGTCTTCGATTCGGAATGAATGGAGAACACAAAGTCATTCTGCGGCAATGATGAAAGCTTTGCAGTGTAGGCGCCATCCTTCTCCGCGGTCAGCGGAATACTGCTCGAGACAACATACGGCTCTCTTTTCGGCGGAACAACTTTAATGTTCAGATTCTGAAAGCCCGCCCAGCCTTTCGCAGGGTTCAGAAGGTAACCGTAGGAATAAACGGGGTCATGCGTTTTTTCGACATTCATGGCGCCGCCCATCGGGTAACTGACCGTGATATTCTGCGTACCGTTTGCCGGAAATTCAGCTTCGTAACAAAGAACAACAATATGTTCCTGTTCGAAAAAGCTGCTAAAATCAGCATCCCCAAAGGATGGATTAATGGCCATTGCCGCGTCGGCTTCGTCTTCAAACTCCGAAATGAGGCTCTTTAAAAGTCCGTCGGATGGATAAGCTTTATAAATTGGGCTGCCACTGAACATGTCCTTCAAATAGGTCTCTACATCGATATTGCTGACCTGAACATTGACCCCTTGAGTTGCCTTTTTTGTAAGATTCTGATCTTGAAAAGTCTCAATATTCGGGTTTTGACCTCCCAGAACTAGAAGCGACAGATCCTGGTCTTTATACGGCGAGCTGAATACTGAGATTGTATCGTTACTTCTGGAAAATCCGTTGAATCCGGTATTAAAAATGTAAGAGTTCTGCAGCGGTACGCTGACCTTGACCCCGCATTGCTTACTGGAAGTCATTTTATAAAGTTTGCCGGAGCCCTTTATGATTTTCCGTGCGGTCGGTTTGGCGTTTACGCTTTTCAGAATCTGAGAAAAGGATGGAAGCGAAGTTTTGATCAGTTTTCCGTCCGCATCGTAATAATTTTTGTTTACCCCGGCATCCGGCTGTTTTCCGCCCAGATAGATTTCGAACGGAATATTCTTGCTGTTTGCAGAGATATGCACGCCGTCTATCTGCGCAAGGTCGTTCAGACTTGCAATCAGCGGGAAAGCCATCTGCACTTTGACAGGCTTTGCTGTGGGATTTTTCATCTGATACGATGCTGTGACCTGCGCCTGCGGACCGTAATCAAGGTTCTTTTCGGCAGAAAAATCAAAGGAAAGGTCCTCCCTTGAAACGGTCACCGGGCAGTCTTTCAGCGGCGCAATGGAAAAAGACGGCGTATGCTGCCAGTATGCAGGGCCGGAATTCGCCGACGCGCCCACCGGCACAGCAGCAAGCAAAACACAGAAGAACACCGCAAACACTTTTTTCATAAAAATCGCCTTCTTCTAAATCATATCATCGGGCGGACAATTCGATTGCTTTCTTATTTTGATACTACTATAATTCTGTTCTGTAAATTTGTCAATGTCATTCACTATGACGCGCGAAATGAACCTCTCCGCAGCAAGCCGTGGAGAGGTTCCTAATAAAAAATGCCCGAAAGATACTCTTCCGGGCGAAAAGCTTATTCTTTTACAAGCACTTTTTCGATGCTGCCGATGAACATCTTGTGGTAGTCCTTTTTCGGGTAGTTGGCGGCGTCGAGGGATTTTTCAAGGAAACATTCCGGTGCAAAATCCTGGCGGTACAGCTTTTTGCAGATGAAGACCGCTTTCGCCTCTTTGAAATACGGAGCGGCTTCGTCAAAGACGGGCGTAAGGTTCGCGGCTTTGATCTTGTCGCCGTCGCGGCCGGAGTGGCTTCCGCAGTAATTGAGCGCCGCGCGGTGTTCTTCGCCGAGCACGCAGATGGAATAGTAATCTTCGCGGTTCAGGAATTCCAGCGTGTAGCGCTGAGGGCGGATATAAATTGTTGTGACGTATTTCCCCCACAGCTCGCCTAAACTGCCCCAGCTCGCCGTCATGGTGTTGCACTTTTCCGCATTGCCGGCGGTGATGAGCATCCACTCTTTGTTGATCATGGTAAACGGATTGAATTTCAGGTCTTCGACTGAAATCTGTTTGAATTCGCTCATTCGAATCCTCCTTAATGTCCCGATTCGTCGGAAAATATATTGAATGATCACGAGCTTGATTTTCGCAATCAAATTCAATAGTTGTTTAACTAGTACTAAATATATTATATCTCAAATAAGCGCAGACAGTTTATTTGGAATTTTTTATTAGAATTTTTAGAAGGGCAAATTGTATTAGGAAGTCATGAGCTACTAACGTCATATCAATCAACAGATGTATCAATCTGTAGCGTTGATGCCATTGCATCACCATATTTTTGTAATTGTGGTAATTCACTTGCCGAATGTGTTACAAATACCCAATAAACCGGATGAGGACTGTCTACATAATCATCTGCAGGCGCTAAATAATAATAGCCTAAAAATTTATCGTTATTGAGTGTTCCAGTAGCTATTAAAAGCTCGCGATTATTTATTTTAGCTTTCTTCTGTGTCTCAACTGTTGGCACTGGTTTTTTATTGCGGTCGATTTGACTACTTAAGTTATCTTTACATGCATCGATAATCGTATCTAAGCTAGAACAAGCTTTAAACCCATTCGAGGTAGTGTCGCCCCCAGCATAAATACTTGCAGGTCCACACTGTGGTTCTTCCGCAAAGCTTTGACCACTTATAACCCAACCTTTAGGTGCACTTATCGAATAATCGGAAAGCTGTCGGAGTACTGCACTATCATCTAATAGTGGATTTTGAGTTGTTTGTGCTGAACTCTCAGATACTTTTGTTTTTGACTCATTAGTAGAGCTATCTGAATTCACCACAGCCTCACTAGTTGCAGCTGAAGAAGTATGCGAAACTAAATTGTTCTTTCCACCTTGCTGATTTGAGCAAGAGCACAAAGATAGAAAAACAAATACACACATGGCATAAACAGCTATTCTTTTCATAAGCGTTTTAATTCCCCTTTGTAAAAATCAAGATTTATCGAGTTCTAACGTTTTTGCCATTGCATCCATAGTTTTATTCATAGTAGCCATATTCGCTTTGGAATGACTAAACATCATCCAAAATATTGGACATTGAGTATGGTTATTACCGGTCGATTTAGGCTGCACAATAGTATAATATCCTGTGTAATAAAAGCCAAGTTGACCATAAACACTGTTTTTAATTCTGCCAGTAACTTTCAGCATATCGAAATTATTAATCTTAACTTGTTGTTTGCTCTCTATTTTTTGCATAAGTTCTTTATCCGTAAGATAGCTTCCAATAGTATCACCAATCTTAAGGCTCATACATTTCCAGCTATACTCCGTAACATTATCAAGGCCGTTAAGATTACATTCGGCTTTTTCATTATCTAAATAATCAACAGCATCGGCACAGAAATACATTGTATCTTTTGTAGCGTAATTCTTGCCCATATAATTAAAGTACATTGCATCATCGTCAATTGAATGATTATCCCACCCGTTTTTTCTATTCGGAGGGGCAAGTGTATAGTCGCCGACCCTTACAGGATACAAACCGTTCTCCAGATCACGGGTATGTTGCGCCCCAATATTAACTAAACTACTTCCGGATGCGGAACCAGAGCTGCTGCTTGATGACGACACATTCGACTTTGCTCCTTGCAAAGATTTACTGGCTGAAGATTCATTTTTAGAACACGAACACAAGACTATCAGCATAACAATGCCGAAAATAAGATATTTCAATCTTTTCACTAATTATCCCTCCATAATAGTTCTATTAAATAATTCAATATTAGCATATAGCCGTTTTTTTTGTCAACATATGTAATATCTTTCTATTTTAAGTTATAATTACTCAAATTTTACAGATAAACCATGACTACAAAGAGTTATGCGTTCCGATACAATTTGTTGAATATTTATGCAAAAAGTACTTGATTTTCTGCATAAACAGTGTATAATGAGTTTATAAAAAGAATTCAAACCGATTGAAATACAGAAAAGGTGGCTGACAGATATGGAAAAGAAGATTAAAAAAGTTGTGCTTGCTTACTCGGGCGGACTCGACACGTCCATCATCATCCCGTGGCTGAAAGAGAACTTCGATAACTGCGAGGTTGTTGCGGTTGCCGCGGACGTTGGGCAGGGCGCAGAGCTGACCGGTCTGGAAGAAAAAGCAAAGAAAACAGGCGCTTCCAAACTCTACATTGCAGACCTCAAGAAGCAGCTTGTGGAAGATTACATCTGGCCGACGCTGAAAGCCGACGCCGTTTACGAAGGCAAATATTTACTGGGCACATCCTTCGCAAGGCCGCTGATTGCAAAACGCCTTGTTGAAATCGCCAAGGCCGAGGGTGCGGATGCAATTGCACACGGCTGCACCGGCAAAGGCAATGATCAGGTACGTTTCGAGCTTGGCATCAAGGCTTATGCTCCGGATATGAAGATCATCGCTCCGTGGAGAATCTGGAACATCAAATCCCGTGACGAGGAAATCGACTACGCCGAGGCGCACAACATTCCGCTGAACATCACAAGGGAAACGAACTACTCCAAAGACAAGAACCTGTGGCACCTTTCCCATGAAGGCCTCGACCTCGAAGACCCGGCAAACGAGCCGAATTACGATAAGATTCTTGAACTCGGCGTGTCTCCCGAAAAGGCTCCCGACAAGCCGACCTATGTTACCCTTACTTTTGAAAAGGGCGTTCCGGTCAAGCTGGACGGCGAGAAACTCTGCGGCGTAGACATGATTGCAAAGCTGAACGAGCTCGGCGGCGCAAACGGCGTCGGCATCGTCGATCTGCTGGAAAACAGGCTGGTCGGCATGAAGTCCAGGGGCGTTTATGAAACACCGGGCGGAGCAATCCTCTACCACGCACACCAGAAGCTCGAAGAACTCTGCCTCGACAAGGACACCTTCCATTTCAAAGAGGGCGTCGCCCAGAAATTCGCCGAACTTGTTTACGACGGCAAGTGGTTCACCCCGCTGAGGGAAGCGCTCTCCGCTTTTGTGGATTCCACACAGCAGAACGTGACCGGCGAAGTCAAGCTCAAGCTCTACAAGGGCAACATCATCGACGCAGGCGCGAAATCTCCATACTCTCTGTATGATGAAGAAATTGCAACCTTCAGCGCCGACCATGTTTACAATCAGGCGGACGCAGACGGATTCATCAACCTGTTCGGCCTTCCGATTACTGTTCAGGCGATGAAAAAGCTTAAGAACAGCAAATAATCAAGAAATCAACTGTGAAGTTTAAAGACGGGGTCGCCGCAGGCGCAGTGGCGTTTGCGTCACCCCTTCTTTTACTATTTAATTTAGTAAATTAAAGTGATAAAATAAAATAACAGCAATTCGGCATGGATTGCGGAATTTAGATGTTTTCATCCCCAGACGGTTGCGGATGAAAACAAATTAATTTCTGCAGCCGAACCGGAAATGCTGTGGATAATGATGCAAGGGGGCATACCCGTTGAAGCTGTGGGCGGGACGGTTCCACAAGGAACTCGACAAAACAACGAACGATTTTAACTCTTCCATCTCCTTTGACAGCCGTATGGTCAAAGAAGATATTGAAGGCAGCATCGCACACGCGACAATGCTGGGCGAATGCGGCGTCATCGCACCGGAAGAATCCGAAAAAATACGCGAAGGCCTTGCGGGAATCCTCGCGGATCTGGAAAGCGGCAAACTCTCCATTGACGAAACCGCCGAAGATGTTCACACATTTGTGGAAGGCGAACTGACCGCGCGTCTTGGCGACACGGGCAAACGGCTTCACACCGCACGCAGCCGGAACGATCAGGTTGCGGTGGATATCCGCCTGCATCTGAAAAAGGAATGCGCCGAACTGCAGACCCTTTTGAACGGCCTTGTTTCCGTCGTCTGCAAAAAGGCGCTGCAGTACAAGGATGCCGTAATGCCGGGTTACACTCATATGCAGAGGGCTCAGCCCGTAACCTTCGGGCACCATCTGCTGGCGTATGCGGAAATGTTCCTGCGTGACACAGGGCGTCTGCAGGATGCTGCGAAACGCATGGATTACTGCCCGCTCGGCTCCTGCGCTCTCGCGGGAACCACCTACCCCATCAACCGTGAACGCACGGCGGAACTGCTCGGGTTTGCCGGCGCCACGCAGAACAGTCTGGACGGCGTTTCCGACCGTGACTTCTGCCTCGAAATTGCCTCGGCAATCTCCATTGCAATGGTTCATCTTTCCCGGTTCTCAGAGGAAATCGTCCTCTGGTGTTCGTGGGAGTTTAAATTCATTGAACTGGACGACGCGTTCTCGACCGGCTCCAGCATCATGCCGCAGAAAAAGAACCCAGATATCGCCGAACTGGTCCGCGGAAAATCCGGCAGGGCAATCGGAGACATGGTAACGCTTTTCACTATGATGAAAGGCCTGCCGCTCGCGTACAACAAGGATATGCAGGAAGACAAGGAAGCCATCTTCGACGCAATCGACACCCTGACGATGTGCCTCAAAACGTTCACCCCGATGATCGACACCATGAAAGTACTGACGCAGAACATG
Source organism: Caproicibacter sp. (assembly GCA_036260805.1). Classification (GTDB taxonomy): domain Bacteria; phylum Bacillota; class Clostridia; order Oscillospirales; family Acutalibacteraceae; genus Thermocaproicibacter. Next base: position 39,964 of record DATALZ010000063.1, read on the forward strand.
CGCGCCGCCGCCGCAAAAGGATTCATCAACGCGACCGACTGCGCCGATTACCTTGTCGGCAAAGGGCTTCCGTTCCGCACGGCGTACAAAATCACCGGTGAAATCGTGGCATACTGCATTGAAAACGGTCTGACTTTGGAGACTCTTCCGGTAGAAACCTATAAAGAATTCAACGAAAAGTTCGATACAGATATATATGAGGCCATTTCGCTGGAACGCTGCGTAAATGGGCGGAAGGTTCTCGGCGGCCCGGCTCCTGCGAACGTAGAAGCTCAGGCCAACAGAATTCTCAATCTTCTTGCGGAAGGTGAAAAGAAATGATACGCGCGGGAGTGATTGGAGCAACAGGTTACGCGGGCGCAGAACTGGTTCGGCTTTTAAGCGGACACCCGGACGCGGAAGTTTCAGCCGTCGGGTCGGTCAGCTTTGAGGGTAAGCCGCTCAGCAAAATCTACCCGGCTTACTATCAGCTGTGCGACAAGGTCTGCGAATCCGAAGACAAAGTCATTGAGAAAAGCGACATTATTTTCGCCGCTCTGCCGAGCGGGCTTTCTCAGGAACTTGCAAAAAAATGCCGCGGCGCAGGCAAAGCATTTGTCGATATGGGCGCGGATTTCCGCCTGAAACGCGAGGAAGACTACAAAACGTGGTATAAGGGAACTTTCTCGTACCCGGAGCTGCATGAAGAAGCGGTCTACGGTCTGCCGGAGCTTTTCCGCGACAAGATCAAGGGCAAAAAGCTGATTGCGAACCCCGGATGCTACACCACGGCGGTGCCGCTGGCTCTTATTCCGGCATTGAAAGCAGGACTGATTTCTCCGGATGGAATCATTGCGGACTGCGCGTCCGGCGTAACGGGTTCCGGCAGAAAGCTGACGCAGAACACGCATTACCCGGAGCTGAACGAAAGCATGACGGCCTACAAGGTCGGATGCCACCGCCATACGCCGGAAATTGAGCAGACGCTGCGGATTATTTCGGGCAAAGAGATTACGGTAACATTCGTCCCCCACCTGCTGCCGGTCAACCGCGGAATCCTCGCGACCTGCTACGCGAAACTCACACCCGGCGCGACAATGGAACAGATTCGCATGGTCTACCAGGAGCAGTACGGCAAAGAATTCTTCATCCGTCTGCTGCCGGAAGGGCGCGCGGCGGATATTAAGAATGTCCGGCTTTCAAATTTCTGCGACATTTCACTGCACATCGATAACCGCACGGGTACATTGATCGCGGTTTCCGCCATTGACAACATGGTCAAAGGCGCGGCCGGGCAGGCGGTTCAGAACATGAACCTGATGTTCGGTCTGGAGGAAACAACCGGCCTGACTTCTTTCCCCCCAGCCTTTTAAAAAAGGCTGGACGAAAACTTTACGTTTCGCCACGATCAGCTGACAGCATCCGTTCTAGTCTTGTGTCAGCTGCAGCATACATTTTCTGTGTCGGCTGCAACTCTTTTCAGCGTCAAGCCTGCGTTTGCTAAAGCCCGCCGGGACTGCGGGCAAGCGCAGCAAATCAGGGGTAACGCTGATGCGCCGCATGGCGAGTGCATCAGCATGGGGCCCAATTTTTGCGGAGCGGCACGCCGCCCCGGCAGGCATTCAGACAACTCTGACAATGATTCTCGTATTCAACTCACATTTTGACTTTTTTGTCTTATGGAAGAATATGAAATGCATTTTAATCTGCGTGAAGGGATGATTGTTATGTGGTTCTGGCAGAGACAGGAAATCTATGCGGGAGTTTCTGTAGATGAGTTCAACCGGATTCGGCAGACTCTGCGGGAAAACGGCATCGACTATGATTTCCGTATGAGCAACCAGCAGCGGCTGAATTTTGACCGCGGCGTAATGCTTGGCCGATGGGGCACCGACCACAGATTCGACACGATCTATTATATCTATGTAAAAAAGCAGGATTTCAACGCGGCACAGCACCTACTGCAAAACGCAAAATAAACGCACTGAATCAGGAGGCAGAAAATTGGTTAAATATTTGTATGTAAGAAACGGCGTAACCGCTCCAAAGGGTTTTAAGGCCGGCGGAGTCCACTGCGGCATCCGCAAGAACAACAAAAAGCTCGACCTTGCCATGATTGCTTCCGACGTGCCGTGTACGGCCGCGGCAGTCTATACACAGAACCTTGTGAAAGGCGCGCCGATTCTTGTAACAAAGGAAAACCTGAAAGACGGCAAGGCGCAGGCGGTAATCTGCAACAGCGGAAACGCCAACACCTGCAACGCGGACGGCGTAGAGAAAGCGCAGAAGATGTGTGAACTTGCCGCGGACGCGCTGAAGCTCAAGCCGCAGGATATCATTGTAGCCTCAACGGGCGTAATCGGGCAGGTTCTTCCCATTGAGCCGATTGAAACCTCCGTTCCGGGGCTCGCGGCTCAAATTTCCGTAGACGGTTCCGAAGACGCTGCAAAAGCCATTATGACGACCGATACCGTCGTAAAAAATATCGCCGTTGCCTGCGTGCTTGGCGGAAAAGCGGTAAAAATCGGCGGCATTGCAAAAGGCTCCGGCATGATTCACCCCAACATGGGAACCATGCTCTGCTTTATTACAACGGACGCGGCGATTTCTTCAGAAGCACTTGACGCGGCGCTGCGCAAAGCGGTGGACGTCAGCTTTAATATGGTAAGCATCGACGGCGACACTTCCACCAATGACACCTGCGCCATTCTGGCAAACGGCCTTGCGGGGAACGAGGAAGTCACGGAACCGGAAGGAACGGATTTTGAAACTTTCACCGAGGCTCTCACTCAGCTCTGTGACAAGCTTGCCCGTACGCTGGCAAAAGACGGAGAAGGCGCTTCGCGTCTGCTCGTCTGCAACGTGACCAGCGCAAAGGATTTGAAGAACGCCCGCACGGCGGCAAAAGGAGTTATCTGCTCCACCCTGTTCAAAGCCGCAATGTTCGGCGCCGACGCAAACTGGGGACGTGTACTGTGCGCCATCGGCTACTGCGGAGCGGATACGGATATCACGAAGGTCGGCGTATCGTTCTCTTCCAAAGAGGGAGAAATCACCGTGTGCCAGAACGGCGCGGGAATCCCGTTCAGTGAAGACGACGCAAAAAAAATCCTCTCCGAGGATGAAATCACCATCGACGTTTCGCTCGGCGACGGCGACGCTTGTGCAACCGCGTTCGGCTGCGACCTTACTTATGACTATGTAAAAATCAACGGGGATTACCGCACCTGATCAGTGCATTGCTGCACACAGCCCAACAAAATGACGGCGCAGGCAGTGAAAATTAAAAACGGCAATGAAAACCACAACGCCAATTGAGCGAATTTAGGTTGCTGGGGAGACTCGGGGATGCAGGGGGAATTTTCTAAATACCTGTCTCGTCGGGAGTTGGAAATTCCCCCTGCTCGGACTTTGCATACTTTCGGCCGATACCGAAAGTATGGGCCCGCACGGCCTGAGTGCAATTA
>DATALZ010000073.1:0-59786 GCA_036260805.1 Caproicibacter sp.
TGCGGAACTGGTACAGCCCGCGCAGGAACGACAGCATGTTCTTGACACGGTCTTTGTTGTTGCCCTGATATTTGTTCCCTGCAATCCAGAAATAGCGGACTCCGTCGATCATCTGCTCGTCGTACTTCTGGTCGCCGATATCCGGGTTTTTGGTGCGCAGATGGGAAAAGGAGCTTGCCACGATGGTGACGTTATGCCCCTTTGCCGCCCAGCGCTTCGCCATGTAGTACGGGCGGAATTCCATGCCGTGTTTCGCCGATCCGGCATAGTGATTGATGTAAATGATATTCATTGCGGTTACACCCCGTATTGAGAAAGGATGGAAGCGATTCGTTCCGATGCGTGTCCGTCGCCGAACGGCATGCTTTCGCGGGCGGCGGGGTCTGGCACCGTATTGATGGCTTTGCTATAAATATCGTCCGTCTCAAGGCTGGAAAGCACGTTCCAGTTCCCGGCAAGGGTCTCAACCCATTCGGTTTCCCTGCGGAGGGTAATGCATGGTACTTCCATGAACCACGCTTCTTTCTGCAGGCCGCCGGAATCGGTCATCACCTGGCAGGCGCTGCTGGTCAGCAGCAGCATTTCAAGGTAACCGACAGGAGCAATCAGCTTGATATTATGGTAGCCGCGCTTCAAAATCGCCTGCTCTGCAAGCGGGCGGGTGCGCGGGTGAATCGGAATTACGACCGGCTGAGGCATTTTTTCGAACGCGTCAAAAATGCGGATGATTGCGTCCAAGCCGCCGTCGGTTGTTTCGGCGCGGTGCAGCGTTGCAAGGCGGTACTCTTTCGGCTTTACGCCGATCTGGTCAAAGATGGCCGTTTTCTGCGGATTGGATTTCGCAAGCTTGAGAAAATGCAGCACGGAATCCAGCATTACGTCGCCGCAGATATCCACGCCGCGGGTGACGTTTTCCTTTTTCAGATTTGCCGCTGCGGTCTTGGTCGGGCAGAAAAGCCATGTGGAAATATGGTCTGTCAGAACACGGTTCTGTTCCTCCGGCATGCGCATGTTGTACGAGCGAAGCCCGGCTTCCACGTGTGCTACCGGGATATGCAGCTTGGAAGCCGCCAAAGCGCCGGCGAGCGTAGAGTTTGTGTCGCCGTAGACCAGAAGGATGTCCGGCTTTTCCTCAAAAATCACTTCTTCAATTTTAATGAGCATCTCGCCGGTCTGCCTGCCGTGCGAGCCGGAGCCGACGCCCAAGTTATAAGCCGGCTTCGGGATATTCAGCTCTTCAAAGAATACGGCGGACATGTTCCGGTCGTAATGCTGCCCCGTGTGGACGATAACCTCGTCGCAGACGGGCTTGAGAGCGTGCGAAACAACGGATGCTTTAATGAACTGCGGCCTTGCGCCGACTACTGTTAATAATTTCATTGCAGTTACTTCACTTTCACATCGTCATGCGACATTTCCAGCGTAGAGAATTTCAAGTCGTCGAACTTGACTGGCTGGCCTGTTTTCTGGGACTTGTATGCCGCAAGGATGATCTTCATGCCCTTAATGCCCTCAGTGCCGCTTACAAGCGGATCGGTGTGCGTGTCGACAGCCGTGATAAAGTTGCGGTACAGGGCGTTGTGGCCGCTGCCGTAAACATCTTTCGGGTCGGTGCCCGCAAGCTTCGCCACTTCAGCGTCCTGCTCCGCAGGAGCGGAGAAATTCCATGTTTCCACACGGTTGACCGCAAGGCCGCCGATAACGGCTGTGCCGGTCTCGCCGGAAATGGAAAGCGTTTCTTCCAGATTCTTCGGGTAAATGCAGGCTGTGCCCTCTACCATGCCGATGGCACCGTTTTTGAAACGGATGAGGATTGCGCCGAAATCTTCGGCTTCAATGTCACGCAGATAGTTGCCTGTCATTGCCATAATGGTGTCCGGTTCGCCGCCGAGGTTCCACTGCAGAAGGTCGATGCCGTGAATGCACTGGTTCATCAGCGTGCCGCCGTCCTGTGCCCAGGTGCCACGCCACGGAGCCTGCTCATAGTAAGGCATGGTACGGTTCCACAGGATGCGCGCCGAGCCGCTCACGAGCTTGCCGAAGCGGCCGTCGTCCAGCGCCTTGTGAAGCTGCTGAACCGGTGCATTGAAGCGGTTCTGGTGGCACACGCCGAGGGTAACGCCGTTCTTCTTCGCTTCGCTGATCATCAGTTCCGCGTCAGCGGTATTCAAAGCCATCGGCTTTTCCACCAGCGTGTTCTTTCCGCTGCGGATGCAGTCCAGAGCAATTTTGGCATGGTAGCCGCTTTCCGTTGCAATGGCGCAGCAGTCGATCTCCATCTCTTTCAGCATCTGGTGGTAATCGGCGTAAATGGCCGGTTTTTCTCCCATTGCGTCAAAGTAGTCGGCCGCTTTCTTTTCAGCGCGCTCGGCAACCGGGTCGCAGACTGCGACGAGCTTCATAATATCTTTATTTGCAATAGCGGCGGCGATGTGGTTTTTGGAAATCCGGCCGCAGCCAATCAGCGCAAAACGGTACTGTTTCATGATTATAACCATGCCTTTCTTACATATATTGGGGTTTGTGCTCCTCGCTCAAAAAGTCCCCCGCTCTCAATTGAAAACGGGGGAAACGGATTACAGCAGTTCGATCTTGGAACGATCTTTTACGTCCTTCATCGCATTGCGCGTATCGAAAACTTCCTTCGACAGATTTGCAATCTTGTCGTAATCGAAGCAGGAATGCGCCGTGCATATGACGACGATATCGGCCTCTCTGAGCATGTCATCCGTCAGTTCCTTTGCGCCGGTATGGGTCTTGCCCTTGTGGCGGTACTCCGGAATGTACGGATCATAGTAGGTTGTATCTGCTCCCTGTTTGATGAGCAGGTCAATTACGTTCAGCGCCGGGCTCTCGCGGTAATCGTCGATATCCGCTTTATAGGCAACGCCCAGAACCAGAACCTTGGAGCCGTTCATGGATTTCTTGTCCTTATTCAGAACGGTCATGGCGCGCTGGATGACATATTCCGGCATGCCGGTGTTGATTTCGCCGGATGTTTCAATCAGGCGGGTATGATAATCGAACTCACGGGCCTTCCATGCAAGGTAGAACGGGTCAAGCGGGATGCAGTGACCGCCGAGGCCCGGGCCAGGATAAAACGCCTGGAAGCCATACGGCTTTGTCTTCGCGGCTTCGATGACTTCCCAGACATTGATGCCCATGCGGTGGCAGATGATTGCCATTTCGTTTGCAAGGCCGATGTTGATGTTGCGGTAGGTGTTCTCAAGAAGTTTTTCCATTTCTGCAACGGCAGGAGTTGAAACTTCAAACACGCCGCCAGCCAGCACGCTGCGGTACAGAGCGGCCGCAACTTCGGTGGAATCGTTGCCGATACCGCCGACAACCTTCGGGGTATTCTTTGTCTTGTACTGCTTGTTGCCCGGATCGACGCGTTCCGGGGAGAATGCAAGGTAGAAATCCTCGCTGCATTTCAGGCCGCCCGCTTCGAGAATCGGCTTGAGCAGTTCTTCCGTGGTTCCCGGGTAAGTTGTGGATTCGAGGATAATGACCATACCCTTGTGGACATACTTTGCAACGGATTCGGTGGAACCTTTCACATAGCTGATATCCGGCTGCTGGTACTTGTCCAGCGGAGTCGGAACGCAGATTGCAACGGCGTCCACTTTCTCAATGAAGGAGAAATCCGATGTGGCGGAAAGCTTTCCGGTTTCCACCATTTGCTTCAGTGTGTCACCCACGATGTCGCCGATATAATTGTGGCCGGCGTTTACGGCGTCAACTTTTTTCGCCTGCACGTCGAAGCCGATGGTGCGGTAGCCGGCTTTTGCGAATTCAACCGCAAGCGGCAGCCCGACATAACCCAGGCCCACAATGCCGACGACGGCGGACTTGTCCTTTATTTTACCTAAAAGTTCCGATTTGACATTCGACATATTTTTTCCCTCGTCTTCTCAGATATTTTTCAGAATAGAGCATATATGATCAATCACGTCGTCCGTGATATAGCCATGCATCGGCAGGCTGAACACTGTTTCCGACAGCTTTTCAGCAACCGGAAGGTCGCCCTTATGGTAACCAAGGGATTCGTAAACCTTTTGCAGGTGAAGCGGCTTCGGGTAGTAGATCATCGTCGGAATTCCTTCGGCTTTCAGCGCTTCCATTACCTTTGTGCGTTCTTCAGCGCTCTTTGCTTTTAGGGTGTAGTATCCGAAACTGGAAGTAAAGCCTTCACGTACCTTCGGAACCGCGAACTTATCGTTCAGCTGTTCCGCGTAACGCGCCGCCGCACGGATGCGGTGTGCGTTCTCTTTGTCGAACTCATGCAGCTTCGGCAGCAGGATTGCGGCCTGAAGCGTATCGAGCCGGGCGTTTAAGCCGAGGCGGACATTATCATATTTCATCGTGCCCTTGCCGTGAACGCGGATGGATTTCATCAGGTTATACAGCTCCTCGCTGTCGGTGAAAACAGCGCCGCCGTCTCCGTAGCAGCCGAGCGCTTTTGCCGGGAAGAAGCTGGTTCCCGAGCAGTCGCCGAACGAGCAGGCCTTTTTGTCTCCGATTGCCCCGCCGAATCCCTGCGCGGCGTCTTCAACAAGGAATAGGCCGTATTCATCGCAGATTTTCTGGATTCGTGTGAAGTCTGCCGGCTGGCCGAACAGGTCGACGGCAATGACCGCTTTCGGCGTCAGTTTGCCTTCGCTTTTTGTTTTCTCAATCTGTTTTACAAGGGATTCCGGATCAATATTGAAGTAATCTTCTTCGCAGTCGCAGAAAACCGGAGTCGCCCCCACAAGGCTGGCCACCTCGGCGGATGCAAAGAAAGTGAGGGCAGGCACGAACACCGCGTCACCTTCGCCGATTCCCTTTGCCATCAGCGGCATCAGTAAAGCGTCGGTGCCGTTGTCGGTTGCAACGCAGTATTTTCTGCCGGTGTAAGCACAAAGCTCTTTCTCAAGCTCTTCGACCTGCGGGCCGGAAATGAATTTGCTGCCCGCAATCACTTCGGCAATTCCCGCATCAATTTGGTCCTTTAAATGGCGGTACTGTGCGCCAAGATCATTAAACGCAATTTTCTGCATTTATTTTGTTTCCTCCTTCAGGCCTTTTTCACCCTGAATATATCTTCGCCCGCATTTCGTGCACACGAGATTTTCACCCAGTTTTGCTCCGCATTCGCAGGCCCAGCCGCGTACGCGCGCGGGGCTGCCCATTACAATGGCATGGTCGGGAATATCTTTCGTCACGACACTGCCAGCGGCAACAAACGCGTTTTTGCCCACGGTGTGCCCGCAGACGATGGTTGCGTTCGCGCCGATGCTTGCTCCCTCGCCCACCGGCGTGTGGGCATAGAATTCCGACCCGCGCTGCGGGTATTTGCAGCGGGGCCGCTGTACGTTCGTAAACACCATGGACGGGCCGCAGAACACATAGTCGCCGAGCTCCACGCCCTCATATACGGAAACATTGTTCTGAATTTTGCAGTTATTGCCGATTTTTACACCCGGCGCAACAAACACATTCTGGCCGATGGTGCAGTTTTCACCGATCTCGCACCCGGAGCTGATATGGCAGAAATGCCATATTTTTGTTCCTGCGCCGATCTTTGCGCCTTCATCCACACATGCGGTGGGGTGCACATAATATTTTTTTGAGTCTTCCACAGTTATGCCACCGTTCTTTTTTCTTTCGGCTCATTCCGACGGAAAATTTAAATAGCTTCGCATTAACCTGTATATTATATCCCTATGCAAGCGTATAGTCAATCTATGGCTATAGAATCTCTGCTTCTTTTCGTTGACTTTAAAGACAAAAGGCGCTATCATATTTTTCGTTGATTCAGGCAGAAATAACCGGATTTTTCCACCGGTTATAGCCTTCATCGGCAAAAATATGAAATCAGCTGAAAACAAAGAAAACCAGCGGGCAGTTTTTTTCTGCCAAAATTGGGAAATATAAAGACGAAAGGGAAAGGACAAATCATGAGCCAGTTTAAAAAAAGAGAGAAATTCATTCCATATAATCTGCCGGACCTTACCGACGCGGAAGTAAAAGCCGTTGAAGAAACGGTAAAATCGCTCTGGGTTGCAAAAGGCCCCCGCACCGTGAAGTTTGAGCAGGAATTTGCAAATTATCTGGGCGCAAAGCACGCCGTCGCCATGAACTCCTGCACAGCAGCACTCCATGTTGCGCTTCTCTCCAAAGGCATCGGCCCCGGCGACGAAGTCATCACAACGCCGATTACCTTCGCTTCCACCGCAAACACCATTATCCACGTCGGTGCAAAGCCGGTATTTGCAGATATCGACTACAAAACCGGATGCATCGACCCGAACGAAATCGAAAAGAAAATCACACCGAAAACGAAAGCAGTCGTTCCCGTCCATTACAGCGGCCAGGTCTGTGACCTTGACCGGATTTATGAGATTGCGGACAAGCACAACCTGTTTGTTTCCGAAGACGCTGCGCACGCGTTTGAAAGCTATTATAAAGGAAGGCTGATCGGCAACAAGCTGAAAGGCACCGCGTCCTACAGCTTTTACGCCACAAAGAACCTGACCACGGGCGAAGGCGGAATGCTCGTAACCGACGACGACGAAATCGACGCAAAAGCGCGCATCTGGGCCGGCCAGGGCATGAGCCACAACGCCTGGAACCGCTACGCAAAAGGCGGCACCTGGCAGTACGACATCTGCGAACCCGGCTTTAAATATAATATGTTCGACATTCAGGCCGCGCTCGGCCTCGTACAGCTCTCCCGCATTAAAGAGATGCAGGAACGCAGGCTGAAAATCGCAGAAAAATACCAGCGTGAGTTTGCGAAGATCGACGCGGTTGAACCGCCGTTTGTTCCGGACTACACGACTCATTCCTGGCACCTGTACATTCTGCGCATCGTGCCGGAACTGCTGACCATTGACCGCGACAAATTCATCACCGAGCTGAACGAACGCAATGTGGGCACAAGCGTACATTTTATCCCGGTAACAAATATGAGCGCATACACAAAGCGCTATGACTTCAAACCCGGCGACTTCCCGAACGCCGAAAAACACTTTGAGCGCATTATCTCCCTGCCGCTTTACCCGACCCTTTCGGAAGAAGATTCGGATTACATTATCGCTGCGGTGCGCGACATTGTAGAAAAATACCACAAATAATTAGATCATCCCCCGGTGCCGCCGGGGGATTTTTTAAGAAAAGGAGCAGGCTTGCGAAAACGCAAGCCTGCTCCTAAATTTTTGAGAAAATGGGTCTTCCAGACGGAAGGCCCGCTTTTTTTCGAATTAGTCGTGTCTGTACACCGTATGTTTACGCAGCGTTTCCACCAGTGAGCAGTATTTATCCGCCATACCGACGAGAACGGATTCCCTGTACCTTGGGGGAACCGGCGTAAGCGGCCACATGTGCTTTATAATAATATCCCTTTCGCAGTCGTTCAGCTGAAAACGCTTTTCCGCGTTCTCAAGCGCTGCTCTGGGATGTGTAAACCCATGCAGACCCTTGCGGTCGCTTTTCAAATGCCAATCGTAAAGAAAAAAATCGTGCAGAAGAGCACCTCGTATCAGGCTCGAGCGATTAATGCGCCAATGCATTTTTTCGCTGAGCCAAAGGCTGACGTATGCAACCGATATGCAGTGGTCGAGCGTTGAGACTTTCGCATGCTGCACGAAGGCAGACATAGAACGTACATCCTGCGAGCCAAGTATTTCTTTTGCACACTGCTGAAAATATTTGTCGTCTGACTCAGTCAGCTGCAAAACATTTCCTCCAATCCAATTGACAGGGGAAAGACTTCACCGTATGTATCAGTCGTCCTGATTTTCAAACGCCTTTGCCAGCTTTTTCTGGCAGTCGTGGCAGACATTGTAGCCCTTGTAGCTGATGATTTCGTTCATGCCGCCGCAGAAAATGCATGCAGGTGCGTATTTTTTCAATACGATTTTATTATCTTCATCCACATAAATTTCCAGCGGGTCCTTTTCATTGATGTTTAAAGTGCCTCTCAGTTCTTTTGGCAGGACAATCCGCCCTAATTCGTCCACTTTTCTTACAATACCAGTAAATTTCAACTTTCACTACATCCTTTCAGTAAAAATGGTTTCTTTCACAAGAAAACAGTAGAATTATAGTATCTTTTTCCATTTTTGTCAATTGCTTGTAAGAAATTATCGAATATAATTATATAATATTCCATTATTTCGCTGAATAGTTATTATACTAGGTTTTTTCTGGAAGGGGATGAACATTTTGTTAAATTATATTTGGGCATTTATGATATTCTTCAGCATCATCTGCGCGCTTGCCACCGGCCGTATGGCCGAGCTTTCGGCCGCAGTGCTCAGCGGAGCGGGCAGTGCCGTAACGCTGGTAATCGCCATGACGGGCATGATGTGTGCCTGGACGGGGCTGATGAAAATTGCGGACGGCGGCGGGGTTACGAAACTTCTCGCGCGGGCTTTCCGCCCGCTTATCCGGCGGTTCTTCCCTTCCTGCGAAAAAGACGGGCCTGCCGCCAAAGCCATGTGCATGAACATTACCGCCAACCTGCTCGGCCTTGGGAACGCGGCGACTCCGCTGGGGATTGCGGCGATGAAAGAGCTGAAGAAAAAGAACCCCACTGCCACGGCGGACAACGACATGGCGATGTTCGTGGTAATCAACGCCGCTTCTATTCAGCTGATTCCAACATTTATGGCGACTCTTCGGGCGCAGTACGGGGCGGCTTCGCCCTTTGACATTCTCCCCGCCGTATGGGTCACGTCCGTCGGGGCACTTCTTGCGGGGGTAACGGCCGCCAAGCTGATGGAGGGAAAACCCCATGGATAATTACGGCGCATACGCCGTTCCTGCGGTCATCCTCTGCATCGTGCTGTTCGGCTTTCTTCGCGGCGTTCCAGTTTTCGACACATTCGTCGCTGGGGCAAAAGAGGGCCTGCAGTCTTCCATTTCCATTCTGCCGACTCTCGTGGGGCTGATTATGGCGGTTTCCATGCTGAGTGCCTCGGGCGCGCTCGATCTGCTTTCTTCCCTACTGGCACCCGTGGCAAACGCACTCGGACTCCCCCAGCAGGTCATGCCGCTTGCGCTCATCAAGCCCATTTCGGGCAGCGGCTCAACCGCTGTACTGACACAAATCTACAAGGACTACGGGCCGGACAGCTTCGCCGGGCGCGTGGCATCGGTAATGGCGGGCTCCACAGAAACCACGTTTTACTGCGTCGCGGTCTATTTTGGGGCGGTAGGCATAAAAAAATCGCGCCACACAATCCCCGCTGCTCTTGTGGGGGATGTGACGGCGCTGATTTTATCCGCGCTTACCGTGCGTCTTTTTTTCGGATAACGTACGGTTACTTTCTTTTACAGACAAGGAGCGGATCGGGTACAGGGTATTCAAGCGGCTTCAGCAGGATTTCCGGATGCGCAAGAATCCGTTTTAAATGGCGCATGGCTTTGGCGTAGTAATAGCCGTCGCAGACACGCTCGTCCACCACAAATCTGAAATTGATGGTCTTCACGCTGCGCACGTTCCCACTCTTGTCCATTTTCAGCGTGTTCTCCTTGCGCCCGATTGAAATGAAGACCGGGCAATTGCCAAAATCATAAAGATGATGGTAAATGGAGTCAATACCAGTGGAGCCGATATCTACAATAAAAACGCTGGTATGGAACGGTGAAACGCTGTAAATTGCCTTCGGCATTAGCCCAATCTGGTCAAAATTCCGCATCAGGAAAACGAAGAATTTCAAAAAGCAGGTCGGAACATACTTTAGAAGGCTCGCCATCTGATAGGTACTGTTATTCTCTTCGGATTTTTTCACTGCCGTGAAACTGTCGTGAAGCTTTTTGCAGATGTCGCCAAGCGTATCGGTCGGTGCGAAAAGAGTCTTCACTGTTGTATCCGCCCCGGCTTCGCTCATCGTGTTTTTTACCGCGATGGAAAGTGCAATGTGATTGCGCGCGTAAAGCCTGCGCCCCGCTACAAACCGGTTCAGGCCGGGATGCAGGGCAAAAAGCCGGACAACCGCGGCCATTACGACCTGCAGCAGCCCAATATCGTCATACCCGGTTTCCTTACGGATCTGCCGGGCAAAATCTTCAAGTTTGTCAATTTCGATTCGTTCCTCAAAAAACACCATGCTCCCGGTCCGGTTTGTCATAATATGGGGTATCACAACATAAAAAGGGTCCACATTTTTCAGCCTGAACGCGTCATACCGGTCTCCCCGCTTTCTGGGCCGGTTCGGGTAAATCAGATTCATCTGCCTCTCCCCCTCTTGTTTTCATTATAAGAAGAAAAGAGGCAAAAGTCTATGCTTTAAAACAATTTTTAATTGCATAATTAAAACAATAATGATATAATTCGAGGGTCAATTCATGAAAGAATCTATTTAGGGAGTCTGACCCAAGCTTGGAAAATAAAAACATACTAGAATATTATAAGAATGAGCTGAATTGGAATCCGCCTTTTGCCGAAGCCCTTTCCAAATATTCACCCGACGGGTTAAAAGGGTATCTGACCATGCGCGAGTCGATTCAAACCGGGCCTTTACCCAAAAAGACAAGCGAATTGATTTTTACTATACTGGACAGTCTGGACAATGAGGTCAGCGGCGCAAAGGCGCATGCCGCTGCGGCCGTGGATGCCGGGCTGACAATGCAGGAATTAACTCAAGCCTTTGTCATCGTAACAATTGTAAAAGGTATTAATGTACTATGTAAAGCAGGTGTCGAAGCAATCAAAGCCGCAGAAAAACGACTGCAGGAAATTGATTCAAGAAAATAAAGCAACCGACAAATTTTCATCCACCTGTTTCAACACCAGACGTTTTATAAGCAGGTAAAATGATGCAGGGAGCGTTTAAAATGATTTTGGTTTTGGATATCGGCAATACAAATATAACAGTAGGCGTTTATCAGGACAAAAAACTGCTTTTTGTTTCGCGCATGGCAACTGACCGCATGAGAATGGAAGACCAGTACGCCATTGAGCTGCGCGAGATTCTTTCTATTTATGGAGTCTCCATGCAGGAAATTGAAGGCGCGGCGGTGAGCTCCGTGGTACCGTCCGTCAACCAGTCGCTTGTAAGAGCCATCCGCAAGCTGACGAACGTTGACCCTGTCTGCGTCGGCCCCAAAACAAAAACGGGAATTAAAATTGACATTATCAATTCCGAAATTGTCGGCGCAGACCTTCTTGTGGGCTGCGTCGCGGCAGCGGAAATGTTTGAAGGACCGTGCATTATTCTGGACATGGGTACCGCGACCACCTTCGTTGTTCTGGACGAGGACAGAAGGATGCTCGGCGGGGCCATCGCGCCGGGCGTCGGCATCTCGCTGGACGCGCTGACGAGCCGCACCGCACAGCTCCCGTCCGTCAGTCTTGAGGCGCCGGAGCATGTAATCGGCAACAGCACCACGGAATGCATGCGCTCCGGGCTCATCACCGGAACGGCCTGTATGATTGACGGCATGTGCAGCCGTATGGAACAGGAACTCGGCAAAAAATGCAGCGTAGTTGCCACAGGCGGCCTGGCCGGTGAAATCATCAGGCAGTGCGAACGGAATATCATCCACTGCGACACGCTTCTGCTTGAGGGTCTGCGCCTGATTTACGAAATGAACCGGGGCTGACGATAGCCCGATAGAAAACCGCCGCCTTTTCCGGATTCGGGAAAGACGGCGGTTTGTTTTGTTTTATAGCGTTTTTACTTTTAAGGAAAGAATTTTATCCGTAAAAACGCATTCGGCAATTTCTAAATTTTAATCGATATCCTGATTAAAAATTAAATTGCTATAAAAATCTTATTTTGCCTTTGCTTCGCGGACAGCTTCTTCTTCATTCGTGAACAGCAGGCGGATGCACCAGAGCGCGGCAATAGCGACCAGAACGAATACAATTCGACTCCCGGCGCTTAACTGCCCACCGAAAATCCAGCCTACAATATCAAAACCAAAAAGTCCGATTGAGCCCCAGTTGAGCCCGCCGATAATTAGGACTGTTAATGCGATTTTATCCAACATAAAAAATCTCCCCTTCCGGAGGTAGCTTTACCGGAAGGGAAAAGAATATTCCTTTTATTTTAAAATTTAATTTTTGTTTGCGGTCTGCGCGTTACGCTCGAGCTCTTCGTCCATAATCTCCGCCGCACAGCGAACAAGCTCCGCGCACGGGCGTTTTTTGTAGTACTCTCCGGTGCGCTTTTCCGGAACCGGGCTGCTGCTTCCGTCGGGAAGATTTAACAGTTCCCGGCAGATAATCGAGCCGTTTTCGCCGCGGAAACGCTTCGCGAGTTCCTGCACCAGTCGGTAATGCTCCTGCTTGGCACCGGCGTCTTTCGAATCGGAATATCCGTACAGAATGCCTGCCGTCATCATCATTCCGCTGACCGCACCGCAGACTTCCCGCATACGGCCGATCCCACCGCCGAAGGACGACGAAAGTTTCAGCGCCGTTTCCCGGTTCATGCCGGTTTCGTCGCAGAAAGCCGCAAATACCGCCTGCGCGCAGTTATATCCTTCATGGAATAATTCAACAGCTAAATCGGAATGTTTACTCATACTCTGCCTCCAATATCATATGCAGTGCCTGCCGGATTATTTGTCCCGTCCGACGGAAACGACCGCAGCTTTTGGGTTTATTTTAAGCCGTTTTCAGCCAGATGGCAAGCGAAAAAGCTTTTACCGCAATAAAAAATAAATAAAAAATGTTTACAAGAGGAATATTCCGTGCTATGCTTGTGAATGCTAATGCAAATGATTCGCATATGCAAGCCGATGGAGTACAGCAACGTGAAACTCCCCCAGCGGTAAGAAAGGAAAGAGTAACGAATGATTTCTAAAATAAAACGATTTGCCGCAGTTGTGTGCGCGTGCGGCCTGGTTGCCTTTACCGGATGTTCCGGGCAGGCAAGCCGTACGGGCGCAGGCACTGCCGGAAAACCGATTGTCGCCGTCAGCATTGTGCCGGAGGCGACCTTTGCCAAAGCCGTGTGCGGCGATCTTGCGCAGATTGTTACAATTGTCCCGCCGGGGAGCAGCCCGGAAACCTACGAGCCCACGCCGAAGGCCATGGCGGACTTCAGCTCGGCGCAGATTTACTTTACCATCGGCGTACCGGTCGAAACGGCAAGCGTCCTGCAGAAAGTACCGAACACCATGAAAGTGGTAAAGCTGGAAGAAAAAGTTGCGAAGGCTTACCCGGACAGGAAGTTTGAATCCGGCGAACGCGACCCGCACATCTGGCTTTCCCCGAAACGCGCTAAGGTCATGGTGCAGACGATTGCCGACGAGATGAGCACGCTGGATTCCGCGCACAAAGCCCAGTATGAGGCGAATGCCAAGAATTATGAAAAGCAGCTGGATTCGCTCGACACCGACTTGAAAAGCACGCTTTCCAGTGTTCAGAATAAAACCTTCATCGTATTCCACCCGGCATTCGGTTACTTTGCAGACGAATACGGCCTGAAAATGGTTGCTCTGGAGCAGGAAGGCAAGGAATCCACCGCGCAGCATATGCAGGAGCTGGTCGATCTGGCCAAAAAGGACGGAGCAAAGGCGATCTTCTTCCAAGCGGAAACCGACAGCAAACAGGCGAATGCGTTTGCCGAAGAAATCGGCGGCAAAACAGTTGAACTTGCTCCCCTTGCCGCAGATTATGAAAATAATCTGAAAAAAATGGCTTCCACCATTGCAGACGCGGTAAAGATAGAAAACAATAAGTGAGGCAGTCGTGAACAGTATGATTCATGTTGAAAATCTTTCCGTCCGGTATGGAGCCAATCTGGCTCTCTCGGACGTCAGCCTGGATATCGCCCAGGGCGAATATCTCGGCATTATCGGTCCGAACGGCGGCGGCAAAACCACCCTTCTCAAAGCGATTCTCGGCCTTGTGCCGATTTCAGCGGGTTCTGTCTCCGTCTGCGGCAAACCAGCCGGCAAAGTGGGTACGCTTGCGGGCTATGTCCCCCAGTTTTCCGCAATGGAAAAGGACTTCCCGGTTCTTGTGAGGGAAGTCGTCCTGACCGGGCGGCTCACACGCAAAAATCCGCTGTTTCACCGCTATGATGCGTCCGACCGCGCCGCGGCGACATCCGCGCTCAAAGAAGTGGGCATTGCAGACCTTGCAGGCCGCCGCATCAACGCACTTTCCGGCGGAGAATTCCAAAAGATGCTGATTGCCCGCGCGCTGGCTGTCGGCCCGAAAATCCTGATGCTTGACGAACCCACGGCAAGCGTGGACGCGAAATCACGCGCCCAGATTTTCGAGCTGCTGGAGCGGCTGAACCGCAAGGGCATGACCATTCTTCTTGTAACGCACGACACGCTGGCAATTTCTTCTCAGGTGCACCGGCTGGCATGCCTCAACCGCACCCTTGTCTACCACGGCGAACCGGAACTGGATGAAAAAACCGTAGACGCGTTATACGGCTGCCCTGTGGATTTAATTGCCCACGGCGTGCCGCACCGGGTTCTGAAAACGCACACGGAGGGAAAATAACATGCTGGATGCCATTTTAAAATATCAGTTCCTGCAGAACGCTGTTTTGGCGGGAATTTTGACGAGCATCGCCTGCGGAATCATCGGTGTGATTGTCATTGAAAAAAAGCTGGTCATGCTCAGCGGGGGCATTGCGCACACATCCTTGGGCGGCGTTGGGCTCGGTTACCTTTTGGGGTTTGAACCGATCCTCGGGGCGTTTCTGTTCTCCATTGCGGCGTCTGTCTCCATCGGAGCCATCAGCCGCAGAAAGGCGAGCCATTCCGACGTGGCGATCGGCCTTTTCTGGTCCTGCGGCATGGCCCTCGGGATTTTGTTCGTATCCCTGATGAAAAGCTATCCGCCGGATCTTACGTCTTATCTGTTCGGCAATATTCTGTCCGTAACACAGGTTGACCTGAAACTGATGGCGGGCCTCACCGTTATTGTGCTGCTTGTCATCTGCGTTCTGTTCGACACCTGGAAAGCCTACCTGTTTGACCCGGAGTTCGCGCAGGTCATGGGAATCTGGACTTCCTTCCTCGACTATGTTCTTCTGATTCTGGTCGCCATGACCGTCGTCGTCATGATCCGTGCGGTGGGAATCATCCTTGTGCTGGCGCTTCTTACGGCTCCGGCTGCGACGGCCGGGCTTCTCATAAAAAGCTTTCGCCTGCGCATGGTGCTTGCAATCGTGCTTGGCGCGGTATTCTGCTTTGCAGGCCTTTGGCTTTCGTATTCTCTGAATATATCCTCGGGCGCGAGCATCGTAATTCTTTCCGGTGTATGTTATTTCGCCGTTTATGCGGTGAAGAGCCTTTACGCCCGCAGAAAACGGGTTGCAGATTAATTTTACTTAGGAGATGACAGCATGAGCCCGAATGAACGGGAAGCGGAGCGCCTGAAGAAATGCGGCCTGAAAAGCACCCGCCGGCGAGGCGACGTGCTTCAGATTTTAGAGGCAAGCAGTTCCCCGGTTACCGCTGAAAAAATATTTCTTGAGTTAAAGGAAAAGAACATCAACATCAGTCTTTCCACGGTTTACCGGATTCTTGATGTCCTTGTTGAAAAAGAAATCGTGCTGAAAATGAACAGCACGGAAAACGACAGCGCCATGTTCGAGCTGAACCGCAGGATACACAGGCATTACCTGGTGTGCCTTGGCTGCCGCAAAATGATTCCTGTGGAAAACTGCCCGCTGAACGGGCTGGAAAAACGACTCGAACAGGAAACGGGTTTTCAGGTGACCGGCCACAGCCTTGAAATCTACGGCTACTGCAGCGACTGCCGGAAAAAGACTAATAACCGCTGATACGCCCCCTTTTTCCCTTGACAAGCGGACAAGCCGACGGTAATATATATTGTATCGTTTTTTAAGATTAACTACAATATATATACCAACCGTAAAGGGGAAAACGAATGATGCTGCAACAGATCGTAAAAAGGAACCGCAGTAAAGTGCCGTTCCAACGTGAAAAAATAGTATGGGCTATCTTTAAAGCCGCAACGGCCGTGGGCGGGAATGATTTCTCCACTTCCGAACAGCTTACCGACAAAGTGATTGGGGCCGCTGAGGAGAAATATCCCGACGGCGTCGCTGACGTAGAAGGAATTCAGGATATTGTAGAAAAAGTCCTGATTGAGGACGGCCATGCAAGAACTGCCAAGGCATTCATCCTTTACCGTGAAAAAAGGCGCTCCGCGCGCGAGGCAAACGCCCTCATCGGAGCGACGATCAATATGTTCGGCGAATACCTCAACGACCGCGACTGGAAAATCAACGAGAACGCGAATACCCAGAAATCCATCAACGGCCTGAACAACTATGTCCGCGAAGCGTTCACAAAGAATTACTGGCTGCATGAAATCTACCCGGAAGATATCCGCGAAGCGCATCTTTCCGGCGATATCCATATCCACGACCTCGGCTTTTTCGGCCCCTACTGCGCCGGCTGGGATCTGCGCCAGATTCTTTCGGGCGGGTTCGGCGGCGTGCCGGGCAAAGTGGAATCCAGGCCGCCGAAACATCTGCGCACTTTTCTGGGCCAGATTGTCAACTCCACATTCACCACACAGGGTGAGACCGCCGGCGCTCAGGCATGGTCGTCGTTCGACACCTACTGCGCCCCGTTCGTCCGCTACGACGGACTGGACTACAAGGCGGTGCGGCAGGCACTGCAGGAGTTCATCTTCAATCTGAATGTTCCGACCCGCGTCGGCTTTCAGTGCCCGTTCTCCAACCTGACGTTCGACATTAAAGCTCCGCGCACACTGCGTGATGAAAACGTCATTGTCGGCGGAGAAATCAAACCGGAGAAATACGGCGATTTTCAGAAGGAAATGGATCTCATCAACATGGCTTTCTGCGACGTAATGATGGAAGGCGACAGTAAGGGGCGCGTATTCACGTTCCCCATTCCCACTATCAATGTGACAAAGGATTTTGAGTGGGACAGCCCGGTCATTAACAAGTTCATGGAAATCACCTGCAAATACGGAATCCCCTATTTTTCAAACTACATTAACTCCGATCTCTCGCCGGAGGACGCGCTTTCCATGTGCTGCCGCCTGCGTCTGGACACCAAGGAGCTCCGCAAGCGCGGCGGCGGCCTGTTCGGTTCCAATCCGCTGACCGGTTCCATCGGCGTGGTAACAATCAATCTGCCCCGCATCGCCTACCTCTCCAAGACGGCTTCCGAGTTCCGCCTGCGTCTGTGGCAGGTAATGAACATCGCCAAGAACAGTCTGGAAATCAAGCGCAAAGTCATTGAGGAGCAGACAGACCGTGGGTTGTACCCCTACGCCGCCAACTATCTGCGCGACGTAAAGGCGAAAACCGGCTCCTACTGGTTTAACCACTTCAACACAATCGGGCTTCTCGGCATGAACGAAGCGTGCATGAACCTCTTCGGCGCCGAGCATGACCTCACCACTCCGGAAGGCCAGCAGTTTGCGACCGATACGCTCAACTATATGCGCGAGGAGATCGTCAAGATTCAGGAGGAAACCGGCCACTATTATAATCTGGAGGCAACCCCGGCCGAAGGCGCAAGCTACAGTCTTGCAAGGCTGGACAAATCCCGCTACCCGGATATCATCACCGCGGGTGAAAAAGAGCCGTATTACACGAACTCGACCCAGCTCCCGGTTGGATATACCGACGATATTTTTGAAACGCTCGACCTTCAGGACGAACTGCAGTCCCTTTATACGGGCGGAACCGTGCTGCACTTCTACCTTGGTGAGGAAATCAGGGATACTGAGGCCGCAAAGCGACTGATCCGCAAAATATTCACGAATTACAAGTTGCCGTACATTTCGCTGACCCCAACGTTCTCGGTCTGCAGCGACCACGGCTACATTGCGGGCGAGCATTTCAACTGCCCTGTCTGCGGCAAACCGGCGGAAGTCTGGAGCCGCGTGGTCGGCTACCTGCGCCCCGTCAGCAACTTTAACAAAGGCAAGCAGGAAGAATACCGCCTGCGCAAGAAATACGTGGTAAAAGAGGACGCGGTATGATCTTCGCCGGTATCCAGAAAAGTTCGCTCGTCGATTACCCCGGTCTGATCTCCTGCGTGCTGTTCGTGCCCGGCTGTAACTTCAACTGCTTTTACTGCCACAACCGCGCTCTGTTCGACGGCCCCCACGAGCTTCTGGATGCAAACGGCATCTGGAACTTCCTGCAAAAGCGAACCGGTCTGCTGGACGCGGTTGTTGTCACCGGCGGCGAACCGACCCTGCAAAGCGGCCTGATTGAAACCCTGCTGAAACTGAAATCAATGGGTTACCGGGTAAAGCTGGACACAAACGGCTCCCACCCGGAAGCCGTTGCAGAAGTATTAAAGCAGAACGCCGCCGACTATTTCGCCGTCGATTACAAAGCGCCCGCCGCCCGATACGCTGAATTCTGCGGTGAAGCGGCCGCCCCGGCGAACGTAAAGGAAACAATCGGCCTGCTGCTGAAAAGCGGGATTGCGTTTGAAGTGCGCACCACGGTCATTCCCCAGCTGACGCAAACCGACCTCATGGCTATGGCAAAAGAACTGCCGAAAGTCCCGCGCTGGTCGCTGAACCGGTACCGTGTGCCGGAAAAATACCGTCCCTGCGACGAAGCACGCATCCAAGCCACGCCCTACACGCAAGGGCAGATTGACGCGTTTGCAAAAGAAATGACGTCTCCCCAGCCAAATATGGTGATTCATTAAAAAATTTCAGCCGACGTCCTAAATGGCGCCGGCTTTTTTATATCAATTTCTCCACAAAAAACACGAGTGACTTTTCAGGGTCGAAGATGATGTACAGCGTATCGTCGTATTTGGATATTGTCTTCCACAAATAATGATGTGAGAAATTGGGGTACTGCGCTTTCGCCGCTTCCGTCTCAATTATGATTTGCGTAACTTTGTCTTCAACATCACTGCTTTTCTGATTGGAGGCACCTTTTAAAAAAGGAGTGTTCGCATCATTCAACTGAAAAACAGTATAGCGGTATCCGTCGCCCTGAAAACCCTGTTCGGATTGGGAGTAATATACCTCTTTCATGTTTCCCGGCAAACTGAGGCCCCAATTCGCCTCTAACGCAGCTTCATGCATATTCAAGCGGCTTACAGCAAAGCAGAGCCCAAAGAATACCAAAACGGCAGCGGCAACGATGATGAGAGGTTTTACCCATTTTTTCCTGCCCATGTTACGGCGCTCCCTTCGGTTGGCTTCGCCTGATTTACATTTTACATAATTATATTAAATTACAAATGGGAAAATTGTCAAGATAATTCCAAATCGAAAAACCGGCGCCTGCCGCCCTTCGGGAAGCAGGTGCCGGTCTCTTTATTTCTTCTCGAAATCCCGGTAAAGCAGGCTGGGCTGAATCCCTTCGTTGTTCTGGTACTTCCCGCTGTCGTATCGGTCATAATCCCCTTCAATGGTATGGTAGTAAATCTGGCAGATTTCCACACCCGGGTAGATGATTACGGGCTGTGTGCAGAACATTTCCAGCGTCCAGTACCCGGCGAACCCAACGTCGCCGAATCCCGCGGTAATGTGGATAAACAGCCCCAAGCGTCCTACGGAAGACCTGCCTTCCAGCATAGGCACAAAATGTTCTGTTTTGGTGTACTCGGCCGTACGGCCAAGGTACAGCCGGCCCGGCTCCAGCTTTAGTCCGTTCTCCGGTATTATGATTTTCCTCACCGGATTCGGCTTCTTCATGTCCAGCACATCGCCGGTGTATACCAGCAGCTCGTTGTGCAGCGTAAGGTTATAGCTGTTTGGGTTTACCCTGCTCTTTTCAAACGGTTCAATCACAATATCGCCGCCAAGGCGGCGAAGAATCTCTTTGCCGGATAAAATCACTGCTAATCACTCCCTAATCACAAAAAATACGGCAAATGCGCTGCAGAGCGCACTCGCCGTACCAACGTTCTTATGAACAACTTAAGCCGTTAAGGCTCAGCCTTCTTCCTTCATCTTTGCAAAGCATTCGCTGCAATATACCGGGCGGCCTTCAGTCGGCTGGAACGGAACTTTGCAGGGTGCACCGCAGGAAGCGCAAACAGCGTCGTACATTTCGCGCTGGGGCTTCTGATTCATTCTGCGAGCTTTGCGGCAATCCGGGCACCTTTTCGGTTCATTGGTAAAACCCTTCGCGGCATAGAATTCCTGCTCACCGGCAGTCCAGATAAACTCCTTCCCGCATTCCTGGCAGACTAAAGTTTTGTCTTCGAACATAATTTTTACCTCACTCTGTGTGAAATTTTTTGCCCTGGGACGGAGTTGAACCGACAACCTTTGGAATTTACCAAATGCTCTTGCGTTAAGCTACTGGGGCATAAATCAGAATTTAATATGTGCATAGCTTATAATAAAATTTCGTTCTTGTCAAGCTTTATTTTGGATTATTTGAAAAATGTTTTAATTTTTTCCCAATTTTTTTACGAAAAGTCCTATTTTTCCATTAATTATAACGAATTTTGCTGCAGCAATTCCATTTCATAATCTTTAATATTGACCCGATCTATTAATTTAATAAGGTAAAGCTGCAAAGACTTTTCCCCCATTCGGTTGACATTTTATTCCTTGAAGATTATAATGCGGTAATTAGGTATAGGCCTGTGCTTTTCGGGTTTTTACCCGGCACCGGCATACACAGACTTTCCAAAAAAGATAAAAGAAATTGAGACGAAAGAGAAACGGGTACATGAAGAAGAAAATTCTGAACGCTGCGGTTTTATTCTTAACCGTGGTGCTGCTGATCGGAACGCTGGCGGGCTGTTCCGGGAACGACAGCAACAAAAAAGTACTGCGGGTCGGCATGGAATGCAGCTATGCCCCCTACAACTGGTCGCAGGCGACAAGCGCCAACGGCGCCATTAAAATCAGCAACAGCAACGAATATGCCAATGGCTACGACGTTATGATGGCGAAAAAGATTGCCGATGCCATCGGCTACAAGGTTGAAATTGTCAAAACAAAATGGGACGGCCTCGCGCCGGGCGTCGCATCCGGAAAACTGGATGCCGTCATCGCGGGCATGAGCGCCACGGCTGACCGGAAAAAGACCGTCGACTTTACCAGCAACTACTACAAAGCGACGATTTTTGCTCTGGTCAAAAAGGGCAGCAAATATGAAAACGCGAAAAGCGTCGCCGATTTGAAGGGCTCCGTCTGCACCTCGCAGCAAAGCACCATCTGGTACGACCTGCTGCAGCAGATTCCGGGCGCAAAAATCCAGCCAGCTCTGGCGGACGTTACGTCCATGATCGTATCCCTCGAGTCCGGCAAATGCGAAGCTCTGCTCTGTGACAAGCCGACCGCCCTTGCCGCGGTTTATGCCAATAAGGATCTCGAGAAAATCGACCTCGGCAGCGACAAGGGGCTGAAAGTCCCGGAAGAGCAGATCAACATCGGCATTGCCGTAAAAAAAGGCAACTACGAACTGGAAGACGCCATCAATAAGGCTCTTGCAAACATCAGCGAAGACGACCGCGCCAACATTATGGATACAGCGATTAAGGATCAGCCGCTCTCCAACGGAACGATTCCGCAGAACAACGACGGCTTCCTCTACTGGGTCGGCACTCTCCTGAATCAATACGGGGTACTGTTCCTGCAGGGCGCTCTGGTCACGCTTCTTCTCGCGCTTGTCGGTACCTTAATCGGATGCATCATCGGCCTGCTCGTCGGTGTGCTCCGCACCATACCGAAACCGAAAAAGAACGCCAACTTTCTCTTGAAAGCGCTCTACGCGCTTCTCCAGTTCATTCTGGCAGCATACATAGAAATTTTCCGCGGCACGCCTATGATGGTTCAGGCGATGGTTCTTTATTACGGCTCCATGTCTGTGTTCCACATCGACATGAGCGCAATGTTCGCCGGATTCTTCGTCGTGTCCATCAACACCGGCGCTTATATGGCCGAATCTGTCCGCGGCGGCATCCAATCCATCGACGCCGGGCAGACCGAAGCAGCAGAAGCCCTTGGCATGACGCACTGGCAGACCATGGCGAGCGTTGTCATGCCACAGACGGTGCGCAATATTCTGCCGCAGATCGGCAACAACCTCATTATCAACATCAAGGATACATCCGTGCTGAACGTTATCAGCGTTACGGAGCTGTATTACGAAGCAAACAGCGCCGCAGGCGTTTACTACCGGTATTTCGAAGCCTTCTTTGTCATCTGCGTCATTTACTTCATTATGACGTTTACCTGCTCAAGACTGCTGGTATGGCTGGAGCATAAGCTCGACGGCACCAGCTACTACAAACTCGTCGATTTTGACGCGATGGCCGACCCGACCGGGATCAGCCCGGCCAATACCAAAGGAGGCATCCACAAATGGGGCAAATAAATGAACCGATCCTCCAGGTGCGCCACCTGCGCAAACAGTTCGGCGATCACGAGGTTTTAAAGGATATTGATTTCGACACCTATCCCGGCGACGTAGTCTGCATCATTGGTGCGTCCGGTTCCGGCAAATCCACTCTTTTAAGGTGCATCAATCTTCTTGAAACGCCGACGAACGGAGAAATCCTGTTTCACGGCACCGACGTCATCACAAAGGTAAAGCCAAGCGCCTACCGTGCAAAAGTGGGCATGGTGTTCCAGTCCTTCAATCTGTTCCACAACATGACCGTTTTGCAGAACTGCATGATCGGCATGGAAAAGGTTCTGAAGAAAGACAAGGAATATGCCAAGGAAAACGCGCTGAAATTCCTGAAAAAAGTCGGCATGGCGCAGTACATCAACGCAAAACCGGGTCAGCTTTCCGGCGGCCAGCAGCAGCGTGTGGCAATCGCCCGTGCCCTGGCCATGGAGCCGGAGATTCTGCTTTTCGATGAGCCTACAAGCGCGCTGGACCCGCAGATGGTCGGCGAAGTTCTTTCCGTTATGCGCGACCTTGCCGGAGAAGGCTTAACCATGATTATCGTGACCCACGAAATGGCCTTTGCCCGCGATGTTTCCACCCGCGTCGTCTTTATGGATGAAGGTGTTATCGCGGAAGAAGGCACGCCACAGGAAGTCATCGGCAGCCCGAAAAACGAGCGAACCAAAGAGTTTCTCTCCCGTTTTCTCAACACATAAAATCAGCCGGCGCATAAAAGCGCCGGCTTTTAATTTATCTCCCCAAATACGGCAGTCGTACAGGCAAATCTGAATTACTGCTTTTGCAG
Source organism: Caproicibacter sp. (assembly GCA_036260805.1). Taxonomy (GTDB): domain Bacteria; phylum Bacillota; class Clostridia; order Oscillospirales; family Acutalibacteraceae; genus Thermocaproicibacter. Next base: position 23,113 of record DATALZ010000073.1, read on the forward strand.
GCATTTGTCGCAGATTCCGTGCAGCAGCACATCGCTGGAATCCACCTGCAGATTCATCCTTGCCGCAACTTTTTCAACCTGCTCTTCACTGATGAAATCGCCCGGGATATCCAGCACCGAGCCGCAGCCGGAGCAGACAAAATGCGTATGCGGCTTCACATTGCCGTCATACCGTTCCTGCCCGTCTACCGTTCCCACGCTGATAATAGTCCCATCCTCTTTAAACTGCGCCAGGTTTCGGTAAACCGTGCCAAGCGAAAGATCCGGGTAATCCGGTTTCAGAGTCTGGTAAACCCATTCTGCGGTGGGGTGACATGTAGTGGACCGGACGGCTTTCAGGATTGCTTCGCGCTTTCTGCTGAAATTGCGTTTCTTTTCTGTTACATCCATTCCGTCACCTCCTAAAATTGATAATGATTATTTTTATTAGTAAATGATAACATATACCATACATTTTGTAAAGGTTTTTATTTTCCGAATTTTTCCGTGTGAGATTTCCAACTGTGAAAATAAAGTGTAATATATGGCAGATACTAATTCGGCAATCTAATTTGCCAAAAATCCACCGGCAGCAATAGGCTGCGGGAAGGCGGCATCATGAAAAAAGACCTACTCAAACAGTATTTCATCATCACCCTAAGTACCTTTGCAATTGCCGTTGGAATCTATTTTTTCAAATTCCCAAACAATTTCACTTTCGGCGGTGTCTCCGGTTTTTCGGTTGTACTGGGAAAAATCACCCGCATCTCCCCGGGAACAGCCAACTTTATCCTGAACGTTGCACTGGTCGTGCTGGGCTTTGTTTTTCTCGGCCGCAGCTTTGGGGTAAAAACGGTTTATTCCAGCCTTCTGCTTTCTTTTTTTGTGTCTGCTCTGGAAAAGCTGTTTCCGCTGCGCCATCCTGTTACCAACGAGCCGATGCTCGACCTTGTCTTCGCCGTGATTCTTCCCGCATTCGGCTCCGCCGTGCTGTTTAACGTTGGCGCTTCGTCGGGCGGGACGGACATTATCGCCATGATATTAAAGCGTCATACAAGCGTGGATATCGGGCGTGCGCTGTTCCTTTCGGATGTGCTGATTACGCTTTCCGCTTTTCTGGTATTCAGTATCAAGATCGCGCTGTTCTCGTGCCTCGGTCTGATGCTGAAGTCCCTCGTAATCGACACCGTAATTGAGAACATCAACCTCAGCAAGTATTTCACCGTGGTCTGCTCCGTTCCCGAACCGATCTGTAATTTCATCACCCAGAAGCTAAACCGCAGCGCCACCTTATGTGACGCGACGGGCGCGTTTTCCCACAATCACAAGTACATTATCCTGACGGTGATGAAGCGTTCCCAAGCGCTGCAGCTACGACGGTTTATCCGCGAAAAAGAGCCGGACGCATTTATTCTCATCTCCAACACCAGCGAAATCATCGGCAAGGGATTCCACAGCGAATAGATAAACCTCTCCACTGCAAGCCGCGGGGTATTGCACCCCGGCTCATAATAAAAAACGCCGTCCGATCCTCGGGCAGCGTTTTTTCATATAAAGATACTATAAAGATTTAAAAAAAGTTTCCCTCAAAAGGGAAACTTTTTTCTTTGTTTGCGGGATTAGTGGAAGGAGTTTTTATTTCTTAAAAATTGCTTTCAGCGACGCCAGCTCTTCCCGGCTCGGAATAAACATCCGGTAAACCGGCGTGTGGGAGTAAATGCAGAAAATTGCAATGGACGTGAACCCCTGAATCGTCAGGGAAATCGAAGTGGAAAGCGCAACGCCGTTGATTCCCATGAGCGGAACCAAGATCAGGCACGCCGCGCAGTTGGATGCAATGCCTACCGCGGTCGGGATAATGTTGAGTTCCGGTCTGCCGTAAGCGGCAATGGAATTCCCAAGCACCTTTGCAAAAGAGATAAAAATGGAGCCGACAATCAGGTAGGCCAGCGGGGCCAGCGCGCCCACATACTTGGGGAAAAGCAGCGGCACAAAGATATCGGCCGCCCACAGGACGAGCAGCGCCGTTACCGCTGAAATATAGGCAACGACCTTAGTGGAAATCAGCGTCAGCCGCAGCTTGTCGTTCTGCTTGTTCATGGCGGCAATGCGGCTCATGACAACCTGGCTGACGGCGTCCGGCAGAACCCAGACCTGCTGCATAATGGTAAAAGCAGTGTTGTAAAGGCCCAGAACCGCTATGCTGAATTTGCCCTGCACAACATAGCTGCCCAAAAAAGTATTCACATAAGTAAGCACATTGCTGACGTGCGCCTTCAGGCTGTACGCCGTAACGCTTTTGATGGGAACGGGGTGGTCGTCTTCGGGAACCGGCTGAGGCTTCGGGCCGCTCCACCGGCGAATCCCGTAAAGCGCCAAAAAGATCATTGCAATTGCAATACCGTTCGTGCCCCAGATCCAGATATCCGCCGAAGGGAAAACCGCGATAAAAAAATACAAAAGGGCATTCAGAATCTTCTGGATAAGATTGACTATGTTAAAGGATTTAAATTTGTTTTCACCGCGCAGGACGCTCAGGCAGGCGCTGAGGATGAGCGAGCACAGCGCGTAAACCATAATTGCCGCAAGGTAAGACACCGGCATAGTACCGAAGCCGAAAAGCGAGGACCTCCGCAAAACAAAAAGCACCAGCGAACCGATCACGGCGATAATCAGAAACACAACCCCGGTCAAACGGACAATGGACTTTTTTGTGTTCTGTATTTTATAGCGAGCGACAAAATAGACGATTGCAGCGGCGGCAACGCTGAGACTTAAAATCGTATAAAAACCGCCGCCCCAGGTCTGCACGGCCGAATAATAGCCTCTGATATCCGGTCCGACCCGTCTCATTACGGCAAAGTTTGAAACCAGCAAAAGGACTACGCCGATTGCGTTGGTGCCAAACGTATTGATGGAATCCCGAACAACGTCGCTGCGAATTCTTTTCTCTTTGCTCATATCATTACTCCATATCTCAAGCGATTTTAAATACAATATAGAAACCCGGTTTTTCACTGAAACATGGAGAATATTATACCATCATCGCCGCAGGATAACAATCATGCAGCACTGCCGTAAAATGAAAAATCGCAGGCTCGCCATACGGCACACCTGCGGCTTTTCAAAAACTATCATTCAAACGAACCTAATCTCAGGCATTTGCCCAGCTCCGTACCGGCAGAGCTTAAGACAAGCTGAGTTTGCTCCGCTTCAGCGCCCTGCGGATGGCAAGGAACAGCGGAATGGAAATCACGTCCGCCAGAACCGCATTGGTAAGCGTTACGGGTATCTTTGTGGCAATCTGAGTCAGAATGACCGGAGTCGGGTTCCCGGTCAGCGCCGCCTCAATCCAGGAGTATGCGATGTACAGCACACAATAGGAAAGCGACCCGGTCACCGCACCGACAATCAGGCGGGAGATTTTTTTGGTGTCTCCCTTTCCCGCCCAGACGATCAGACCGCAGATAAATGCCATTGCAAACTTCGTAATCAGCGTAACCGGAGCGCTGGATGCCCAGCCACCGAGCAGATCAAACAGGCCGGAGCCGATACCCGCCGCAAGCCCGCCGTAAACCGGCCCGAGCAGCAAACCGGAAAGAATGCAGAATACGTTGGCGAAACCGAGCATGGTTTTGCCCCCGCCAGCAAGTGCAATCTGAATTTTAAAACAGTAGGTTGCCACAAGAACCAGCGCCGCCATCAGGCCGGTCAGCGACAGGTTCACCGTTGAATTTTTCGAGATGCAGTTGAGTTTCATGTTTTTCCCTCTTTTTCCCCTATATAGTATAGATAGAGCGCAGACTTATTTTACAAACGCCGCCATGCTGTTCTTCAGTCTGGAACGGTCGAGCGCCTTGCCCGCAAGCAGGTAAATCACTGCGCTTGCCGATGCCTGAACCAGGTTGGCCGGAATCTCCACAAGCGGAGAGGCAAAATTGTGGTACAGAATCACTTCTGTCAGATAATATCCCACCACGCAGATTACGCCTGCAGCAACGGATGCAACTGCATTTCTTTTGGTAACGATTTTTTCGCCCGCCGATGTAAAGCAAAGAGCCATGGCGGATTTAATCAGCAAAGTCGGAATCGCATACATGACGCTGCCGGTGAGAGCGTCGGAAAGCGCCTCGCCGATCCCTGCCGCCGCAATTGCATACGGCGCAGGCAGCACGCTTGCCGCAAGATAAACAAACGCGTCGCCGAGGTGAATGTACCCTCCCGTTGCCGGGGTCGGAATATGAAGAATATAGGCTGTTACGACAAAGATCAGCGCGCCGAACAGCGCGGTAATCACGCTGAGCCTTAAAGATGACTGCTTTTTCATAAAGATGATTCCTTTCCTGCACAAGTCTGTAAAAAGATTTGTTTTCAGATTCAACTCCGGAGTTGAATAATTTTCAGAATGTGCTATCATCATATCGTAAAACTGTTGCTGTTAAAATACACAGTTTATAAATATTTAATCAGTACAGTTGTGGGGGTAAATTCATGACTTACGATTATCTTCAGCTGGATAAAAACTCAGATATACCGCTGTACCGCCAGCTTTACCTCTCCATCCGGTCGGCGGTGGAATCAGGCAATCTGCAGAAAAACGACCGTCTTCCTTCCGTGCGCCGTCTTGCAAGTGACCTCGACTTGAGCTGCACGACGGTAGAAAGCGCATACCAGCAGCTCTGCGTGGAAGGGTATATCCGTTCCGCGCCGCACCGGGGATATTTTGCACTGGACGTGAAACGCGACGGCCCTGAGCGCAAAAGCTCGCCGCCCGCGTACAGGCACCGGATTCTTTCCGCCGTGCGATACAATTTCGGCAGCGACTGCGTAGACAGCGAGAATATCGACATTAAAATCTGGCGGCGGAATATCCGCAACGCGCTGAACCGGCAGGAAGTGCTTGCCTCCTACGGCGAACATCAGGGCGAGATTCAGCTGCGCGAAGCACTCTCGGCGTACAGCTACGGGGCGCGCGGCGTGGTCGCATCCCCGGAGCAGATTGTCATCGGCGCCGGAACGCAGCCTCTGCTTTCCATCCTCTGCGGCCTCATCGATTCCGGCCGCCGCACCGTCGTCATGGAAGAGCCCGGATTCCCGCAGGCGGAACAGGTTTTTGCAGACTGCGGCATTTCCGTGCTGAAGCTCCCCTGCGACGACGCGGGCATCCGCATGGATGCTCTGGAAAAAAGCGGTGCGCGACTTGCCTATGTGAGCCCTTCGAACCGTGTGCGCACCGGCGCGGGAATCCCAATGAGCCGCCGTCTGGAGCTGCTGAAATGGGCCGAAGAGACCGGCGGTATCATCATTGAAGACGACTACAACGGCGAGCTGCGCTACCGCGCCCGGCCGGTTCCTGCCATGCAGGGCATCGCCGGAGGAAAAGACGTCGTTTACCTCGGCTCGTTTTCCAAGCTGATGCTCCCCTCGGTTCGAATCGGCTATATGGCGCTGACGCAGGAACTGCTGGCATACTACCTTCCGCGTGCCGCAAACTACAATCAGACCGCGTCCAAGGTGGAACAGCTTGCACTTGCCGAATACATCAAAAGCGGCCAGATGGAGCGCCACCTGCGCCGCCTGCGCAAGCTGTACGGGGCAAAGAGCGAAAAGCTTATAAAAGCCCTGAAAAGCGCCTTCGGGTCTAAAGCGGAGATTCTCCTTCAGGAAACGCCGCTCACGCTGATTCTCACCGTTCACACATCCAAAAGCGCCGCGGAGCTGTGCCGCATCGCACTGGAACACGGCGTCCGTCTGCAGCCTGCGGCAGACGGAAAAATACGGCTCGGCTTTGCCGGAATACCGCTTAACGACATCGAAGACGCCGTGGAGTGCCTGAAGTCGGCATGGTCGAAAATTTAGGGCCACTTCTTTGCAATACAGCAGGTAAGAGTGTATGATAAAACAGATAGAATTTACGGAGGATAAGAATCGTATGAGAGCTTACGAGCGCCTTTTGAATTATGTGAAATATGACACGACTTCCGACGAAAACGCGCCGGAGGATGTCTGCCCGAGCACCGAAAAGCAGAAAGTTTTCGCACAATACCTTGTAAAGGAAATGGAGCAGGCAGGCCTTTCGGACGCGCATATGGATGGAAACGGCTATGTTTACGGATATCTGCCGTCGAACTGCGGAGACGGCCAGCCGGTTATCGGGCTCATCGCCCACATGGATACCAGCTGTTCCACCAGCGGAGTCAATATCCGGCCGCGCATTGTAAAAAACTACAACGGCGGCGATATTGTCCTCAACACCGAACAGAACATTGTGATGCGTTCCGACGAATTCGAGTGCCTGGCCGACTGCAGGGGAATGGACCTGATTGTCACCGACGGCACGACGCTCCTCGGTTCCGACGACAAAGCCGGTATCGCGGAAATTCTGACCGCAGTCGAGATGCTCCGCGAACAGAATATCTCGCACGGAAAAATCGCCGTGGCCGTCAATCCGGACGAGGAAATCGGCCGCGGTGCAGACCGGTTTGACCTTGCGTCCTACGGCGCGGATTTTGCCTACACCGTGGACGGCGGAAAACTGGGTGAACTGGAATACGAGAATTTCAACGCCGCTTCTGCCAATATCACCGTCAACGGTGTAAATACCCACCCGGGCGACGCGAAAAACAAAATGAAAAACGCGCTTTTATACGCCATGGAATTCAACTCAATGCTCCCGCCAGCGGAAACGCCCGCGCATACCGAAGGGTATGAAGGGTTTTACCATCTGACGCACCTGGACGGCGTTGAAGAAAAAGCATCCATGCGCTATATCATCCGCGACCACGACAAGGCAAAGTTCGAGGGGCGGAAGGCATTTCTTCAGAAAGTCACGGACTACCTCAATGAAAAATACGGGCGCGGCACGTTTGAGCTTACTCTTAAGGACTCTTACTACAACATGAAATCCGTTATATCACCGCACATGGAAATCATCGAACGCGCGGAAAAAGCGATGCGCGAAGCCGGGGTGGAACCGAAAGCCGTTCCCATCCGCGGCGGTACGGACGGAGCCGTGCTTTCCTTTAGAGGCCTCCCCTGCCCCAACCTGCCGACGGGCGGTTTCAATTTTCACAGCAGGTATGAGTTCATTCCCATACAGGCAATGGATAAAATGGCGGAGGTGCTCGTCCACCTTGTAAAGAAACAAAACGAATAAAGGAGCTGTTCTAACAATGAAAACAATCGGATTAATCGGCGGCATGAGTTGGGAGAGCACAACGACCTATTACCAGATCATCAACAAAACCGTGAAGCAGGAGCTCGGCGGGCTGCACTCTGCGAAATGCGTCCTTTATAGTGTGGATTTTCAGGAAATTGAAGAATGCCAGTCCAAAGGAGAGTGGGGCCGGAGCGCCGATATTCTTTCTCAGGCGGCAGTCAGTCTGGAAAAGGCCGGAGCCGACTTTATCGTCATCTGCACAAATACCATGCATAAAGTAGCCGCCGAGATTCAAAGCCGAATTTCAATCCCGATTCTTCATATTGCCGAAGTTACGGCAGACTGTCTGGAGCGGCAGGGCATCCGCAAAACGGCGCTTCTCGGTACAAAGTACACCATGGAGCAGGATTTTTACAAAAAAATACTGATTGACCGCGGCATTGAAGTGATGGTTCCCGAAGCGGATGACCGAAAAAAAATCAACGACATCATCTACGGGGAACTCTGCGTGGGCAAAATATTGGAGCCTTCCCGCAAAATCTACCTTGACATTATCCGCAGAATGGTCGGGGACGGCGCGCGCGGAGTGATTCTGGGCTGCACGGAAATCGGCCTTCTCGTCAAGCAGAGCGACGCATCCGTTCCGCTGTTCGACACAACGTACATTCATGCCCGTGAAGCCGCCCTGCGTTCCATTGCAAAGGACTGAATTTACTGGTAAAAGGCAGGAAAAAATCTGTCGCTTTTCGGCGTGGATTGTGGTATCATTATTTTTGTATAAATCCGGCAGAATCAGAGCTGTTTAAAGAGGTACATTACTTTGGCCGTAAGAAAAATTTTGCTTTTGGGAAATGATAATTTATACCGCGTCTGCGGTGCCGCTACAAAATCTGAAACGGAAAATGTGAAGCGGATTATTCGGGATCTGCACGAAACGATGACCGACTTCCGCAGGCGTTTCGGCTACGGAAGAGCCATAGCAGCCCCACAGATTGACGAACCGTACCGCATCATCTGCATGGATTACGATGGCAAAACCGTCGTTTTTATCAATCCGCGTCTGGAATTTCATGCGGGCAGTGACATGTTTGAGCTTTGGGACGACTGCATGAGCTTTCCGGGGCTGGAAGTAAAGGTGCGCAGGCACAGAACCTGCACGGTTCATTACTTGGACGAGAATTGGATGGAACGCACGATGGAAGCAGCCGGCGATCTTTCCGAACTGATTCAGCACGAATACGACCACCTCGATGGAATTCTGGCCGTCCAGAGGGCAATCGACGGAAAATCATTCCGGCTTAACCCGGAACGGGCAAAGAATTTTTAGCTTTGCAAAAATTCAAAAGCACCTTTTACCGGAACGACTCTGCCGTTGAAACAAAGGTTGTTTCATGCTATAATTATTTGTTATTACAGCGTTTTCATTTTTTGGGAAAAGACTGCCCGAAAAATGTGATTTGAGAAATGCACATAAAGGGGATTTGCGGAACATGATCAGTGTTAACCAATACCATACACATCTTTGCGGCGAGGTTGGCGAAAAGGATATCGGCAAAGAAATTCGCGTAGCCGGATGGGTTGAAAACATCCGCGACCACGGCGGTGTACAGTTTATTGACCTGCGCGACCATTACGGCGTTGTTCAGATCGTTGTTCACGACCAGGACATGCTCAAAGATATCAACAAGGAATGCACCCTTACGGCAAAAGGCAAAGTCGTCCTCCGTGACCAGGACACCATCAACCCGAAAATTCCTACCGGCACGGTGGAAATCCGGGTCGACGAGCTGACGGTTCTCGGGCAGGTTCTGGCTCCCCTGCCGTTTGAAGTGGACACTTCTCTGGAAACAAAAGAGGACGTCCGCCTGAAATACCGCTACCTCGACCTTCGCAACCCGAAGGTTCATAAAAATATTATCATGCGCTCGCAGCTGATTTCGTATTTGCGCAAAAAGATGACGGATATGGGTTTTCTGGAAATTCAGACCCCGATTCTCTCCGCTTCATCCCCGGAAGGCGCGCGCGACTATCTGATTCCGAGCCGCAGGCACCAGGGCAAATTTTACGCTCTGCCGCAGGCTCCGCAGATTTTTAAGCAGCTCCTCATGGTTTCCGGCTTCGACCGCTATTTTCAGGTTGCGCCCTGCTTCCGCGACGAAGACGCCCGTGCGGACCGTTCCCCGGGCGAGTTCTATCAGCTCGACTTTGAAATGGCTTTTGCAACGCAGGAAGATATCTTCGCTATTGCCGAAGAAGTTGTGGGCGACACCTTCCGCAAATTCTCAGACAAAAAGGTTTCGGAAGCTCCGTTCCGCCGCATCCCTTACAGGGAATCCATGCTGAAATACGGTACGGATAAGCCTGACCTGCGCAATCCGCTTGAAATTATTGATATTACCGACCTTTTTGAGGGAACCACGTTCAAACCGTTCCTTCACAAGACCGTGCGCGCGATTAATGTTCCGGACTGTGCCGGGCAGCCGCGCAGCTTCTTTGAAAACATGCTTAAATTTGCCGAGGGCATCGGCATGAAGGGCCTTGGCTACATTAAAGTGACCGCCGAAGGCGAATATCAGGGCCCGATTAATAAATATCTGCCGGACGACAAACGCGACGAGCTTACCCGCCGCGCCGATCTGAAACCCGGCTGCGTTATCTTCTTCATTGCGGACGACGCCGATACGGCTCCGAAGCTTGCCGGACAAATCCGCACGGAGCTCGGAACCCGCCTCGACCTCATCGATAAGAGCCGCTTTGATTTCTGCTTTATTGTGGACTTCCCGATGTTCGAGCTTGACGAGGAAACCGGCGCAACCGTCTTTACGCATAACCCGTTCTCCATGCCGCAGGGCGGAATGGAAGCGCTTCTGAATAAAAAGCCGGAAGAAGTTCTGGCCTACCAGTACGACATTGTGTGCAACGGCGTGGAACTTTCTTCGGGCGCTGTGCGCAACCACCGAATCGACATTATGAAAAAAGCGTTCGAAATTGCAGGCTATACAGAAGAAGACCTTAAGACGAAATTCACTTCACTGTACCATGCGTTCCAGTTCGGAGCGCCGCCGCATGCCGGCATGGCGCCCGGCGTCGACCGCATGCTGATGCTTCTGACGGATGAGGAAAACATCCGCGAAGTGATCGCGTTCCCGATGAACTCCAATGCGCAGGACGTCATGATGGGCGCCCCGAATGAAGTTACAGAACAGCAGCTGCGCGAAGTGCACATCAAGTTAAGAAAATAATCCACCGGGAGGAACCGCCATGGTTACGCATGAGGATATCTTAAGCATTGCTAATCTCGCCAAACTTTCCGTCGCTCCGGAAGAACTGGACGGCCTGACGAAGGACATGAACGAAATCATTGAATTCGCCAATACCATCAGCGCCGCGACGACTGACGTTTCCGATTTTGATAATATCAACGGCCTTTCGAACGTTTTCCGGGAAGATGTTCCCGTGCCTTCGTACGACCGCGAAGAGATTTTGAAAAACGCAGAAAGCTGCGAGGATGGCTATTTCCTCGTGCGCCGGCGCATGTAGGAGAATTCAGATGGGTAAATACGGAAAAATCGCGCGGCTGCATGAGCTTTTGATTACAAGGCAGATCAGCTGCACGGAACTGACAAAGAAATATCTTGACGCCATTGAGCAAAGCAACGGCGAGTTAAAAGCCTTTGTGAAAGCCACCCCGGATACCGCTCTGGAAACCGCCAGAAATGTAGACGTCAAAATCGCCGCCGGCGAGCAGATTGCTCCGCTGGAAGGCATCCCCATGACGCTCAAGGACAATATCTCCACAACAGGCATTGAAACGACCTGCTGCTCCAATATATTAAAGGGCTATGAGCCGATTTACGACGCGACGGTCTGGAATCTTTTGAAACAGCAGAACGCGGTTCTGCTGGGCAAGGCCAACATGGACGAATTCGCGATGGGTTCTTCGTGCGAAACTTCGTGCTTCGGCGGCGCGAAAAACCCGCACAACACCTCGCGCGTCGCGGGCGGCAGCAGCGGCGGCGTTGCCGCGGCTGTGGGCGGAAACCTTGCCGCATATGGGCTCGGCTCCGACACAGGCGGTTCCATCCGCCAGCCGGCGAGCTTCTGCGGCATCGTCGGTTTTAAGCCGACTTACGGCACGGTCTCCCGCTACGGGCTGATTGCCTATGCTTCCAGCTTCGACCAAATTGGCCCAATCACCCAGAGCGTGGAAGACGCCGCTCTTATTTACGACGCCATTTCAAAGTACGATGAAATGGACTCCACCAGCAGCGGACAGAAAGAGCCGGTTCTCCCCTTCCTTGGGAAAGAAATCCGCGGCAAGAAAATCGGCGTGGCAAAGGAATACTTCGACGGCGTCCGCGACGACGTGAAGGAATCCCTGCAGAAAGCGCTGGATGTTTTCAAATCACTTGGCGCTGAAATTGTTGAATTCAGCATGCCGTCCCTCAAATACAGCCTGCCGGTTTACTACATCCTTGCGTGCGCCGAGGCGTCCTCGAACCTTGGGCGCTACGACGGCATCCGCTACGGATATAAAACTGAACATTACACCGACCGGAACGACATGGTCTGCAAAACGCGCAGCGAAGGCTTCGGCGCAGAAGTCAAGCGCCGTATTCTGCTTGGCACCTACGTTCTGAGCGCCGGGTACTACGACGCGTACTATAAGAAAGCGCAGAATCTGCGCGGCTCCATCGTGCGTGCGTTTGAAAACGCTTTCGAACACTGCGACCTGATGATCGCCCCTACCGTCCCGATGACGGCGTTCCCGGAAAACTACACATCGAAAGACCCTGTGGAAACCTACCTGACGGATATCTGCACGGTTCCGGTGAACATTGCCGGACTGCCGGGAATCAGCGTTCCCTGCGGATTCGGAAGCGACGGAATGCCCGTCGGCATGCAGCTCATCGGCCCCAAATTCTCGGAAGCTGCTGTTCTGAATGCCGCGAACCAGTACGAACTGGCAGCTCGGAAATCAACTTTCAAAGCCGTGGAAACGGGGGTGTCCCTATGAATTACGAACTTGTCTGCGGCCTGGAAACTCATGTGGAACTTTCTACGAAAACAAAAATATTCTGCTCCTGCACAACGGAATTCGGCGGTGAACCGAACACACACTGCTGCCCGATCTGCATTGGACTGCCCGGCACCCTGCCGAAGCTGAACAAGGCTGTTGTGGAATATGCGATCATGGCTGGTCTTGCAACACACTGCGAGATCAATCCGAACGCGAAAATGGACCGTAAAAACTATGTTTACCCTGATCTGCCGAAAGCGTACCAGATTTCGGAATACGATCAGCCGCTTTGCAAAAACGGCTATGTGGAGCTTTCGAATGGGCGCAAAATTCGTTTGACGCGTATCCATATTGAAGAAGATGCCGGAAAGCTCGTCCATGAGCGCGGCAATACGCTGGTCGACTATAACCGCGGCGGCGTACCACTGATTGAAATCGTTTCGGAGCCGGATATCCGCAGCATCGACGAAGCGATTGAATACGTGGAAAAACTTCAGATGATTATGCGGTACATCGGGGTCTCCGACTGCAAAATGCAGGAAGGTTCCCTGCGCTGCGACGTAAACATTTCGGTTCGTCCCAAGGGCTCCGAAAAACTCGGTACCCGGACGGAAATTAAAAATATGAACTCCTTCTCCCACATTACCAAAGCGATGGAGTATGAGATGAACCGGCAGATTGATCTGCTGGAAAGCCGAGAAGAAGTGGTGCAGGAAACCCGCCGTTATGACGAAGGCACCGGCTGCACCGAAGGAATGCGTGGCAAGGAAGACGCGAACGACTACCGTTATTTCCGCGACCCGGACCTTGTTGCCATTCATGTAACCGATGAAATGGTTTCCGCATTACAGGCAAAGATGCCGGAAGACCCACAGAAACGTCTGGCACGCTTTGTAAAGGATTACGGCTTGCCGGAAGCGGACGCTCAGCTTCTAATTGAACACCGCAGAATTGCGGACTATTTTGAAGCTGCCGCAAAAGAAACGAAGAATCCGCGCGCTGTTGCAAACTGCATTACGGGGCAGATTTTCGCCCGCTTGGAAAGCGATGCAGCAAAAGATGAGTTTAACGTCAATGTATCTCCGGAAAACCTGAACGCTCTGATTCAGCTGCTGGATACCGGAAAAATCCGCATGAACCTTGTGAAATCAACACTTGAAAAGATGCTGGATACCGGCAAACCGGCTTCAGATTTTATTAGTGAAAAGGATCTCGCAGGTGTTGATACGGCGGACTTGAGAAAAATTTGCGAACAGGCCGCCGCCGATAATCCGAATGCCGTAAAGGATTACCAAAGCGGGAAAGAAAAGGCGCTGAAGGCTGTGCTTGGTTCCGTTATGAAGGCAACGCGCGGCCGCGCAAACCCACAGGAAGCGGAAAAAATCCTTGCCGAAATCATGAAGGCATAAAGGAATATAACTTTACAGAAATAGCCCGGAAGCAATGCTTCCGGGCTATTTTCGGCTGTGTCCAATTTTAGGAGGCCGCTGCTGTCAGCAAGATTTATCCTTTTTTATTTTTGCTCTTTTCATTTGTTGGGGAAAAGAGAATTTGCTTTTTACCCTTGCCTTCCCCGTTCGGGGGAAGGTGGCACCGCAGTGCCGGATGAGGCGGACTTAGCCAATTTTATTTTTTGCTGCTCCTCACGAAATGAGCGCCAATAAAACACGCTGCGGAAAGCAAAACGCAGAAAATGGCAGTGGTAATCTGCGGGTTAAACAAAGCAGCACTCTCAGTGACTGTGATCAGGTTATGAAAAAGCTTTATGGAGCCTTTTTGCAAAATCTCCTTAAGGTGAGCCGATGCATAAAAATAGAATGCTGTCTGGCTGACCGCTACCAGTAATGCGAGTACTCCTGCTATTCTGAGAAGGATTCCTGTAGATTTATGTTCAGACATTTTTGTATCCTCCGTAATTGTTCTTCGTGTTAAGAATAGCAGTTTATACGTTTTCCGTCAATCCCATATGATTTCATGAATGCAAAAAGAGAGCCGCCGGAGAGAGAGACGGCGACTCTTTATGTGTAAACCCTCTTATAACCTTTGTCAGCCCATTACGGCTTTTACCAGATGCGTTTTGCCATCACCGAACACCGGCAATATGTTCCCCTTTACAGGGGTACCGTCAACGGTAACCGACCGAATCCCCTTCTGCACACCCGCCTGGTTATCCACTTCTATGACATAATCAGCACCGCGGTATTTCCGTTTTACCGTAAAACCTTTCAGGCTTTCCGGAATACACGGATCAACTTCCAAACCGTCAAACTGCGGGCGGATTCCCAGTATAAACTGGGATACATCGTAGAACGTCCAAGCAGCCGTACCGGTCAGCCAGGAATTCTTCGCTTCTCCGAAATGCGCCGCATCGCGCCCTGCAATCATCTGCGAATATACATACGGCTCTGTTCTGTGAATTTCGCTGATATCTTCGATATAGGCCGGGCAGGTTTTCCTGTAAACGTCAAATGCCCGGTTCCCATGGCCCAAAACCGTCTCGGCAATTGAAATCCACGGGTTATTGTGGCAGAAAATCCCGCCGTTTTCCTTGTATCCGGGCGGATACGATGAGATCTCGCCAAGGTTCAGCCGATAGGTAGTATAGGACGGCCAGTTCAGGACGATTCCGTACTTGGTATCCATCAGCTGATGGACGGAATCCAGCGCTCTTGCTGCAAGGCCTTCTTTTACGCCGATGCGGGCCATTACGCAGAATCCCTGCGGTTCAATAAAGATCTTGCCCTCGTCGCAGTCCTTGGAACCGACTTTGTTCCCCATTGCGTCATATGCTCGAAGGAACCATTCGCCGTCCCAGCCGCTTTTCAAAACAGCGGCGGTCATCTTTTCCACTTCGCTCCGGGCATGTTCCGCTTCGTCCTTCATGCCTTTTTTGCTGCAGATTTCGGCATAAGCCGGGACAATATAGACAAACATTCCCGCAATAAACACAGATTCCGCGATGCCGCTTTCAAAATTCGAGCAGGTCTGGAAGGACTCTCCCGGCGTTTGGGAGAAACAGTTCAGGTTGAGGCAATCATTCCAGTCGGCGCGGCCGATAAGAGGTAATCCGTGCGGACCAAGATTGTTCAGCACATGCTCAAAGGAACGCTTCAGATGCTCCATAAGCGGCGCTGCGTTGGTGATTTCATTATCAAACGGAACCATTTCGTCAAGGATCGACCAGTCGCCTGTTTCCTTGAGATACGCATTCACTCCGAAAATAAGCCAAAGCGGATCATCATTAAACCCGCTGCCCACATCCATGTTGCCATGCTTCGTCAGCGGCTGATACTGGTGATAGGCGCTGCCGTCTTCCATCTGTGTGGCGGCGATATCGAGGATTCTCTGCCTTGCCCTTTTCGGAATCAGATGTACAAAGCCGAGAAGATCCTGCGTAGAATCACGAAAGCCCATCCCTCTGCCGATGCCCGACTCAAAATATGATGCAGAGCGGGACATGTTAAAGGTAACCATGCACTGGTACTGGTTCCAGATATTCACCATACAGTTCAATTTTTCGTCGCTGCTTGTAACCTGATAGGTAGAGAGCAAAGTATCCCAATATTTTTTCAGCGCTTTCAGCGCTTCATTGACCTGAGCGTCTGTCTGGAATTGTGCGAGCATCTTTTCTGCAGGCGCCTTGTTGATGACATTGGGTGCTTCCCATTTCTGATCATCGGGATTTTCACAGTACCCAAGAACAAAAATAAACGTTTTTTCCTCGTTCGGCTGGAGCTCGGCTTCTATATAATGAGAGCCGATGGGCGACCATCCGCTGGCCACGGAATTATGCGATTTTCCTTCCATGACCGCATCGGGCCTGTCGAATCCATTGTAAAGCCCGAGGAAAGATTCACGGTCCGTATCAAATCCGTCTACCGGAACATTTACGCTGAATAAGGCGTAATGATTCCGGCGCTCACGGTATTCCGTCTTATGATAAATTGTGCTTCCGATGATTTCCACCTCACCGGTGCTGTAGTTCCTCTGGAAATTCGTCATATCGTCATAGGCATTCCACAGGCAAAACTCAACAAACGAGAAGAGTTTTATGTTCTTTGGCTGAGAAGATGTGTTTCTAAGCCGGATTCGATGGACTTCGCAGTTGAAGCCAATCGGCACAAATGATGTCTGCTGAACCTGAAGATCGTTTTTGGACGACTGAATAAGCGTATAGCCAAGGCCGTGGCGGCAAACATATGAATCCAGTTTTGTTTTCACCGGAGCCCATCCGGGGTTCCAGATGACGCCTTCGTCGTTTATGTAGAAATAACGTCCACCTGCATCCGTAGGTACATTGTTGTAGCGGTACCGGGTCAGCCTCAGGAGTCTGGCATCCCTGTAAAAGCAATAGCCGCCTGAAGTATTTGACATCAGAGAGAAAAAGTCTTTGCTGCCAAGATAATTAATCCAGGGATATGGAGTATCCGGCTGCGTAATTACATATTCTTTTCTGTCATCGTCAAAGTGTCCGAACTTCATATAATCTTCCTCCACTGGTTCTATAGATAATACACTGCGGTTTACTAAAACGTTTTCATAGCCTTTTTCTGCTTCTTAGTTTAAAATGAATTAGCTTGAAAATCAAGATATTTTTTTAGTTTTGTAATTTATTACAGCTTAACGCACTTTAATTCGTATATTAATGATCATAATTGGCAGATATTTAACAATTATTACCTATAAATAAGAAGTGCGGCTCAAACACACCCCTTTTTAGTTGTTTTTCGTTTCGACGAATTTTTTCTAAATTGTTTTCGTAATCTATGGAAAACATTCGGTATAATCTGGGCTCCGAGCGAAAATAGCCCCTAATTTGTTTCGCATTTTAAAAAATAAATCTATTTTTTCAAAAATATCTCTTGCAAAATTGTGAAATGTATATTATAATGTGCTTGCGAAAACGGTTTAGGAGTTTTGATGGAGGAATTTGAAAGTGGCTAACATAAAAGATATTGCAGCAAAATGCGGACTTTCCATCTCAACAGTCAGTAAAGCGTTAAACAGTTACTCCGATATCAGTAAGGAAACAAAGCAAAGAGTGATGAAGGCAGCCGAAGAATGCGGATATCTTCCCAATTCGCTTGCCAGGGCCTTAAAGACCAACAAGACCCACAACCTTGGAGTTTTGTTTACTGATGAAGCGCAAAGCGGTTTAAAGCAGGAATACTTTGCAGCCGTTCTGGACGCATTCAAGACGGAAGCCGAGCAGCATTCCTACGATATCACATTTATTAACCATAACATGAACATCAACAATCATCCGATGACCTACCTGGAGCACTGCAAATATCGAAACTTTGACGGAGTCTGTATCGCCTGTGTAGATTTTCAGCAGCCGGAAGTGCTGGAACTGATTAACAGCGATTTACCGGTTATCACCATTGACCATATCTTCAACAATCACACAAGCATTAATTCCGCGAACGTTGCAGGTATGTGTGATCTTGTCAAATACATATACGGCATGGGGCACAGAAAAATTGCCTATGTCCACGGTAAAAAATCGGCAGTTACGGAGCAGCGGCTGACCAGCTTCTGCAGAACGCTTCATGATTTTGGGGTTGAAGTTCCACCGGAATACCTTGTTCTTTCCGCTTACCACGACATTAAAACGACAAGAGAGAGTGTTCGCGAGCTTTTGTCGCTCCCCAACCGGCCGACCTGCATTGTAATGCCAGACGATTATGCCGCGCTGGGCGGAATAGAAGCAATCGATTCCGCTGGGCTGAAGATTCCCGAAGACATCTCCATAGCTGGATACGATGGAATTCAAATTGCTCAGATGCTGAAGCCTCAGCTGACCACTTTAGAACAGAACACCAGAGAAATGGGCCGCGAGGCCGCAAGAAGATTAATTGAGCAGATTGAAAACCCGATGACGACAATTACGGAAAGTCTGACGATTGAAGGCAGATTGATCGAAGGAAAATCAGTAGCAAAAATCGACTGAAACGCTGAAACAATTGACATACATATTTTTCTGACCGCTCCGCTCTCAAATCATTTATTTTTTAGAAACCGGCAGACAAGTCTATTAGCCGTACCGTCGAATGAGTTTACTCATTCGGTAAAATAAAAAATCATATATTTGGTAAGGAGGATCTTTGTATGAAAAGAAGCAAGTCTCTACTGGCAGTACTGGCGATGGCCGCCACAATCACTGCCTCAATGACCGGCTGCCAGGGCGGTACAGCCGCAAGCACAGCCGCCGCTCCCGCAGCATCCAGTGCAGCTCCATCAGCTGCAGCAAGTTCAGCAGCACCTGCAAATGAAGGAAAGGTGCTCAACATCTGGTGCTGGAACGACGAGTTCCAGGGTCGCTTTAACACTTATTATCCAGATGTTAAGGAAGTAGCAAAAGACAAGTCCACTACTACCTTGAAAGACGGTACAACCGTAAAGTGGACGATCAACCCGAACGAAAACAACAACTACCAGAACAAGCTGGATGCAGCACTGCAGAATCAGGATTCCGCAGCAGCCGACGACAAGATCGACATTTTCCTGATTGAAGCTGACTACGCGCTGAAATATGTCAACAGTGACTATACGCTGGATGTTAAGAAAGACATCGGACTGTCTGACAGTGATTTAGCCAACCAGTACAAGTACACACAGGATATTGTTACCGACAAGAACAAAGCTTTGAAGGGCACAACATGGCAGGCAACTCCTGGTCTGTTTGCTTATCGCCGTTCTTTCGCTAAATCTGTTTTTGGAACTGACGATCCGACAAAGATTCAGGATCTGCTCTCCTCTTGGGATAAATTCAATGATGCAGCCACAAAGGTAAGTGCAAAAGGCTACAAGATGCTTTCCGGTTACGACGATTCTTACCGTGTATTCTCCAATAACGTATCTGCTCCTTGGGTAACGGGCACAACGGTAACTGTTGACCCGAACCTGATGAACTGGGTAAAACAGACAAAAGATTATACCGATAAGAAATATAACAATAAGACCCGCGGTCTGTTCAGCAGCACAGACTGGACCGCTGACCAGAGCCCGAAGAGTAAAGTATTTGGTTTCTTCTACTCCACATGGGGCATTAACTTCACGCTGGAAGGCAACTCTCTGAAGACTCCGACCAAAGAGGGCGGCAAAGAACAAGTCGGCAACGGTATTTACGGTGACTGGGCTGTATGCCAGGGCCCGCAGAGTTATTACTGGGGCGGCACATGGATCTGCGGCTGCAAGGGTTCAGACAACCTCGGCACAATCAAGAAAGTTATGCAGTCCCTTACCTGCGACAGCACAATTATGAAGAAGATCACAACCGATACACAGGACTACACCAACAATAAGGCAGCAATGGAAGAACTCGCAAACAGCGATTTCAAATCCGCTTTCCTTGGCGGCCAGAACCACATTAAGCTCTTCGCAGAAGTTGCTCCGAAGATCGACATGAGCAAGGCTGGCGCTTATGATCAGGGATGCAATGAAAGTTTCCAGAATGCTTTCCACGACTATTTCGACGGCACAGTCGATATGGCAAAAGCAAAGGCGAACTTTGAAAAATCTGTTAAAGAGAAATATCCTGATCTGAAAGAAGTTAAGTGGCCTTCATAATAGCAGAATTCCCATGATTGACCGCACGGCCGCGGGTCGGGAAACCTTCCCGGACCGTGACCGTGCGATTTTATTGAAGAGAGGGGCTTAAATTGAAAACACAAGCTGTAATTTCACACCATAAGAAAAGAAACATTAGTTATGCAAAATGGGGTTATATCTTTTTACTGCCATTCTTCCTCACCTTTATAATCTTTCAGCTCATCCCTTTAGGCTCAACCATCTATTACAGTTTCTTTCAATACTTTCGTTCCGGGTTAAAAATTATCGGCCCAAATTTTGTAGGCTTCGATAATTACGTGAGTCTGTTTCAGACAGATCTCCCTAAATACTTAGGCAATACCCTTTGGATATGGTTTATCGGCTTTATACCGCAGATTATTGTATCGCTTCTTCTGGCCGCATGGTTTACCAACTTGCGTTTACGCCTTCACGCTCTCAAATTTTTCAAAACCGTTATTTACATGCCAAATCTGATCATGGCATCTGCATTTGCGATGCTGTTTTTCGCATTATTTTCAGACAATGGACCTGTAAATTCAACATTGATGTCTTTTGGTTTCATCAAGCAGCCAATCTCTTTCCTTGCATCCGTTGCAGGAACTCGCGGTCTTATTGCATTTATGAACTTCCTTATGTGGTTCGGGAATACCACGATCCTATTAATGGCGGCTATTATGGGTATTGATCCTTGCCTTTACGAAGCAGCTGAAATTGACGGTGCTTCTTCACAACAAATGTTCTGGCGCATAACCATGCCCTTAATTAAGCCAATTATGGCTTATGTGCTCGTAACATCTCTCATTGGCGGACTGCAAATGTTCGATGTTCCGCAGGTTCTGACCAATGCGCAGGGAACTCCAGACCGCTGCGCAACAACAATGATTATGTATTTGAACAATCATATGTTCAGTAAAAATTACGGTATGGCTGGTTCTGTTTCAACCGTACTGTTTATAATCTGTGCGGTTCTTTGCTTAGTGGTTTACTCAATCATGACAAAGAGTGACGATACGGATGAGAATAAAAAGAAGAAGGGGGCATACAAATGGTAGACGCATATCGGAATCAAAAAGTTTCAGCAAAAAATAAAAGCGGAAATGGAAAACTTACACTTGCAAGGATCGGCTGCTATATATTTCTGGCCATTCTTTGTTTCTTGTGTCTCTTCTTCTTCTATATGCTTATCATCAATGCCTCAAGAAACAACTTTCAAATACAGCAGGGATTCTCTTTTTTACCCGGCAAATCTTTTCTTGTTAATTTTAACAACCTGCTCAACAACGCAAACATTCCGTTTGTCACAGGCACTATAAACAGTCTTATCGTTTCCGCTTTAAGTGCATTCCTTGCAGTTTACTTTTCTGCAATGACAGCTTACGGTATCTTTGCTTATAATTTCAGGTTCAAAAAGCTCGCGTTTACTTTCATTCTGCTGATTATGATGATGCCGACACAGATCTCGGCAGTTGGCTTCGTGCAGGAAATGCAGAAAATCGGGCTTTACAATTCGCTGGTCCCACTCTTCCTCCCTTCGATTGCTGCTCCGATTGTAGTTTTCTTTATGAAACAATACATGGACAGCAATATGCCGATGGAAATTGTGGAAGCGGCCCGTATTGATGGTTGCGGAGAATTTGCCACCTTTAACACAATTGTATTGCCCATTATGAAACCTGCCCTTGCTGTACAGGCGATTTTCACTTTTGTTGCCGCATGGAACAACTTCTTTATACCCGGGTTATTGCTGAATACGGCAAACAAAAAGACATTACCTATTTTGATTTTCCAACTGCGCAGCGCTGATTTTCTAAGGTTTGATATGGGGCAGGTCTATATGCTGATTATGATAGCGATTGTTCCTGTTATCATTATCTACCTTTTGCTCTCAAAGTATATTGTCAGCGGTGTTACAGTCGGCAGTGTTAAAGGATAAAAAGTGGAATCACATTTTTCCTGTTTTCATTATGACCTCCCAGAAATTCACATAAAATGCGCCCTATGCCACTTGGCATAGGGCGCGTCCTTTTTATATCTTTTTGCTGCTTCTCCTTCGGCAATTCCTCAGGTGCAGCCAGGCGGCCGTCTGAATATCAAAAACGGAACCAATTTATTTCATGCCGTCTTCTACGCTTTTGATCATGTTTCTGACCATGCCGCCGCCAATCCTGCCGGCATCTTTTGAAGTGAGATCGCCGTTATAGCCCTGCTTCAGGTTAACGCCGACTTCAGAAGCAATTTCCATCTTCAGTTTGTCTAAAGCCTCACGGGCTTCGGGAACAACATGCTGGTTATTCCTTGACATAAATCATGCACTCCTTCTTCTATTTTATTTCCCTATGCGTTTGCTTTATTAGTTTGCTTTTGTATTCTTGTTTTATGACTGTAAAAATCTTGAATTAAATAATGTATCCGTTTTCCGAATCGATATCGGATATGAGCAGAACCGCACTGACAAAAAGAATCTGATAGGGGCTTCGCGGCTGCGAAAGCTTCACATTAAAGTCATGCGGCTCCAAAATGTTCCCGCTCAGTGTTGCAAGGTTCCGCTGCAGGCTTATGGCTGCACAGGAACTTTCGAGCCCGGCAATGCTAAGGGTATCTTTCGGGCCCGTACCGCAAGTAATTACCGTTGCGTCTGTTCCCTGCAGCATCTCGGCTGCCTTCGTATTCTTTGTCTCCAGTACGCAGAGAAAACCATCCGGTACACGAACCGGCGCTTTCTGGTGAATGCTGTTTTTAAAAAGCAGGATTCCATGGGGTATGTCTATTTTGGGTACTTTTTCGTTTTCATATAAAAAATATTGCGTAGAAACGCCGCACTCCAGAACTCGGTCGCCATTGGCATAGCAAAGCCCGCCATAAAGCGACAGGGCAGGTATCAGCGCGTCAGAAATTGATAAGTCCAAAGGATTGCCGCACAATAAAATATTTATCATACACCCACCCTTTTATCGATAACAAATTTAAGATAAAAATCAATTTGATAGCATCTGGGAAATGCTATATGTATTTTATAATAATGATAAGCGGAATGCCGTACCGCTTAATCCGGCATGGCACTCCGCAGTTCCTGGAAAAGGCTTATTTCGCGTTTTCCTCGTATCTCTGTATCATTTTCTTAACCATCTGGCCGCCAACGGAACCATTCTGTCTGGATGTGTTGTCGCCGTTATAACCCTGCTTCAGGTTAACGCCAACCTCAGAAGCGGCTTCCATCTTAAAGCGGTCGAGAGCTTCACGTGCTTCCGGAACAACATGCTGATTACTTCTGGACATATTTAAGCACTCCTTATATTAAACTATAATTACTGCGTTTGCTCTAATATTTTACGTTAGGAGTGTCTTTTTATGAATGTATCTATTTTCCAATTGTGATGTAATTCCATTTATGAATCTTAAAAATTTGATAAATTGGGATCTGAATTTCGGCATTATCAATTGTGTAAATCATACATGTGATTCAAGGATAACCTTTTGCCTCTTTATAATTAAAAATTAATAGGAAAGACTATTTGCGAAAGGAGGCGGAAGGCTTTATGATTCAACATTCAAATCCACAGGACAAACCGAATACTGATCATTTATCAATCTATAATCTGCCGGCACTTAATTCCGTCATTGACCGATATGAGATGCCACAATCCAATGATGAGAATTTGGAATCTGAAAATCAAAGTGGTTCGCTAGATACAATACAGAAGATTAATTTTTAAACTGCACCCTACTTCCAATACTATATGATAAGGTGGACTTAAAAAATGAAATTAAGCGCAAGGAATCAGATTAAAGGCAAAATCATCGAAGTAAAACCGGGTGCCGTAAACTCATCTGTAACGCTCGATATTGGGAATGGGAATCAAATTAACGCATCCATCACAATGGAAAGCGTTCAGAATCTTGGTCTGAAAGTTGGAGACGAGGCTTATGCAGTGATCAAGGCTTCTTCGATAATGATTGGTAAGGAATGCTGATGCATCGGCTGCATTACGCGCCTGTCAGTAAAATCAGCAAAGGGCCGTCGGATGAAATGCCGGCGGCTTTCTTTCTGTGATCCAGACTTTTGAATCCATATTATTTTCGGTAAAGCTTTCTTTGTATTAGCAGTATTTAAAATACCCCAACAAATTGATTTTAATGCTATAATAAATAAAGAACAGCGGAGCTTAGAGGTGCTTCCAGCTTTGAAATCGACCTGCAATACAATTTTGTAAAGGGAGCGATTACGATAGGAAATTTGTGGGATGGTATTGCCTCAAGCTACGATCGTAGATTTGAGAAGGAATATCTTCCTATTTTTAAAAAATTAATTCAAGAATTAAATATGAATGACCGGGTCTTGGAGATCGGGTGCGGTTCAGGATTGGTATCTTTTGAGGCGGCAAAATATTGTAGTTTTGTAACCGGTGTAGATTTGTCAGAAAGTATGATAGCCATAGCACAGGAAAAGAAAGAGCACTTCAAAATTGATAATATAGAATTTTTAGTTGGCAATGCAGAGAACCTGCCCAAGCAAATGGACATTTTTGATAAGATTATTCTTTGCAACTGTCTGCATGTCGTTGATAGTCCTTCTGCGGTTTTAGAAGAGGCAAAGCGTCATATGACAGATAGAAGTAAGCTTTTGCTTTTCACATATTGCCACAAAGAAAAGTTAAGACCAAAGCAATTCATATTTTCCGCCGGCATGCGTTTTTTACATAGGATTGGGTGCATCCCTGCAATGCATAGCTTTTCTTTCTTAGATGTAAAAGAATTGTGCAAAAGAGTCGGTCTGGTCTCTCTGCATGAGGAGCTGTTTTCTGCAGGCGGATTTCCCTGCGCATTTTTTATACTGCAAAATCAAAGCAGCCAAACCAAATAATCCGCAGGCTGGATGGAACTTGCAGCAAACTATATGTTATAAATAATCAGAACGGAAGTTGGAGAACTGTATGATTCAAGCAATCTGTAGAGACACCTTCATTTTAGGCAGAAAATCCGCGCCGGCAACCAGAGCCGATATGCCAGTGGCTGCAGATCTTCTGGACACACTAAAAGCAAATGCGGACCGTTGTGTCGGCATGGCAGCCAATATGATTGGCGTAAACAAGCGCATTATTGTGCTCAGCGTGGGAACAGCGAACATACCCATGATCAATCCGGTTATCGTGAAGCATGCCGGCTCGTACGAAACTGAAGAAGGCTGTCTGTCGCTGAACGGCGTGCGAAAAGCCACACGTTACCGAACCATCGAGGTGGAGTTCCTCAATTTGAATTTTGAAAAGCAAAAACAGACCTTTACCGGCTTTCCGGCACAGATCATCCAGCACGAAATTGATCACTGTAACGGAATTCTGATCTGAGCGGAGGCCGTCAATGTGCAGACAATTGATGAAGCGCTGAACAAACTGCAGACTTCCGCCTTCCGGGCTCGCTTCCATCTGAAAGAAAAGGACAAGGCCTATGTCCGGGAGAAAGGTATGGCCACCATTCGGTGCCACGCGCAGGACTTTATACGAGAGCGGCTCGCACCTGCCGTCATCCCAAACGACGGAAAGCAAACACCGATGCACGGTCATCCGGTATTTCTTGCACAGCACGCCTGCGCCTGCTGCTGCCGGGGATGTCTCAATAAATGGTACCGCGTGCCAAAAAATATTGAATTGACTGAGCAGCAGCAGGAGAAAATTGTAAATCTTTTGATGGCGTGGATTAAGCGCCAGATGCAGGAAAAGCAGTAGAACGAATTAACGTCAGAACATATCCGGAAATCAAGTCCATCATATTTAATTAACCATAATTTTATAGATTGTTAGAAAGGAGTTTTGGAATAAGATTGTTCTACGCCCCGGTGAACAATCCGACATTCCGACATAACAAGATGATTACTCCTGAAGAACTTATAGGATACTGTTGTAAAAAGAGAAAGTCATTTATTGATTATCCATTTGGTGAGGAACCCGTTTGCATAAAAGTACATAATAAAATATTTGCAGAAATTTATCCCAAACCAGACAATTATAAAATCACATTAAAATGTGAACCAATGTTGGCTGACTTCTATCGTAAACAGTATCCTGACATTGTGGTAAGAGGATATCATTGTCCACCGGTTCAATAGCCATACCGCAACACAATATGGATTAATAGAATTCCCGAAAATGTATTATTCGAAATGATAGACCATTCCTATAAGCAGGTAGTATGCAGTTTTTCAAAGAAAGTCCAAAAAGAGATATTATGCAGCGAATAAATTTATGCCCAGTTAGGCTGGCCTGGATTTTTCGTTCGTTTGCATACACGAAAAAAGGAACCGGTTTTCACCGAGTTCCTTTTTCACAGTACTTATCCTAATTCTCAATCATTACCGCACCATCAAACCTACTTAATGCCAGTTGTACGAAGCCGTTTTGTATGGAAATGATGTGTCCATTTATCGGATCGGTAACAGTACCGTTTGCCAGTGAAGTTGCAAAACTGATATTTCTGTTGGAATCTGAGTTGTTTATTGCAACAACTACGCTTGAATGTTCAGATTTTCTTCTGTAAATATACACGCTTTCATCCGTATAGACCGTTTCGTAATCGCCCAGCATGGCGCTCATCTTTTCTTTCCGCAAAGAGATGAGCCGCTGATAATAATGGAATAGATCATCGGATCGTTTTTCCCAGATCATCGGCTGGCGATAGTCGATTTCTTCCCGGCCTTCTATTCCCTTCTCATCGCCATAAAAAATACTGGGGACGCCGACGTGGGTCAGCAAAAACAAAGCCGCAAGTTTTAATTTACGAATATCTCCGCCAGCGTTCGAAAGGAAACGTGAAACGTCATGGCTGTCGATCAGGTTCATTTGAGCCTGCTGGACATTCTTTTTATACCGTACCAGCAGATAGTTGATTCTCTCGTCAAATTGTCTGGCCGTCAAAATCCCTTTTGCAAAGAAATCAGCGCAGGCATAATAAAAGTTGTAATTCATAACGGAGTCCATCTGGTCACCCTGTAAAAAGGCTCTGGCGTCGTCCCAGATTTCCCCCACTATGAAAATGCCGCTGTCAATTTCCTTTATGGCTCTGCGGAAATCACGCCAGAAGTTGAAATCAATTTCATTTGCGACATCCAGACGCCACGCGTCAATATGGAATTCCTGCGTCCAATATTTCGCCGCGTCGATTAAATACTGTTTTACTTCTGGATTGCCGGTGTTCAGTTTGGGCATCGTGTGTACATAAGCAAAGCATTCATAATTTGGAACCGGCTTTGTTTGAACCGGAAATTCTTTCACATAAAACCAGTCTTTATACCGTGATTTTTCTCCGTTGCTCAGCACGTCGTGGAATGCAAAGAAATCCGGGCCGCAATGATTGAAAACAGCGTCCAGCATTACTTTGATTCCATTTTGGTGGCAGACATTCACCATGGTTTTGAAGTCTTCTTTGCTGCCAAGGCAGGGGTCAATATCGAGGTAATCAATCGTATCGTATTTATGCCATGAGTTTGCGCGAAAGATCGGCGTCAAATAAACACAGTTGATACCCAGGTCTTTCAGGTAGTCGATATTATCCGCAATACCGAGAAGGGTACCGCCGAATTTTGATCGGCTGGTAAATCCGTCAGCCCCGGATACCTCGTTTTCTTTTCGGGATATGTATTCCTTCTGTGTCGCAAAGCTGTCCGGATAGATCTGATAAATGACTGCTTTTTTCGCCCAGTCCGGCACGTCCGCGATATTTTCCGTCCGGATGTAATGCATTTGAAAATACAGCTGACGGTCTTCGTTGGGCTGTTCAAAAAAGCCGTCGTTATAATAGTAAAGGCTTTCTTTTCCGTCGGAAAGAAGGAAATAATAGCACAGCCGTGTTATCTCGGGGTAAATATCCGCCTCAAAATAATCAAACATCGAATCGGAGTATTTCCGCTTCAAGTTCACCCTTGTGGTACGGACAGGATTCCGGGAATCCATTCTGTCACCATAAAAAACACAGCATTCTGATAAATCATTTTTTCGGGCTCTTAAGCGAAGGACAACATGATTCTGCGATAATGCAAAGCAGTATTCGGAGTATGTTCTGTGGTAAATCGCTTCCCTGTACAACTCGCAATCCCCTTTCAAGTCTTATAGGATTTTCCAAACGGACTGCCTTTCCTTTAATTCTACGTCCAGTGTTACATTTTGTTTTCGGAATGTTTTATCCTGAATGGATTTCATGAGCAGGTCAACTGCAGATTCAGCCTTTTGCTTCACATTCTGAGAAATAGTCGTCAGTTTAGGCGTGACAAAAGAGCAAATTTGAAGATTATCAAACCCTACCACGGAAAGGTCATTCGGCACAATCAGGCCGTTTCTGTGGGCGCCTTCAATAATTCCGATGGCGAGGATATCCGCAGTAGCAAAAACGGCAGTGGCGTCGTATTCTTTGTTCGCAATCGCCCTGCCTACGTTGATGCCGTCCTCGTACGTAGTGTTGATCGTAATAATATTCGAGCTGTCAATCCCTGCTTCCGACAAAGCCGACCGATATCCCTGATAACGATGGTACACAATGTCATTCGATTCATTGTACGGCCCTGCAAACGCTATTTTCTTGTGGCCGTTGAAAATCAGATGCTTTGCCGCAATGTACCCGCCCTTGGAATCATTGATTCCAACCGTAAGCGCCGACGAATTTGAATCATAGCTGTCGATAAAAACTACCGGACAGTCACTGTTTTCTATAATCATATTCACTGTGGATTGATCCTGATGGGTCAGGATAATGGAACCGTCGGCGTTCCAGTTCTTCAGAATTGTAGATACGCTGCTAATCTCTTCCAGCGAACGGATTAAGACAAAATAGCCCTGTTTACGGACCAGCGTTTCTATCTCCCCGAACAGTTCCCCCAGATATGGATTTGAGAAATAATTGATCAGCGGGTCTTCCTGCGGTAAAAAAATCACAATGATTTTCGAAGATTTGGAAGACAAGCTTCTGGCAGATAAATTTGGAGCGTAGTTATATTTTTTAACCAGCTCCTTTATTTTTTTGATGTTTTTTTCGGAAACTCTTCCGTAATTCCCGTTGATTACGTTGGATACGGTCATGATACTGACACCGGCTTCTGCCGCTATATCTTTTAAAGTAGCCATTTTTCCTCCGCTATGTGGTTTATCGTTAAATTTTAATTATATGAGCTGTTCTTTCCTGCTTCCCAGTTTATGCTGCTAGTATAACATGTTTTTTGACTTTTTGAAATCATCAAATCAGTTAATTTTTTCATCAATAAGTCTATTATATTGTACTAAATCAATAAATATTTCTATTCTCAATAAAACAATCTCACATTATTTTTTAAAA
This sequence comes from Caproicibacter sp., assembly GCA_036260805.1. Taxonomy (GTDB): domain Bacteria; phylum Bacillota; class Clostridia; order Oscillospirales; family Acutalibacteraceae; genus Thermocaproicibacter. The sequence goes on from DATALZ010000073.1 coordinate 52,158, forward strand.
AATCTCTTGACAACCAGACAAATTGGCAATACAATATTGGCATTGTAAGTTTAACGTTAAACTAATTCAACTATTGGAGGGTTTTGTATGAAAAAGCAGCACTTTAAAAGGTCATTAGCGCTGATTCTGTCCTCATGCCTGATGATCAGTGCCGCTGCAGGGTGTTCTCAAACACAATCTGCCGGCGGCAAAACAAATGGTCAGAACACAGATGCCTGGAAACTTGCCGAAACCACACCTGACAAACCGTATCCGCAATTAGTTACATATACCATCGGCCTGCAGGTATCGCCAAAGGTCACTTATCCGAAAGGCTCGGGCGATACTTCCGAGAACAACGGGTATACCCGTTTATTCAAAACCAAACTGAACATCCAGAACAAAAACGCATTTGAAGCGGTTGACGGAGACGATTACGACCAGAAAGTGTCCATGGCAATTGCATCCGGAGATATCCCGGACATTATGCGTGTTGATTACGCAACGCTGAAACAGCTCGTTGAAAACGACCTGATTGCAGACCTGACGGAGAGCTATAAAAACTGCGCCAGCAGTCTGATGAAGGAAATTTACGCTTCAAATAACAACAAGTCTCTCCAAATGGCAACTTTTGACGGCAAACTTTACGCTATCCCCACAACAGCAATTTCATCAGGGCCTGAGATGCTTTGGCTGAGAGGCGACTGGATGGATAAGCTGAAATTATCCAATCCGAAAAGCATGGATGATATTGAGAACATTATTAAGCAGTTTATTGAGAAAGACCCGGGCGGAAACGGCGCCAAAAAGACAATCGGCCTTGCGCTCTCAAATAAGTTCTACGGAAGTTACGCCGGTGCTTACCAGTCAAATAACATTTTCACTTATTTCGGCGCTTACCCGAAACAGTGGGTAAAGGGAAAAGACGGAACCGCTGTATATGGCTCCGTTCAGCCTGAAATGAAAAAAGGCCTCGAGGTTTTGGCCGACTGGTACAAAAAAGGCTTAATCGATAAGCAGGTTGCAGTAAGAAAAGACGACGATATCCAAAGCCTGATTACGAAAGGCCAATGCGGCTCATTCTTCTGCGGCTGGTGGGCTCCCTATAACCTGGAAGCATCCTATTCCCTGAACCCAAAGGTTGACTGGAGATGCTTTGTAGTTCCGGCGGGAAGCGACGGAAAGGTAACCATGTTTAACGGCAACCCGAACCAGACTTATACGGTAGTTAAAAAAGGTTTCGAGCACCCGGAGCTTCTGGTCAAATCCAAGAATGTATCGCTTGACTACAATCAGGGAACAAAATCTTACAGCGACACAAGCAAAGTGGCAAAAGATTACCTCGACTACGTTAACCATGCCTATGGTGTAGACCCGGTCGGCGGCTTTGATTACTGGGATGCGGGCGTCCGTGCCTACAAGCATATCAGCGAAGCAATTGATGGAAAAAGGAACCCGCAGGATATGATTATCTACGAAAATACGCTGTACAAATCCTGCAAACAATATCTTGACGACAAGAAAAACAACAAAGTACCGTCTTCTACAGACTGGCTGAACTATAACGCGAGAATGGTATCCTCCAAACTGATGAACGACACACAGGTGAACGTGGTTGACCCCGTATTCTACGACCAGACTCCTTCCATGAAGCTGAAATGGGCCAGTCTTGAAAAAATGGAGACTGAGGCCATGCTTAAGATTCTCACAAACGACAAACCGGTTGATTCTTTCGACGATTTTGTAAAGTCCTGGAAAGCTGCCGGAGGCGATCAGATCACTGAAGAAGTGAACAAAGCAATCAAAAAGTAGCTTGAGTCTATTGTCCACATTATGGAACTGTTACTTCTATAATGTGGACAATTAAAAATGGGGAGAGATCATGAAAAACCTTAAAAATCAATTAAGCTATCACTTAATGATGGGCCCCGGCATGATACTTTTGCTAATATTCTCCTACATACCGATGTTTGGCATACTTATATCCTTTCAGGATTTTGTTCCGGCCAAAGGAATCTTCGGCTCTCGATGGGTTGGCCTCGAAAATTTAAAATTCCTGTTTTCCCTGCCGGACGCCAACCAGGTATTTGTCAACACAATTGTCATTGCTTTTTGGAAAATGCTTTTCAGCATCCTGATTCCAGTGTGCTTTGCTTTGCTGTTGAATGAGATCAGGATAAAATTTTTCAAAAAAACCGTCCAGACGATTGTATACCTGCCGCATTTTCTGTCCTGGGTCGTATTAGCAACCGTAGTGCAGTACATTTTCGGTTATGACGGGCCGATTAACAATCTTATTGTATCACTTGGCGGCGCCAAAACATTATTTATGGCAAGCAACGTCTGGTTTCAGCCTGTGCTGATTATTACGGATACCTGGAAAGAATTCGGCTATGGTTCCATTATTTATCTCGCAGCCCTGACCTCAATAGATCCGGGCCTGTATGAAGCCTCTGCAATTGACGGAGCAAACCGCTGGAAACAGCTGCTCCACGTTACCCTGCCGGGGATCGTTCCAACGATTGTTCTAATGACGACTATGAATCTGCCAAATATTCTGAACGCGGGGTTCGACCAGATTTATAACCTTTATAATCCGCTGGTTTACCAGACCGGCGATATCATCGACACTTATGTATATCGTATCGGCATGGTTCAGCGTGAATACAGTCTCGCCACCGGGGTCGGTTTCGTCAAATCGATTATCGGGATGGTTCTGATCTTAGCTGCAAACCAGCTTACAATAAAACTCACAAACCGGAAGATGTTTTAGGGGCGGTACATATGATCAAAACTCGAAAAATATCAATATCAGATTTCTTTATTTATCTGATTATTTTAATTCTAACATTGATGTGTCTGCTCCCTCTGCTGAATGTTCTCGCTACCTCATTCAGCAACAGCGCAGCGGCAACGGCAAATCTAGTTGGGGTAATCCCCATTGGTTTTACTACAAGCGCCTACGGTAAAATAATGGAAGACGCTCAATTCTGGAGATCTTTTTTCATATCGGTGATCCGGGTAGTTCTTGGAACCGGAATCAACATGCTGGTAACGGTATTAATGGCCTATCCGCTTTCTAAAAGCAGAAAAGAATTTCACGCGCAGGGCGTGTACATGGGATTCGTGATATTCGCCATGCTTTTTAACGGCGGGATGATTCCAACCTTTCTGGTTGTAAACGGACTAAAGCTCACAAATACGATCTGGTCATTAATTCTTCCAACCGCTGTTCCGATCGGGAATATCATACTTCTTATGAACTTTTTCAGAGCCTTGCCAAAATCGCTGGAAGAAGCAGCGACCATTGACGGAGCATCTCCGTGGAGAATTCTCTTCAGCGTTTGTATTCCTTTGTCTCTCCCCTGCCTCGCTACTATTATGCTCTTCTGCATTGTGGGACACTGGAACGACTACTTTCAGGCTATCCTGTACATCACCAAAACGTCAAACTATCCCTTGCAAACCTACATAAGACAAATATCTGCTGATTTTGACCTTTCCAAAGTGAACGACATTGAAAAATTAAAGCAGTATTTAGCAGTATCAACAAGGACATTAAATTCAGCGAAAATTGTAGTGTCGACAATTCCTCTGCTGATTCTTTATCCATTTTTGCAAAAATATTTTGTTTCTGGTATAGTTTTAGGAGCAGTAAAAGAATAATGCTTCTCTTCGGGAGGAAACACAGTGGAAGAACGCTATCAATTACAGACCGCACCGAAATGCAATCCTAAAAATGTTGTTCAGGGCGAAAACTACAGATTTACCATTTTGACCCCTCAGCTGATTCGGCTCGAATACTGCAGTGAGAATCGTTTCGAGGATCACGCGACGCAGACAGTGATCAACCGGGATTTTCCTGAAGTATCATTCAGGGTTATTGACAAGCAGAACAGCCTTGAAATCATTACGGAGTCAATTCGTTTAGACTACAATAAAAAAGTCTTTTCCAAAGCTGGACTATCCATTGAAACCTTGGGTAACTTCAGTAATTACGGCAACGTTTGGAGATATTCCGAAGAGTTCGACGATCTGAGGGGCACTGCCCGAACATTAGATAATACAGGCGGCCCGATTCCGTTGGAGCACGGGATAATTTCGGCAAATGGATTTTCTGTTCTGGATGACAGCAGCTCCTTAACTTTGCTGGACGACGGTTGGGTTGCGCCCCGTGAGACAGAGGAAACCGATCTTTATTTTTTTGGATACGGAAGAAATTATTTGCAGTGTTTAAAGGATTTTTTCCATTTGTGCGGAAAAACTCCAATGCTGCCTCGTTTTGCACTTGGAAATTGGTGGAGTCGTTACAATAGATATACCGAAGAAACCTATAAAGAGTTAATGCAGCGTTTCGAGCAGGAGAAAATTCCGTTTTCCGTTGCGGTTCTGGATATGGACTGGCATTTGGTTGACGTCGGCCCTGAGAACGGCAGCGGATGGACCGGCTACACCTGGAACCGGAAGCTGTTCCCCAACCCGGCAGGCTTTCTGAAATGGCTGCATGACCGCAACCTAAAAGTTTCGCTCAATCTTCATCCGGCAAACGGAGTTATGCCGTATGAAGACGCCTACAAAGAAATGGCCGAAGAACTTGGCGTAAAAAACGGCGATAAAATAGATTTTGATATCACAGACCGGAAATTTCTTTCCGCATATTTTAAATATCTGCACCACCCGCATGAAAAAACAGGCGTCGACTTCTGGTGGATCGACTGGCAGCAGGGCAGCTGCAGCAAACTTGACGGAATGGACCCGCTGTGGATGCTGAACCATTACCACTTCTTAGACTTGAAACGGAATCAGAAAAGGTCTCTGATCTTATCCCGTTATGCCGGCGCAGGCAGCCACCGTTACCCGATCGGGTTCTCGGGTGACAGTATCATCTGCTGGGACGCCTTGAATTTTCAGCCGTATTTTACGGCGAATGCCTCGAATATCGGTTATGGCTGGTGGAGCCACGATATCGGCGGGCACATGTGCGGCACAAAGGACGACGAACTGGCCGTAAGATGGATTCAGTTCGGAGTATTCTCACCGATTAACCGCCTGCACAGTTCTAGCGGCCCGTTCAACGGAAAAGAGCCCTGGCATTACAATCCGGAAGCGAATATGGTTATCAAAAGATTCCTACAGCTTCGGCATCAGCTGGTCCCTTACCTTTACACTATGAATTACAGATTTCACCACGACGATCTACCGCTGATTCAGCCGATGTATTACCAGAACCCAAACAATTATGAAGCATATAACATACCAAATGAATATTACTTTGGCTCCGAACTGATTGCGTGCCCAATAACAACGCCATCCGACCAAAAACTTGGAATTGCTCAGGTAAAGGTCTGGCTGCCTGAAGGAAACTGGATTGACTTCTTCACCGGTATGGCGTACCACGGCGATAGAATAATGTCCTGTTACCGGCCTCTTTCGAATTTCCCCGTTTTTGCGAAAGCAGGCGCAATTATCCCCATGACCCGGCTGACAAATGAAATAAACGCAGTGTCGAATCCGGTAAATATGAACTTTCTTGTCTTTGCCGGAAAAGATAACGCATTCACTTTGTATGAAGACGACGATGCCGACGAGAGAACTGCCAGTGCCGTATTTACCGATCTGACATTCCACTGGGACAAACAATCCATTTTCAGCATTCACGCGGCAAAAGGTAATTCCGGAGTGATTCCGGAAAAGCGGAATTACACGGTTCGTTTTCGCGGTTTCTCGGGTTCCGACGCTATTCAGGTAACCCAGAATGGAGAATATATCGCCTTCGATAAGACATACGATGCTGGTACGCATACCATCAATATTAAGCTTACAGATTGTTTTACAAGTTCAGACCTGAAGATTACAATTGGAACTGACGGAAAGATCAAGGAGAACGATACCAAAACCTTAATTTACAATCTGCTTGACCGTGCACAGATTGAATATAATCTTAAGAACACCATTTACAATATTATCTGCAGCGAATCCGACTTAACAAGAATACTCAGTATCCTATTAACTTTCAATTTACCCAAAGATTTGTACAGCGCACTGTGCGAGATTCTGGCAGCATAGAAAAACATCGCCCGATGATTCACCGGGCGATGTTTTTTTCTACTTTATCATATGTAATTATCGTGATCTAACTTTTAATTGAATCCAGTCTCTGCCCTCTGTACAGTAAAACTCTATCCGGTTTCTACTTATGCCTGCATACGGTTTACAGAAACCTTTCCCTGCACTAGAACCAGTTTTATATTGAAGTTGTTGTCCATGACAACCAAATCTGCCTGTTTGCCAGCCTTGATACTCCCGATTTCATCGTCTGCTCCGATTTCCTTTGCGGGGTTGATTGTTACGGACTTAATGACCTGACGGGCCGGAACTCCAAACGAAATCAGGTTTTTCACTTCCTGGGCAAGGTTTGTGGTGGAGCCGGCAATCGTACCATCCGCGAGACGTGCGCGGCCGTCCTTTACATAAACCGTCTGGCCGCCGAGTTCCGAAACTCCGTCCGGCAGGCCTGCCGCACGCATGGAATCGCTGATGACAACCGTACGGTCTTCGCCCAACTCTTTGAAAACTGTCCGCAGAACGGCTGGGTGGATATGGAACCCGTCGCAGATGATTTCCGCCCTGACGCGTTCGTCGTCCATCACTGCGCCAACCGCACCGGGAGCGCGGTGGTTCAGACCGTTCATTGCGTTGAATAAATGAGTGGCATGCGTAATACCCCAGTCAAAGGATGCCTTTGACTGTTCGTAATCCGCATCGGTATGCGCAAGCGAAACCCTGCAGTATTGGCTTACACGGCGGATAAAATCTTCCGCACCGTCGCGCTCCGGCGCAACGTCAACCAGTTTGACGATTCCGCCGCAGCCGTCGAACATACGCCGAAATTCCTGCCAGTCCGGCCTGCGGACAAATTCTTCTTTCTGTGCGCCCCTGCGGCTCGGAGAAATATACGGCCCTTCCATGTTTACTCCGCGCACGGACGCGCCTTCGGGCGGGTTGTCCATACAGTCTTTGGCGGCGCTGAGGGCTTTTTCAATCTGCGCAGGGGAAACCGTCATGGTGGTCGGGCAGAATGAAGTTACTCCGTTTTCAACAAGATGCGCTGCCATTGTTGAAACAGCTTCCCTGATACCGTCGCAGGTATCGGCGCCCATGCAGCCGTGAATATGGATATCCACAAAGCCCGGCGTAATCAGGCAGCCGGTTAAATCAATGCTTTCATCCCCCGGAATATTCGGGGCGACGCGGTCAATTTTTCCGTCCTTTACAGCAATGTCTGCTTTTACGAGGTCAAAGTTTTCATCATAAATCTCGGCATTTTTCAGTAACATGATTTATCCTTTCGCAGGGTGCTTCTCCCGAACTGTTTTCATTGCGTCGTGATCCGCCACAACCGTCACATTCGGGTGGAGCTGAAGAATGGAAGCCGGTACCGCCGGGGTAACCGGGCCGAAAAGCGTTTTCTCAAGGATTTCCGCCTTGTTGGCGCCGCTGACAACCAGCAGAATCTTTTTGGCCTGCATGATTGCCTTAATCCCCATGGTCACCGCATATTTCGGCACTTCGTCGATGCTTTTGAAAAAGCGGACATTGCTGTAAAGGACGGAAAAATTGACCGCGTCGCTCCGAATCTCCCGGGAGATG
>DATALZ010000046.1:0-22386 GCA_036260805.1 Caproicibacter sp.
CCATTGATCCATGCATCAGTTGTACCGAGAGGTGAGTAAAATGAGCATGTTTTCATTTGCAAAGACCGAGTTTCGCAATTTGTTCTCAAAGCCGGCTACAAGGCTGTATCCGCAGGAACCAAGAGTTTATGCGGAACGTACTCGCGGCCATATTGAAAATGATATTGACGTCTGCATTTTCTGCGGACTATGTTCGAAAAAGTGCCCAACAGGTGCGATTAAAGTAGACCGTAACGAAAAGACATGGTCAATCAGCCGCTTCAGCTGCATTCAGTGCGGCTACTGTGTTGAGAGCTGCCCAAAGAAATGCCTTTCAATGAAGCAGGCTTATACGCAGCCGGGTGCTGAAAAGAAGACCGATGTTTACAGCAAGCCTACTGCTGATGAAACAAAAAGCGCAACCTGAAAGCAATTTAAAGATTGAGAGCATAGAATTGGAATGACCGTTTTTATTACGGTAATTGGAATAGTGCAGGGGGTCGGTTATCGGCCCTTTGTCGCCGGCCTTGCTAAGCAGGCCGGCGTTTCCGGTCTTGTGAGGAATTGCGGCGGTATCGTAGAAATCTACGCATCCGGCGAGAAATCGTCCGTGAATGAACTGATCCGTCAGCTGCACGAACAGGCGCCGGATGGTGCTTATGTCCTTAAAATAGACGTAAAGCAGACAGATGACAAAAAATTTGAAGGCTTCCGCATTGCAGAAAGCGGAGAGAAGCCCGCAGGCTGTACAGAAACACCTCTGATTCCACCTGATCTGCCGATGTGCGGCGAATGCAGCCGAGAACTCAGCGACCGGAAAAACAGAAGGTATCGCTACCCGTTCATCAGCTGCGCGTCCTGTGGACCAAGATTCAGCATTATGGAAACCCTTCCATACGACAGGGAAAATACCACAATGACTGATTTCCCAATGTGTGACTCCTGTGCTGCGGAGTATCAATCAGGCCGCAGACGCCATGCACAGACGATTTCGTGCCATGACTGCGGGCCACAACTTCTGTACCAGGGTTCAGATGGAACAGTCTGTGAAAAAGAGGATGCCCTGAAATTGGGCGTTGCTTTCCTGAAACAGGATGCTGTTCTGGCCTTAAAGGGTGTGGGTGGATACCAGTTCGTGTGTTCTCCGTTCCGTGAGGAAGCGGTGGAGCATCTTCGCCTGCTCAAAGGCAGAGAGAAAAAGCCGTTTGCCGTTATGTATCCTTCTTTAGAAAGCATACGCGAATCATGCATTGTAAGCGAGGATGAAGCGAAGCTGCTTCAGTCGTCGGCAAAGCCAATCGTGCTGCTTCGTAAGAAAAAGGATATTTTCTGCAGCGGCGTCAGCGGCGAAAGCCGCTTTATTGGTGCGTTTCTTCCGTATACCGGTCTGCATCAGATTCTAACACAGGAGTGTGGGCCGCTGATCGCAACAAGCGGAAATATCACATCCGAACCAATCATCATAAAAGATAAAGATATTTTTGCACTACATTCGCCATATTTAAATGGCGTGCTGTATAATACAAGGGAAATCCTGAATCCGCTGGATGATTCCGTCACACGGGTCTTTCATAGCGGTACGCAGACAATCCGGCGCAGCAGGGGATACGTTCCGTTGCCGATTGTTCTGGACAAGCCATCTGAGAAGACGATTCTTTCAACGGGCGGAGACCTGAAAAGCAGCTTTTGCCTTCTAAATGGCGACAGGGCGTATTTGAGCCAGTATTTCGGAGACCTTGAAAATTACAGGGTCACGCAAAATTATCGGGTGTCGCTGGAACGCATGGAACGCATGTTCGGCATTGTGCCCAATGCTGTTGCTTGCGACCTGCATCCCGGGTATTTTTCGTCCGCTCTGGCGCAAAAAGAAGCCGAACGCCTGTCGCTGGATTCGACCGTAAAGATACAGCACCACCATGCTCACGCAGCGTCTGTGATGGCGGAACACCATCTGGACGGCTGTATCGGAGTTGTGTTTGACGGAACCGGTTACGGCACAGACGGAACGGTATGGGGCGGGGAGTTCCTGCTCTGTAAAGGAGCAAATTTTAAGCGAAAAGGCCATTTAAGCCGTGTGACGCTTTGCGGCGGGGACAGCGCGGCGCAAAATGCGCGGCTGACTGCTGACTGTTATTGCTTTGCCGCCGGCGAAGCATCGGGGAGCAAGCAGTTCCCATTAATTTCAGCGGCTCTTTCGGGCCATGTGAACACTTTTGAATGTTCCAGCATGGGAAGGTTGTTCGACGCGGCTGCGGCAATTCTCGGGATTCAGGAAGAAAACAGCTACGAGGGTGAATGCCCTATCGCGCTGGAAAACACAGCGGCCGAAGCATTGGAAAATAATAAAACACCGCACCCGTTTCAGTTCGAATTGAGCCGCAGTGGGGACGGATGCATGATAGCCGACCAGATCGGGTTCGCCCGTAAACTGATTGAGGCTGCCAGAAATGGTGTGGACAAAGGCGCCGCGGCGCTTGGTTTTCACCGGGCTTTGGCTTCCATGGTTCTTGAAGTCTGCCGTGAAATCCGGTCAGAGAGCGGTGAAACCCGTGTTGCTTTGAGCGGCGGAGTTTTTGCAAACTTGCTGCTTTTACAGGATTGTTTCGACCGCCTGACAAAGGACGGTTTTCAGGTATATACCAATAATGCCGTTCCGTCAAATGACGGAGGAATCTGTCTCGGACAAGCTTGGCTTTGTGCGAATCTGGACAGGAATACGTGACGATACGTGAAATGGAGGAATCAGTATGTGCGTCGCTTTGCCCGGCAAAGTGCTAAAAATAAACGGAAGAAAAGCTACCGTCGATTTCAGTGGGAATACCGTTGAAGCGGATGCAGGTCTGGTAAAAGTAAAACCGGGCGACAACGTTCTGGTACATGCCGGCTGCATTCTGCAAACCCTTTCTCAGGACGAAGGCGATTCCTTAAGAGAGCTGTTTAAGGAGTTAGAAGAAGCTTAAAGCAGGTCTTTAAACTTTAGTCTGATGAGTGAGAGAGGATGTTTTAAAGAATGACGGATGTGCGCGCTTTTTTGAAAAATTACGACGGACCGCCGGTTAATCTGATGGAAGTGTGCGGCACCCACACTGCATCTATCTCTAAAAATGGAATTGTACGCATGCTTTCGCCGTCGATCCGGCTTATTTCCGGCCCCGGCTGCCCGGTATGCGTTACGGTTACAGCATATATTGACCGGCTGGTTGAATTAAGCCTGCAGCCCGACACGATTGTTCTAACATTCGGCGACCTCATGCGCGTTCCGGGCGGAAAAATGAGTCTGAACGATGCAAAGGCGGCCGGTGGGAAAGTACGCATGGTTTATTCCCCGATGGACGCGCTCAGGCAGGCGGCAGCAGACAGGAAAAACACCTATATATTTGCGGCGGTGGGATTCGAAACGACCTCTGCCGTGTATGCGGCTTTGCTGCAGGATGCCGAAAAAGAACAGATTGGCAATTTGAAGATTCTGACATCGCTTAAGGTTATGCCGCCGGTTATCGACTGGGTATGCAAAAATCAGGGCGGTGTGGACGGATTTATCGCTCCCGGCCATGTAAGTGTAATCACAGGATGCAAAATCTATCAGCCGCTTGCTGAGAAATACAGTATTCCGTTTGTGGTAGCAGGCTTCGAGGGGGAACAGTTGCTAAACACGATTTACGCGCTTGTTAAACTGCGCGGAAAAGCAAAAGTAATGAACCTGTATCCATCCGTTGTAAGGGAAAACGGGAATGAAGAAGCCTTAGAGGCGATTCATCATTACTTTGAACCATGTGATGCCGCATGGCGCGGTATGGGTGTGATTGCGGATTCCGGCATTGCGCTTCGCGAAGAATACTCGCGCTTTGACGCCGGAAGCGCAGACCTGATTGAAGACCACAGCTTTAATACCAACTGTCGTTGTGCAAAGGTATTGATCGGTGCGGTTGCCCCAACAGACTGCCCGCTTTTTGGCAGAGTCTGCACGCCGCAGACTCCGCAGGGAGCCTGCATGGTTTCGCAGGAAGGCAGCTGTTATAATTATTATATCAGCGGAAGAGGTACTGTTAAGAGCTGAATCATGGATTTGGCAATGCTCAGCCGGAAGGACTTTTTGGCAGATTAAAAGGATGGTTACTGAAATGAAAATTACCATGGCGCACGGCAGCGGCGGAAAATCTACATCCGAACTGATTGCTGCTATTTTTGAAAAGAATTTCAACGACCCGGTGCTTTCCAAAATGGAGGATTCCGCAGTTTTGCCGGGAGCTGGCAGAATCGCGATGACGACCGACAGCTTTGTTGTTACTCCTCTGTTTTTTGCAGGCGGAGATATCGGCCGGCTCTGTGTCTGCGGAACGGTCAATGATCTGTTGATGAGCGGCGCCGAACCCAAATACCTAACCTGCGGGTTTATTCTGGAAGAGGGTGCGGACACTGAAGACCTGCGAAAGATCGCGGTTTCCATGAGCGAAACGGCACAGGAAGCCGGGGTTCGCATTATTGCTGGAGACACAAAAGTGGTGGAGGGCTCCGGCGGTGTTTATATTAATACTTCCGGCGTCGGGTTTGTACCGGATGGGGTAGAGATCAGTTCTTCGAAATGCCGCGAAGGTGACGTCGTTCTTCTTTCCGGTAATCTGGGCGACCATCACGCGGCAATCCTCAGCAAACGCATGGGAATTGAGAACACGATTCAAAGCGACTGCGCACCTCTTGTGGAAATGGTAACTGCCATGAGGAAAGGCGGAGTCCGTGTACGTGCAATGCGCGACGTGACCCGCGGCGGACTGGGAACCGTTTTGAACGAGTTCGCATCCGCTTCCAACTGTAAGATTTCGCTCGAGGAGGACAGCATCCCTGTTTCTGCTCAGGTTCGCGGATTCTGTGACATTCTTGGGCTTGACCCGCTTTATATGGGCAACGAAGGAAAAATGATTGCCGTCGTCGCGCCGGAAGACGCAGATAAGGCACTTGACTGTATGAAAAAAAGTCGCTACGGGGCAAACGCAGCAGCTATCGGAAAAGTTGAGTTGGCCGGCGAGAGCACCGTATTGCTGAAAACGCCGATTGGCGGAACAAGAGTTGTCGGCCCTCTGTATGGCGAAGGCCTGCCTCGGATTTGCTGATTAATATGAAAAACAGCCGGGTTTGCAGCCCGGCTGTTTTTATAGTTATAGCAATTTAATTTTAATAAGGACTTAATAAAAAATTCAGAATTGCCGAATGCGTTTTTACGGTTAAAAATCTTTCCTGTTTTAAAAGTAAAAAAGCTATGGGCTTAATCGCTGACTCTTCTCCGCTTGCCGATTACAAGCCCAAGGGCGATAAAGGCAATTGCAAAACCAATTTCGACCAGCATGCAGTTGATGGTCGGCGCAAGATGTGAATAATCAAAGGAACCAAGCGCTCCAATTTGTTCGTTCGCCTTTACATACCAGTAGGTTGGCGTAAAGCTGGCGATTTTCAGTACGGTATCGTTTAAATATACCTGCCGGATAAATACGCCGCCGATGAAGCTTGGGCCAAGGGAGCAAACAGTGCTGAGCGCGGAGATTGCACTCCTGTTTTTCACAAGATTTCCTATGAGGTAGCTCATGCTGCTTGCGGAAAATAAGAACGCAAAGGAATTCAGAAGCTGGAACGGCGTGGTTGAAGAGAAAAAGTTCTTCGGGTCAAACAGGGTGCAGGGCACAATCAGCACAAGCCAGCAGAGTACGGAGAAAACGGCGTTTGCCAGAAGAAACTGAAAATTGTAATTCTGTGCTGTAATGGGAGAGCAGAAACTTCTCCGGCTCAGGTCTTTATTGTTAAAAACCTGCATTACAGCTGCAATTCCGAAAATCAGAATTGCCGGAAGAACATATGCCATATAGGTGAAATAGAACGTGGTAAAGGTGATGCTCGACGTTGTGGCGCTCCTGCTGTCACCCGTATCGCTCTTTGCAGCTTTCAATGCAACAGAAGAAGTTTTGCCAAGGTCATTTTTAAGTTGGCTTACAAGTTTTTCCTGCGTGACGTCCTTGCCGTCTTTTACATACAGCATTGCTGTGTTTAAATACCGGTTTATTTTCATATCAACATAAGTGTTGTATACGGAATCCGGTACGGTGGTCTTTTCAATCTGTACGTTTTCGCCGCGCATAAAGCGGTCGGTAAAACCTTTCGGAATTCTTATAATATAAGTCACGTCACGAAAGTACAGGGCATCCTGAAGCGCGTTGGTATTGTCTGCAACGTTAACAAAGTTTGCCGATTTCGCCAGCTCCTGTTTCAGACCGTTTACAAGCGGTGTGTTTTCTTCGCTGATAAAGGCGACGTCGGCTTTGGTATCGGAGTAGCTGTTATTCTTGGAATGTGTTGATGTTGCCGTGACCAGAACCGCGATTGTGATAAAAACAAGGACATATATTAACATTGGTTTCAGGTTTTTCTTAATGACTTTCAGGCAGAGCTTAAAGACTTGCATATTTTTGCCTCCTGATGATGAGATAGGTTCCGGTACAGAAAACGAGGACGAATACGCCTAGTAGCCCAATATTCAGCATGTATCGGCTGTAGGTGCTGTAGTAATACAGGCAGTAGTAAGAATCCGTCAGCAGATTTACCGGGTTCAGGTAGCCGACGATCGGCACATACCTGTCAATCAGATATTTCATATTCTGGTACATCATACCCGCCAGAAAAGAACCAAGCATGGTAATACCGATTAATACACCGATTTTCATTGTTTCGCCGGATTTTACAAGTGCACTGATAAACGCACCCAAGGAAAGGCCGGTGATACAGCCGACAAATGAGGTAAACACGACCAGTGCAGTTTTTGCTCCAAAATCTACGTTCAGGCAGTAGCGCAGGAAAACTAAGAACACCAGAATCTCAGTGAAACTGATTACAAAAGAAGCCAGCATTCCTGAAAGAAAAGTTTTTAGTTTATGAACCGGTGCAAGGTTGACTCTTGCCGCCCTGTGCGACTGGTTGGCCTGAATATCCATAACTTCCTTCATGCCCCAGAAGCCGCCGTACAGGCAGGCCATAGCGATCAGCGTATAGAAATAGCTCAGCGAGCTGTCCGGATTTGCGCTGCCGGAAACTTCCCGGGTATATTCAGCATTCAGTTTTAAATCTTCCACCAGTTTGCTGTGTGCAGCCGGGTTTGTTGTCAGGATGGATGTAACGGTTGAAGTGGTCTGAAGATAGCTGTCGAGAAAAGATTTGATGATACTCTGGTTAAAATCTGACTTTTTCACCGTCATTTTTATTTCTGTTCCAACCGTGATGTAACCGTCGATTTTTTCCTCAGAAAGCAGCTTTTCGGCGTTGTCCTTTGTTGTTTCCGTCAGACTGAAGATTCTGTCTTTTCCCTCCGAAACGCCTTTTAGGGCAGAGCGGAACTCTGTATTCTTCTGGTATTCGGAATCATTAACCACGGCTACGTTAACAGGGTGGAATGTCTCCGAATTTATAATATTGCGCAGGGACATATTGAAAAACACACCCAGCAGGATTGGAAAAAGCATCGTCCAGAAAACAAGTTCTTTTGTGCGCAGCAGGCATTTGAGCCGATTCAGAAATATATGTGCAAACATGTGTTTTCCCCCTTAATCCCGCAGTTCTTTGCCGGTTATTTCAAGAAATACGTCGTTCAGGGTCGGCAGCTCCGTGTAGATTCTGCCATAGCTGATATTTTGCTTTTTCAGGAAATCCAGGACGTTTTCCAGATTGTTTTTGGATTTGCCGGATTTTACCACAAGCAGATTGTCACTGTATTCGGCAGAATCTACACCCGGCAGACGGCGCAGAGCCGCCAGATGCTCCGTTTGTACCGCCGGGGTTTCCACCGTTATTTTTTCGCCAAGAGAGATCATGTCTTTCAGTTCTTCCTTGGTGCCGCCCGCAAGGACTTTGCCTTTGTCCAGAATAATAATTCGGGAGCAGATTTGCTCTACTTCTTCCATGTAATGAGAAGTATAAACAATTGTGGCACCCTCTCGGTTCAACCTTTGGATTCCTTCCAGAATACTGTTGCGGCTCTGCGGGTCAACCGCTACGGTAGGTTCATCCAGAATAATGAGCTTCGGCTTGTGCGCGATACCGCAGGCAATATTCAAACGGCGGAGAAGACCGCCGGAAAGTTTTTTCGGGTAGAATTTGCGGAAGTCGTTTAGACCGACAAAATCAATTGCTTCTTCTACAAGCTGCTTCCGTTTCTCTTTCTCCGGAACGTAAAGGCCACAGAAATAGTTGATATTTTCCTGGACTGTCAGTTCATCAAACACTGCTACATTTTGCATGATGACTCCGATATCCCGTTTAATGTCGTAGGCGTCCGGACGCATTGGACGGTCAAAGATCTTGATTTCACCCTTATCGTATTTCAACAGGGAAAGAATGCAGTTAATTGCTGTGGACTTACCAGAACCGTTTGGGCCAAGCAGCCCAAGAATTTCTCCTTCGTTAACCTCGAGAGAAAGATGATCCAAAGCGACCAGGTCGCCGTATCTTTTTACAAGATTTTTTACGCTGATTACCATGAAAAGCCCTCCTTATACGAATCTTCCATTGGATGGAAGAGCCGGTATCAATGTTATGCTTTTATTTTACTCGGCGGCAAGGTTGTCCGTAAGTGAGCGGAGTCAGTTGTTTATCATGACAATTGTCATTTCTTTATCAAGGAATCCTTTCGCAATAAGTTGTATCCATACTCTGAAAATGTTAAAATGAAAAAAGCCCAATCATATCCCTTTCAGGCTGCAGCATATCTGCAGAAATATTTTGGAATTCAGAAGAACAGGCTGGCTGTGGATGCCGATCAAAGATAAGGAAGCATGCCGATTATGCCAATGAAATTAACCGACAAAATCATTTTGTTTCTCTGCTGTTCGGCCGCATACCTGTGCGAACCGGAGTTTGGCAGAAGCGTGGTTCCCTTAATCCTTTCTATTATTTTCACATCGTTCCTTGGCTTTTTTGAAAAGGAACCAATCTTGACCGTCCTAATGGCAGGATTTCTTGTTTGGAGCATTTTTCTTCCGGGACTTGTTCTGTTTATACCGCTGATTTTTTATGACGCTCTTTTTACCCGAAATCAATATGTTTGCTTGGTTTCTCTTGTGCCTTTCATATCCTTTTTTCGTACACAGCCGCTTGAGGCAGACGTATTTGCGGCCATTTTGGTCATCTTCAGCTTATGGCTCCGGTATCGGACGAATGCACTGGAGAATTTAAAGACCGAACGAAATGAACTGAGGGATACTTCCAAAGAAATGTCTCTGAAACTGGAGAAACAAAATCAGGACCTGCTGGAGCAGCAGGATTCCGAAATCAACATTGCCACGCTGAACGAACGCAACCGCATTGCACGCGAGATCCACGACAGCGTCGGGCATTTGCTTTCCAGTTCTTTGCTTCAGGTCGGCGCGCTTCTCGCTGTGAATAAAGATGAAAACACCCGCGGAAATCTGGTTGCCCTGAAAGAAACGCTGACAAACGCCATGAACAGCATCCGTTCGAGTGTGCATGATCTTTATGATGAATCCATAGACCTGTATGCTCAGGTTTATAAACTCTCAAGAGATTTTACCTTCTGTAGGTTGGATTTCAACTACGAACTGACCAGCGAACCGGAGAAGAAACTTAAATATGCGTTTATCTCCATTGTAAAGGAATCGCTGGCGAACATAATACGACATTCCAATGCCACTCAGGCGAAAATTGTTTTCCATGAGCATCCGGCGCTTTACCAGCTCATCATTTCAGATAACGGAAAAGTAGAAGATTATGATCCGGAGAGCGGAATCGGCTTGAAAAACATCAGGGAGCGTGTCGATTCCTTTCACGGCATTATGAATATAACGACAGAGAACGGCTTTAAGATTTTCATTTCTATTCCAAAGGGGGAAACGAGAGAGTGAAAGTGCTGGTAGTGGATGACGACCGGTTGGTTTCCAGCTCCTTAAAAACAATTTTGGAATCGGACAGCGGCATTACCGTAGTAGGAACGCTGAACAGCGGCGCGCAGGCAGTCGAAAAGTACAGCGAACTGAATCCGGATGTTCTGCTGATGGATATCCGTATGGACGGAATGACCGGGCTCGATGTTGCGGAAATTCTGCTGAAGCAGTACCCTGATGCAAAAATCCTGTTCCTGACTACTTTTTCAGATAATGAGTATATTATAAAAGCTCTTAAAATCGGCGCAAAGGGTTATATTCTCAAACAGAATTTCGAAAGTATTGTTCCATCCGTAAAAACAGTCTATATGGGGCAACGGGTTTTCGGCGATGAAATCGTCACCAAGCTGCCGGAAATGATGGGCGGCAGTGAGAAAAGCGGTCTGGGCGGGTTCGGTTTGAACGAACGCGAAACTGAACTGATTCAGCAGGTTGCTGAGGGACTTTCAAACAAAGAAATTTCCGAGAAGCTGTATTTAAGTGAAGGAACCATTCGCAACTATATCAGTACAATTCTGGAAAAGCTTGACCTGCGCGACCGGACGCAGCTTGCAATTTTTTACTACAAACATACTTAATTGTTTTAATGAAAACGAAAACGCAATGGTAAGTTGCAAATAATATGAATAGATGAGAGAATTTTCAAATGATTTATTTTGATTATGCGGCGAATACTCCGCCGTGTGCGGAAGCACTTCAAACATTCTGCAATGTTTCGCGGGATTTTATTGCAAACCCGAATTCTGCGCATCCGCTGGGGCTGCAGGCAAAAGCCAGACTGGACGAAGCAACAAAACAGATTGCAGAGATTTTACATGTGAAACAAAACGAAATTATTTATACGTCGGGTGCGAGTGAGTCCAACAATCTTGCAATCAAAGGCGTTGCGGGCCGCTATAAGAATTTCGGGAAACATATTATTACAACCTGGATGGAACATTCGTCGGTAAACGGCGCTGTGGGTGCATTGAAAGAGCAGGGGTTTGAGGTTGACTTTGTGGGAGTCAATGAAGACGGCCTCGTGGATTTAGACGAACTGAAAGATCTGCTTCGCGACGAAACGATTCTTGTTTCCGTATGCTATGTCGACAGCGAAACCGGCGTAAAGCAGAATATCAGTGAAATTGCAAAGGTCCTTGACGAGCATCCGCACTGCCTGCTGCATGTGGACGCAACACAGGCCGCGGGGAAAATCCCTCTGAAACTGGAAAATGCAGACCTCGTCACGCTGGCACCGCATAAGTTCTACGGATTGAATGGGTGCGGGATCTTAATAAAAAAAGAAAGCGTTATGTTGGAACCGCAGATTAGCGGGGGAATGAGCACTACGGATTTCCGCAGCGGAACACCGGCGCTCGCGCTCATCGCATCCACAGCGGCCGCTTTACAGGCGGCAACGGAAAAAATGGACGAGCGGTACCAATATGTTTCCGGATTGAACCGGCAGCTTCGGGAAGCCCTTTCCCATTTCCCTGCTGTTAAAATCAACAGCACAAAAAACTCCATTCCGTTTATTTTGAATGTCAGTTTAGCGGGTATTTCGGCTGGGCAGTTTCTGGATGCAATGGGCGAGCAGGGAATCTGCCTGTCTTCTAAATCGGCTTGCTGTGCTCCCAACACTCCCTCAAGGCCGGTTTATGCCCTGACGAAAGACCGAAAGCGGACAATGTCTACTGTGCGCATCAGTCTTAGCCACTTGACAACACAGGACGAACTTGGCGTACTGATAAAAGCATTTGATATCTGCTGCAGCAATCTGGCAAAGCAGGGGGCAAAACATGGAAAAGTTTGAGCAGGTAGAAAGAAGCATCATTAAAAAATACCGCAGGCAAATCTGGCTTCCGTTTCTGTCTGCCGTAAAGAAATATCAGCTGATTCAGGAAGGGGATCGCATCGCGGTTTGTATTTCCGGCGGCAAGGATTCCATGCTGATGGCAAAATGCATGCAGCACCTTCAGAAATACAGTGATTTCCCATTTGAAGTGGAATTCCTTGTCATGGACCCGGGTTATAATGAGATAAATCGTCAGCGAATTCTTGACAATGCGGAAGCGCTCCATATTCCCATCCATATATTTGATACAAAAATATATGACATTGTAGCAGAATCCGGACGCTCACCGTGTTATTTATGCGCTAAAATGCGGCGGGGCTGCCTCTATAAGCATGCACAGGAACTGGGCTGCAATAAAATTTCACTTGGCCATCATTTTGACGATGTAATTGAAACGATCCTGATGAGCATGCTTTACGGCGCGGAAATTCGTACGATGATGCCCAAGCTGCACAGCACTCACTATTCCGGAATGGAATTGATTCGACCTTTGTATATGGTAAAAGAAGCCGATATCATCGCATGGCGCAGATATAATGAACTGCAGTTTATTCAGTGTGCCTGCCGTTTTACCGAGAACTGTGTATTGGGTGACAACGGCGGCGGTTCCAAGCGCCAGGAAATGAAGGAACTAATAAAAAAGCTTCGGAAAACAAACTCGAATATCGACAAAAATATTTTTCACAGTGTAGAAAACGTAAACCTGGAAGCGATTATTGGCTGGCGTGCCGGGGACAGCGTTCATAATTTTTTGGATGAATACAATCGGTAGTCGTTTGTTGCCGGTTCCTTGATTTTCCCGCCGAAAGGGCATATACTGATAAAAAATATCATTTCCGGACTCCGTGCCGAAGATATATTCAATCTGTTTCCGGGCAGCCGAAGCGGTTTCCCTGCAACAACTAAGAAAAGATAGGTTATTTTCAATATGCTGAATTTCTCAAAACTAAACCTTACGGATATTGAGACCGTAAAACCGTACTTTAAACTTCAGCTTTCCCGCATCTGTGATTATTCCGTCGGCGGCATTTTTATGTGGAGAGATTATTTTGATACCCAGTTTGCAATCTGGCAGAACACGCTGATCTTCAAAGTTCGATATATCGGCGGCGAGACTGCGTTTCCCGTCCCACTCGGCGAAAACCAGCAGGGCGCTCTGGACCAGATTGAACAGTACTGCCGAGAAAACGGAATTCCGTTGGTCTTTTGTACCGTTTCAAAAGAAGCGCTGCAGATACTGCAGAGCAGGTACCCTGGTGCCATTGCCCAGCCGAACCGGAACTGGTTCGATTATTTATATCAGGCCCAGAACCTCATTACATTCAAAGGCAAAAAGTATGATGGGCAGCGAAATCACATTAATAAATTCAAAAAGCTGTATCCTAATTATTCGTTCAAAGAGATGAAACCCGAAAATCTTGAGAGCATCCGACTTTTTTATGACCGCTTTGCGGAAGAACACGAAAAAGCCAGTCAGCTTGCAAGGGTGGAAAGTGAAAAAGTCAAGGAACTGTTGGAAAATTATGAACAGTATGGCCTTTTCGGCGGATTTATCACAGTTGACGGCAAAATTGTTTCCATGTCAATCGGCGAGCGCATTAACGACACAATTTATGTCCATGTTGAAAAAGCAGATATCGCCTATGTAGGTGCATACCAGATCACAGTTCAGGAGTTTTTAAAGCACTTTGCGCGGGAAGGCGATGAGTTCGTCAACCGTGAAGAAGACGTGGGTGACGCGGGACTGAGAAAGTCCAAGCTCTCTTACCATCCGGTTGAACTGTTGGAAAAAAGCACGGTAAGAGTCAATCTTTAAATAATGATAATCGAAAACGGCGGATACAAATGTACCCGCCGTTTTCTTCATCAATGGCTAAATAATTTTAATTTCAGATGCTTTAGTTCCCTGCAAAGCGGCTTGTACAGAAAAAGCGCAGTTATAAAGTTCGCGGCACCATGCACCACGTCGAACGTGATTCCGCTGATCAAATAGGTCAATGCATAAGCCGGGCCGAATAAAACCAGCTTAATTCCCGTGGACGGAATATCAAAGAGCAATCCAAAAAGCCCAAGAAGAACCGCAGCTCGTGTTTCGTTTGTCTCGTCACGCAGGAAGATTCTCGTAAGTATTGTAAGCAGCGGCCAGTTGATATAGTACAGAACGATCCAGTCGCCGGCTCCGTAATATGCGCTTTCAAAAACCGTGATTGTCGTAAATACAAACGCTGCGAGGATTCCCCGCCGGAATCCCATAGTTACGGTGAAAACGCACAGCAGGAGTGAAACAAGCTCTACATTGGCAATTGGAGCCAGCACGAATTTTACGGCAAATGTAAGGGCAGCCCAAACGCCGATTAGTACGATGTCATAAATGTTTCTTTTTTCGCACTTCATAATGCTGTCAGAGTAAACGTATATGTCTTGCCGTTCTCAATGGGAAGCTGAGAGACCCCGACCGTTGCGTCTTTACCGTCAACCTTAATATTGAAAAATTCCTTTTTGGCATCGGCAGTTACGCCGAGAATTCCGGAGACAAACTCTCCGTACTGGCCCTTCTGCATGACCACGTTCAATTCGCTCTGTTTGTCTTTCAGCAGTTCCGCAACGTACTTGCGGTCCGTCTGATATTGGAATGTTTTCTGAATCCCTTTGTCTTTCATCACTACCTGAATGGTAACGGTTTTTGCTCCTGTTTGCGCCTTTGGCGCTAAAAATTGAAAGTATCCAACAATCAGCAGCGCTGCCGCAGCGACTACGATTAAAACCAACCCAATCTTCTTTTTCATTCCCTACCATACCCTTCACACATCAATTTAAGTTTGCGTGGCTTCGGCTTTTGCAGAAAAACAGCAAAAACCCAAAGTTTGTTTTTCATTATCGCTTATTTAACACAAAAAATCAAGAACATAATGAATTGACTTAGCACGCAGGGTATATTATAATAGAATTACAGCGAAATAAAAGAAACACAGTGACGAAGAGAGTAAATCCTTACGAACGCTATACAGAGATGTTCCCGCGAGAAATCGGGCTGAAAGGGAACAGGCGGAAAATCGATTGAAAATGGCTTCCGAGCGGCGCACCGAGATGGTACTCCATTTAGGCTGCGACGGGATTTCCCGTTATAGAAAGCGAGTATGCCTTTTGGCCGTACTTTTAGAGGTTCATGCCGTGAGGTATGAATGAATTGAAGTGGTACACGGGAATTTAATCTCGTCTTCTAGTATGGAAGACGAGATTTTTTGTTTGTTTCTTTGCTAAATTACAGCCAGCCAGGCACAGAAAAGGATGGGGTAGTGCGATGAAGATCAGTGAAATTTTAAAGCAGGGAAAGGTTACGGTTTCCTGCGAAGTGTTTCCGCCAAAAAAAGATTCCGACATGGAACAGGTGAAAAAGGCCGTTTATGAGATAGCTGCGCTCAAGCCGTCTTTTTTAAGCGTAACTTACGGTGCCGGCGGTGGAACTTCCCACAACACCATGCGCATTGCATCGGATATTCAAAAACAGGGGATTCCGGCTCTGGCACATCTGACCTGTGCATCGTCCACAAAGGAAGAAGTAACTTCTCTGCTTACAGGTTACCGGGAAAATCACATCGAAAATATTCTTGCTCTGCGCGGCGATATTCCGCAGGGGAGCAACTTCCCTTCACCGCGGCAGTACCACTACGCCTGCGAACTGGTCAGCCAGATTAAAGAAGCTGGGGATTTCTGTATTGGTGCGGCGTGCTACCCAGACGGCCATGTAGAATGCGAACATCAGGAAGACGATATTAACAATTTAAAGAATAAAGTGGACTGCGGCTGTGACTTTCTTACAACGCAGATGTTCTTTGACAACAACGTGTTTTATAATTTCCTTTACCGCGTGCTTGCAAAAGGAATCAATGTTCCGGTCATTGCAGGCATCATGCCGGTTACCAACAGCAAGCAGATTAAGCGAATTTGTTCCCTTTCCGGTACGGCGCTGCCGCAGCGTTTTAAGAGGATCGTCGATAAATTTGCCGACAGGCCCGAAGCGATGAAACAGGCCGGCATCGCCTACGCAACCGAACAGATTATCGATCTGATTTCCAACGGCGTGAATGCCATTCATATTTATACCATGAATAAGCCGGACATAGCGGGAAAGATTATGGAGAATCTTTCGGAGATTATCGGTTAATATGAATGTAGATGAGAAAGAAGTCCTTCGGTACCTTGGCTGCAGCAGCCGGACGGCGGATGATCTGCTTCGCAGAAATGTTGCCGGCTGCATTGAGACGCTCCTTAAAATCTGTACGCCTCGGAGCATTTACAAAGTCTTCCCGGTTACGTTTCTTCCGGATGCTGTTCAGATTGGAAATCTGAATGTTGCGGGTTCGGATTTGCGGGGCCACATCCGGGGGTGCAAAAAAGCCGTCATTTTCGCAGCTACTTTGGGTATTCAGGCGGATTTGCTCATTGAACGGACGAGTAAAACCGATATGAGCCGAGCTGCAATTCTTCAGGCGGCGGCAGCCGCTATGACGGAAAGCTATTGCGACGAGCAGGAAGCATTTATTTCAGCCAAAGCAGAACAGGAAGGCCTGTTTTTACGGCCGAGATACAGCCCGGGTTACGGTGATTTTGCAATCACCCATCAGCGGGATATTCTTACTCTGCTGGACTGCCCGAAGCGCATTGGTCTCACAATGACGGAGAGCTGTATGCTTGTCCCTACAAAGTCGGTAACGGCGGTAATCGGATTAACGACGGAAAAATCCGGCTGCACCATCTCAAAATGTATGGGATGCAATTCCAAAAATTGTCCTTTCCGTAAAGAAGCCAAAGCGGAAAATTAGGCTGCGTAAACTTTGCATCAGGGAGAGAATTGTGATGAAGATAAATTTGGAGAATGAATTAGGGAAGAGAATTGTGTTCTTTGACGGCGGTATGGGTACCATGCTTCAGGCAAGCGGCCTTGGAGCGGGGGAACTGCCGGAAATATGGAATCTGACCCATCCGAAAACAATTTCGGACATTCATAAGGCGTACCTTGCAGCAGGAGCGGATATCATTAAGACGAATACATTCGGCGCGAACAGCGTAAAGCTGAAACAAAGCGGCTACAATGTCAATGAAATCGTTTCTACTGGTGTATGGCTCGCAAAAGATGCTGCTTCCGAATACGGTGCGCTTGTCGCAATGGATATCGGACCAACGGGCAAACTGATGAAACCCCTTGGAGACCTCGGGTTTGAACAAGCTGTTTCGCTGTTTGCTGAAGCGGCAAAGGCAGGAGAGCGAGCAGGCGCCGACCTGATTCTGATTGAGACTATGAGCGACTCTTATGAATGCAAAGCAGCAGTCCTTGCTGCGAAAGAGAATACTTCACTTCCTGTTTTTGCAACCGTTATTCTGGACGAGCAGGGAAAACTGCTTACCGGCGGAGACATTCCTTCCATAGTTGCAACGCTCGAGGGCCTTGGCGTGGATGCGCTCGGCCTCAACTGTGGTTTTGGCCCAGACCAGATGAAACGCTTTCTCCCGCAGCTTGCGGAGTGCTGTTCCGTGCCGATCATCATAAACCCGAACGCCGGCCTGCCGAGGGAAATCGACGGCAATAATGTCTATGATGTGAAAGAAGACGAGTTTGCTGCGGATATGAAAGACATCGCGGAAGGCGGCGCATGGATCATCGGCGGCTGCTGCGGAACAACGCCGGACTATATCCGTGCGGTAAAAAATCTGTGCAAAGACATTTCGCCAAAGCCAATTCAAAAGAAAGACCTGACGGTCGTTTCGTCAGGTGCCAAAGCGGTTGTGTTCGGGGAAAAGCCGGTTCTGATCGGTGAGCGCATCAATCCAACTGGAAAATCCCGACTGAAACAGGCTCTGCGAGAAAATGACATGGATTACCTTATGCGTGAAGGGATTACCCAGCAGCAGAACGGCGCGCAGATTTTGGACGTGAATGTTGGCCTGCCAGAATTGGATGAAACCGCTGTTCTCAGCGCAGCCGTTCAAGAAATCCAAAGCGTTGTCGACCTTCCTCTGCAAATTGACACTTCCAGTCCGCAGGCAATGGAAGTGGCTATGCGCCTTTACAACGGAAAACCGCTTGTCAATTCTGTGAACGGCAAAGAAGAATCTATGCAGGCAGTCTTTCCGTTGGTCAAAAAATACGGCGGGGCCGTCATCGCCCTGACTCTGGATGAAAACGGGATTCCGGATACCGCCGAAGGCCGGTACGCTATTGCTGAGAAAATTGTGAAAACAGCGGGGGAATACGGAATTGACAAAAAGAATATCATTGTCGATACCCTGGCAATGACCATCAGCGCCGGGCAGGAGAATGCTGCGATTACTCTTGGAGCGCTTCGCTTAGTGCATGAAAGGCTGGGTGTTCATACGTCCCTTGGCGTTTCCAATATTTCGTTTGGGCTACCAAAAAGAGAGCATATTAACGCTTCCTTTTTCACAATGGCGATGCAGAACGGTCTGAGCGCAGCGATTGTTAACCCGAACTCTGCGGCGATGATGGATGCCTATTTTGCTTATTGTGCCTTAAGCGGCACTGACGACCGATGTATTGAATATATTTCACGCTTTTCTATACAAAACGAAGAAAAGAAACCGGTTTCCGGAAACGGAATTTCACTGCACAATGCTATTTTAAAAGGCCTGAAAGAAAGCGCTCAGTTGTCAGCAAAAACTCTTCTTGAAACGCAGGATCCGCTGGACATTATCAATTCCGAGATGATTCCGGCTCTGGACGAAGCAGGAAAAGGCTTTGAACAGGGTACTCTGTTTCTTCCACAGCTTTTAATGAGCGCGGAAGCGGCAAAAGCCGCTTTTGAAGTTCTTCGTATGAAGATGAGCGAAAAAGGGGAGCCGATAAAGAACGGGAAAATCATTCTGGCAACTGTAAAGGGAGATATTCACGATATCGGCAAAAATATCGTAAAGGTGCTGCTGGAAAACTACAGCTTTGATGTGATTGATCTTGGGCGTGACGTTCCCCCGGAAAAAATAGTCGAAACAGCGGTCAGCAAAAAAGTCCGGCTGGTTGGCCTCAGCGCCCTCATGACCACGACGGTTGTCAACATGGAAGAAACCATCCAGCAGCTTCATGAAACCTTACCGGAATGTAAAGTTATGGTCGGGGGCGCCGTGCTTACGCCGGAGTATGCTGAAAAAATTCATGCCGATTTTTATTCCAAAGATGCAATGGGCTCGGTTCGCTACGCGCAGAAACTGTTTAGTAAGGAAGTTTAATTTGTATTTAATAGCAGTTGTAGAATGAGAAAATATTTTACAGCTGCTTTTCAGGTTTTTCACATTCCGTTTTATTGTTATGTCTTTTGCTGCTTACCGTTTCCTGCCGCCGGTTTAGAAACAGTTTGATTTAACATGTATTTCATAAAACTGGTGTACTCATTTTCGAAATACTGTTTTCCAAACTTTGTATAATCACTTGCAAATTTATCATATTGGTTTTCGTTGACCCCTGCATCCTCACAATAAGTTTGCATTTCCGAATAAGATTTTCCAGCGAGAATGCCCTGACCGATTTTCTGAAGATCCGCTGCCAGACTGGCATTTTCAGCGGTTGCCTGTTCACCGTCATCTTCGGATGAGGAGTCCAGACCAGACAGAGTGCTATATGTAGCGATGTATCTGTTCCCAGTGCTGGCTTTCCATCCTATTAAAATAAAGCCTGCTATGAAAACAGTAACAAACAAACCAATCAGAATATTTTTATTTTTGCCGCCGGAAAGCTTTAATTTCTTTTCGGCTTTTTTTGCGTTCATCAGATAATTGAATTTTTCCATAAATCCGGAACCCTGCCACATTTGAGACCATTCCAATAATGCGGGAATAAATGTGTGTTTCCAGATACCGCTTTTAATGTCGGTGCGATCGATCAAATAGCTAAGAAAAGCATTCGTAAACAAAGGACTTTTTCGGAAAGCGAGAAAATCTTTTGAATGAAAAATTTCATCCCATGCGTTTTTGCTGTTTCGCTTTTTAGGGTCAGCGTAGATCGTGTCGGCAAAATGAATGAAATTCTGGATTTTGTTTTCCTCGGCACTGATTTCCTGTCTTGCTGCAAAATCATGATTTGATTTGATTCTAGGCTGATGAAACGGCTTCTTTAGCTGTATCTGCATGCTTTTGATATAACCTGCGACCAGATCTTTATTCAGCATCTGTTGTTTTGGAGTTAAGCGGTTTATCGATTCCGTGTTGACAGATGGAGTACTGGATTTTTCATCGTGGCTGATATCCTGATTTGGTTCGGGAAATTCATCACTATAAAAATCCTCAGGATTAATTCTTTCATGTTCTGACAGCAGCGGATACGGATAGGACTGTTCCGGAACGTCGTAAGAATTAGGTCTTTCGTATTCATATCTGACGTAAGGTGCGTAATTTTGACGAACCGGAAGGTTGTTTACAGCGCTGCTGGTTTGTCTCATCCTATGATGGCTGAGCCGTGCAGGTGGAATTGGTTCTTGAGGGGGCTTTGCGGCGGATTCATTTTCTTTCGGTGGAATTTCCGAAGAGCCCAATGCATGGCGCGCCTGCTGAACGGATTTCTGCTGTTCCGCAACAAGCGTTTCTTCTACTTGAGGAACTTCGGGAGTGTTCAGCACATAGTAAGCCTGCGCAACGGATTTCTGCGGTTCCGCAGTAGGATTTTCTTCCGCTTGAGGAATTTCCGGAGTGTTCGACGTATCGCGCGCCTGCGGAATGGGCTTCTTCGGTTCCACAACAGGCATTTCTTCTACTTGAGAAACTCCGGGAGTATTCAGCACATGGTGAGCCTGCGCAATGGATTCCTGTTGTTCCGCAGCCGGCTTTTCTTCCTCTTGAGGAATTTCCGGAGTATTCGACGCATGGCGTGCCTGTGGAACGGACTCCTGCGGGTACGCAACAGGCTTTCCTTCTACTTGAGGAACTTCGAGCGTATTCAGCACATGATGAGCCTGTGGAACTGATTTCTGCGGTTGCGCAGCAGGCTTTTCTTCCATTTGAGGTGCTTCGGGAGTATTCAACACATGGTGAGCCTGTGTAACGGATTCCTGTGGTTCCGCGGCAGGCTTTTCTTCTACTTGAGGAACTTCCGGAGTATTCAGCACATGGTGAGCCAGCGGAACGGATTCCTGTGGTTCCGCAGCAGGCTTTTCTTCTACTTGAGGAGCTTCGGAAGTATTCAACACATGGTGAGCCTGTGAAATGTCCTTCTGCGATTCCGCAGTAGGCCTTTCATTCACCTGGGGAACTTCCGGAGTGTTCAGCACATGATGAGCCTGTGGAACGGATTCCTGTTGGTCAAGACAAGGATGCCCGTCCTTTGGAGCTGAACCTTGCAGAACAGATGAAATCAGAGTTGGTAAATCACTTTTTTGCGAATCATCCGAAATGCTGATTCCTTGTAGAGTTGCAGAGAGTTGCTCCAGCTTTTTCAGAGAAGGAATATCATCCACTGAAGAATCAACATGAATATTTTCTGGACAAGGAGCATTATGCTCGGAAACGTTAAGAATGTTCTCCGGAGCCAACTCTGGGCGACTCGTGGTCTGTTTGGTGGAAACATGATTTTTATTTTCTTTCGGAGCGGAATGTGCCGATTCGTTATGAATATGCAAAAGATGATACAGGTCTGCCTTTAGCTGCTCAGGATCGTTTTGCTCAGTAACATTCGTATTATGTACAAGCCGATATAATTCCATTTTTAATTTTTCAGGGTTTTCTTTATTTGGAACAAATGATTTTTCCGATTGTTGTTGAACTGATGGTTCATTTTTATTTGAACTTGTTAGCTCTTCTTTGTGGTCTTGGATGTAAATCAGGGCTTCCTGATATGCTGTGTTAACAGCTTGGTATCCTTCAGAATCT
The DNA here is from genome assembly GCA_036260805.1 of Caproicibacter sp. Classification (GTDB taxonomy): domain Bacteria; phylum Bacillota; class Clostridia; order Oscillospirales; family Acutalibacteraceae; genus Thermocaproicibacter. Next base: position 21,613 of record DATALZ010000046.1, read on the forward strand.
TCTTCTGCACGATGCAGAGCTGCAGCTTTTTCGTAAGCCTCTTTGATTGCAAGATCATCATTTGTCGGTGAAATTCCGAGAATTTCCCAGCAGTTCAAATCAATCATCCCATTCAGTCCAGATTTTTAACTAGGCCTTATTTGACAAATAGAAAGATTTCGAGATAAGACTGTGCCGAGTTTTTTTGACGCTGGCGGTGCACTTTTGTCAAAATAGACAAGTACCCCTTACAGCCGGATGCTCCACATTATTAAGCTGAGCTTTGCATCCCGGTTCAAAATGCAATCTGTCGCATAATGTCATATCTGCATTTATTATAATTCGCACAGATAAAATTATCAATATTTTTATTTTATATAATAAAAATAACAGGATCTCATCCTCTTCTGCTGCCAAACAATTATTTGCGAAAGAGGTTGAATTTCCTGCAAATATGAAAGGATGACTATAGATGGACTTTGAATTCTGTAAAATGGAAATATACATCCCTGAAACTCATTTTGAAGTGCTTCAGAAAGCGCTTCAAAGCGTAGATGCAGGGCATATCGGCGAATATGACAGTTGCCTTTCCTATAGTGAAACAAACGGCTGCTGGAGGCCTCTTAAAGGGAGCCATCCTTTTAATGGTGAAGAAAATAAACTCTGTACTGCCAAGGAGTTAAAGGTGGAAGTAATCTGCAGAAAAGAAAAAGTTGACGAAACCGTCCGTGCCGTTAAAGCAGTCCATCCCTATGAGGTTCCCGTTATTAATGTAATCCCACTTTTTCGAACAGG
>DATALZ010000087.1:0-2029 GCA_036260805.1 Caproicibacter sp.
ATACAACTCCGCAATCCTGACTCCCCTATTATCCGCAATCATCCCAATAAGGCCCTGTCCAACATCCCTAATCTCATTGTACTGATGCAGCAACTTGATGTGATTCTTGACTGTGCCGGCTGCATCCTTGTTCCTGCCGAACGTCAGCAGGGGAAATAATGACCTCCACAACGCTTCAATAGTATACTGTAGACAAAGATTCTATGTTGCTTTGATGGACAAATGCAGAGAACGACGCGCAGAAAAGAAAGTAAGATGAAGAATCTGTATTGCCGATGGAAAGTCCGACCTACTTCAGTCCCGCCTTCGCAGCCTCCACCGCCTTCACCATCTCTGCGATCTCTGCCTCCAACTTCGCATTGCGTGCTTTGAGGGCAGCCTAGCACACATCAGCATTTGTCCCCATGTAGATCTGATTCTCCAAAAGGGTGAAGGTGTCTGCTTACCATCTTCCTCGCCTTGGCCTCTTCATACAGCTCCTCTTTGCTCTTTGGCTCTGCAACTTCTGGGACTTCCGCTGGTGCGTCTACTGCCGCTTTGCTGGAGGAAGATGCTGCAGATTGTGATGTCTCTGTCATAGCTCTTGAGTCTTTGGTGCTGGGATGATTGTTGGGATCTCCTGGAGAAAGTTGGAGATCAAGCTCTGCCTTGCGCTTTGCATTAGTCTGGACACGCTCGCATGGCTCTGGTCTCTCCATCTCTGAGATCTCAGAGATTTCACTTGAGGCATCTGAGTCTGGGATAATTTTGTCCGTCATTGTGTCGTTGGTATGCGAATATGAACGTGGAGGGGAGAGGGAAATGGATGTGGGATCTAAGACTGGGTAGGTGCGCAGGTGACACTATAGACATAGAATTCACAACAATCATTCACAAATTAATTGCACGTATCACAGTGATTCAAATCAGTCTTTCATTCAGCTAGTACTTCAAACTGCCAAAAACGCAGACAGCACCTCAGATCCATCACTCCTATCCACGTGATTGTGCCGATTGTAACCATTGTGAGAATCTGTAGGCCATTTCTGTCGGCAGAAGTTCTCAAATAGCCACAAGGTGAATTCTCACTTGAACTTAGAGATCCACTAGCAAGCCTCCAACAACAGCCACACCCCAACTCCGTGTCCAGCAAGCGGCAATCATCGCTTCAGTCGCCTACATCACAAATATCAGTATGAATCACCCAAAACCTAACAGAGAAGGACTCACCAAACGCCCCTACTACGCAGATACCCCAACTTCCCCCTCCATAACACGCTCCACCACCACCCCCTCCCCCTCCCTCTCTTCCCCACCCAGAGCAAGTGAGATGGCCGCACAAGCAACCCCTGCAGCGAGGTATCCCACCACGGCACCAGGATGATTCTCCCTCGGGTTCCACTTCGGGACTTCCCCGTTCGTAGCCGGCACAGGCGGTGGTGGGGGCGGATACGGCGGCGGTGACGGCGGGGGAGTCGGTGGCGGCGTTGGGGCCAGAAAACCGCGGATCCAGGCGATGATGTTGTCGGGGGTCGGATCGGGGATGTAGAGCATGAGGATGACGGTGCCGAGGAGGAGGAGGGTGAGGGGCTGGCGGTGGGAGGGGAGGAGGAGGAGGAGGATGAGGAGGAGGAGGAGGGACAGGGGGCCGATCTGGCGGTGGAAGGGGAGGGGGTCCATGGTGGGGGTGGGGGAGGAGAATGACGGTGTGAGGGGGATGGTGAGGTGGGTGGCGGTGACAGAGGTGCAGCGTGCTGGTGACGGTGTGGCGGGTATCAACGCCTTGGTGGCGGTGGTGGTATGGCGGCGGGAGCGATGGTGATTTTCGGTTATTGAAGGAAGAGAAAATAAAAAGGAAGAAGAACAGAAAGAGAGAAGAGAAAGAAAGAAGAAGATAAACAGAGCTGAAATCAACTTACCTCTAGACGAGCACTGACGCCGAATTAGGCGGCGTCAGGTCTCAGCGTTGCCTTGATCATTCTTGGCGTTGATGGCCAGGAAAGTCTCGGCGGCGTCCTCAGGACGACGATGGCCGTCGTCTGGGGATTGG
>DATALZ010000006.1:0-58812 GCA_036260805.1 Caproicibacter sp.
GTTTAAGAAAGACGCTTTAATCTTCGATCAAATTAAATCCAGAAAAGTTTCCCTGCACAGCCGTAAGACTGGAAAGGGAATCTGTGTTTCGTTTTCTGAACTGAATTACCTGCTTATCTGGTCCAGCATCAACGGCGGCCCGTTTGTCGCTTTGGAACCTTGGAGCGGTTTGCCGACCTGCAGCGATGAAGGTGATATCTTCGAGCAAAAGCGCGGTGTGTATCTCCTTCCTGCCGGAGAAAAGAAAGTAATCTCATACCAGATCTCGGTTTTAGACTGACAAATTATCTTCCCGCGGCGTTGACGCCGCGGGTTATTTTTTGCAAATCCGGGGGCTGAGTAATACACTGTAAGAAATTATTTAGAATTATGTCAGTGCACTGTAAGAATATGGCTGTAAAATAGAGAAAGAAATTTAAGATAGTTTGGAAAGTGTTCCATTACAAATAAGACTTGCTGAAGGGTCGGCGAATTATGTGGCGTAAAAAACTCAGGCAAAAGGTACTGCAGTTTGTTCTGGTAGCCCTAATTCTCTTTTTTACAGCGGGAATTTTCAGCTCATGCCTTTGCTTTACTGTTGAAACGAATCTATACACAGCAAACTATTACGCAAAAGGGAAAAGCCCTGATGTTTTTCTTGGAATGACAGGGGAGAAGCAAAGAGCAGAATTTTTGACCAGAGCAAGGCAAAACAGTGATTTTACAAATGTTACAAGCTTAAAAGGAAAAAGACTATCTGAGAAAATGAATTTCCAAGGGAACAATATCGCACCGAATTTTGTTTATCTATATGCTATGGAAGATTACACAAAGCTGCCATGGAAATTATCGGCTGTAAGCGGTGCTATCAACGAGCTCGGGCCGGCGTACGAAGAGATTTGGCTCACACAAACCTATGCGGATTTAAAACATATTAAGCCCGGCGATAAAATTGAATTCAGCAACAGCGGGCATACTACCCTGACTGTATCGGCACTTGTGAATGATGCTGTTTGCCCGGCTTCTACCATGGGAATATTTCCGTTTTATGTGAATGAAAAAAACCTGAATGATTTTTCAAATGATACTGATTTTTCATTTGTTTCCATCAGCTCGAAGAAGGACAGCAAATCGGTAGAAAGCTGGCTGAAAAATCTGCCGGCAGATCTGAAGCAATCTTTCTTAGTGAATTTCACCGTTGTTGATGTACTAACGTCGCTCAATACAGCGTCCGATCTGTTGGGCGGAATTGGTATTTTGGCTTCGCTGCTTGTATTCCTTGTTTCAATCATTATCATCCGTTTTTTAATTAAAAGTAATTTACTGAAAGAAATGCACTCCATCGGAATTTATAAAGCGCTGGGGTATACCGGAAGCCAGATTAAGGGATTTTATTTGAAATGTTATTTATTTGTCAGCGTATTATCAATCCCATTGGGAGCACTTGCGGGGATTCCTTTAGGCTTTCGAATGGGGCAGATATCGCTGAAGTATATTTCAGGCTTCAATATTACATCATGGTCTTTTCTCCTGGCAGCAGTGTGTGCCGCATTCCTGTTTATTCTTCTGATACTGAATATGGCGATTGCTTATCGGAAGATAGACCGGATTTCACCGGTGAAAGCTCTACAGATCGGCACGACCTCAACAATGAAAAAATTAACTAGATCGGTTATACCACATGCCCATTCGCCTTTTGCAGTTGCTGTGAATGATATTTTTAAACATAAGTCAATCAGCATTATGTTTATCCTAATTTTAACGGTTTCATTTTATCTGAGCATTTTCTTTACGGCCATTAACTATACCTGCTCCCATTTGCAGGATAACCTTTCTATTTGGATGGGATTTCCTCGGGCGGACTGCTTTGTAACCGGCCCAATTACGGATGATGTGGTTCAATATGTACAAAATGATCCCCGCGTTGCTGAATCGATTTCCGGTTCTCCCTATAAACGTCTGCTGATTAACAGTGATGGAAACCCTTATGGTGTTGATTTCAGCAAAAGTATTATCATGGAATGGTCAACTTTCAACAGCGGCTATTTTTGGAACTGCTACAAACAGGGCAGAGGACCACGAAATTCGGGGGAAATCGCAGTCAGCAGCGCTTCCGTCAAAGGGAGTACTCTTGGTGTAGGAGATTATATAGAACTGACAATTGGGCAAAAAAGGCGCAGTTACCTTGTTACAGGCGTTTATGATTCCATGATGTCCGGCGGAGTGAGTCTGGAGATTCTTTCCTCTGATCTTAAGAAATCCGGAAATCCGATTCCGAATGACAGCGTCGCAATTCATTTGAAACATCCGGAAGATTTTGAAATGTTTCAAAAAGACATTCAAAGGCACTTTAAAACTATGACAATTGAGCGGCAGTACAGCGAATTGGCGGAGGAACTTAAAAGCATCAGCGATTTGACGTCACCGATTACCGAAATCCTAATTGCTGTTTTCATCCTGTTCAGTCTGCTGAATATTGTAAATCTCCTTTTGACAATACAGCTGGATAATCGCAGAAAATTCGGAATATTAAAGTCGCTTGGCTTTACTACAGGCTACATCTGTAAAATGAATCTAAGCCGAACTATACTGCTTTCACTGGTAAGCATTGGTCTTGCAGTTGCCATGCAGCTTTTCATTTCTCCGGTCTTTTTCTATCAGCTGATTGGAGTCAACGGCCTCTCCTGCGATCCTGTTATCCTGGCCGTGTTGATTATTTCTGTTTTTGTGATGATTCTTTTTATTTCCATTCTGTTTTGTATTCCGCTCCGCAGAATATCACCGGTTGACCTAATGGAGGAATAACATATGAAGAAAGCGATTCTTAAAACAGATAAGCTTTGCAAAAGTTATATTCTTGGTAAAAACGGGTTCAATGTGCTGAAAAATATCAGTCTGGAGATTTATGAAGGCGATTTTACCGTAATAATGGGCAGCAGCGGCAGCGGAAAATCCACTTTGCTGTATGCCTTATCAACAATGGATCGTCCTACCGGCGGATCGGTGGAACTGCTGGGGAAAGATATTACAAATCTCCCTGAAAAAGAGATACCTCAAATCCGAAAAAAAGAAATATCGTTTGTTTTTCAAAGTGTGAATCTTCTGCCTGATTTAACTGCTTTTGAAAATGTCGCTTACAACGGCTATGGCGCAAGACCCAAAAAAGAAGTTAACCGCAAAGCGGATGAATTACTCAAACGTTTTGGACTAGAGGAAGAGCGCGACAAGTACCCGTCTGAGATGTCAGGCGGACAGTGCCAGCGTACTGCGACGGCACGGGCACTGATTAATGACCCAAAAATTGTATTTTGTGATGAACCTACCGGTGCTCTTAATTCGGCGTCAGGAATCGAAGTGCTGGATATTCTTTCAGAATTAAACAACAGCGGTCAATCGGTTATAATGGTAACACATGATTTAAAAGCGGCTGCCCGCGCAAGCAGACTTTTATACTTGACGGATGGCCGTATCGACGGAGATTTGGCGTTGAACCGGTACAATCCTTCGGAACAGACGAAGAGGGAAGAAATAATTTTTAATTTTCTACAGGAACATGGCTGGTGAAATAAGCCCGCTGCTGAGAATTTCAGTGGCGGGCTAGTTTATTCAAAAACGGAAGATTACAATTATTCTAATATGCTAATATGACTGTAACTTAAGTTATCGGAGGGATAAGCATGGCCAATGAAAAAGTATTGGTAATAGAAGATGACTTCGACCTTTCCGGTATTATGAATGATTACCTGAAAAAAGAAGGTTTCCAGATAAAGCGGGCATTCAACGGCCAGGATGGAATTGATTTGGCGAAAAGCTGGAATCCGGCATTGATTGTTCTGGATATTATGCTGCCAAAAGTCGACGGTATTGAGGTATGCCGCAGAATCCGGCAGAACTCTTTCGCACCTATTATCATTGTTTCTGCAAAGAGTTCCGATGCGGATAAACTGGTTTCGCTTGGCGTCGGAGCAGATGATTACCTAACAAAACCCTTTTCATTTTCAGAGTTTATCGCACGGGTGAAATCTCATATCCGCAGGTTTACTACGTTTGCACCACAGAGCCGGTGTAAGCCGGAAGAAAAAAGAATCTTCGGTTCTCTTGTTATTGATCCTGCGGGTTATTCGGTTACGATAGACGGAGCCAATATACCACTTACTGCACGGGAGTTCAAACTGCTAGACTGCCTGTCGGCACACCCATCCCAGGTATTTTCAAAAGAGCAGCTGCTCCAGAATGTGTGGGATTCCTCAGAATTCGTAGATGATAACACCGTTGCCGTGTATGTAGGTCGTCTCAGGGAAAAAATGTCAAAAGCAGGAGTGAGCTGTATTAAAACAGTCTGGGGGGTTGGTTACAAGTGGGAGATATGACAAGGAAGAAAACAGAAGTTCTTTTATTTGCGGCTTTTGCTTCGGCCATACTCCTTGCTTTGTACGGGCTCTATTTCTGTTTGCAGTTTATTCAATACAAACCGGATGAAAATCTCATTCGTGTTGCGGCAAATGATGCCGTCAGCGCCGTGGAAAATGGCAATCTGGCAATCCTCAAAAATACGGATTATGTATTCGCAGACCTTAATGGAACCGTATTGGCTGAAAACCATTCTAAGTATAGGCAGGGCGAAAAAATTGACTTGCATACGTTTTCAGGCCTAAGGAATGAGAATATAAGCGAAACAGGAGCGGAAACCAGATTTGTCAGCCCGGTTATAAAAAATGGCAGGCAGACGGGAACGCTGCTCGTTTTTATCAATGCTGCAAATTATCGAAAAAGCACCGGCTGGATCTTTCTCTTTCCTCTAATTTTATTTTTCGGCCTTGCTGTTTTGCTTTTGCTGAACCTGGGGCGATTTATCCGTAAAGATATTTTTATGCCTGTTGAATTGCTGCATACGGCGATCCGGGAGATTTTGAATGGAAATTATTCAGCCAAACTTGCTTATGATTATACCGGCGAAGTGGGAACCCTGTGCCATGACTTTGAAATGATGCGCGGCGAACTGCAGGCCGGAGTATCGCGGGAAAAGAAAATGGCCGAAAATGAAAAACTCCTTCTCGCATGTATTTCTCACGACCTGAAAACCCCGCTGGCGGCAATATCGGGTTATGTGGAAGAAATCCATGACGGGATTATACAAAACGGGACGCAGATTCGCAGTTATACCGAAATTATTTTAAAAAAAGTTCAGGTGCTTTCCAAGCTGATCGACGATATTCTGGAACACTCCAAAGCGGAATTGAACGAGTTTTCAATCTGTAAACAGGAAGTTTATTCACAAAATTATTTTTATAATCTTTTCAGCGACTTATCGCTTGACGCAGCCAAGAACGGGCTGTCTTTTCATGTGGGCCAAATCCCGAATGTCCTGCTCAATCTGGATAAAAAACGAATTTCACAGGTTGTTCAGAATATTGTCTCCAATTCCATAAAATACACGCCAACGGGCGGCTCAATTAACGTATCGTTCGAAACAGGCCCCAGTGAATTTATCGTGATCATTCGTGACACAGGATGCGGAATTTCTGCCGAAGATATTCCTTTTGTTTTTGATAAGTTTTACCGTGGGGAAAAGGCCCGCACGCAGAATATACCCGGTTCCGGACTTGGACTGAACATTGCCAAGTATATCGTTGAAAAACACGGCGGACGCATTGAATGCGACAGTGTTTTGAACGAAGGGACAGCAATAACCTTTTCAGTTGCCATAAAGTAATGAGTCGCAATTACTTGTTAATAGAAATTTTATAAATATATCCTTGTACTTGATGATGAATCAATGCTATAATCAATATATAGAGGTGATCGGTGGTGTCAAAAGGTATGAGTGTTGCCGGATTGGTTCTTGGAATTGTAATCGCATTATGTGGTGTCGGCGTTATTGTTTTGAGCGCCATTGGAATTAGAAACGGTTATTAAATTAATCTTGATACGAAAAGCCTCCCGTTACAGCGGGAGGCTTTTCATGTTACATAGAACTTATTTGTAATCTGTGAAATCCTTTTTATCGTTCCACATACGGTTAAACTGCGCTTCAAAATCCTGGGCGGTTTTTTCATCGTTAATTACTACAAAAACTTCGTCATTTGATTCTTCCGCCGATTTTGTGTAATTGAAGCTGCCTGTTGTCGCCGTTTTCTGGTCTGCTATTGTTACTTTCAGATGCATAATGCCGGTGTGGGTATCAATTTTAACAGGGATGCCGGCGTTATGGATTTGTTTGATAATCGCTTTCTGGTATTGGCCGGAAGACTGTTCCCGGTCTGAGATCAGTCTTACTGCGACTCCGCGTTTATGGGCTTGAATAATCGCCGAGCAAACCTGTTTATCCGTTAGACTGTAAATTGCGATATCCAGGTTTTTTTCCGACGAATTAATGATCTTAATCAGCTGCGGCTGTGCCTTTTGACCGCCTCGTGGGAAATAGTACTCTATCTTTTGGCTGCCGGAACTGTCTGGTGTTTGAACGGCCTGTACCTGCGGAAGCGATACGGTTTTTTCATATGTAACGGAAGAGCTCGAGCCAGGTACGGTAATCGATGCCTGAATACTGGAGCAGGATGTTAAGCAAGAAGCGGCAATGGCTGCTGCCGCTGCCGCCGTCAGTAGTTTATATTTTAATGAACTGCGATTCATGAATTTCCTCCGGATAATCTAACAAAATTTTATTCACAGCCGAAGCTGATGCCGATATCTCTTGCCGAACGGATGATTTCTGAGTCTTCCGGAACTGTTTTCAGTTTACCGGCTACTTCCTTCAGAGGAACAGGCACGATAGAGCCGTTCTTTAGCGCCACCATATTGCCGAATTCTTTCCGTGCAATCAATTCCGCTGCGGCTGTTCCGAATCTTGTGGCCAAAACACGGTCATAAGTGCATGGGCTGCCCCCGCGCTGAAAATGGCCGGGAACCGTAACGCGGATTTCCTGCCCCGTTTTGTTTGCAATTTCGTCCGCCAGACGATAAGAGATCGAAGGGTATTTCATCTTTTCGCGTGCAGTTTTAAGCTGCTTTTTGCTTAATTTTGCTTCTTCGCTTGAAACCGCACCCTCCGCAACCGCCAGAATGGAGAATCTTTTTCCGCATTCACTGCGGCGGCGAAGAGACTTTACAATAGAATCGATATGGTACGGAATTTCAGGAAGTAATATCACGTCGGCTCCGCCCGCCATACCGGCCTGCAGCGTCAGCCAGCCAACCTTGTGACCCATCACTTCCACGATGAAGATTCTTCCATGTGATGTAGCCGTGGTATGGATGCAATCAATTACGTGTGTTGCAATTTCAGCGGCGCTGGAAAAACCGAACGTCATATCCGTGCCCCAGATATCGTTGTCAATCGTTTTCGGCAGTGTGACGACATTAAGCCCCTCCTCCGAGAGAAGATTGGCCGTCTTGTGGGTTCCGTTCCCGCCGAGAATCACGAGGCAGTCCAGCTTCATTTTGCTGTAATTGTCTTTCATGTTTTTTACTTTATCAACGCTGTTTTCGTCAATCACCCGAATTGTTTTGTAAGGCTGTCGGGACGTACCGAGAATTGTTCCGCCCAGCGAAAGAATTCCGGAAAAGTCTTCGGGCTTCATCAACTGACTTGAGCCGTCAATCAGCCCGCGGTAACCATCGTGAATCCCATGGATTTCTACATCTTTGCCGAATTTGGTGTAAAGAGATTTTGCTACTCCGCGGATGGCCGCATTAAGACCCTGACAGTCGCCGCCGCTGGTTAAAATTCCGATTCTTGTCATGTTTTCGTCCCTTTCGTTTAGTGCATATCTGACGGCTTTTCTTCTTCTTTTTCCGGACTTCGAATTGGCACGTAAAGATTTGATTTGTCCTGCTGCTCTAAATCTTTCACGGCGATGTGAGCCAAACGAGAAAAATTCATCTGGCAGTTTAAAGCGGTTTTCCCGCGGCGGTCTATATGTGTGTAGGTTCCGTCCGCGTTCATCACCCGCGTATTGATATTATCGTTCCACATCTGCTCCAGAATATCGAACGCCCTTTGACGCAGAATATCGTCCTCAACGGGGAAAACAAGCTCAACGCGGCGGTCAAGGTTCCTCTGCATCCAGTCTGCGCTTCCCATGTAGATTTTCGGGTTCCCGCCGTTCTCAAACCGGAAAATTCGGCTGTGTTCCAGCAGCTGGCCGACAATACTGTGAACAGTAATATTTTCGCTGACTCCGGCAAGACCAGGAATCAGGCAGCAGATGCCCCGTACAAGAAGCCTGACCGGAACCCCTGCGCTGGACGCTTGATACAGTTGACCGATAATCTCCGGGTCCACAAGAGAATTGATTTTCGCCGTAATCCCACAGGGAAGGCCCTTATGTGAATTAACAATTTCCCGTTCAATCATTCGCTGGAAGAATGCACGCATTCCATCCGGCGCTACTACGAACCGATTGTATTCCGGCGGCCGTGAGTATCCTGTCAGAACATTGAACAGTGAGGAAGCGTCGGTGCCGTATGGCTCGCGGCATGTGAACAAGCCGATATCGGTGTAGATTTTCGCTGTGGAATCATTGTAGTTTCCGGTAGCCATATGCACATATCGGCGGATTCCGTCCTCATCTTTCCGGACGACAAGAAGAATCTTACAGTGCGTTTTCAGCCCCACCAGACCGTAAATAACGTGGCAGCCGGCTTCTTCCAGCTTTTTCGCCCACATCAGGTTGTTTTCTTCGTCAAAACGGGCTTTCAGTTCCACCAATACGGTAACCTGTTTGCCGTTTTCCGCCGCCTTAATCAAAGCGGCGACGATGGGGGAGTGCCCGCTCACGCGGTAAAGTGTTTGTTTAATGGCCAGAACGTTCTTATCTTCTGCCGCTGTCTTGACAAAATCAACGACAATCTGAAAGCTTTCGTAGGGGTGGTGAACCATTCTGTCTCGGTCGCGGATGGCTTTGAAAATGTCGTCATATCCCCAGAAATCCGAGGGGGGATAAACCGGATGAAGAGGCTTAAAGCATAAATCCTCAAACTGGTTCTGCGAAGAGAATTTGCCGCAGAATGTCAGGTCAAGCGGGCCGGGGATCTCGTAAATCTCATCTTCCCCGATTTCCAGCATTTCTTTCAGAAAGATTTCCGTTTCTCTGTCGTGCCGCTGGGAAAGTTCCAGTCGAACCGGCTTGCCGCGTCGTCTTTTCTTAATGGACTTCTGTATCTCGCTGAGCAGGTCTTCCGTATCCTCGTCAATTTCCAGGTCGGAATTGCGCGTAATTCGGAAGGTACAGGCGGAGCGGATATCATTCAGCTCGAAAAGCTCTTCCAGTTTATACATAATTACGTTTTCAAGCAGGATGAAGTCTTTGCCGCTCTCGGACGGTATCTGCAAAAATCTTGACAGAATGGACGGAACCTGCACCACCGCAAAATAGGATTCATCATCCTTTTTTAGTCGGACGGCAATGTTCAGGCTTTTATTTGCAAGCAGGGGGAAGGGGCGGCTCCGGTCGACCGCAAGCGGCGTCAGTACCGGGAAAAGCACTTTATCAAAATAGTCCGAAATATATTGCTTTTGATTATCGTTCATTTCCTCGGGCACAAAGAACCGGATTCCGATTCTCTTGAGAGCCGGAAGGATGGAGCGGTTCAGGCAGGAATACTGCTTTTCGGCAAAAATACGGATTTTGTCTGTTAACAGAGGAAGCAGTTCAATCGGGGAAAGGCCGGACGGGTCACGAGGAAGATATTTTGACTCAATCTGCTCCTTTACACCGGCAACGCGAACCATGAAAAACTCATCAAGATTCGATGCGGTAATCCCGAGAAAGTTCATGCGTTCCATTATGGGATTTTCTTTTTTAAAGGCTTCTTCCAGTACACGGGAATTAAAGTCCATCCAGCTTAATTCCCGATTGATATATGGTGTTTTGTCGGTTTTTTCAGCCAAAGTGTTCCCATTCCTTCCAAATTATTTTGCAAAAGTAATGGCCACGTTCCGGTCAGATAAGATTCGATTTAATGGAAAGCTCCGGATTGCACCCGAATACTTCCTGAAAAAACGGAGCGCACTGCTGGAAAGCCCATTTTTCGAGGTACAGGTTTGCATCGCTTTGTGTTGAAATCAGCAACCTGTTGCTTTCCTGCCGTACCTTTATATCTTTTAGCTTCTGCTTCTGGGATTTATCGAGTGCGTTTGCCAGCCGGAAAATCGCAACCAGTTTTGAAACAATCAACTTATTTTTGTCACTCAGTCCCTCAAGGCCGGGGCCGTCGTAATTCGGAACATCATATTCATTGTACCTTGCGATATTGGCTGTAATCAGCATTTCCTCGTCGGTCATGCCATAAATATCGATATCCTTGATAATATCGAAAGAACTGAGAAGGTGCTGCTTTACGGTGACATAATAGCCGCATTCATGCAGAATTGCGGCAAGTTCCAGCAGAAGGCGTTTCCTGCGGTCCAGCCCGTGAACGCCCTTCATCTTGTCGAATATTTTGCAGGCAAACCTTCGAATGCACTCGGAGTGGGTTTCATCACAGTTATATGTTTTGGCGATTTTCTGCGCGCAGGATATGGCATTGACGCGAACGTGTTCCAGATATTCATTTGCGCTTTTCGGGATGAGCATATGGCTCATCAGCGTATCCCAGAGTTCCGCTTTCGGGAGAATGATTTTCTCGGACGAAGCAAAGTTCAGCAGTCTGAGCGCTATTGCAATAGACGAGTATAGCAGTTCCGCCGCTTCCTCCGAAATTTGAAACTGAATGGCTATTTTTTCCTGAGACAGGGAACGAATCTGTTTGAAAATGTCTTTGATCTTGCCTGCGTCCATTTCAAAGTGATTCCCGGCAGGACTGATTCCGCAGATTTTGGCAATGAGCTGAACGCCGCTGCCAGCCAGCACCAGATTGGAAACACGGCCGTTATTAAACGGAATGGAGATATGCCCGATGATTGTTTCCAGGTATTCTTCTACAACGGTGTAGAAATCTTCTGTATAGTTCGAGATATTGCCAAGCATATCGTGCAGCTTAAGGGAGCCCATCGGAATGTTCTGGGAAAACACCATCTGGCTGCCGTCATAAACGGAAAAGCCGATTGTTCCAGCGCCAATGTAGGCGATGAGCGCACTTTCGTTTTTCTGACCGCTCATCTGGTCCAGAGAGTCGAGAATTTTTGAGTAAATCAGTGTTTTCTCCTGGTCTTCCTCCAAAACTTCGACGGTCATATCGTTCTGGATTTTCAGCTGATCCAAAACGTAGGAGCGGTTTTTTGCCTCGCGAAGAGCTGTCGTGGCAACAACCTTACATTGGTTTACCCCATACTCCTTCATGATTTCGCTGTATCCGCGCAGAAGAGATGAAAGCTCACGCAGACTTTCGAAACTTATCTTTCCAGTGGTAAATACCTCATGTCCAAGCCGGACAGGATATTCCAGCCTGTCAATATCTACAATCTTGTCTTTTTTCAGTTGGGAAATGCGCATTTTCAGAACGTTGGAATCGATATCAATGATTGCCGCTTCTTTTATTTTTTTTCGATTCATAGCGAACCACCATTCAAAGATTCATTTATGATAAACTGATGCAGAACCGGAGCCTGCGGTGCCATAAGTTCATTTGTATTATAGCAAATATAAAAAAGCATAGCAATGTTTTTGGGGCTTATGGAATACTCAAAATCAGCTGTTCAAATTCATATGGAAAAAGCGCCATATTCATGATATACTACTAAAAAGTTAATCGCCAAGGACAAAAAAGACGAATTGATTATATAACAGCTGCAAATTGCGGCGTACCGGAAATTCACATCTACAAAAGAAAAGGATGTTTTGTTTTGCCAAAATACGCAAAGGTTACGAGAAGAAGTAATAAAAATCGGAATCGCTTTATTTTAGTTTCGCTTTTCATAATTCTGCTTGCGGCAGTATGCAGTGCCGTCTATTTTTTTGGATTTAAAAATATTCTTGAGATTGGCATAAATCCAAAAAGTTCCACTTCATCGGCTGCAGCGTCAATCGCTGCAAAAACATCCTCTATGCAGGTATCATCAAAAGAACAGGCTAAGCCGGATACATCCGTTACGATTCTGGGAGCGGGTGACGACCTGATTCACAGTTCCATCTATAAACAGGCTGCAAACCGAACCGGGGGAAAAGGATATGATTTTGCACCGGTTTATGCGCGTGTTGCGAATCTGGTTCAAAAAGCGGATATCTCTGTTGTTAACCAGGAAACTGTTCTTGCCGGAAAAGTTCTGCCGGTATCAAACTATCCCATGTTCAATTCGCCAACTGAGGTCGGCGACGAACTCGTTAAAATTGGGTTTGACGTCATCAACCATGCCAACAATCATATTCTGGATATGGGCGTAAAGGGGATTAAGGCGACGCTGGACTTTTGGGACACCAAGCCGGTTAAAGTCGTTGGTGTTTACCGGAATGCCGCAGATCTGGAAAATATCCGAATTGTGCAATCGAAGGGAATCAAAACAGCCCATATCGGTATTACGGAAATGACAAACGGCCTCTACCTTCCAACCGGTTCCGATTACCGCCTGATCTATGCCGATAATACTCAGCTGATCGAGCGTCTGATCAAGAAAGCAAAGACAGTGGCAGATGTCGTCGTTATCTCCGTCCACTGGGGTACGGAAGATACCTATACATTAACGGAGAAGCAGAAAAAACTAGCGCAGGAAATGGTTGACTGGGGAGCCGATATTATTTTCGGCAACCATCCTCATGTTCTGCAGCAGCTGACTTTACTGACTCGGTCTTCCGACGGGGCGAAATGCCCGGTGATTTTTGCTCTTGGCAATTTTGTTTCTGCCCAGCAATACGGAAGAAATATGGTCAGCGGGCTTCTGACTGTTACCGTCACCAAAAGCGGAAAAACAGGGAAGACATCTTACACTGGAATGAAGCTTACTCCTCTTGTTACGCATTACGGTTCTCATTATTCCAACATCACGATTTACCCGTTCAGCGAATATACCGACCCTTTGGCAGCACAGCACGGAGTACGAGCCTATACAAAAGATTTCAGCCGGTCGTTTGTTCAGAATATCATTGACCGCAATATCCCAAAAGAGTACCAAAGCGCATCTTGACATGATACGTGTTAATTGATATAATAAAAACAAATTTAAGCTGTCTTCGGGGCGGGGTGTGATTCCCCACCGGTGGTAATGCGGCAAAAGCCGACAAGCCCACGAGCGATTTTCGCAGATTTGGTGAGATTCCAAAGCCGACGGTATAGTCCGGAATGAAGAAGAACACGCAGTATGCGTATTTTCGCCCCACAGGTGTCTGTGGGGCTTTTTTTCGTTGACAGCGGAAAAAAGGGAGATCATTTATGGAAAACACAAACGTCAAAAAGCAGGCTTCTCTGTTGGACATCAGGAACATTGCCCAAATAGGCATTCTTTCCGCAATTGCATTTATCCTGATGACGGTGGAAATTCCACTCTGGTTTGCACCCGGCTTTTACAGGCTTGACCTAAGCGAGCTTCCTGTTTTGGTAGGCAGTTTTGCCATGGGACCTTTAGCCGGTGTCTTGATTGAAATGGTTAAAGTTCTGCTGTACTTCTTTGTTCACGGGAGTTCCACTGCCGGTGTCGGGGATTTTGCAAACTTCATTTTCGGCTGTTCGTTCGTTGTACCGGCCGCACTTTTCTACAAACGTGAGAAAACAAAGAAAAATGCACTGGTCGGGTTGGCTGTCGGAACGGTTTTGATGGCAATTGTTGGCGGAATTATCAATGCTTATGTGCTTCTTCCGCTTTACGCGAGTGCATTCCATATGCCGATGAACGCCTTAATCCAGATGGGCACGAAAGTCAACCCGTCCATCACAAACCTGACTACTTTTATCCTGCTGGCCGTAGTACCTTTTAATCTGTTTAAGGGTGTTGTTGTCTCCGTACTTACCATGCTTTTATACAAAAGGGTAAGCCCGATTCTGCACGGCCGAATTCATTAAGCCGTAAGTTTTTGACAATTCTTCGATTTTGTATATTTACTTGACTCAGAAACTATGCTATAATCAAGCCATGAAAAATGAATATGCCCCTTATCAAGAGTGACGGAGGGAACAGGCCCTATGATGTCCGACAACCTGCATTTTGCAAGGTGCCAAATCCTGCGGGAGACCGATAGATGAGGTTTGATTTTTATGCCGTTCGGTTTTCCGAACGGCATTTTTTTCTAAAGTTATTCAATTTCGAACAGGAGGCTGAAATATGTCAAAACGTTTATTTACATCTGAATCCGTAACGGAAGGCCATCCGGACAAAGTATGCGACCAGATTGCCGACGCGGTTCTGGATGCCATTATTGCTCAGGATCCGAATGCTCATGTTGCATGTGAAGTTACCGCCACTACCGGCGTGGTTCATGTTATGGGAGAGATTTCAACAGACTGCTATGTGGATATTGCGTCCATCGCCCGTGATGTTGTTAAGGATATCGGCTACGATAACCCGGACTGCGGCTTTGACGGCAATACCTGCGGCGTTCTTACCTCAATCGACGTACAGTCACCGGATATTGCGATGGGTGTTAACCGTTCCTTCGAGGCGCAGAACGGCGCAACCGACCAGGACGATCTGATCGGCGCGGGCGACCAGGGTATCATGTTCGGTTATGCCTGCGA
The DNA here is from genome assembly GCA_036260805.1 of Caproicibacter sp. Lineage (GTDB taxonomy): Bacteria > Bacillota > Clostridia > Oscillospirales > Acutalibacteraceae > Thermocaproicibacter. The sequence continues at coordinate 14,584 of DATALZ010000006.1, forward strand.
CGAAACACCGGAACTGATGCCTTTGGCCATTTCGTTGGCACACAGGCTTTCAAAGCGCCTTACCGAGGTTCGCAGGGACGGAACGCTTTCCTATCTTCGCCCGGACGGTAAAACACAGGTTACGGTCGAGTATGACGGCGATACTCCGGTCAGAGTCGATGCAGTCGTTGTATCGGCGCAGCATAATCCGGATGTTACTCTGGAACAAATCCGCAAAGATATTAAAAAGCACGTCATCGAAGCTGTGATTCCTGCCAATTGGCTGGATGAAAATACGAAGTACTACATTAACCCGACGGGCCGTTTTGTAATCGGCGGACCGGTTGGAGACAGCGGTCTTACCGGCAGAAAGATTATCGTTGATACCTACGGCGGTTATGGCAGACACGGCGGCGGAGCTTTCTCCGGTAAGGACCCCACGAAGGTAGACCGTTCCGCTAGTTACGCAGCCCGTTACGTTGCAAAGAATATTGTTGCCGCGGGTCTGGCGAAAAAATGCGAAGTCCAGCTTGCCTATGCAATTGGCGTCGCAAGGCCGGTTTCCATCTCCGTCGATACCTTCGGAACATCCGATTACACCGGCGAGGATCTTGCCGCGGCAGTTGCAAAAGTCTTTGACCTTCGTCCAAGCGCGATTATCCGTAATCTTGACCTTCGCAGGCCAATTTACCGCGCGGTTTCAAACTATGGCCATATGGGCCGTGAAGACCTGAATGTCCCGTGGGAGAAACGGGATAAGGTCGATGCCCTGAAAGCCGCATTGAAAAAATAACCTGTCAAAATTCCACCCCGGCACATAAACTGTGTTGGGGTGATTTTTTATGCTGGAGATAATCTTTAAATCACTGTTTGCCATCCTTGCGATCATCGGAGCCGTTGAAATCATCCGTTTGATTCTGTTCCGGATTCTTAAAACGGATAATCCAGGTAAATTTATGCTGCTGGTCAGTTTTTCGGGCCATGATGAAAAAGCGGAATATTCCCTGCGGAGTGCGATGGAACGCGCAAGATGGATGAGTGACGACGTACAGGTCGTTTGCATGGACCGCGGCATGGATTATGACACGCGGCAGGTCTGCGAAATGGTCTGCGCGGATAACCCGGAAATCATTCTGTGTACGCCGGATGAGTTCCAAAAATTCTGGATGAACTAATTTGCAAATACATACCGGATGGGTTATACTGGATTCAATAAGTATATTATTGAGGAACTCGATGGAAAACGAAAAGCTGCTTGAAATGACCGGTTCGGTGGAACAGGTCATTTTTCGGAATGAAAAAAACGGTTATGCCGTCATAGAACTGAACATTGGGGAAGAGCTGGTCACCGTTGTGGGAACGATGCCGTTTGTCGGCGTTGGCGAGGAGCTTCACGTTGTCGGCGGGTGGGTCAACAGCCAGACTTACGGTATGCAGTTTAAAGCACAGGCGCTGGAGCGCTCAAAACCTGCAAACGCCGCCGCAATGCTGAAATATCTATCTTCCGGAGCCATTAAGGGTGTTGGGCCTGTTATGGCTCAGAAAATCGTCGATGCATTTGGTGAAAATACGCTGCAGGTTCTGGAAAACGAGCCGAATCGCCTGAGTGAGATTAAAGGGATTACCCGTTCAAAAGCAGAAAAAATCGGTAATGAATTTCAAAGGGTCGGCGGAATTCGAGAAATGATGATTAAGCTTTCTGCGTATGGCATCACGCCGGAAGAAGCGGTGCGTGTCTGGAAGGCGCTCGGCCCGGAAGCGGAAGAGCAGATCAGGCAGGATCCCTATTGCCTGTGCGCCGACGGGGTTCAGATCGATTTTGCCCGTGCGGACCGAATCGCTGCGTCATTGGAGCGCCCACAGGATGACCGCTGCCGTCTGCGGGCTGGAGTTGTACATGTGCTGAAGCATAACGAAGGAAACGGCCACACATGCCTTCCGGCGCAAAAGCTGCTGACGGCTTCCTCATGTATGCTTGGAGTAGAAGAGGAAGTTGCCGCCGAAGCGTTGGAAGAGCTGAAAGCGGAGAAATCTTTAATTTCGCGCACTTTCCGTGAACGGGAATTTATTTTTACGCCGAAACTCTACCGTTCGGAAGTTTATTCTGCCGGAAGAATCCGCATGATGCTGCTGTATCCATCCCAGTCTATCATCGGCGTTGACGGTTACATCTCTACGATTGAGGCAGAGCAGCAAATTGAATATGCGGAAATGCAGAAGACCGCAATTAAAGAAGCACTTACAAAAGGGATGCTGATCCTTACCGGAGGCCCGGGTACCGGCAAGACCACAACATTGAACGCGATCATCCGTATTCTCGAATTTAAAGGAGAAAAAGTGCTCCTTGCCGCACCGACAGGCCGCGCGGCAAAGAGAATGTCCGAACTGACCGGCAAGGAAGCCAAAACCATACACCGTTTGCTGCAGGTAAAATGGGATGAAAACGATCTGCCGGAATTTGAAAAGAATGAAAAAGACCTTCTGGACTGTGACGCGCTGGTAATTGACGAGCTTTCCATGGTGGACACGCTTCTGTTTGAAGCGGTTCTGCGCGCCCTGCCGCTTGGCTGCCGCCTGATAATGGTTGGAGACTGCGATCAGCTTCCTTCCGTCGGACCGGGAAATGTTCTGGGCGACTTAATTGCAGCTGGAATTGTCCCTGTAGTCCAGCTCAGGGAAGTGTTCCGCCAGTCCATGCAGAGTCTGATTGTTGCCAATGCCCATAAGATTGTTGCAGGGCAGGAACCGGAGCTTAAGGTTCATTCATCTGATTTTTTCTTTTTACCGTACAAAACTCCCGAGGAGATCAGTTCGGTTATCGTTGACCTGTGCAGCAGAAGGCTGCCGGCAAGCTATGGCTATTCTCCCCTGACGGATATTCAGGTGCTTTCTCCGGGCAGAAAAGGAGAACTTGGCACAAATGAGCTGAACCGCAGGCTTCAGCAGGTAATTAATCCGCCGTCAAGGGATAAGAACGAAATAACCCTGAACGGGATTTTATTCCGCGAAGGCGACAAGGTAATGCAGATTAAAAACGACTATGATCTGCCCTGGACACGGGACGACGGAACCTATGGAGAAGGAGTCTTTAACGGAGACCTTGGCATCCTGATTCAGATTGACCGCCGGGCTTCTACCATTGCCGTAAAAATGGACGACCGCATTGTCGTTTACGAAACGGAAACTGCTTCAGAACTGGAGCTGGCTTATGCCATGACGGTTCACAAAAGTCAGGGCAACGAATTCCCCGCGGCGGTTATTCCAATGTACCGCGGCGCCCCGCAGCTTTATTACCGCAATCTGTTATATACTGCAGTGACCCGTGCCAAGTCGCTGCTGATTCTGGTCGGCAGGCCGGAGACGGTTAAAATGATGGTGGCAAACAACAAGAAAACACGCCGGTATACCGGTCTGTATGATCTGCTCAGGGGTGAAAGTGAAGATGAAACTGAATAGGCTGGCTTTGTTTGGGCTTGATCTCCTTTTCCCTCCCAGGTGCATGTTTTGCGGTGAAATAATAGCCCCTGGGACGAAAATCTGCCAGGAGTGCGCAAAGAACATTGTTCCGTCGGGTACCGTGCACTGTATTCAGATACCGGTAAAAAAGAAGGAAATCTCCTGCGCGTTTTTATATTCTTACGAGGGCAGGGTAAGGGACTCCATCATTCAGTATAAATTTCATGGGCAGAAACAGTATGCCGGTTTTTATGCACAGGAGCTGGCGAAGCAGGTAAAAAACATATTTCCGGGGACGGAGTTTGACTTTGTTACGTCGGTTCCGCTTTCCGACGAAAGGAAAAAAGAAAGAGGCTACAACCAGTCGGAACTGATTGCCAAACCAATTGCAGAAGCGCTTCATTTACCCTATCTTGTTTGTCTGCAAAAAATAAAAGCTAATGGCGTACAGCATTTGATGAACCGCGAACAGCGGGCAAATAATGTTCGTGGAGCATATTCCCTTTCGGGGGAAAGTGTAAAAGAGAAAAAGATATTGTTGATTGATGATATTGTTACGACTGGGGCCACTCTTGCCGAATGTGCATCCGTGCTGTTTGAGTGCGGGGCCGAGGATGTATCTTGTGCAGCCATTGCAAGAGTTGCGCCGGAAGAAGTTGAAAAGTCCTAATTGATGTAATATAATATAGAATATTAAGTAAAATAAGAATGAAGTTATCTATACGGAAATGGATGTGATGGAGTGCTCGGCACAGATATAGCGATAGATTTAGGAACTTCCTCAGTAAAAATATACCTTGACGGAAAAGGGATCATTCTGAATGAACCGGCAATTGTTTCTGTAAACCTTGAGACCGACGAAGTGGTGGCAACCGGCAAAGAAGCATATGCCATGGTGGGGCGCACTTCCAATAAAATTCAGGTTTGTCATCCGCTCTCTGGCGGCGTTATTTCCGACTTTGATCTGGCAAAATATTTAATTGAAACATATTTAAAGAAGATCAATGCCAGCAGGGTCATTATGCCCCGCGTGATTGTCAGCGTTCCGTGCAAGATTACGGAAGTGGAAAAACGCGCTGTTGTTGATTCAATCAGTTCAGCCGGTGTGCGCAAAATCTGCCTGATTGAAGAGCCTGTCGCCGCGGCTCTAGGCGCGAACGTAGATATTTCGGTACCGCATGGTACCCTGGTTGTTGATATCGGCGGCGGAACAACCGACATGGCTGTTCTGTCCCTGAGCGGAATTGCAATTTCCCGTTCAATTAAAGTCGCCGGTGATACATTCGACGAAGCGATCATCAAATATATTCGCAGAAAATACAATCTGATCATCGGGCAGCGCATGGCGGAAGAATGCAAAATCGCCATCGGCTGTGTTTTCCCACGTAAAGAGATCTTAACGTTCCGTGTCAAGGGGCGCAATGCCATGACGGGACTGCCGCAGTGGGCGGATATTTCAAGCGACGAAGCGCTCGAAGCTTTAATTGACAGCGCGATGCAGCTTATCCGCGTGATACAGGAAATGCTAGAGAAAACCCCGCCGGAACTGATGGGAGATATTTATTCCGACGGCATGATTTTAACCGGGGGCTCTGCGCAGCTTTACGGTTTCGACCAGCTTCTTTCCAAAAAAACAAAAATGCCGGTTCATGTTGCAGAAGACCCGCAAAACTGCGTTGCGCTTGGCGCAGGCAAGGCAATAAAATTTATCGACGATATGGAAAACAAAACCTACGGAGTACTCAATCCGCTAAGTGCCGCATATTAAATCAAAATATCCATACAAAAAAGGAACACCGGTGTTTTGAACGGTGTTCCTTTTTGTACTTTGCGGCGCTTTAAACCGAAAATTATTTGCTCATCATGAAATTAATGAACATAAGTTCATCTTCAGGATTTTCAACACTCAGTTCAGCAGATAATTTGGAGTTCTTCGCCTTTTCCAAAAGCTGCCGAATCCCATAGAGTTGGCAAAGCTTGCTCTTGAGGTTCAGCTTGTTTCCGTCATCCGTAACAAGGTAAACATTCCCTTTTGCTTTATCAAGCAGTTCAATCAGTTTTTGAATATCAATATCGTACAGCTTCATAGAGATTCCCCCCTTATACTATTTGTGTGCAGATTATATCATATTAAGGAATATATTACAATAGTATTTGGCAATCTGCATAAAATTAATGCAGCTTTTAACAAATAAAAGCATGACGATAGGACGATATCTGTTACTTTACCTTTAAATAAATAAAAATTCATAAATTGTTAATTAAATAGCGGAATTGGATATAGTAAAATAAATATGCTAACACAAGATTCTGATACTTTAAGGATGATTTTTTTGTTTGGCTATATAAAACCGCAAAAATCGGAATTGCTTGTGCGGGAATTTGAGGAATACGGTGGAGTTTACTGTACGCTTTGCCGAAAATTAGGAAAAGATTACGGACCCACCGCCCGTTTGTTGCTAAATTACGACTGCACATTTTATGTACTTTTGATGTTTTCTGTTTCTGGAAAGGATTGCCCGGAATTTAAGAAAGGGCACTGCACGGTTAATCCGCTCAAAAAATGTGTTTTCTGTGATGAAAATGCGGAGGAATTTTCAGAAGCTTCTGCTTTAACCATGATTCTTGCCTATTACAAGATTAAGGATAACATTGCAGATTCTAGGTTTTTCAAGCGCTTGTTTTTCAGGCTTATGTATCCAATAGTTTTTCTGGCCCATCGGCGTGCTGCCAAAAAATACCCGGAACTCGAAAAAATTGCAGCAAATACTATGAAAGATCAGGATACGGTTGAACACCTTGAGAATTCTGAAATTGATCGGTGTGCAGAGCCGACGGCGCAAATGCTTGCTCAGGTTTTTGAACATTCTGTGAGGACTGATTCCAAAAGCGATTCCCCAAAAACACGTGTGCTTCATGAATTCGGCTATTATTTGGGGCGATGGACTTACCTGATTGATGCAGCCGACGATATTGCTAAAGATATAAAACAAAAAGCATTTAATCCATTTATTAAAAAATTCAATCTGAATGAAAACAGTTCGCAGGAAGCTCTGGATTATGCCAGAATATATGCCAATCAGGTACTGAACGGTACGCTGGCACAGCTTGAAGTTGCGGCAAATTTGCTTGAATTCAATCGGTTTGGAGCCATTGTGCGCAACATTGTTACTCTGGGGCTCCCGTTCATGCAAAAGGAACGACTGTTTAAAAAGGAGAACAGCGATGTCAGATCCTTATAGTATTTTGGGCGTTTCCCCGACGGCTACCGATGAAGAGGTTAAAACAGCTTACCGTAATCTGGCCAAAAAATATCATCCCGACAATTATACCGACAGCCCGCTTGCAGACCTTGCAGGCGAAAAAATGAAAGAAATCAATGAAGCTTACGATGAAATTGTCAACGAGCGTAAGCAGAGAAAAGCAGGGTACACCCAGTCGGGATATTCAGGCCCCAATTACTCTGGGTCAGGCTATGCCGGCTCCGACTATGTTGATGTCCGTAATTTGATTGTTTCAGGACGCCTTGCCGATGCAGAGCAGATTCTGGACGGAGTTCCGCCGGAAAACCGGAACGCCGAATGGTATTTTTTGAAAGGCACTGTCTTATATAAACGCGGCTGGCTTGACGAAGCATACGACGATTTTGCAAGGGCGTGTCAGATGAATCCGGGCAATGCTGAATACAGGGCGGCCTTTAATCAGGTAACAAATCAGCGCAGCGGAATGTATGGCGGGTATAATCCGAACACGGCGCAGGTCGGTGGATGCACCGGCTGTGATATCTGTACTTCTTTGTGTATAGCGGATGCCTGCTGTGATTGTATGGGCGGCGGAGTAGGCCCATGCTGCTGAAAGGGATGGTTTCAGTTTGAGCCAAAGTTTACGGCTTGCATTTTGTTCCATGGTGACGGCCGTATCAACAGTTCTGATGCTGATCACGGGAATTATACCGTATGGAACTTACGCACTTCCGTCGCTTGCCGGAATTCTTTTTATCAGTGTCGTGATTGAACTCGGCCCAGGATGGTCTTGGTCAGTTTATATCGCTGTCTCGGTGCTTTCAGCACTGATTGCAGCGGATAAGGAAGCCGTATTGTTCTTTATTTTATTTTTTGGGTGTTACCCCATCCTGAAGGCGGAAATCGAAAAGAGAACGAAAAAGATTATCGGAATACTGTTTAAGTTTGCTCTTTTTAATGTAGCGGCCATTCTGGAATTCTTCCTTGCCATATATCTGTTAAGTGTCCCCAAAAGCAGTTATACCGTTTTTGGAATCTATGCTCCATGGTTATTCCTTATTATCGGAAACTTAATTTTTGCAGTTTATGATTATGCGGTTTCTTTGCTTGTAATATCGTATGCCAAAAAATTTCATCCTGTTATAAGCAAATGGTTTCATATGCATTAGATATCAGGTGCTTTTTCGAAAAGCACTTGATTTTTTATTGTAAAGGCACTAAAATTATTTGGGCAAGTATGACCGGAATCAGATTCCGGCCACACCCTTTTTGGGGGAGACGTTTGGTCTGTCAACACAGTTTGCCGCGCGGAACTGTGTTTCGGTTAGCTGCGCGCGGAGAAATGGCTGCTTAAAATGGACAATTTACTGGAAGCACGTATACAGAAAAAAATGGAGGAGTTCTCCAAAGGCCAAAAAAGAATAGCAAATTATATAGAGGAAAACTATGATAAAGTAGCATTTATGACTGCCTCAAAACTGGGAGCCACGGTTGGTGTCAGCGAATCTACCGTTGTACGTTTTGCAACGGAAATCGGGTACGAAGGGTATCCACAGCTCCAGCAGGCAATGCAGGAAATGATTCGCAATAAGCTGACATCCGTTCAGCGTATGGACGTTACTTCCAGCCGTATTGGTGATTCCGATGTCCTTGATTTTGTATTCAGTCAGGATATCGATGTTATTCGCCGCACAATGGAAGAAACTTCGCACGATAATTTTTACCGCGCGGTCGATGCAATCGTGTCGTCCCGCAAAATTTATATCCTTGCAGCAAGGAGTGCCCTTGCTCTGGGAACCTTCCTTTCCAATTATTTTAATATGCTGTTTGAAAATGTCCTGTTGGTTCAATCAACAAGCGAAGGCGAAATCTTCGAGCAGATGATTCACATCAACGAGCAGGATACTGTAATTGGAATCAGTTTTCCGCGTTATTCAAGAAAGATTGCTCACGCAATGGATTTTGCGCATAATCGCGGGGCGAAGGTTATCGCAATAACTGATACATCGATCTCTCCGGTTGCGGAAAAGGCAGATTACTTACTCCTTGCACGGAGCGATATTGCCTCCATTGTTGATTCGCTGTGTGCGCCGCTTAGCCTGATTAATGCGCTGATTGTGATGGTTACCATTAAAAAGTCCGGAGAAGTAAAGCAAACATTCCAGAATCTTGAGGATATCTGGGACGAGTACGGAGTTTATGAGAAGGTAGATGACGCTTCCAAGTGAAATTTGATGCTCTGATTGTGGGCGGCGGCGCGGCTGGAATGATGGCTGCAGGAACTGCTGCACAAAGAGGTCTGAAAGTCTGCCTTTTAGAGAAAAATCCGGTTTTGGGTAAAAAAATCAGGATTACCGGCAAGGGAAGATGCAACGTAACAAATGACTGTGATGTGCGTACATTCATTGAATCTGTTCCGACCAACGGGCGTTTTCTTTATGGAGCAGCGTCGCAGTTTACACCGGCGGACACCATTCGCTTTTTTGAGGATTTAGGCCTTCCGTTGAAAACAGAACGCGGAAACCGTGTGTTTCCTGTTTCAGACCATGCAGCTGATGTTGCCGAAAAGCTGATTGCTTTTAACCGCCGCGAGGGGGTTACGATGGAAATCGGTGAAGCCGACAGGCTGCTCGTTGAAAACGAACAGGTACAGGGTATTCATTTGAAAAACGGCGCGCAGATTTTAGCCGACAACGTTGCCATATGCTGCGGCGGAGTTTCATACCCTGGAACGGGCTCAACCGGCGACGGCTTTAAATTTGCAAAACAGGCGGGGCATACCATAACGCAGCTTCGGCCTTCGCTTGTTCCGCTTGCGGCGCAGGGGGAAGACTGTAAGGACTGCCGCGATATGATGGGCCTGTCGCTGAAAAATATCTCCATAAAAGCAGTCGACACAAAAACGAAAAAGACGGTTTACGAAGATTTTGGTGAACTGCTTTTCACACATTTCGGCCTTTCCGGGCCGGTGATTTTAAGCGCAAGCACTCATATGCAGAATATGTCGCCCGGCAGATACCATGTAATCATTGATCTGAAACCTGCTCTTACGCCGGAAAAGCTGGATGCGCGCTTGCTTCGCGATTTTGGCGAAAACCATAACAAAGACTTTTCCAACTCGTTAACTGCTTTACTTCCGCACAAGATGATTCCGGTTATGGTCCGGAAATCTGGAATTCTGCCGGAAACGAAATGCAACGCCATTACCCGGGAAATGCGGCATGCATTCGGTTTGCTGCTGAAATCTTACGAAATTGAAATAGCTGGTTTTCGGCCGATTGAAGAGGCGATTGTAACTTCCGGCGGCGTGGCGGTCAATGAAATTAATCCAAAAACTATGGAGTCAAAACGAATTGAAGGACTCTATTTCGCCGGAGAAGTAATTGATGTGGATGCCTATACCGGTGGGTTCAATCTCCAAATTGCATTCTGCACCGGCAGGCTGGCAGGCAAGTCAATGAATATCCGGGAAACAGTATAGAGAAAATGGCTTTATTCCGGTAAAAGAAAGGAATGTCCAAAAGAATGACAGCAATCGCAATCGACGGGCCGGCAGGCGCAGGCAAAAGTACAATTGCTAGGCGTGCGGCAAAAGAACTTGGCTTTATCTATGTGGATACCGGCGCTTTGTACCGCGCGGTCGGCTTTTTCATGATTCACAAAGGGGTAGACCCGGAGAATTCCGCAGCGGTTTGCCCTTTATTAAAAAACATATCCGTTTCGCTTGCCTATGAGAACGGCGAGCAGAAGGTAATTCTCTGCGGCAAAGATGTTTCCGGAGAAATCCGCTCTGCCGAGGTCTCCATGGCTGCTTCAAAAGTATCGGCGATTCCCGAAGTACGTAAATTTCTGTTTTCACTTCAGCAGGATATTGCCAAAACACATAATGTTGTTATGGACGGCAGGGATATCGGGACGGTTGTTCTGCCTGATGCACAGGTGAAAATCTTTTTGACCGCTTCGGCGGAAGACCGTGCAAGACGCAGATATGAAGAAATGCTCCAGAAGGGCATGACAGTAAACTACGAAGACGTGCTGAACGACCTGAAACAAAGAGACTACAACGATACCCATCGCGCAGTGGCTCCGCTTGTTGCGGCGGATGGTGCCAAAGTGATAGATACAACGGGAAATACGTTGGAGCAATCGGTTGAACAGCTTGTAACGATCATAAAAAATATGCTTAGCGGCAAATAACATCTCGGGAAATGGTGAAACTATGAAGGGTACTCCGCTCTATTCTATGGCAAGGACAGTTTTGCCCTGGCTTTTTCGTATTTTAATGCCGATTCGTATTCGAAATTCTCAAAATATGCCGCAGAGCGGAAAGGTTATTCTTTGCTGCAATCATGCAAGCATGACTGATCCTGTGCGGTTAGCTTTCTGTGTCAAACGGCAGATCTTTTACATGGCAAAAGCAGAACTGTTTCACAATAAATTCGTGAGCGCCGTGATTTCTTCTCTGGGGGCTTTTCCGGTATCAAGAGGCAAAGGCGATAAAGGTGCAATCAATGCGGCACAAAAACACCTGAACAGCGGTCATGTACTAGGCCTGTTTATTGAGGGTACCCGCTCCAAGGACGGTAATCTGCAGCGGCCGAAGCCGGGCGCTGTGATGCTTGCAAAAAGCTGTAATGCTCCGATCCTTCCATGCTGTATCACAGCAAAAAACGGAGGGCTTCCGAAACTTTTCCGCCCCTGTATTGTGTCTTTCGGTAAGCTGATCCCACCAGAAGAGCTTGGTATCGAAAATGGAACCCCAACAGAACTTCGCAACGCCAGCCAGTACGTTATGAGCCGGATTGCCGAACTGAGAGAATCCAGTTTAAAGGAATTTTAGGCTGTAATATGAAGCGTAATCATCTCTATTTTTTCCTTGTGCGTTTTTTTTCGCCGCTGGGCAGGCTTGTGTTTCGGGTACGGTATTATGGTTTAAATAACATTCCGAAAGACGGCAAATTGATTGTTTGCAGCAACCATAAATCCGTATACGATCCTTTTTTGCTGGCCATCCCGTTTCGGCGTCAGATTTGCTACATGGCGAAAACAGAGTTATTTACCGATCACGGCTACGCGGCCTGTGCATTGTTATACCATATGGGCGCATTTCCTGTGAAGCGAAATACCGGGGATTTAAAATCGCTCCGAACTGCAGAGAAAATTTTGAACGAAGGCGGCGTTGTTGGAATTTTTCCGCAGGGCGGGTGTGTATTTGACAACGCTCCTTTCCAGCCGAAAGCCGGAGTTGCCCTCTTGGCAGCAAGAACCGAGGCTCCTGTTCTTCCGGTTGCGATTTGCTGTGACGGCTTTCTTAAGCCGTTTAAGAAAATTTCAATTTGCTATGGAAAAACGATACCTTTCAGCGAATTGCCCGTTCGTGGTACGTCTGCGCTGGCTCTTAGAAAATCGGCAGATATAATTGCGGAGCGAATCAATTCCATGCTGGAAGATAGATCTTAAGATATTTGTCCAAACTGCCTGCGGCGAAAGGATGGTCATAAGCATGAAAATTACGGTCGCCTCATCTGCGGGATTTTGTTTTGGGGTAAACCGCGCCGTGAGCATGGTTAGCCTGCTTCTGGATGAGGGCAAAAAGGTCTGCACGCTCGGACCGATTATTCATAATCCGCAGACGCTGGCGGAACTTGCCGGAAGGGGAGTTACTGTCGTTGAACGGGTGCAGGATACACCCGCAGACGCAACTTTGGTCATTCGTTCCCACGGAGTAGGGCAGGCTGTTTATGACGAGATTGCTCAATTAGGCCTAAAATGCGCCGACGCTACCTGTCCTTTTGTTGCAAAAATACAGTCCATCGTATCCGAAGCTGCAAAAGAGGGCAGAACCGTGTTGATAGCGGGGGATGCGTCTCACCCGGAAGTTCAGGGAATTATAGGCCATTGCAGCGGAACCTGTTATGTTTTTAAAGACGCCGCCGGTTTGGACAGTTTATTGAAAGTGTATCCTTTCTTAAAAGATTTACCGGTTTGTGTGGCTGCACAAACCACTTTCAGTGTTAAAGAATGGGAAAATTGTTTGGAAATCATTAAAAAGGTATATACAAATGCTGTTATTTTTGATACAATATGTAATGCAACTGCGATGCGTCAGTCGGAAGCGGCGGATTTATCGCAACATTGTGACGCGATGATTGTAATTGGCGGAAAACAGAGTTCCAATACCGCCAAACTTTTTGAAGTGTGCAAAAAGAATTGCGTTACATATCTTGTGGAAACTGTGGACGAGCTTCCGCTGCAGGCCTTGAAAAAGACCAAACGTATTGGCATTACTGCTGGTGCTTCTACGCCGGCAAGCATTATAAAGGAGGTACTTGATACCATGTCAGAAATAAACGAGGGTGCGGCACAGGATACGAACGAAGCCGCGCAGAATACTAAGGAGAACACTGCCGAGGGAAACTTTGAGGAAATGCTCGAAGAATCTCTGAAGAGTTTAAATACAGACGAAAAGGTACACGGTGTTGTTGTGGGTGTTACTCCGACCGAGGTCCTTGTGGATGTCGGCAGAAAACAGGCTGGTTATGTCCCGGCGGCAGAACTTTCGGCAGACCCCAGTGTTAAGCCGGAAGACGTTGTTAAAGTCGGCGACGAAATGGATCTCCTCATTATGCGTACCAACGATCAGGAAGGCACCATCATGCTCTCCAAGAAGCGTCTGGACGCTGCAAAGGGCTGGGAAAAGATTGCAGCCGCAGCAGATGACGAAACAGTTCTTGAAGGCGTTGTTTCAGAAGTCATTAAGGGCGGCCTTATCGCTGTTGCTGAAGGCGTAAGAGTATTCATCCCTGCTTCTCAGGCTACTGCATCCCGCAATGATCCTCTGGATGCACTCCTGAAAAAACAGGTTAAGTTCAGAATTATTGAAGTCAACCGCGGCCGTAAACGTGCAGTCGGTTCCATCCGTTCCGTGCTGAAGGATGAAAAGAAGGCACTGGAAGAGAAATTCTGGGAAACCGCAGAAGAAAACAAGGTTTATACCGGAGTTGTCAAATCGTTGACTTCCTATGGTGCATTTGTTGATCTCGGCGGCATCGACGGCATGATTCATATCTCCGAACTTTCCTGGACAAGAATTAAACATCCGTCCGAAGTTGTTAATGTCGGCGATACGGTTACCGTTTACATTAAAGCTCTTGACCGCGAGAAGGGCAAAATTTCACTTGGCTACAAGAAGCCGGAAGATAATCCGTGGGAGATTCTTAAGGCAAAATATCCGGTTGGAAGCGTCGCAGATGTTAAAGTTGTCGGCATGACCACTTTCGGTGCGTTCGCACAGGTGATTCCGGGAATCGACGGCCTCATTCATATTTCCCAGATTGCTGACCACAGGATTGAAAAGCCTCAGGATGTTCTTAAAATCGGCGATGTTGTTAAAGTAAAGATTACAGATATCGATTTTGACAAACACCGTGTAAGCCTTTCCATTCGGGCGCTTCTTGATGAACAGGAAGCAGCGCCTGAGGATTCGGAAAATAACTAATTCAAAAGTTTCAGAAAGGCACAAAGAATCCAATGGTTTCTTTGTGTCTTTTTTTGGCTCGAATATTATTTTATTAGAAATATTGCACACTATTATTCCTTCCTGAGTATTATAGCGTAATACTTCTGGGAGGTGCGGAAATGAGAAGGCCACACCGTTACCGCAGACCGATGAGGGGAAGAGCTTTTGCTTTTCTATTCCTCTTTCTGCTGATCCTGCTTGTTGTTCTGTTTAACAGCACAATTAAGCCTGTTATTGAATCTGTAACCGTAAATGAGGCAAAAATAAAATCTGTCAGCGTCATAAACAGTATTGTCCTGAAAGAAGTCAGTGACAATTCTGTCAGTTATGAAAGCCTGATTAATGTAAACAGAGGTTCCGACGGCAACGTTCAATCCATTACCACAGATATGGTAAAAATGAATCAGCTGAAGGCTAAAATTATATCTGCAGTTCAGAAGCAGTTGAACGAAGAAACTGAAACCAATGTCGGGATTCCGCTTGGAACATTGCTCGGCGGAGATCTTTTTCATGGGCGTGGGCCAAAAATCTATTTAAGATTGACCCTCTCAGGCAACGTTACCGCCGAATTTAAGAGTTCGTTCGAATCTGCTGGAATTAATCAGACGCGTCATCAGATTTACCTGAATGTCGGTGCAAGCGTTTATTCCTTTTTACCCGGATTCGACGCTACTACGGATATTAGTACGAATGTGCTCGTAGCGGAAACCGTAATTGTCGGCTCGGTGCCGAATGTTGTGGCCAATATGAATCAGCTCGAAAAAACCGCGGGATAAAACGTTATCGGTTTTCCGCAAAACGGATATCCAAACATCCAGTCAGCAGCGAAAGGATAGTCAAAGTTATGGATTTTCAAGAAGCAAAAAAGCTGGCGGCGGAACTGTCGGGCCAGATCCGTTACCACAATAAAAAGTATTACGACGAGGATGCACCTGAGATTGGCGATGCAGAGTATGATGCGCTGTATCGCCGTCTTGAAAACCTGGAAGCCGAGTTCCCGGATCTTGTAACGCCGGATTCGCCGACACAAAAGGTCGGCGGGCATGTAATGGCTAAATTCTCGCCTGTAACCCATATTGTGCCTATGGAAAGCCTGCATGACTCTTTTTCCGAGCAGGAACTGATTGATTTTGACCGCCGTGTCAGGGCCGCAGCAGGCGACCCGGTTTATATTGTTGAGCCAAAATTTGATGGACTTTCCGTTTCAGTAGAATATCGGGACGGAATCCTCGTGAGAGGCTCCACACGCGGAGATGGGACTGTAGGCGAAGATATTACCGATAATATCAAAACGATCCGTACGGTGCCTCAGAAGCTCAATGAGCCGCTTCCCTTTCTGGAAGTGCGCGGCGAAGTGTATATGTCTCATAAAGTGTTTTTTGAGCTTTCTGCTCAGCAGGAGCTGAACGGCGAGAAACCGTTTAAAAATCCGCGGAACGCTGCCGCGGGCTCATTGCGCCAAAAAGACGCGAAAATTACTGCGGCGCGCAAACTGGATATTTTTGTTTTTAATGTTCAGCAAGTGAACGGCGTTGAACTTCAATTCCACGACGAAGCGCTGAATTTTTTGAAGCGTCTTGGTTTTACCGTCCCACCGTTTTTTACCCCATGCAAAACTATCGACGAGGTTATTACGGAAGTACGCAGAATCGGTGATATGCGCGGCTCGCTGGATTATTCAATTGACGGCGCTGTAGTGAAGGTGAATTCTTTTGCTCAGCGCAGTATGCTTGGCAGTACCGCAAAATTCCCGCGTTGGGCGGAAGCTTTTAAATATCCGCCGGAAGAAAAACAGACAAAATTACTGGATATAGAAATCAACGTTGGCCGTACGGGAGTGCTTACTCCAACTGGCATTTTTGAGCCGGTTACCCTCGCCGGTACGACCGTCAGCCGTGCAACGCTTCACAATCAGGACTTTATTGCCGAAAAGGACATTCGTGTGGGTGATACCGTAGTCCTGAGAAAAGCAGGCGAAATTATTCCGGAAGTTGTGTCGGTCGTTTCTCATGCCGAAGGTTCAGTACCGTTCCGTCTCCCGCCCGTCTGCCCGTCCTGCGGTGTCCCGGTTACAAGGGAAGAGGGTGAAGCTGCAACACGCTGCACCAATCCGGAGTGTCCGGCCCAGCTTCTGCGCCATTTGATTCATTTCTGCTCCCGCGATGCAATGGATATTGACGGCCTTGGCCCGGCAGTACTGGAACAGTTGGTGTCCAGCGGATTAATTCATTCTCCTGCCGACCTTTACAGCCTTACAATGGCTCAGCTGACCGGTTTGGAACGCATGGGACAGAAATCCTCGGAAAACCGTCTGAATGCGATCGAAAAATCAAAGCAGAACGACCTCTACAGGCTCGTTTTCGCACTCGGCATTCCCCATATCGGGTTAAAGGCGGCAAAACTTTTGTGTACTCGCTTTGAAACAATAGACGAAATCTTTCGCGCCTCGGAAGAAGAGATTGCATCCATCGATGGATTCGGCGAAATTATGGCTCAGAGCGTTCATCAGTTCTTTGATCTGCCGAATACCGCTCATTTAATCGGCCGCCTGCGCGATGCCGGAATTAATATGGCCAGCCTAACTCCCGCGTCTTCTGTCGACAGCCGTTTTGCGGGAAAAACGTTTGTTCTGACCGGAACTCTTCCAACTCTCACACGCTCGCAGGCATCGGAAATTATTGAAAAACTTGGCGGTAAGGTCAGTGGCAGTGTTTCCAAGAAAACGGATTATGTCCTTGCTGGTGAAGATGCCGGCAGTAAACTTACAAAGGCAAATCAACTGGGAATTAAGGTTATAAACGAAGAAGAATTTGAAAAAATGATATCATAAACCGTAAGCTGTTCCGTAAAGCGCGGGGCAGCTTTTTATTAAATTGATATAGAGGTTAAAGAATGCAGTTTGAAGATTTAAATTTATTACCCGAAATTTTGCGTGCAGTAAAAGAAATGGGGTATGAACAGG
This sequence comes from Caproicibacter sp., assembly GCA_036260805.1. Classification (GTDB taxonomy): domain Bacteria; phylum Bacillota; class Clostridia; order Oscillospirales; family Acutalibacteraceae; genus Thermocaproicibacter. The sequence continues at coordinate 31,742 of DATALZ010000006.1, forward strand.
CAACCGAAATACAAGCCGGTTCCATTCCTTTCATGCTGGAAGGCAGAGATTTAATCGGCCGATCCAATACCGGAACAGGAAAAACTGCGGCATTCGGAATCCCGATTGTTCAGGCTGTCGCACAGGGCAGCCGGAACAACTGGCAGGTGCTTGTTTTGAGCCCGACCCGGGAACTTGCCATGCAGACCGGTGAAGAAATCCGTAAATTTGCAAAATATTTGCAGAATGTAAAAACAGCTATCGTTTTTGGCGGCCAGCCAATGCCGATCCAGATTCGCCAGCTGAAAACCGCGCAGATTGTTATTGGAACTCCGGGCCGTATTATGGACCATATGCGGCGAAAGACCTTGTCTTTGGAGAATTTAAAAACAGTTATCCTGGATGAAGCGGACGAAATGCTGAATATGGGCTTCCTGGAGGACATTCAGACCATTCTGAAGCAGACTCCGGAAACAAAGCAGACGGTTCTGTTCAGCGCGACTATGCCGCCCGCTATTCTTGAGATTACAAAACAATTCCAAAAAGATCCTAAAATAATCGCGGTAGATCAAGGTCAGAAGACTGTTGATGGTATTTCCCAATACTACTACCATATTTCGAAAGACGATAAAATAAACGCCTTAAAATTACTGCTGGAATATCATCACCCCAAGCGGGCGCTGATTTTCTGCAATACAAAAAAGATGGTAAGCGAGCTCAGTAAGGAATTGAATGAAAGCGGTTTTCAGACAGAAGCGATTCATGGCGATTTAAAACAGAGCCAGCGAAGTCAGGTAATGAGCAATTTTAAGGACGGACGTACATCAATTCTGATTGCTACCGATGTCGCAGCGCGCGGAATAGACGTTGAAGACGTTGACGCAGTTTTTAATTACGATATTCCTCAGGAAGATGAATATTATATTCATCGAATCGGCAGGACAGGGCGTGCCGGCAAGACCGGAGCATCCTACACATTGGCGGTAAGCAGGTCGCAGCTGCAGCGTGTTCATTCTCTGGAAAAGTTTATGAACCGAAAAATCGAGGAAGCTTCCATTCCAAAAGTTGAAGATATCGGTGAGAGACGTAATAAAAAGTTTCGCGGAAATATCAAAAAACTTGTGGATGAAGACAGCGGCAGGGAATGGCTCTCGTTCATTGAAGAGCTCGAAAAAGAAGGTTATCCCGCGAAAAGTATTGCAGCGGCTTTATGTGAGACAATCGAGGGGAAAAACAGAAGGCTTCTATCGGTTAAGAATGTCCGCAGACCGGAGCACGATGCAGAAAATAGCGAAATTGCCTGCCTAGACTTAAATCTGGGCACAAAAGACAAAATCAGGCCAGATTTCGTTGTCGGTACAATCGTTGAAACGACCGGACTTCCGATTAAAGCGATAGGGAAAATTTCTATTTACAACGATCATACCACGGTTGAGATGGCTCCGAAGGATGCAGAGCTGGTGCTGCACAGGATGAACGGCTACAAAATTAAGCAGCGTGCGGTGCATATTACAATGGTTGGGAAAAAGCAGCGCGGCGCAAAGCAGGAAAAGAAGAGCGAAAACGGCTTTTACAGCAGAGGCAAGAACCGTTCGAATCGGTACAAGCACAGTTCAAAATAACGGCGTTTTAATTGTAATTTTTAATGGCAAAGAACATTTTATCAATTGGAGAGAAAGAAAGAAGTCAGCGTCAAAAGACGCTGACTTCTTTAGGGTAACTTAATATCAGGAAACTGCTAACTCAAATTTTTCAGTGAGTTTTGTCAGAGAATCAGCTTGTGCGGAGAGTTCCTCACTTGCTGCAGCACTTTGTTCGGCTGTAGCTGAGTTCGTCTGAACAACTGCTGAAACCTGGTCCACACCCTGCGTGATTTGTGTAATGGCCCGTGCCTGGTCGGAAGAAGCCTTATCGATCTTCTGAATGGTTTCGCCAACAAGGTTAACCTGCGAAGCAACTTCCGAAAGCTGAACTGCCGTTTCATTTGCAATATCAGATCCTTGCTGAACGTCACCAATAGAACTTTCAATCAATAAGGAAGTCTGTTTTGCGGCATTTGCGGATTTTCCCGCCAGGTTGCGGACTTCATCTGCAACAACCGCAAACCCTTTTCCAGCTTCTCCTGCTCTTGCCGCCTCAACCGCTGCGTTTAACGCAAGAATATTGGTTTGGAAAGCAATATCGTCGATGACCTTTATGATTTTTTTGATTTCAGCAGAGGAGTTACTTATCTTACTCATTGCTGACAGCATGGTTTGCATTTTCGTATTGCTTTTATTTACCCCCGAAACAGCATTTTTTACATAGTTGGAAACTACATCTACATTTTTGGCATTCTGTCCTACTGATTCTGAGATTTCAGATATTGATGCGGAGAGCTCCTGAATGGAACTCGCCTGTTCCGTTGCACCTTGCGCCAGGGCCTGTGCGCCGCCAGAAACCTGCCCGGCTCCGCTGTTTACCTGTTCGGCCGACATATTGATGGTGGAAAGAGTATCACTCAGATCGTGCGAAATCTTCAACAGCGAAATCTTAATCGGCGCAAAATCTCCGCGGTAATCCTGCGTAATTTTACCAGCCATGTTTCCTTTCGCCATTAAGTCCAGATTATAAGAAATATCCTTCACATATTGTTTCAAAGTTGAAGAGGCGGTTTTTAGCGAATTTGCGAGAGAACCAATCTCGTCTTTCGAAACATAGGATATATTAACATCAAGGTTTCCTTCCGAAAGGCTGCGGGCCGCTATGGCCATTTCGTTGATCGGCTTACTCAAAATACGGGAAAGCCAGAACCCCCACAAAACGGAACCGGCTGCTCCAATGACAATGATTGCAGCTAAAATAATCGTCATAACGGATGCAGTGTTCTGATTTTGCGTATTGTTTGCTTCAGCAGTCACAATGGTTCGGTTCATGCAGATGCTGTAATATCCGGTGACTTTTCGCGCGGCAGTTTTAAAAGAATCCATATGCTGCATTGCCTGACTTGTTTTGCCGTCATTCATATCCTTAACAATTTGCTGAAATAGTGGATACATCGTTTTTGAAAATCTGTTTTTTGCATCATTGAAAAAAGGCTTTAATTTTGGGTCGGTAAGAGTTGGCTCATACTTCGCCATGGCAGCATTATATTCCCGCAAATACTGTGCTGCCTTTACCTGCAGTGTATATTTTTGAGAAGCATCTTTTCCGTAGAGTATGTAATCCCTTGCAAGATCGGAGATATCCTTAACATCAGATATTACGCTGGAAATAACAGGAATCGGGGCTGTTTCCTGTTCATACAATGTCTGGCTGCTGGCCTTCATTTGCAGCAGGGAGACTATCCCGCAGATTCCAATTATTAGTGATATGAAAGATATTGCCAGAAATGATAAAATCAGCTTTGCAGAAATTTTTAAATTTTTCATAGAATTGCCCTTTTCTGATTCGATATTATTTTGTTACTATATTCAAAAGTAAAGCGAAATCATTTTGAGGACCCGTAGAGGCCATCCTGTAATGTTTTCATGGCGTCGTCAACACTTGTTTTTCCAGTTAAAGCGGAATTGGTTGTATTTGGCCAAGTTGTACTGATCCATTCTGTCGTTGAATTCAGAACAGGGAAAATGCCTGCATACTTTTGACCTTCTATGGATACTTTCATAAATTTATCATTCTGAAATTCATCCAGTTTTTGAACTCTTTTGCTTACCGGTACATTTCCGGTAGCGGCACACCATGTTTCCTGACCTTTGCCGGTCGCAAGATACGCCAGCCATTGGAATGCCGCATCCTTGTTTTTGCAGCTTTCAAATATAACGTTTTCTGTGTCGCCCATCGAAGTCCACTGGTTTTCTCCAGCGGGGAAAACAAAGGCACCGACGTCATTGCCAAAAACTTTTACCATATCTTTGGAAGATCCTATGTGATGTATCGTCATAGCTGTTTTTCCAGCTTTAAAATCCGATATAATCTGGTTAAAACCGTCTGTAGGGGCAGTTGGCGGAGTATAACCTTTTTTGTAGAGGTTAACAAAATCCTGCATTCCGGCAATTGCTTTTTCACTCGCTAAATTTTTGAAATCTCCGCCTCGGGCATAAATAAAGCTTCCCCAGGGTTCCTGCCCGCCCTTGGCTCCTCTCATTCCGAATCCATAAACATCAATTTTACCGTCACCGTTCGTGTCTCTGGTTAGCTTTTGGCATGCAGTAAGAAATTCCTCATATGTTTTTGGAACACTCACACCGGCTGCCTTAAACATGGAAGGTCTGTAATAAACATAGAGAATCTGCGTATTCCACGGCATTACATAAATACTGTTTGTTCCGCTTGCCTGTTTCATTGTGTTATAAAGGCTTGTTTCAATATCGTCTTTATCTTTCCAGTTGGATATGTAACTGTCCAGATTTACAAGCAAATGATTCGAAACAAACAGCGGAGTCGAGGTCAGCTTCCAAGATGCGGTATCCGGTCCGTTTCCGCCCATAGCCGCCGAAAATAAATCTTCTGTGTAGGCACCGCCGTCCCATGGATATTCTAAGGCTGTTACCTTAACGTTCGCTTTGTTTGTGGAGTTGAAGTCTTGTGCCATCTCCTGCATCTTTGCAGAATAATCGGCATTGTCTGCCCAGTACCAGTAGGTAATGTTGGTTGTTTCCGAATTTGCAGTCTGCTTCGATGTGCCGGAGCATGCGCTGAATATCGATAATGACATAACAGTTGCAAGAATGATTGATAAAACTTTTTTCATAATATTCTCCCAAGTATTGTTGTATTCGAGTATTGAAATTGTTTTATTGACTCAACCTAGCTTGGCGGCGGATTGACCAGCAATTGCAATTGTGATGATGACATCCTTCTGAAATTATTCATAATACAACGCCCTTTCCAATCAGATAGATTATTATTTATACAATTGTATATCATAGTAAATTTCATGTCAAATCTATCCAATACTTCGCAACTTCGCAAAATTTGTGGGGCATCAAAAGTTAAATTTACAAATTTTTATTATATCGGATCTTTAATTGCTATATAATTCTAAATATTGGCTATCAACAGAATAATTTTAATGAGGAATTAAAATGAATTTTCATAATATTATCAAGGTCAATCGGCAGGATTGGAAACGAATCATGAAGAACCCGGTGGCTATCATCATTTTGGCTGGACTTTGTGTCCTGCCGTCACTGTATGCATGGGTGAATATTCAGGCTTGCTGGAATGTTTACGAAAATACAAATTCAATCCCTGTTGCAGTGGTAAATAACGATAAGGACGCACATTTTAAAGATAAAAAAATCAATGTTGGCAATGAAATTGTCAGTCAGCTGAAAAAGAACAATAAAATAAAATGGATTTTTACGAATTCTCAGGATGCAGATATGGGCCTTGTTGACAGTACATATTATGCTATGATAGAGATTCCGTCTGATTTTTCGTCAAAAATATTAACTGTGCTTACAGCGAATCCTCAAAAGCCCCAGATTATATATAAAGTAGATACAAAAGCAAATCCGGTTGCAAGTAAAATTACATCCACTGCGAATAATACCCTGATTCAGCAGGTATCCAGTGAGTTTATTTCCACAGTAAACGAGACTGCGTTTGCTTCACTGAATGTTGTGGGTAAAAATGCAAGCAAAAACAAAGAAGATATTATTAAGGTAAAGGATTCCGTTGTCAGCATCAATCGGAACATGAGCGTTATTACAAGTTCGCTGGACGGTATTGGAAAGAACTCAGATAATTTGAACGAGTTTCTGGAAAGTATCAGCGCAACCATGCCAGCGGTTCAAAGCGGGCTGGCGTCAGTCGGCAAAAACAATGCCGACAATCAGAAAATTCTACAGTCGATGCAGACTTCGATGGACGATTCTATTAAAAATGTTGATTTGAATTTAAACTATGCACAGATGTCTAATGAAAAAATCAGGAATCTGTTCAGCAGTCTGAACGATTCCGCTTCAAACGCCAGTGCATCAAAAATCAATACCGTATTACCGACAATCAGTACTCAGATTGAGTCTATGAACAGCTCCATTGATGCTACAATTGATTATTTAAAGCAATGTAATTCATATGACTATAATTCAGACATAGACTATGCGATTTCTTCCTTAACCAAATTAAAAACAGATTTGACAAACCTCAGAAAATCTTTGGTCGATATGCAGACTCAGCTGAGAAATTTATCCGGTTCACTGGATCAGCTTTACGCTTATCTGGATAAGGAAATTCCGCAGATTGAGAAAGATCTGGATTCAGTTGACTCTGCACTGACCAGTACCATATCGCAATTGGAAACTTTGAACGATACGCTAAACAGTCCGGAACTTACGCAGGTAATCAATGCGTTAAAAGCAATTCAAACATCCGGATTAAAAGAACAACTGGTTACCGTTTTAAATGAAATAAAAAATTCAGAGCCTCAGGTTAAGGCGGCACTGAAATCATTGGACGATACAATTACGACCGTTATTCAGCAAATTGATAAGGCAAACAGCAATATTGATACCGCAGTTAAATTCCTGCAGTCTGCGAAATCCTCAAACGCAGTTAAAAAACAGCAGATTTCCAATATCATATCCGATCTGCAGGCCACGAAGCCGTATATTACCGATGAACAGAATCAAATAACGAATATTCGAAGTCAGCTGAATGCAGCAAACAGTATAGCAAAAAGTACAGCGGATCTTGTGAACAGTGATTCCGGCAGAATTGCTACTCAGCTGAATAATTCTATTCAGCTGTACAATTCCGAAGTAAAAGACGACTTAAAAACGATAGGGGACAATCTAATTGTAACATTGAAAGATGCTTCTGGACTGATTCAAAATGCACAGGATCTGAGCACTCAGATCAGCAGCATGGTGGATACGGCCCGGGAAGGCAGCGGATTGGTGTCGGAGTTTTCTACAAGTATCAATGATAAATTAACCGAATTCAAAGATGTAATCAGTTCTCTTGGAAGTAAATTTGAACAGGTTAATAACAATGATATTTCCGAGATCATCAGCATCCTGCAGAATGACCCGAAACTCATGGGAGATTATGTCTCAAATCCTTTTGACATAAAAGAGGAGTCGATTAATTCAATACCTAACTATGGTACGGGTATGTCGCCCATCTATACAACTCTTGCGCTGTGGGTCGGGTGTCTCGTCTTAAACTCTATTCTAAAACCAAAAGCGGCGTATTTTGAGGGAATCGAACAGGTTACCTTAAGAGAAAAACATTTTGGAAAGATGCTCCTTTTTTCAACTTTGGCTGTCATTCAGGGATTAATTGTATCTTTGGGCGATATCTTCCTGCTGAAAATTTATGTAGTCAATCCTGCTCTTTTTATTTTCTTTGCCGTTTATTCATCGCTTGTTTTTTCAATCGTTACGTTTACACTTGCTTCCACCCTTGGCAACGTCGGCAAGGCTTTGTCAATCATCTATCTTATTTTGCAGGTGGCCGGGAGCGGTGGCTCCTATCCGATTCAGGTTGACCCACTGGTTTTCCGAATCTTACAGCCTCTGTTTCCATTTACCTACACACTGGGAGGGCTGCGTGAAGCGATTGCCGGGCCTCTTGTCAGCAGCGTCATGATGAATATTGCAGCGCTGGCTGTATTTGCAGCACTCTTCCTGGTAGGGGGATACTTTACGGTTGGGCCGCTGAACAATACCATTCATCAGTTTGAACATGATTTTAAAAAGTCCGGCCTTGGAGAATAAGACATGAAGAAAATACAGTATCTGTTAAATAAAATAGGGCACACCATCAGCGGCTTTATTGTGAATGGTGTGAGACCGGTCTTTCTGGTTCTAGGGCATGACATTAAGACAATTGCAAAAAGTATTTCTGTAATCATTGTAATGGCAGGTCTCTGCTTATTGCCATCTCTGTATGCCTGGATAAATATTTATGCCTGCTGGGATCCGTATTCTAATACGGGGAATCTTCCGGTTGCAATTGTAAACAAAGATCAGGGTACCGTTTATAACGGAAAGGTTGTTAATGTCGGCAACAGTGTGATCGATCAACTAAAGAAAAATAAATCAATTGGCTGGGATTTTGTTGACGAATGGCAGGGTAATTATGGCTTGAACGAAGGAAGATACTATGCACTGATTGAAATCCCGGATAATTTTTCATCACGGCTGGTTACATTGACGTCGGCCACTCCGCAGAAGCCGTCGATTGTTTACCGAGTCAATGAGAAATTAAATTCTATTGCTACGAAGATAACGGATGCCGCAAAAAATAAACTTGTAAATACGATTAAAACAAATTTTGTTAAATCAGTGACCCAAGAGACAATTACCACCTTGAAAACAGAAATGAAAAGCGCCAATCTGAAGACCTCGCAAATCAGTAAATTGAAGAGTACATTTACCGAGGCTAACAGTGATATTACCAAGTTAAAGAAATATATTTCCGATGCGAATAAAGATTCCAGAGCTTTTCAGAAATATCTAAACGAATGCACAGCAACACTACCAAAAGTAAACGAGCAGATCAGCAGTCTTCAGAATATTGTGAATTCCAATAAGTCGTTGGTGCAGAATACGAAGCAGACTATTGAATCCATTTCTTCAGATTTAAATTCCGACATTCGGCAACTGGATGAATTGGACAGCCAAAATCAGAAACTGATTTATGAGTTGAAGCAAATTAACGGCAATAGCATAGATAAAGACGTAATCGGCGTTATGCAGGAATGCAGCAGCATATGCCAGTCGACTGATATAATTTTGGAATCCGACGCCTCACAAGTTCGGTTTTTAAACAAAAGTTATAATCTTTCCGTTCTTGGCCTTTTAGCGGACAGCTTGAATTATATGGATCGTCTTGTCATGAATGAAAAATCAGCACTGGATCAGCAGATACCAATTCTGCGTTCCGATACATCAAAAAGTTCGGCGGAAGCCGCATTGAATACCCTCTCTGATCTTAGCAGCGAAATAACCAAACAGATTCAGAATGTTTCCAACAGTATTCAGATTGATTGTACGCCGCTTTTGAATAACGTGGTCAACGACCTTTCGCTGGAAATGGACGACGTTGGCAGCGTTGCAGAGCTCAACAGAGCTATGATTCCCCAGTTAAACGCTTTGGCGGCTTTTAGCGGGGCAAGCAGCAGGCTTTCGGTAAGTCAGGCAAACAAACTTAACGATTTGCTCACAACTCTTCAAAATGATTTAAACCAGTTAATTTCTAAACTTGATGGAGTGACCAGCCAGAATATTGACAAACTGGTTGATCTTGCGGAAAATCATCCGTCTGAAATTGCAGACTTCATTTCATCTCCAATTGATGTAAAGGAAGTCGAAGTTTATAATACGAGCACATTTGGAGTGGGACTTACTCCATTTTACTCGGTTCTCGCCATTTGGGTAGGTGCGCTTTTAAGCTGTGCACTGCTTACGGTGGAATGTGAAGATACAATCAAAGGTGTTAAGCTGAATTTAAAGCAGAAACATTTCGGCAAGATGCTTTTATTCCTGCTTTTATCGTTAATTCAGTCAACAATTATCACGCTTGGTGATGTGTTTCTGCTGGGAGTGAAACCTGCAGATTTCAAACTGCTTCTTGGCATAAGTGCTTTAACGTCTGTAACGTTTACGGTTTTGATTTTTACTCTGGTTTCCCTTTTCGGAAATGTTGGCAAAGCGATTGCTGTTGTTGAAATGGTATTTCAAATCGCCGGAGCCGGCGGTATTTACCCAATTCAGACGAATCCTAAAATCTTTGGAATTTTGGAGCCGCTGTGGCCGTTTACTTATGCAATTAACGGTTTCCGAGAAGCAATTGCAGGACCTGTCTGGGGCAGTGTATGGTATAATGTAAGAGCATTGCTGATCTTTTTAGGAACGTTTCTGTTGCTTGCTATCTTTAAAAAGCCTTTCCATAAATTGAACACAAAAATGGAAGAAATTTATAAAAAGGCTCAGATATAACAGAGTGAAGCTCTGAAATCCGGCTTACGCCAAGGGTTTCAGAGCTTTTTAAAATCGTTATTATTCAGCGATTTTCATGTTGATAATTTAATCTTTCCGAGAAAGTGTTACAATAATTTCGTTTTTGCATTCATCATTTTAAAAATCAGATTTGGATACAGCATATTGGGAGAATAAAATGAAAGATCTTTTCAATAGAATTACAAAGGACAAACAGCTAAGAATTCTGACTGCCTCGATGAAAGAATTTGCAAAAAGTGGCTTCGAAAATGCAAATATTAATCAGGTAGCGAAAGATGCCGGCGTGAGCGTAGGGAGTATGTATAAATATTTCGAAAGTAAACAGGATTTGTTCCTGACTACGGTAAAGCATTGCTCTGCCGATATACGAACAGCTCTAAAAAGTGTTATGTGTGAAGATGTTGAATGGCCCGTAAAGGTGGAAAAAATCATCCATATTATTCAAGGATATTCCCGTGAAAATAAGGTAGTTGTTCAGTTATACAACATTATGACTACACAAAGCAATTCCAGCTTTATATCGGAAGCGGCTCAAGAAGTAGAATCTTTATCAGCAGAAGTGTATCAGAGCCTGATTCAGCAGGCACAGAAAGAACATTTTATCCGCAACGATTGCGACAGCAAAATGCTTGCCTTTTTGTTGGACAATCTTTTTATGATGCTTCAGTTCTCATATGCCTGTGATTATTATCGAGAGCGTTTCAAGGTATATGTTGATTATGATATTTTGCGGAGGGACGACTTTGTAGCAGAGGAAATGATTAAATTTATAAAGGGTGCCTTTACCGTAGAAAATGAAGTAAAGGAGTCTGAATAAATTAAAAACATGCTATGCAAGCATGCATATTCTTTATTAGTAAATGTTCACAAAATAATATTTTAATTTGAGTAAATCAAAAAGTAAATTAAATTCATAACTTTCCGATAATTATTATAGTGCTATATATAAAATTGCAGACGAAGAAAGGTTATGATTTTTTTTGAAGCATCTAAATAATGTAAAAATCAGAGGAAAGCTGTTAATCCTTTCCATCACAGCATTTATACTGATCATTATTACATGGGCTTGTACCATTGAATGGATGCAGCGGACCCAAATTGGATATGACATATATAATGGCATTCAGGAAGGATATAAGCTGATTTTAGATGTGTCTCCTTCATCAGGCAACATAAGCCAGGCATATTCGGCAGCGCTCGAATACATTTCCGAAACGGATGCCGGAAAACAATCTGAGGATTTAGCTGCTTTTAAAACTCAAAAAGCCGGTTATGAGACTAAATATACCAGCTGGGAAAGCAAAAACCTTTCTTCCTATGATTCATCTGTTAATAATGCGTTTCACACTCAGCATGAAGCCGCTGAAAAATTCTTTGATACTTTTGAAAAATCTGTGGTAACGGCAGCGGGCAACCGGGCTGCTTTGCAAACGGCTCATTCAAATCTAACTGAGACTTATAACTCTTATAATGATCTTGCTGCCAAGACTCTTCAGTTAACACAGGCAAAGCAAAAATCCGATTTGAATGCAGCATCTTACTATGACAATCAAACTACGGTTTTTCTTTTTATATTGATTTTTGGCTGTTTGGCAGTCCTTTTAGCGATCAGTATTCTTATATCCCGCTCCATAGCACGCCACTTAGGATATATTACAAATGTTAGCCAAAAAATTGCAGATGGCGATTTGTCGGTTCAGATCGATAAGAATGAAATAACGAGAGACGAAATCGGTCAGCTTTGTGACACAACCGGGCAAACATTATCGCGTCTGAATAAATATATCAATTACATATCAGAGATAAGTGAAACTTTGAAAACGATGGCGAACGGAGATTTGCGGATTAACCTGAAATACGATTATTCCGGCGAATTTGCACCCGTAAAGGCCTCTTTACTGGGAATTGCAGCATCGCTGAACGAAACGTTAACAGTAATTAGTAATACCGCAGATCAAGTCAATTCCGGCGCTAACCAGGTTGCGGATGGGGCACAGTCCCTCGCCACCGGAGCTTCAGAACAGTCTTCAGCTGTTGAAGAACTTTCCGCTTCTGTTTCACAGGCTGCACAGCAAGCCAGTGAGAATGCGGATCATGTAAAGCAGGCCGCAGCATATATTCAGCAGTCAAACTCTGAAATTGAAGACGGCAATAACCAGATGACCCAATTAACCGATTCAATGAATGAAATTGGTATGGCATCCAATCAAATCACCAATATTACGAAGGTTATTGAAAATATTGCGTTTCAGACTAATATTCTTGCATTAAATGCGGCGATTGAAGCGGCACGTGCTGGAGAAGCAGGCAAAGGCTTTGCTGTGGTTGCGGATGAAGTCCGCAGTCTCGCCGCAAAATCAGCGGAGGCAGCCAAGCAAACCGGTACGCTGATTCAGCATTCGGAAGAGGTCGTATCAAAAGGCTCAGAGTTAACGAATGAAGCCGCCAAAATTTTGGACGATATTAAGAAAAAATCAGAAATTATCAGCGAAACGATTGAGCAGACAAAAAATGTTTCTATTCGGCAGGCAACTACTGCTGAACAGATTTCACAGGGAATCTCCCAAATATCTGCGGTGGTTCAGACTAACGCAGCTACAGCGGAACAAAGTTCTGCCGCTAGCGAAGAATTGTCCGCCCAAGCAGCAAAGCTTCACCAGGAAATTAAAAAATTTCAGTTGGCATAAAAATAAAAGATGGCACCCAGACCGTCTTTTTACTAGTGTACTGTAATCATTTTGTTCACCCCGCCGTTAACATAAGGCCATAATTTAAGGTGTCGTACGAATTTCAAATAAGAATACATTAAGCTAAAAATAAAGCCGCATGAATACTGCAAGAATCAGTATTCATGCGGCTTTGTTGGTGTGAGTGCTTTCCTGTTGCTTTATTGTGCAAGGCATTCGCATACCTTCGGCATATAGTGCTTAATTATAAATCGAAAGAATAATTGACAAATCAGCAAAAGTCTGATACAATAACTGATGTTACATAACATTTGTTATTTGTAGAGGTGAGAATTTATGCCACCAAAAGTAAAAACAACAAGGGAAGAAATATTATGTGCAGCGTTTAAGTTGACACGCGAAAGAGGATGGGAAAGTGTAAATGCTCGAAGCATTTCACATGAGATAGGATGTTCAACACAACCTATCTATCGAGTATTTGAAAACATGTCAACATTAAAGACTGCACTGTATGCTTCTGTTGAGCAGTACTACAATCAATATATTATTAGCCAACTGGACAAAGAAAGAATGTTTCGAAGCGTCGGTGTTTCCTATATACACTTTGCAGAAGATGAGCCCAATCTATTTAAAATGCTTTTTATGACGGATAAGTTTAAAGTAAAGAGTCTTATGGAAATGATTGAAAGCGACGAAGACACAGAGCTTGCAGCGGTGATTGCCAGGTCTGAAAAACTAAGCATAGATGAAGCAAAGACTTTGTATGTGGAAACATGGCTGTTCACGCATGGCATCGCATCTATGGTTGCTACAAACAGCTGTTCTCTTGAGGAAGATGAAATTCAGAAATTGTTGAGCGATGCCTATTTGGGATTTCTAGGTCAGATAAAAAAGAAGGAGAACAAATTATGAAAACAAAATTTTCACAGAAACACTCAGTTGTTGCATCAATTCTTTGGGCGCTGCTTATCCTCAGCTTTTATTTTGTATCGGGTGCAGCTATAGTAATAACAAAAGCGACGTCGACACATGCAATGTTGATTCGGGCCATATGCGTCTTTGCAGCATGCTTGCCTCCGATAATATATATATGGAGATCCACTGGTTCGTTTTCTGATTATGGCTTCACAAAGTTGAAAAAAGCAGAAGTAAAAAAAGTTCTTTTCTTTTTACCTTTGATTGTTGTTGATGTTGTTCCCATTTTCTCAGGATTCAAAGCAGATAACCAAGTTTCGTTTATTTTGGCAACATTGGCGTGCACACTTTGTGTTGGTTTTGCAGAGGAGATTTATTACAGGGGAATTATTCTGAATATTCTGAAGCTCAAAGGAGATCGATTCGCAATCATAGGTTCCTCTGTTTTGTTCGGCCTAGGGCATCTAATGAATATCGCAGGCGGCGCGAATGTTGCATACACATTGCTGCAGGTTTTCTTTGCCTTCTTCGCCGGGATTGTGCTTGCTGAAATAGTTGTTATTACAAATAATATCGTAGTAGCAATGCTCTGGCACTTTTTATGTGACTTTCTGGCGTATACCACAAATGACGGCTCTCTGCTGTTCAATTTAGTCGGCGCTGTAATACAGACAGTTGTTCTAATCGCATTTTTTATATATCTATACATCGTAATCGAACGGCTGCGCAGAAAAAATCTACAGCGTGCTTGATTATTGCACTTAAGTATTCGTTTAAGAAAAGATAGTATACTGTTCTAAACGAGTTTTCATACCGGGACAACTGGGTATTTTCAAACTGAGTAAAGTTTTTCACTCACAGCGTTCCTATAGTGTCCAAGCCAGGAAAATCAGAATACATATGCAAGCAAAAGACCGATGATTTTGAATCATCGGTCTTTCGTTGATCTGGGTGGTTTTATAGGATTCATACCACAAATCCAGTAAATTATTTGTAGTTGACTTTCAGAGCACTCAATCCTTATACACTATACAAATTACATAAAAACAGATGTACTTTTTAAAAAAAACTGTTAGAAATTAGTTAATGATCGTGTTAGTATATTAGCAGGCCGCTAAATGGCAAAATAAGAAAGGTGGAGTATGATGGGTCTTCTGGTTGCATTGGGAATTAGTATTGGTGTCCTCGCAGGTGCATGGGTGTATGTCGGATTATTGCCTGCAATTGCTCTCCCAGTTTGGGTCGGTGTCATCTCCTGGGCATGTTTCTATGCAGTTGGTGGAAAAAAAGAAGGATTGCTAAAAACTCTGGGTTCTAACCTTTCCGGTTTACTATGGGGATTCCTAATTGTCTTGGTCTATTCAAAACTCGGAGGATCCCTGGCTGTACTTGCTGTGGCAGTCGCTGTAGGTTGCTTTATCATGTGTATACAAGCAAATATTAAAGCCTTTTCGTTTATACCGGGTGCTTTTGCTGCAACAGCGTCATATTTCTCCGTGGTTTTTTATTACGGAGCTGCAAAAATTACAACAAGATATGATTGGCTGGACACCGCTATATGTCTTATTGCAGGTGCGATTCTCGCATACCTGTCTCAAGTAATAGGTACCGCATTAAGTAATATTGGCAAGAAGAAGGCTTAAGAGTGAACGAAAGAACCTTGTATGCGTTGATTCGTTGCGAATAGCTTCATGGGATTTGCAGCCCGCAAATCTCATGAATATAGGTAAAAACAAAAGACCGATGATTTTAAATCATCGGTCTTTTGTTGGTGCGGGTGTTCTTACGGCATTTATTTAAAAAAGTCAGTAATATCAAGGGCTTACGGGCAATCAGATAGCAGTATTTACGGTTAAAATTGAAGAAATCAATAGTATCTTGAAGGCAGCGACGCGCTCTTGTGTTATATCTAGATGTGGATCATTTCCACTCTACGGAACGTAGGTTGTTTTGAAGTAATGGGCGTGGTACGATGACAATGTAATTAAGAGAGGAGCATGATGCCATGAGCGCTTAATATTACCGGTAGCACAATTAAAATGCTGCGTGAAAGGAAGAAATATTCACAGAAGCGGCTGGCCGAGCTGCTGATAGTCAGCGATAAATCGGTGTCCAAATGGGAAACAGGAAAAGGATTGCCGGATATCAGTCTAATTGAATCACTTGCAAAAACATTGAGCGTATCAGTTGCAGAACTGCTGTCAGGTAAGTACATTGAAGAACATTATATCTCGTTCTTGCATACATCACCCTAGGGGGCACACAATTTCTGAAGCTTTATCCGGAACAGGATGCCGAAGCGAGTTTTCGGACGCTCGGAAGCGGATTTATCTATGCATACTGCAACCGACACGGTTTGTTTATGACTAAAGTTGACCGCACAAGTTTTACCAAGTACATGGATTGCACAGGATATGGAGAAGAAAACATATGAAAATATTACTTCTGAATGGATCGCCCAAGGGGGAAGCTAGCGATACACTTATGTTAAGCAAGGCATTTTTGGATGGCATGGGCAGAAAATATGAGCAGATCGATTTAATTAAAAAATCTATTGCACCCTGCATGGGCTGCTTTTCCTGCTGGAAGAAGACGCCGGGGAAATGCGTCCAGCGTGATGATGCCGCTGAGATGTTGCACAAGATTGCTGGAGCAGACCTGGTTATTTGGTCTATGCCTCTGTATTGTTATGGGATGCCATCGCATGTAAAAGCGTTGGTTGACCGTTTGACTCCGCTTACGTCAAATGTTCAGATAACAGACGAGGAAGGCAATACTCATCATGAAACGCGCGGTAAAATACATGCCCGTCATATGTTGATTTCGGGATGCGGTTTCCCAGATTTCGAAGGCAATTTTGATGCGCTTGTTCTTCAATTTAAAAGATTATTCGGAAAAGACTCTCCAATGATTCTGTGTGTGGAAGCGCCGATACTCAACGTTAAGGAAGCCGAGCCCATTGTATTGCCATATTTCGAGGCGATTCGCAGAGCCGGAACCGAGTTTGGCTCCAAAGGAACAATTTCCGGTGAAACGATGGAATTTCTTACAAAGCCTATGCTTGATCCTAACGTTTACAGAAAAATATGCAGCGTATAAATCATACATGCCTTTCATTTTTGCTGCTTTGAAAATTGTAATAAATTCAACGCTGAATAAAAGGGGTCGCTGCGGAAAAACATCTCCGCTTTCTATGACAGCGATTGACTGTATTATACACTATCTCATTGTTTGAATATAAATTAACTGGGTGCAACAAAAAGTCCTATTACTTGCACCTTGAATGCGAGTGTTCCTATAGGACTTGCAGCCCGCAAATCCCATGAATATAGGTAAAAACAAAAGACCGATGATTTTAAATCATCGGTCTTTTGTTGGTGCGAGAGGAGGGACTTGAACCCTGTTAAAATCGGCTAAACATGGCTTGTAGCCTATATTATTATTTTTTGTGTTGCATTTCGTGTTGCATGATATGGTCAAAATAGGCGTTGGCTTTTTTCTTTACTTTCTGAGTTTCGTCCTCAAACGCGTATTGATAAATGTCTTTCATGACACTATCTGTATCCCATCCACCCATTTCCATGATGTATTTATCAGGGACATGCATAGCATGAAGCGTAGCTGCGAAGCAATGGCGCAAAGAGTGAACTGTATAAGGCGGAAGTCCATTTGCCTTTAGCAACCGTTTGAAACGATACAGCACCGCATCGGGCGGTAAAGAAAAGATATAATCTGTCGAATTAAGACCTTTACAACGTTCTTCCATACGCTTTGCAAGATAATCAGGCATAGTATCTGTTCTGGTTCCTGCGGAAGATTTATTTGTTGGCTTATATACGAGTTCCCCTTTTTCGTTAGGCACAAGAGCCCCATGAACGTGTACGCTGTTGCCCGATATATCAGCAGGGGTAAGGGCCGCAATCTCACTTTGGCGCAGACTACAAGACAATGCAAGCAATGCTTGGCATTCAATCTCCGGTGCAGTGCGTAAAAGCATTATTATTTTTACAGAATCAGACTTTGTTGGGACAAGAATCTTTTTCTTTTCTCTTGGCTTTATGGTGATACGATCTATGTGATAATTAAAGTAACCCATAACTGCCGTTATAAATCCAAGTTGATTTTTGAGACTTTTTGCAGCGTATTTTTTAGCGTTTTCATTCATCTGCTTTTGGAAGGAATTATTCACTGCCAGCTTACCTATTGTTTCTTTTTCGACATCCGGAAAAGCATTGTTCTGCATTATACGATATCCGCGCAGAGTAGAAGGAGACAATAAATTTGCTTTATTCTGGATATATTGATCTGATGCCGCTTTGAATGTTAAATTCTCAGCTTTGTTTTCTTTTTTACGCTTTACAAGAAACTCTGCAGCTTCAAACTCGGCCTGCTTTTTGTCTGCATTAGTAAAAGACTTATATTGTCTTTTTCCATTCTTATCCTTGCCAACATAGGCAAGAACTCTCCAATTACCGCTTGATAATCTTTTTGCGCTTGGCATAAAATAAGCCCCCTATCTTGATTTTAGAGAGCTGAACGGTTATAATATTAAATGCGATTTCATCGTACCGTCAGCCCATCTGATGGTTGCCGCCTTATCCTGTTAGAGCAGGGTAGGGCGGTTTTTTATTTTACTGTTTTGGTGCTGGCATTGCCTTAGTATAATCCTGCTTGAAAATCGAGATTGCAAATACAACCGCAATAATCAGGCTAATAACGCCCCAAACCATTAAGTCCTTAAATGATCCGTTGCTTGCAACGCCAATGATACCAGCAATGGCATAAAGGATAGTCGCTGCAATTGTGCCACCCTTAGACGCTCTGGCAACAATTCCGACGATACCAGCGGCAATAAATAGAATTGCCACAAATACGCCCAGACTGCCGCTTGTATCCTTCGTGTTGTTTGTAAGTGCATTTCCTAGCCCTGTTGCACATGACTGAAACAGGATAATTAGGGATAGCACAATGGACACGATTCCGAGAGATAGCTTTGCTATTTTCATTTTTCCCCTCATTTCCCTTGACAAAATATGCCAAGAATCTATAATGTATTTGGATATTCCCCCTCGGAAAATCCAAATACCTCAAATGCTCACCGGCTGCACGGCGGGCATTTTTATTTCAAATAATATCTTGCACAAATTATTGAAAAGAACTTTGTTGCAAATTTACCATGCTTGTCGCCCATTGGCAACAGGACTTGTGTTATATTAATATTGCTAAATTTCATTATATTGTGAACACTAATTTTGAGGTGCTCACAATGAAAAAAATCATAGTCAGGACAAGAGAGATTAGGCTAAATAAAGGTCTTACCTGCCAGCAGGTGGCAGATCGTTGTGGAATCAGTAAAGCGGCGGTGAACCGGATTGAAAATGGAACGCGTGACCCTGGGATTAATACCTTATTTGCAATCTCACAAGCATTAGACGTTGAATTTGAAGAAGTGTATAAAATAATAGATGTGGAAGAACCGCAGGAGTAATCCTGCGAAGAAATAAAGAAGGTTACATAATGAATGATGATCCCGTATCACGAACAATGGAAGCTAAAGATGGGGCACAGTTTATTTCTTTTTGCATTGGTCGTCTAAATAGAGGCGACACAGTTCTTCAAGTTTGGCACGATTGGCAGGAGAAAGCTGCTCAATCTGATTCGCAAGCTTCATAGTTCCTTCTGAAAGGCCCTTTGCATTGGCAGAGGGCTTATTTTTTTGCTCATTACCGATAAGATCATCTATCGTAATTCCAAAATAATTGGAAATTTTAAAAAGCTTATCTATAGATGGCATGGCGTCCCTTTTCATGTTATCAACAACGCTTTTGCTCAAACCACATTCTTCTAACATTTTATTTATTGTTGTACCTTTATCCTTACATAGCGCATCAATTTTAGAAGCGAGCTCTTTAGCATTTAATTCCGTAGATTTATTCATAATAGCATCTCCAAAAGATAGAATCTGTATATTTACGGATTCAAAGATATAAAAAAACATTTGAATGTGGCTAAAATGCACAAAGCAAATGCTTACAAAGAATATCAGTTGTTAATAAAAGAGAATATCTGTATATATAAGGAAAATATTCCGTATATATATTGACTTCCGTATATTTAAGGATTACAATTCACTTATAAAAAGTTTTTAAATCAAATGAGTACAAAAAGAAGAACTTTTTTGAATCGCATTTTCAAAAAAGCGGACAAACATTAATATGAACCTTAAACATCCATATTATACGCTTGCCGAAATATTTGTCAATGAGATTTGAAAGGATTTTGTGGGGGAAAGGGGGAATTCTACCTATTTACTAATAATACGCATTGCACTGCACTATTATTTGTACACTATTAGTGTACAAATGGAAGGAATGATTAGTACGGACAAGCTTATACCAATCAGTTATGATTCTGACCGGCCGACCGTGTCGGCAAGGGACTTACATAGCTTTCTGGAAGTAAAAACAGATTTTTGCGATTGGTTCCCACGCATGGCTGAATATGGCTTTACCAATGGAATCGACTATTCCTCATTTTTGCGGAATAGGTCTGATGGCAAAGCTGGAAAGCCTGCAACCGATTACCAACTTACCATCGACATGGCAAAGGAACTTTGCATGATTCAGCGTACAGAACGGGGTAAAAAAGCAAGACGGTATTTCATTCAAGTAGAAAATGCTTGGAATGACCCGGAAGCGCTGATGGCAAGAGCCTTAAAAATGGCAGATGCCAAGATTGACAGATTGGAAAGCAAGATTGAGGACGATGCGCCTAAAGTATTGTTTGCAAATGCGGTCGCAGCCAGTGAATCCCCAATGCTGATTGGGGAGTTGGCAAAGGTTATTAAGCAAAACGGTGTAGATATTGGCGAAAAGCGGCTCTTCGATTGGATGCGCTCTCATGGATACCTTATTAATCGAAGAGGAACCGACTACAACGCACCGACACAAAAAAGCATGGATATGGAGCTTTTCAAAGTAAAAGAAACGGCAATTACGCACGGCGACGGGCATGTAACGGTAAGCCGGACAACAAAAGTCACCGGAAAAGGGCAGCAATACTTTATCAATAAATTTTTGAAAAGAGATGATTAAATGTCGGTATTCAATATCAAAGGGCGTTGCGACGGAGTAGACATCTCGCTTACGGAACTTTTTGAGGAAACTAAAGCCGAAGCAATCAAGCGATTCCCTAGAAAATACAACAATGTCTGCTTCAGCACATTCAGCAATATGCTCCACGGTAGATACAACTACGGCATGGGGCCGGAGTTCGTCGGAATCGCAAACGAACTGCTTAACCAGAAAGAAGCTGAGAAAGATGCCAAAGCTAAGAACACCCGCATCGGTGCTTGAAAATCGGGCAATTATCGCAACTATCAAATACGGCATGGAAATGCAGAACGTTACTCACGAAGAATTAGCACTTGCAATGCGTACAAGCGTAAAAACCGTTTACGGAAGATTCAAGAAGCCTAATTCATTTCGACTTGAAGAACTAAGAGCGGTTAGCCAGAAACTACATATTCCACTTGAACAATTGATATGTGGGAAATCAGAAAGGACTGATACACCATGAATTACGACCCGGACGGATTCTTTAAGAATTCCCCTAAGTATTCGGACATGCTTCACCAACAAAAGGTGATCCGCCGTCTTTTAATCGCCCAGGTACTTATTTCAATTTTAATGTTCCTGATCGTCTGCGGCAGTATTTCCGAACCGACTATCCTAATTTCACTGGCAGTCGGAACAATATCAATCGCGGTGCTTGCTGCTGCAGGAATTACGGAAAGTGGGGAGAAGAATGGCGACGACGTTTGACCCATGTATCGGATGCCACTGTAAAAAGTCCAGAGTGTTTTTGAAAATGTGCAGGGGAACTTTCCTCGACCTCGGCGTATGTCCTAACGCAAAATATCATTGGGATTACATAGCAGACCGTCAAGCACAAAGTTACCATTGCGACCGCATCCGTGAGCAAATCCATTACAACCACAGGCATGGACGGTGATGAATTGATACCGGCAAAGTACATAAAAAATCCTTACGCCCTGTTTCGCTCGGAGTGTTGCAAAGCAGATATCCAGTTCGAAAGCAACAACATGAGACGTTCAGGCAGACCGAGGAAATACAAGACCGAAGCTGAAAAGCGCGCACATGATAATGAACGTGCAAGGGAAAGATGGGCAAAACAAAAAGCCGCCAGAGAAACGGCAATTTCTCAAGCGGCACTGTAAAAAACATCATTTCTATTTTATCCAGAAAGGGGATAAAAGTCAATGAAAATTGAAAATCATCCGGCATTTAAGGAACCTACAAAGCAGGATTTACCCCGTATCTGCTACATACTCGGCGGAGAAGATAATCCGCTGAAAATTGGGGAGCACTTCGCACTTGACTATGACTGCGTTAAAAACGAATTCATTTATTTCATTGATTCAAAAGGGAATGTTTGTGTAGATAACTATTCTCGCCACTTGGGCGATGATACTCTTTGCGATATTATCAACCATCCTGAAAAGATCATCCGCCGCATACAGTTCGACGAAAATGAAAAGGCACTTTTCAAAGCGTTCCATGCGCTTGGATATGACTATTGGTGTAGGCAGAGAGACGGCTATTTATGGGCGTCGGATCATGAACCGATGCTAGAGAATAATGATTTTGTTTTTCCTTGTGGGAGCAGAGCACACCATCTTGGAAAAGAATTTTTACCACATCTTGCCGTCGGGCAGATGATAAACGTCGCCGCCTATCTGGAAAGCGAGGATAAGTGATGGATACCGTTAATCAGCTTATTGTTGATATCCTCGCCAAAGTCCTCAGAATCAATCAGACAACGGATGCAACAATCCGATTCGAGTATGAAGGATTTCCCAATGCAATTTCCTGCTACGGCTGGAAAGACGGATACGAAAACGCTCGCATTGACTGTGATGGATACCCCCAGCCGGATATATCGTTTGCAAGCGGATTTCTGAGCGAGGAATTCACGGAACAGCCGATTGAAATTGATACGCCGGATGCCGAGCAAAAACTCCGGGCATTGCTTAAATCACTGAACAAGCTGGAAAGAGAGCTGATAACCAATGCCGAATGATTACGGACTTGGTGATGCCGAATATTCAAGAGACATGATGAACCCGCCGGAGTATGAACCTAATCTCCGTTGTGACCATTGTGGTAAAGGCATTTACGAGGGTGAGGAATATTACTCCATCAACGGCGAAAATCTCTGTGAGGACTGCGTAAGCGAAATATACGGGGCAACGGCATGAAAACAGATGGAGAGGTTACTTTTACCCGTCATACGGTCGAAATTGAAATCTGTTTCAAGGATGGCCGAGAATGCTGCGAATGGTGCAACCTATCTTTCCGAAACCGCAAAGGGCATATAGCCTGCGGAATAACCGGAGAGGAAATGTGCAGTCCAGGAGACACGATCGGGTATTATTGCCCGTTAAGAAAAGAGGATGGCAATGGAACTTAAATTTCCGCTGCTTACCGCAGATGATATCGAAGTCAAAGTAAAAAAAGTAACCGCCAAAGGTGCTATTGCTTTGCTTTATAAGACAGCCCGTACGGATATGAATACCCTTGATTCTGTGGTTGGCCCGCTCAACTGGAAATGTTCGTACCATGATGTAAAAGGCAACCTTTATTGCGAGATTTCCATTTTTGATACGGACAAAAAAGAATGGGTATCGAAAGAGGACTGCGGAATCGAAAGCCGCGAGGATGATGAAGGGAACCAGCACAAAGGTGAAGCATCAGACGCATTTAAACGAGCAGGATTCAAATGGGGGATTGGCAGAGAACTTTATACCGCTCCATTTACTTTTATTTCATGTGCTACAAAGCAGCGCCGCGACGGGAAAACCTTTGAACTCGAAAACCCATTTGAACGATTTTCAGTAAAAGAGATTGGATACGACGATTCAGGAAAAATCAATGCTTTATCCATTGTAGACAGCAAAGGAAAAACCGTTTATGAACTCGGCAAAAAGATTCCGGCACAAAAGCCACAAACTCAACCGCAAAATCCATTTACATGCCCTGAATGTGGCAAGCCTATTACAAAAGGTGTGAAGTACAAAGGGCAGGAGTTTACGCCAGAACAGCTTTACAAAACTTTTGGACGTTGCGCTGAATGCCTGCGTAAAAAAGTTGAAGCAGATAAGAAATCATGAAAATCCAATTTGACAAAGCACGTTGGACTCAGGATAACGATGGATTTTGGCTATGCTTACGGGTTAAAATCCCCGCTATCATCCGCCAGTTCGTTGATTCCATGAAAGACAAGCTGTACGATGCCGAGTTGAAAGAGCACCGAGAAAAACGGTCTCTGGATTCCAATTCATATTTTTGGTTGCTTGCCGGTAAACTCGCATCAAAAATCCATATACCCGTTCAAACGATTTATCGGCAATACATCAAAGATATAGGCGACAATTTTGAAATCGTACCAGTTAGAGAAGATGCAAAAGTACGCTGGATTAAAAATTGGGCTTCACGCGGTATTGGATGGGTCTGCGAGGACTTAGGCACAAGCAAATTACCCGGATACACCAACATTGTGTGTTATTACGGCTCGTCGGTTTACGATTCGGCGCAAATGTCACGGCTGATTGAATTAGTCGTAAACGACTGCAAAGATCAGGGCATTGAAACGGCGACACCGGAAGAACTCGCCAGAATGGAGAGCGAATATGCACAAGCAAACAAAGGCCTGTGATATCTCCAAAGCCGTCAAAGATGCCGTATGGGAGCGTGACGGGCATAAATGTATCATCTGCGGTAGTTCTGTAGCTTTTCCAAATGCTCATTACATAGCACGCTCCCACGGCGGATTAGGCATTGAACAGAACATTGTATCTTTATGCGCCAATTGCCATAGGGAATACGATCAAGGCCAATACCGCAGGCAGTACGGCAAAATCATTCAAGCATATTTGCACACGATTTATCCGGGCTTGGATGAAAGCAAGCTGATTTATCACAAATACGATTAGTGCCGCGTTTTGCGGCTGAAAGGATAGACTATGAAGCCTAAAAATTTATTAGGCAAAACGTTCGGGCGACTAACGGTAATAAGCCGCGCAAGCAACGACAAGCGAGGAAAAGCAAGATGGTTATGCAAATGCAAATGTGGCGGGAGAAAAATTATTTTAGCAGATAGTTTAATCTCTGGCAGAACAAAAAGTTGCGGATGCTACAGAAAAGAAACTGCACCCAAAAACAATCCAGCAAAGCATGGAATGTCACGAACCAGGTTATGGACTATTTGGTGCGGCATGAAAAGTAGATGCAATTACCGTCAGAACATTGCTTTTGCAAACTATGGCGGCAGAGGGATAAAAGTATGTGACGAATGGGCAAAGGACTTTTCCCGCTTTATGGATTGGGCCTTACAAAATGGTTATGCGGACAATCTAACAATTGATCGTATCAATTGTGATGGAAATTACGAGCCGTCTAACTGTAAATGGTCTACATATGAAGAGCAGGAAAACAATCGAAGAGATACGGTTTATTTAACAATTCACGGACAAAAATTACCTGTTTCAGAATGGGCACAAAGAGCAGGAATATCCGCTGCGACATTGCGGTGGAGACTTGCTAATGGCTGGCCAGAAAGCGAAATGCTTTTGCAGCCTAACCTAAACAATAAAAATATAAGAAAGGCGATATAGATGCTTAATTCTGTAAATCTTCAAGGCAGATTCACTGCTACGCCGGAGTTGAGACATACTCCAAACGGTATTTCCGTTACATCATTCACGCTGGCGAATGATATCGGCTACGGCGATAAAAAGAAAACGGCGTTCATTGATTGTGTCGCTTGGCGCGGTACGGCGGAGCTGATTTGCAAGTGGTTTCAGAAGGGAAACATGGTTATCGTACAGGGTTCCATTCAAACCCGCAGTTATACAGACAAAGAAGGAACCAAAAGAAAGGCATTTGAGATCGTCGCAGACAACGTACATTTTGCAGAGCCGAAACGTGATTCCAATTCACAGCAAAGCAACAATAATACATATCAGCAGAAGGACAAGCAGCCGGAATATTCGAGCGGAGATACAGGAGATTTTGAAGAGATACCGAGTGACGATGATTTGCCATTCTGAATGGAAGTGTAATGAATGGACTTAGAACAAACGGCCATAAAGCGGCTACAGTATGCCGCAGACATATCCGCCCAGTATTATAACGCTCCGTTGATCGTTACATACTCCGGCGGAAAGGATTCGGAAGTTTTATTAGAGCTTGCCCGCCGTGCGGAGATAGATTTTGAAGTCCAGCACAATCACACAACGGCGGATGCCCCTGAAACCGTGCGGCACGTTCGTGAAACATTCAAGCGGCTGGAACTGGAAGGAATACCATGTACCATAAATTATCCTTTTTACAAAGGCCAGCGCGTGAGTATGTGGACACTCATTCCACAAAAGCTGATGCCGCCCACTAGGCTAGCCCGCTATTGCTGTGAAGTGCTCAAAGAGCATGGCGGAAAGAACCGTTGCATAACAACTGGGGTAAGGTGGGACGAAAGCACAAAAAGAGCCAAAAACCAAGATTTTATTACGCCAAACAAAAAAGATAAGGAAGGCAATTGGATCGGATTTTCTGACAATGAGGAAAGCAGACGTGAATTTGAAGCCTGTCCCATTAAAGGGAAAACCACTATTAACCCAATTATCGACTGGAAGAATTCTGATATTTGGGAGTTTGCGCGGATAGAAAAACTTAATATGAATCCGCTTTATGAGTGCGGATTTGATCGTGTTGGTTGCATCGGGTGTCCGCTTGCCGGGGACAAAAGATATTTTGAATTTCACACGTACCCATGCTATGAACAGCATTATCGCAGAGCGTTCGATCGGCTTGCCGCAGCACGAAAGGCCGCAGGTAAAACCAATGAAGGACAATGGCAGACTGGAGAAGGAATTTTTCGCTGGTGGATGGAAGATAAAAACCTTGACGGCCAATTGAAATTTGGTGATACTCCATGAACATCATTAATTTTATTCCATTTGGCCGGGAAAACGCTATCAGCCGGAAACAGCTCTGTACAATAGCAGGGCTGCCCGACCGGGTGATGCGGCATGACATTGAAAAGGCTCGGCAGGATTACGTCATACTCAACATTGGCGGTTCAGGGTACTTTCGACCAACTGCAGAGGAAAAGCCGCTTGTTGAACGCTGGATGCGGCAGGAGCGGAGCAGAGAACGCTCGGTAAGGAATTCCACACAAGGTGCTGAAAAGTTCCTGAAAGGCGGCACAAGCGCCGGAATCGTAGTCGTTAATGGTTATACCCGCCGGAAGAATGTAAGGGAGAACGAAAAGCCGCAGATTGAAGGGCAGATAAGATTATGACCTATGAAGAATTTTTAAAGTCAAAGCAGATCGTTACTTTACCGTCGGGATTTGAGCCGGATCCAATTTTCAATCAGCTTTTCGACTGGCAAAAGGATATCGACCGGTGGGCTATCAGAAAAGGCAAAGCGGCATTATTTGAGGATTGCGGACTTGG
>DATALZ010000015.1:0-96543 GCA_036260805.1 Caproicibacter sp.
TAAATTACGGGTTCCATTTCCTTACTCGTTGTTTAATTTTCAAGGTCCCATGCGGCTTTTCGGCCTCTCGGCTTTCGTTTCCGCAGCGCCCTTTCCGTAAGGCGCTTCACTATAATACCAAACCATTTCCCTTTTGTCAACAGTTTTTTGTATTTTTTTGATTTTTTTCTTTAATTCTTCTTTTTTTCTTTATATTGCAGGTCTACGTGAACTTTGTTATAATTAAATTTAATCGGTTCGTTAGGGGGAATGTTTATGCCGATTAAAATACAAGCAACCCTTCCGTCCGCTCAGGTTTTGGAATCAGAAAATGTCTTTGTTATGACCCACGAACGCGCCATGTCACAGGATATTCGTCCGCTAAAAATCGTTATTTTGAACCTTATGCCTACAAAAGTTGAAACGGAAACCCAGTTGCTGCGTGTACTAAGTAATACGCCGCTTCAGGTTGACGTGGTCCTTTTGCAGATGGCAACTCATAAATCGAAAAACACTCCGACGTCTTATATGAATACGTTTTATAAGAAGTTCAGTGAAATTAAGTCCGAAAAGTTTGATGGAATGATCATTACCGGCGCGCCGGTTGAAAAGCTGGATTTTGAAAAAGTCGACTACTGGGCGGAACTCTGTGAAATCATGGCCTGGAGCCGGAGCAATGTGTACTCCACCATGCATATTTGCTGGGGAGCACAGGCAGGTCTGTATTATCACTACGGTATTCCAAAATATCTGCTTCCTCAAAAGATCTCCGGTATATTCCGCCACCGGGTTCTCGAACCCCTTCACCCCCTTGTCCGCGGATTTGATGACGACTTCTGGGCGCCGCACTCCCGCAACACTGAGGTTCGCAGGGAAGACATTGTAAAACACCCGGAACTCGAAATTCTGACGGAATCCAATGCCGCAGGCGTACATATTGTAGCATCCAAAAACGGACGCCAAATTTTTGTAACGGGGCATGAGGAGTATGACCGGAACACTTTAAAAAAGGAATATCTGCGCGATGTGAGAAAAGGGCTGCATCCCCTAATGCCGCAGAATTATTTTCCAAATGATGATCCTTCGCAAGAACCGCCGTTCGTTTGGCGCAGTCACGCATTTTTGATGTTTTCCAACTGGCTTAATTATTTTGTGTACCAAAATACGCCGTATGAAATCGGAAATATCACGGAATAAAGTCATGACCGGGTGATTGACCCGGTCTTTTCTATTCTCCGATAATCTTAATCAGAGCGTGTTTATCCCGCTTTCCGTCAAACTCAAAATAGAAAATCTGTTCCCAGGTTCCGAAATCGAGTTTTCCGTTTGTGACTGCAACAACCACTTCACGGCCCATAACGGTTCTTTTGAGATGGGCGTCTGCGTTGTCTTCAAACCCGTTGTGCCGATACTGACTATAGGGCTTTTCCGGCGCAAGCTTCTCCAGCCATACTTCAAAATCATGATGCAAACCGCTTTCGTCGTCATTGATGAATACGCTCGCAGTAATATTCATTGCGTTAACCAGTACAAGGCCTTCCTGAACTCCGCTTTCTTTCAGCGCTTCTTCCACCTGAGGTGTAATGTTGACAAGGCCCCTCCGGGTTGGTAAATGAAAGTGCAGTTCTTTTCGATAAGATTTCATCGATTCCATCCCTCTTTTTTCATTCAATCGTATCACAAACAAAGTGAAACGTCCATACGAAAAACCACTCAAATGCGAACGCGCATTGAGTGGTTTTGTTTTACTTCATGTAGTTTTTCATCTAGGACAATTTCAACCTCAATTCGCTTAAAATTTTTTTTTCTCGTCGCGAGACCTGCACCTGCGTCATCCCAAGCGCATCCGCTGTTTCCGTTTGTGTTCGGCTTTTAAAGTATCGAAAGACAATAATCTTCCGATCTTTGGGTTCCAGTTCTGTTACAACCTGTTTCAGAGAAAGCAGTTCCGCAATTTTATCGTCTTCCGATTCAACTCCGACATCAAGCTGGCCGCCTCCGTCTTCTTCTTCTGCCGTCAGGGATAACGGCATCTGGGCGGCACCCAGCGCTTCCGCTGCTTCCATGGGCTCAACCCCCAGTATTCCAGCCAACTCACTTACGGTAGGTGAGCGGCCTTCCCGGTCGGAAAAAGCTGCGGATTCCCGCACAGCACGCATTGAAAGTTCTTTCAAACCGCGCCCCACCTTGACGGAACCGCCGTCGCGGAACAGCCGCTTAATCTCACCCAGTATCACCGGCACTGCATAAGTTGAAAATCGGACGCCTCTGGAATCATCGAAATTACCCGCGGCTTTCACCAGGCCCAGGCATCCGGCTTGAAACAGGTCGTCATACTCGATGCCCCGTCCTTTAAAGTGTCTGGCGCATGCGTGCACAAGACCAATATTATCCCTGACTGCGTCCTCAACGTTCATGGCTTGCAGAGCGGCGTTCAATGGTCTTCTGCATAATTACGGACGTCCCTTTCCCCGGCGTAGAGGCAACGTGCAGCCTGTCCATAAAACTTTCCATTACCGCAAAGCCAAGCCCTGCCCGCTCACCTTCCGCTGTGGTGAACATTGGCTGCATGGCCTGCTTGATATCTTTAATTCCGCAGCCCTTATCACGAATTTTCACAATCACTTTTCCATTCTCAAAAATTTTGCAGTTTATGTAAATAATCCCGATCGTGTCACGGTATGCATGAACAATGCAGTTAGTAACGGCTTCGGATACCGCTGTTTTAATATCGCAGAGTTCGTCTATTGTTGGGTCAAGCTGTGCAACAAAAGCGGCAACCGCGGCTCGCCCAAATCCTTCGTTCGCAGAACAGCTTAAAAATGAGACTGTCATTTCATTCATTGGTTTCATTGGTATTCCCCTTTCTGATTACACAAAGCTGGTTCAGGCCTGCAAGCGAAACGATCCGCTCAATTTTGGCCGGAAGATTGGCAATCTCAACGATGCCGTTCCAAATCTGCATTAATTTGCACCGGCCCATAATCAGCCCTATGCCGGAACTGTCCATAAACTGAACGGCAGAAAAATCCAGAATCAGTTTCTTTGGCTTTACCTTAGATGCGGTCGAATCAATTTCGCTCCGTATCTCTCTTGCGGAATGATGATCTATCTCCCCGCTTAAAACGGCTGTTAATACGCCGTCTTTTAAAATCAGTCTGACCCCCATTATGGGCACCTCCTGAGTAATTAATTAGTATTGCCCGTTTTAGCATAAAAAAATCCCCTATCTATAAAGATAAGGGATGAGTGATAAAATTTTGCTCGAAAAATGCGGACAAGCAACTATTTTTTCATATTTTTAATCCGTTCAATGAGCAATGCCCGAAGATCACCGGCAAGATACAGCGAACCGCAGATAACCAGTGCTCCGTCCGGTCCCAAAGCAGGAAATGCAAGGTTCAGCGCTTCCGCTGAATTTCCGGCGGCCAGAGCCGGTGTTCCTGATTTTTGCCACAGATCGGCAAAATCAGCCGCGCTCATTGCGCGTGGAGATGACGGTGCGACGGCAATCACTTTCTGAAATAATCCGGCCAGATTTTTCACCGCCTGGGCAGCATCTTTATCTGCCATCATACCCATTACGGCTATGATTTTCTTTCCGGAAAGATAATGCCTGATTGCTTTCGCAAGCGCAGCGGTTCCTTCCGGATTATGCGCTCCGTCCAGTAAAATTGGCGGGTTCAAAGACAAAACTTCAAGACGCGCAGGAAGACGAGCAGAGGAAAAGCCCTCTTTCAGAGCGGAACTGGGGATATTCCAGCCGGATGCACGCAGAACTTCAAAAACTGCAAGTACTGTTGCCGCATTTTTTACCTGATGACCTCCCAGAAATGGCAGATGAAGTTTTTCGCCGCAATATTCCAGTTCCGTACCGGAAAAATCCGATTTAACAATCTTTAACTGGTTTGCGTCGGCTTCCGTTAACTGGCTTTCATTTTCTTTGGAAATGCGGCGAATCACCTCAAGCGCTTCCGGCAGTTCGTCGGGGCTGCAGACAACCGGGCAATGCTTCTTGATGATTCCACATTTTTCAAGCGCAATTTGTTCAATGGTATCACCGAGGATTTTGGTATGATCAAGCGAAATGGACATAATCACGCTTATCAGAGGATTTTTAATGATATTTGTGGCGTCAAAACGACCTCCGAGCCCAACTTCAAGCACAACTATTTCGCAGCCTCGTTCGGCAAACCAGAGCATTGCGATTGCTGTTATCAGTTCAAATTCATTTACATTCATGCCGGAAGCTCTCAGCTGTTCCGCAGCCGCAAACACTCGTTCCGAAGCGGCAGCCAATTCGTTCCGTGGAATCATTTCTCCGCAAGACTGCATTCGTTCGCGGAAATCACAGACATGCGGCGAAAGATATAAGCCGACCCGGTAACCGGCCTTCAGCAGAACAGAAGCAATCAGCGTACAGGCAGTCCCCTTACCGTTTGTCCCGGCAACATGTACAAATTGGA
The DNA here is from genome assembly GCA_036260805.1 of Caproicibacter sp. Taxonomy (GTDB): domain Bacteria; phylum Bacillota; class Clostridia; order Oscillospirales; family Acutalibacteraceae; genus Thermocaproicibacter. Next base: position 4,446 of record DATALZ010000015.1, read on the forward strand.
GCCTGTCCTGCGGATTTCCGAGAAGCGACAAAAGTTTGCTGATTCGTTCAAGCCCCGGTTTTGTGCTGAACCGCTGGTAAGAGTCGATTTTTTTCAAGGTCTCTTCATAAGTCATTTGAATCTCCCGAAAGTTTATCTCACAAAAAAGGGTGCTGCAACATAAATTTGCAACACCCTCAATTTTACTGCATTTCTTTGATGCTGGATTCAATCAGAGCAATATGCTCGGCAAGTTTTGCGGCATTCTGCTTCACACCGTCAACTACGTTTGCCGGAGCTTTTGAAAGGAATTTCTCATTCTGCAGCTTGGCCTGAGCAGTCGCATACTGCTTTTTCGCGGATTCAAGTTCTTTCGAAAGACGCGCTAACTCTGCCTTTTTGTCAACAAGTTCATCAGTCGGGATAAACAGTTTCGCGTCTGGCGTAACAATCGTAACGGCTCCGTCAAGATTGAATTCTGCACCGATTTCCACCTTATTCGCCCATGCAAGGCGCTCCAAAATCGGCGTACCGATTTGGAAGGTTTCCGGCGAAGCGGTCGCAATATACAAATGGGTTCTGCGGGACGGCGGAACATTCATTTCTGCCCTGCGATTACGAACCGCACGAACAGCATCCATAATTTTGCGCATTTCTTCTGCTGCTTCCGGGAAGCAGTGAGCATCCTCAAATTCCGGCCATTTGGATACCATGATCGAATCGCCGTCATGCGGCAGCGTCTGCCAGATTTCTTCCGTAATATACGGCATGAACGGATGCAGCAGCTGCAGGGTAGAAGACATTACCCAGACCAGCACGCGGCGAGCGGACTGTGCCGCTGTTTCATCACCGGAAGTGAGGCGGATCTTCGCAATTTCAATATACCAGTCGCAGAATTCATCCCACAGAAAATCGTACAATTTCTGCACGGCAATGCCAAGCTCAAAATGCTCCAGATTTTCTGTGACTTCCTTCGCTGTGTTGTTAAACGAATCAATAATCCACTTATCTTCCACTGAGAGGGTCTCCGGCAGGCTGTTCTGTACTTCGTGGCCTTCCAGATTCATAAGAATAAAGCGGGCAGCATTCCAGATCTTATTGGCAAAGTTGCGGCTTGCCTCTACCTTGTCGTTGGAATAGCGCATATCATTTCCGGGGCTGTTGCCCGTTGCGAGCATAAAGCGAAGAGCATCAGCTCCGTACTGGCTGATGATCTGCAGCGGATCAATGCCGTTTCCGAGCGATTTGCTCATTTTGCGGCCCTGTTCGTCGCGCACCAGTCCATGAATCAAAACGGTATGGAACGGCACTTCGTCCGTGTATTCCAATGCAGAGAAAATCATACGCGATACCCAGAATGTGATAATGTCATAGCCGGTAACCAACGTATCGGTCGGGTAAAAATATTCCAAATCAGGCGTCTTATCCGGCCAGCCAAGCGTGGAAAACGGCCATAGTGCTGAAGAAAACCAAGTGTCCAGCGTATCCGGATCCTGCAACAGATGCTTTCCGCCGCATTTCGGGCAGACATGGGGGTCTTCGCGTGCAACGACGGTTTCGCCACAATCCTGACAGTACCATGCCGGAATGCGGTGGCCCCACCAAAGCTGGCGGGAAATGCACCAGTCGTGAATATTCTCCATCCAGTGATGATATATTTTCGCAAAGCGGTCCGGAACGAACTTCGTTCTGCCCTCTTCCACTGCCTTAATTGCAGGCCCCGCAAGAGGTTTCATCTTTACGAACCATTGCTTGGAAACGCGTGGTTCCACGACGGTTCCACAGCGGTAGCACGCGCCAACATTATGTTTAATCGGCTCGACTTTTACAAGATATCCCTGTTCTTTCAGCTCTTCCACAATCTTCTTGCGAGCTTCCAGTCCGGGCATACCGGCGTATTTTCCGCCGTTTTCGTTGATATTTCCCGCGTCGTCCATCACATTGATGACCTCAAGATTATGGCGCAGGCCAACCTCAAAGTCGTTCGGGTCATGAGCCGGAGTAATTTTCACAACGCCGGTACCGAAATCGCGTTCAACGTATTCATCCGCGATGACCGGTATCTCACGGCCGACAAGCGGAAGAATCAGCGTCTTGCCTACAAGATCTTTGTAGCGTTCGTCCTCCGGGTGTACCGCAACGGCAGTATCGCCCAGCATGGTTTCCGGCCTTGTTGTGGCAAGTTCAAGATATCCGCTGCCATCCTTGAACGGATAGCGCAGATGCCAAAAATACCCGTCGCGCTCAGAAAACTCCACTTCCGCGTCGGAAATAGACGTCTTGCAGTGCGGGCACCAGTTGATGATACGCTCGCCCCGGTAAATCAAGCCTTTTTCGTACAGACGCACGAAAACTTCGCGGACAGCTTTAGAACAGCCCTCATCCAGTGTAAAACGCTCGCGGTCCCAGTCGCAGGATGAACCAAGCTTTTTCAGCTGCTCAACAATGCGGCCGCCGAATTTCTCTTTCCACTTCCAAGCGCGCTCCAGAAACGCATCACGCCCGATTTGTTCCTTGGTAATGCCTTCCTTGCGCATGGCCTCAACAATTTTTGCTTCCGTTGCGATGGAAGCATGGTCGGTGCCGGGTATCCATAAAGCGGAGTAGCCCTGCATTCTGCGCCAGCGAATAAGAATATCCTGTAGTGTTTCATCCAGAGCATGCCCCATATGAAGCTGCCCGGTAATGTTCGGAGGCGGTATTACGATTGTATACGGTTTTTTCTGAGGATCCCGCTCGGCGTGAAAATACTTTCCGTCGAGCCAGAATTGATAGATTCTGTCCTCAACTTCCTGGGGGTCATAGGTTTTTGCTAGCTCCCTGCTCATGACTTTACTTCCTCCAATATTGGAATTGCGGAAACGCCGCTGTAATTTTGCTATAACTTATTTATTATGCCATTGCCAAGTTTTTTTGTCAAATTTTTCAGCCCGCAGGTACCGGTGAAGCGCATCCGCCGATAATGGAACAATCAATCGCAATTGCCACGCACAAAGCGAGTGCAACATCTGCGCCGCGCATGATATTTACTGCGTAGCAATCGCCTTGGCCGCTCCAGCACCGGCCGTGGGTCATTACAACCACCGGAGGCCTATGGAGCTGGTCTTCCACAATGTCAAACGAGCGTGTAAGGATACTGCCGCGAAAACGCCATCTTGCGCCTTTAAACTGCACCGCACGATGTGCCGCCGTCGGCTTCACCTTAATTCTGATCCGCCGGATTCCGTTTGCGGCGGAATATTGAAATGATTCCGGCAGCGTAACTCCGGTCAAACGAGCCGCAGCCGTTCCGTCCGGAGTGCGGAGAATATATCGGCTGCCAAAGGAAGTGTACTCTCCGGTTACCTCGTAGACGAGCTGCCCACAGGAATCCAGAACAGAAAACAGAATCTTCGTTCCATTTTCAGGTTTCAGGTAAAACTGCAAACGCATCCTTCCTTTCGCACATTCCTTGCAATATCATAACATTTTTCTCAAAAAGCGGCAACACCAACCGCCAATAATTACTGGTTATCTATAAAAAAAGTAATTCCGCAGAAAAGTCCGTATTTTCCGTAAATATGATATAATGAGAAAAACCACTCATTCAGGAGTAAATGGTATGAAAAAAATTTTAAAACTTCGCCGTATCTGGCTGCTGCTGCTCTATCCCATTGCCGCCGGGCTCATTTATTTCGCATCGAAATATGAGATCTTTGCGGAATGGTATGCCAATACCATATATCCTGTAATTTCACGGATTGGAAACAGTCTTACCGGCCTGGCGCCTTTTTCTGTCGGCGAAGTTCTCGTCTACATATTTATTATTATGGTTCCTGCCGTTTTCATCCGCTTTTTCATTCACCTTGTGAAGAAAAAGGAAAACCGCGGAGAAACCACAATCAAATTCTGCGTCAATTTGGCCTGTTTTACCGGTATTGTGTTTTTTCTGTTTGCGGTAAACTGCGGCACGAATTACTACCGCAGTACATTTGCACAGACCAGTGGGCTTGAAGTAAAACAATCCGGCGAAACAGAGCTTGCGCGTCTTTGCAAAAACCTTGCCGCCGATTCCGACAATTTCCGTTCAAAAGTAAAAACGGATTCGCAGTCGGTCATGAAATTGAACTCCCAGAGTTTTTCTCAGAATGCTCAGGACGCCAGAAAAGCTTTCGACAGTCTCAGCAAGGATTATCCGCTTCTTTGGGCCGGATACAGCGCACCAAAGCCTGTAATTTCTTCGAAACTGATGTCATACTGCAATATTACGGGTATCTTTTTCCCTTTTACCTTTGAAGCCAATGTCAATACGGATGTGCCCGATTATACTATCCCGTTTACCATGTGTCATGAATTGTCCCACCTGAGAGGGTTCATGAGAGAGGACGAGGCCAATTTTATCAGCTATCTTGCCTGCGAAAAAAGTGTAAATCCGGATTTCCAGTATTCCGGCGCGGTATCGGCTTTTACTTATGCATCCAATGCGCTGTATTCCGTTGACAACAGTGCGGCAAATACTGTTTACGCTCAGCTTTCCGCCGGAGTCAAAAAAGACCTGGAATACAACAGCGCCTATTGGGATAAATTCAAAGGGCCTGCCGCAGATGCGGCAAACTCGGTCAACAACAGCTACCTGAGAGCGAACGACCAGAAAGACGGCGTTCAAAGTTATGGCAGAATGGTAGACCTGCTGCTTGCGCTCCAGCGTTCCAAGGAAAACAAATCAGCAGCAAAATAAGCATAGAAAAGTGCGGAAAGGACGAGATCCTTTCCGCACTTTTAGTTGTGAATCACTCTTCAGGTTTTATGGGATTCATTTCATCGGGAAGGTCAACCTGCTCAATGCTGCCATCGGATATCTGAACTTTGCCCTGCAGCTTAGCACCGCTGTCCACCGTAATTGTTGTTGATGTAATGTCTCCAATGATAATTGCATTGCCTTTGCAGTTCACATTCCCCATGACATGAACATTGCCTTTCAGCTTACCGTCAAATGTAAGGTCACCACACTTAATATCACCGACAATAACGGAATCGCTGTCTACCATAATATCTTCCGCCGCGCTGATATTTCCGCGAACCGAGCATGTTGTGAGGTTAATGCTTGCCCCCTGAACATCCCCGATCTGTTTTCCGTTGATCTTGATTTTTCCGGTTGTACTCATGCTTCCGGTAACTGTGCCGTACATTTCAATGTCGCCGTCAGATTTTATGTCGCCGGTAATAATCGTTCCCTTTGAAATTACAGTGGAACTTGCAAGGCCTGCCCCGAAGTTTGTAGTTTCCGGTTCTCTTTTTGGGGTTCCGGGTTCCACTGGGCGATTTCCGGAACTCAGATTTCCGCCATAAGTCTCATTTTGAGCGCCATAGTTTGACTTTGTCCCTAGATTTCTTTCAGACTGCATCTTAGCTGATTCCTCCACTTCTTCAGGTCCGTTCCAAATTCTTTTCATCATGTGTGCAAATTTGCCGTTCTGACCATTGACTGCAGCATCCATAGTCCGTACCTCCTATTTGGCAAGTAGAGTAAAGGATTCTACAAAAAGTGCAAGATTTTTTCCATTATACAATATAGCTATGTTATTTTCTAGTGCTTTTGCACTATTTAGACACTTATTTACATATTTTGTATATTATATTCAATTTTGTATTTTTGATTTGTGCATATTTACATATTCTAAATATTATTAGTTTTACTAATTTAGCAGGCATAATGAATCATTGGAGCAAATTTTTCTAACCACAAAGCAAGCATCATAAATAAGCATAAAAAAAGCTCCGGCGGTCTTTCCGCACGGAGCAATTATTATTCTATCAATGAATCATTAAATTACAAATCTGATTGGAGAATTCTACCGGATCTTCAACCGCTACGCCTTCAATTAGAAGAGCCTGCGTATAGAGCAGAGAAGCGTAGCTCTTCAGCTTGTCTTTATCGTTCTTATAAAGATCGCAGAGTTTCTCAAAAATCGGGTGGCCGGCATTGATTTCCAGAACACGCTGCGCTTTAACTTTATCTTTTTCCGCATTCGGCATTGAATTCAGCACTTTTTCCATTTCCATTGAAATTGCGCCGTTCGTAGAAAGGCATACCGGATGAGTCTTCAATTTCTGAGAGAGGATAACATTGCTGACCTTGCCGTCGAGGGAATCCTTTAAGAAAGCAAGCATGTCCTTGTTTTCTTCCACCTTCTTGGCGGCTTCTTTCTTTTCTTCTTCGGTTTCAAGTCCGAGGTCATCGGCAGAGATCGATTTAAATTCCTTGTCGTTGTATTTCATCAGCATGGAGACTGCAAATTCGTCGACCGGATCGGTCATATACAGGATTTCAAATCCGTGGTCTTTGACTGCTTCAGCTTGCGGGAGCTTATCTACACGCTCAACCGTATCGCCGCAGGCGTAATAAATGTACTTCTGGTTTTCTTTCATGCGGTCAGTATATTCTTTAAGTGTAACGAGTTTTTTCTCACTGGAAGAATAGAACAGAAGCAAATCCTGTAGTACATCCTTGTGCATTCCGTAATCTTGATAAATACCGTACTTCAACTGCAAGCCGAAATTTTTAAAGAACTTTTCATAATCTTCGCGCTTGTTTTTCAGCATGGTATCCAGTTCAGAGTGGATTTTCTTTTCGAGACGTTCGGCAATCAGCTTCAGCTGGCGGTCGTGCTGCAGCATCTCACGCGAAATGTTGAGGGAAAGATCCTGTGAATCCACAAGGCCACGTACGAAACTGAAGTAATCCGGAAGAAGATCCGCGCATTTCTCCATAATCAGCACCCCGTTGGAAAAGAGCTGAAGCCCTTTTTCATAATCACGGGTGTAAAAATTGAACGGAGCATGCGACGGAATATACATCAGCGCATGGAATGTGGATGCACCTTCCGTGTACATATGAATCGTCTTCGCCGGATTTTCGTAATCTGAGAACTTATCTTTATAGAACTGATTATATTGTTCCTCTGTAATCTCGTTCTTGTTTTTACGCCAAAGCGGAACCATACTGTTCAGAGTTTCGTTTTCCGTATAGGTTTCATATTCGTCTTTGCTGCCTTCTTTCAGGCGGCTCTTTTCGACGTCCATTTTAATTGGATAGCGGATATAGTCGGAATATTTTTTGACCAAGCTCTTCAGCCGGTAAGCGTCTAGATATTCGCTGTATTTTTCATCGTCGGTATCCGCTTTCAGTTTAAGAACGATCTCTGTACCGTAATCTGCTTTTTCACAGGGCTCCACCGTGTAACCGGCTGTACCTGATGACTCCCATTTCCAAGCTTCATCGCTGCCGTACGCCTTGCTTGTTACGGTTACATGTTCGCTTACCATGAATGCTGAGTAAAAGCCAACGCCAAACTGGCCGATGATTTCAATATCTTCCTTCTGCTGCATGTCCTGTTTAAAGTTCAGCGAGCCGCTCTTTGCAATTGTGCCAAGGTTATTTTCCAGGTCATCTTTTGTCATGCCACAGCCGTTGTCGGTAATGGTAAGAGTTGCGTTTTCCTTGTCTGGAATAATGCGAATGACAAAATCGTCCCGGTTCAGACCGGTGCTGCCATCCGTCAAAGCCTTGTAGTAAAGCTTATCAATCGCGTCGCTTGCGTTGGAGATCAGTTCGCGCAGGAAAATTTCTTTGTGCGTATAAATTGAATTAATCATTAAATCCAAAAGACGTTTGGATTCAGCTTTAAACTGTTTGACTGCCATTGCAATTCCCCTCTGTAAAAAAGAATTAGCACTCTTTACCTTCAAGTGCTAATTCAATAATAAACCATTGTGGTTCAAAATGCAAGGGAGCAATTGTTAATTTTTTGTTGCAGATTCTTCTTCGTTTTTCGTGGGTACATAATCATGATCCACCGTAATCACGGAATAATAATGCGGATTCATTTTTTGAATTCCTTCGCTGACCGTTTCAACAATCTGCCCGTCGCTCATTTTAAATTCAAACGGAACGCACACATCAAACACCAGATTGGAATGGGTCGGCCCCCAGACCACGCGAAAATCGTGCATGGTAATCTCAGGAGAGATATTTTGAACCATTTTGTGAACTTCAATTTTCAGGGCGTTCGCCCGTTCATCATTGGTAATAATCGGGTCCATATGAATCACAAGATGGATTCCCTTTTTGGTCAGGAATTCCTTTTCAATATTATCGATAATATCATGACTGACGAGAATATCCCTTTCTGCCGGAACCTCACAGTGGATTGACGCAAAGCAACGCCCTGGCCCATAATTGTGAACCGTGAGGTCGTGCACGCCAATAACCCCCTGATTTTTCTGTATCGTTCGATAGATATCGTCTACAAGCTCGGTAGAAGGAGCTTCGCCGAGAAGCGGGCCGCTTGTTTTTCGAATGAGCTGAAACCCTGTAACCATAATGAGAACGGCCACTGCAGTTCCCAAGTAACCATCCAGATTGTATCCGGTAAATCGGGTAATCAAAGCGCCGGCCAGAACAATAGATGTTGAAATTACATCACTTCGACTGTCTGCAGCTGTGGCCATAAGGGTGTCGGAATGAATCCGTTTTCCTACCTTCTGGTAGAACGAACCTTGCCATAGTTTCAGAAGTATGGATGCGACAAGAACTCCTGCCGATAATAGGTTAAAATCCGTACTTTGGGGATTGATAATTTTATTGATGGAATTCTGGGCAAATTGAAATCCAACAATAAAGATCATAATGGAAACAATCAGCCCACTGATATACTCAAAGCGGGCGTGTCCGTAGGGATGCTGCCGGTCGGCCGGTTTTGAGGAAACTTTAAATCCAAACAAAGTAATAATGGACGAGGCAAAATCGCTCAGGTTGTTCACTGCGTCTGCTGTAATAGCGATACTGTTCGATAGTGTTCCGGCGATAATTTTAATGATAAACAGGAGCAAATTCGTGCAGATTCCAACAATTCCAGAAAACTTTCCGTAACTTTGTCTTACTTCATTACTCTCTGTATTTTTGTAATCATGGATGAAAAGCCGTATTAGGAACCGGGTCATTTTGCATCCTCAAAAAGATTGCCCCCGTGGCAGTCGATTGCAACGATCAGAGGAAAATCTTTTACTTCGAGTTTTTTGACGGATTCGCAGCCCAGATCTTCAAACGCTATGACTTCCAAAGAAGTAACACATTTTGCAGCAAGAGCGCCTGCCCCGCCGATAGCACACAAATATACCGCTTTATTTCGGCAGATGGCGTCTACCACTTCCTGAGACCTGTCTCCCTTTCCCACCATACATTTCAAGCCTAAGTCCAGCAGACGGGGTGCAAAGCTGTCCATTCTCGCAGAAGTAGTCGGCCCACAGGAACCGATCGGCAGCCCCGGCGGTGTCGGAGTAGGCCCGGCATAATAAATTGTTGCCCCGTTTATTTCAAACGGAGTTTTCTCTCCCTTGTCAAGAAGAGCGCAAATACGTTTATGTGCGGCGTCACGGGCAGTATAGACGGTACCGCTTAACAGGACTCTGTCTCCCGCATGCAGCTTCTCCGCCGCAGCGGCGATATCTTTCGTATTTATTGCAATCTCATTCATTTTTGCAGCCATTCCTTTCCGAATATAAGGATTCAACAATTTCATTATAAAAACAGGGAACCGCAAAGCAGTTCCCTGTAGCAAACAGCATAGCCGTTTTTAAAACTTCACAGCATACTTTTCTTCTTTAAAATCATGAACGTTCCGCCCATCAGCAGTAAGGACAGTATAATCGGGAACCAGAAATTCGCAACCGGTATATTGCCTACATTCATACCGTATAATCCCAAAATGATAATCGGGATTGAAATAAGCAGCACCACAGACACAAGAACCTTCATAATAATATTCAGATTATTCGAAATAACCGAGGATGAGGCGTCCATCGTTCCACTTAAAATATTCAAATAAATATTAGACATTTCAATTGCCTGTTTTACTTCAATCAGTACGTCTTCCAGCAGATCCTGATCCTCGTCGTAGAGTTTGATTACCCTGCCGCGCATGATTTTTTCCAAAGTAATCTCATTTCCCTTCAATGACGAAGAGAAATAAACCAACGATTTTTCAATATCCAAAAGCTGCAGCAGCTCTGCGTTTCTCATTGATTTACGCAGTTCCGTTTCCACATAATTGCTGATTTTATCAATCTGTTTCAGGTACTGCAGAAAGCGTGTGGCAACACGGAGCATAATATGAAGAACAAAGCGGGTTTTCAAATTGGTTTGCACCCCGCGGACAAGCCCTTGTGCAAACTCGCCGACCACCGGATTGTCTTTAATCGAAACAGTAATAACGTTCCGCTCCGTAATAATAACTCCAAGCGGCATAGTGGTATAAGATATGTTTTTGCCTTCTTTTTCAACAATAGGAATATCGATTACCACCAATGTGTTCTGTTCTTCGTGGTCAATATGTGACGATTCTTCTTCATCCATCGCCGCGCGGAAAAAGTCCGGCTCAATTCCGAAATCCGCAATTAGACTGTTTATTTCCCTGTCGTCCGGCGCAACACAATTAATCCAGCATCCTGGCTCGCATGCCGAAATCTGCATCATACGGCCGTCTTCCGTCTTGTAATAGGACAGCATTGTGCTCATCTCCTCTATTAAATTTTCTTCTACAGTTCCCATAAGGGTCAGGTTTCACAATGCCACCCCCTCAAATCGACGTCATACACGAGTAATTATAGCACAGAAAGTCTAGATTGCAAGAGCACGGCGGATATTTTATGCGATTCGTTTAGAAATAGGATTGCCCAATGCCTTAAATTCGCTTTTTTGAGCATATTTCAGGATTTCAGCAAACAGCAAATACAGACATAAAAAAAAGCGGGCCTTTCGGCCCGCTGGAATTTTCAGGTCTTCCTGCTGAAAATCTGCATGATATCGGTAAAATCATCATCCTCAGGAACACTGGCGGTGTTTTGGCCGGCAGCCTTTGCTTCCTTCGGTGAGGACGCTGCCGCAGGTTTTTCTTCCACGTTCTTAATTACCTGTTCCTCTGCGCCGGTTGTCGGGAAACCTGTGGCAATAACCGTTACGCTCATCTCGTCATCCATATTCTCGTCGAAAGCGGCACCCCAGATGATGTTCGCATCTTCGTGCGCCTGTGCGGAAATCATAGCCGAAGCTGTTTCAATTTCGTCCAGACCAATATCCGGCGAAGATGTAATATTGATAATTACGCCTCTCGCACCGTTAATAGCGGTTTCAAGAAGAGGACTTGAAATTGCCATATTTGCGGCTGTTTCAGCTTTATCCTTACCCGAAGCGCGGCCAACGCCCATATGTGCGTAACCGGCGTCCTTCATAACAGCGGTAACGTCCGCGAAATCCAGGTTGACAAGACCCGGCAGTTTAATCAGGTCGGAGATACTCTGTACGCCCTGGCGCAAAACATCGTCTGCGACGGAGAAAGCGTTCAGCAGGGTAATGCGCTGCTCGCTGACAAGTTTCAATCTTTCGTTCGGTATCACAACAAGGGAATCGACATGTTCTTTCAGTGCGGTAATTCCGCTTTCCGCCTGCTCCATACGGCGGCGGCCTTCAAAATCAAAGGGTTTCGTCACAATGCCTACCGTTAAAACGCCCATATCATGCGCAATCTCCGCAACAATTGGAGCTGCACCCGTTCCCGTGCCGCCGCCCATACCGGCGGTAATGAATACCATGTCGGTACCGCGGATAGCAGCAGCAATGGCCTCGCGGCTTTCGTCGGCGGCTTTTTGACCCATTTCCGGTTTAGAACCCGCACCTTTGCCGTGAGTGACTTTTTCACCAATCTGAATTTTCTGCGTCGCTTTTGAACGGTACAGGGCCTGCCTGTCCGTATTTACACTGATGAATTCCACGCCCTGAACACCGGCCGTAACCATGCGGTCAACTGCATTTCCGCCGCCGCCGCCAACCCCAATCACTTTTATCTGAACGATATTGTCGAAATCATTGTCAATTTCAAAAGGCATGTGCCGCTTCCCCCTTATATTTATCCATAAATATAGAATTTAAGGCAAGTCCATAGAAACAATTATACACTTTTTATTGTTAAATTCAATTAATTTTTTTCTATATAAGACACTTATATCACTACTTTTTTGCAGAGCTCGCTGAGCTTGAAGAAGTCGCTCCATACTGTGGGTCAAAATATGCTTTGTTCGTGCTGGAAACTACAGTCATATTCAATGTGCCCCTTTCCGTGTTTTTAATGTTGTTCTTTAAAATATTTTTAGCGAAATTCAATTTGTAATCCAGATCAGTTGGCATCCCAAGATTAATTGTGATTCGTCCGTCATAGAGAACCAGAATTTTCGCCGACTGTGTAAAGTCAACGGAAGTTATGTTTGAAAAGCCATTCTTCTTCAAAGAACTCATAACATTTTTTACCAGGCTGTCTGTGTCGGCATTGCTAAACTCAACTGAAGACCCCACCTGTGCTTTTTTAATTGTAAGCCCCTTCAGTTCCGTACAATCTTTCGGTATCCCGTTTACAAACTCAAGCGCAGTACCGTTCTCGCCGATTATAACATATTTTCCTTCAAACTTCGCTGCACCCCAAATGGATTCCTCTTTGACGCTGATTTCAATTTCAGCCGGGAATTTGCGGTTTACATTCACGGTTCCGAGATAAGGCAGCTCCTGTTTGATTTTTTGGGAGGCCTGTCCGGTCTTCACAAGAAACAGGTTGTCCCCCATTTTTACGCCGCTGGCGTCGATAATCTGCTGTTGGGAGTACCTCGAAGTGCCGGTAACATAAACGTTGGATATTTTAAACAACACGGTCAGAGAAAGAACGGCGGCAGCCGATAACACCAGCAAAAACAGGAACAGGTAGAAGACAACAAGTACATGGCGGCGATGTTTTCTTCTCTGCTCCGCACGATGCTGTGCAGCGGCTGCAAAATCAACATCCTGCGAACCGGCTGCACGTGAAACGGGACGGTACTCGCCGCTTCTGCGGTCATAAGCACGCGGCGGGTCCCTCCTGCTGCCTTTTACTTCCTTTTGCATGATGTTCCTCCAATCCGTGTGGTTAGATTCTCACGATATCTGCTCCAAGCCGAGCCAGATTGCTTTCGATTTTTTCATATCCGCGGTCTAAGTGATGCAGGCCGCTGATTTCTGTTACACCCTGTGCCGCAAGGCCGGCAACTACAAGCGCTGCCCCGCCCCGAAGGTCAGTTGCTTCCACTGGAGCGCCGGAAAGGCTTTCTACGCCTTCAACAATCGCAACACGGCCCTCTACTTTAATGTTAGCGCCAAGACGAAGCAGTTCGCCAACGTGTTTATAACGGCTCTCAAAAATATTTTCCACAAAAATACTGGTTCCTTCCGCCAGCGCAGCCATTGCCATAATCGGAGCCTGCGCATCGGTGGGGAATCCGGGGTACGGCATGGTTCTAACATTCTTCAGGCGCTTCAGCCGGTACGGCGCTGTGATTCGCATTTTGCTGCCTTCCGTATCCAGCCGGCATCCGCTTTCTTCCAGAATGGGGATGATTGGTTCCAGATGTTTTGGAATAATGCGGCTGACCGTCAGGACACTCCCGGTCGCTGCGGCTGCCGCAAGATATGTTGCCGCGGCAATCCGGTCCGGAATTACATCATGTTCACAGCCTGTAAGGCTTTTTACACCTTCAATCAGGATTGTGCTTTCGCCTGCGCCGTGAATTTTTGCTCCGCAGGAATTTAAAAAATCCGCCAAATCGCAGATTTCAGGTTCTCTTGCTGCATTATTTATGATAGTTGCACCCTTTGCAAGCACCGCGGCGATTAGAATATTTTCCGTTGCGCCCACACTAGGGAACGAAAGCGAAATTATGGCACCGGACAGCCCGTTTGGCACTGAACAGTTCAGACAACCGTGGTCTTCGTCGATGACGACGCCCATTTTGCGCAGTGATGACAGATGAAGGTCAATTGGACGCGGGCCAAGCTCACATCCGCCCGGAAACGAGAGAACTGCTTTGCCCATTCGGCTGACGATTGCCCCCAGAAAAATAATGGAAGAGCGCATTTCGCGCATAAGGTTATCCGGGATGTCAAAATGATCCGCCGAAGCCGGGTCAATACAAACGGCCCCTTCCAAGCTTTCCACTTTGCAGCCAAGGTAGCGCAGAATTCGTATGGACGTGTCCACATCCGACAATGACGGGCAGTTATGTAGAATGCATTTCCCGCCGCAGACCAAAGACGCCGCCATAAGCGGCAATGTGCTGTTTTTTGCGCCATGTATCTGGATTTCACCCTGTAACTTCCTTGCTCCGTGTATCAGCAGCCTTGACATAGCAACACCCCCACACATTCTGATACCATAGTATGCGGTTGGGGGCATTGCGGTTACGGCATGATTATCGGCGCTCAGCCAATACTTCTTTCATGATCTTAAAGATTCTTTCATTTGCATCCAGAATAGCCATTTTGCGGGCATTTTCAGCAAGCTTCAGAATGGTATCCGGCTTGGAAAACAGTTCGTTCACTTTCCTGCACAATTCCTGCCCTGTTAAATCTTTTTCCTCTATAATTTCAGCGGCACCCCGGTTTACAAGTGCCATTGCGTTATGGTATTGGTGATTTTCCGCCACATTCGGCGACGGAATCAGGATTGACGCTTTGCCCTGCGCCTGCAGTTCGCTCAGAGTGATCGCTCCGGCACGGCAGATCACCAAATCCGCTGCCGCTAAACAATCCGGCATGTCGTTGATATATTCACGAACGTCAAGTTCCTTATGGTCGGCAAGGTTCACGCCCTTTTCTTTGAGCAAATCCGGAAACCATTTTCCCCATTGGCCATAGCCGTGAATATGCTGGAATTTTCCGCTCTTTGCGCTTTCCGCCAGCAGATCGGCAGCCGCCTCGTTGATTTTTCTCGCTCCCAGGCTTCCGCCAAAGGAAAGAATCAACGGGCGGGCGTCAAGGCCGAGTTTTTTTCTGGCCTCTTCTTTTTTGGCGCGGATTACTTCCTGCCGTACCGGATTTCCCGTTAAAACACACCGCGCATTCGGAGAAAGATATTTCTGTGCGTCGGAAACCGCCAGCATCGTTCTGTCGGCGTTCTTGGAAAGCATCTTATTCGTAACGCCGGGAAATGCATTCTGTTCATGAATCAGAGAAGGAATTCCCAGTTTTATTGCTTCGCGGATGACCGGACCGGCGACATAACCGCCCGTACCAATGCAAATATCCGGTGAAAATTCACGGATAATCCGGCGCGCCTCATGGCTTGCCGTAAAAACATGGACAGCCGCAGCCGCGTTTCTTTTGACGTTTTTCAAGCTGATTTTCCGCTGAAAACCCGAAACCGTAATGCTTTTAAAATCGAAGCCCGCAGCCGGAACAAGACGTTCCTCCATGCCGCCTTTCGCACCGATATATAAAATCTGTACACCGGGCTCATGCTCGCGCAGATATCCCGCAACTGCCAAAGCGGGGTTGATATGTCCAGCGGTTCCGCCGCCGGCGAATAATACTTTCATTGCTCCATGACTCCTGTTTATGTTTTTTCTACGGATGACGTTCGCGAAATTGACAGCACGACACCCATTTCAGCTAACAAAATAACAAGCGATGTTCCGCCGTAACTGAAGAACGGCAGGCTGATTCCGGTATTCGGAATTGTATTGGTAACAACGGCGATGTTCAAAATCACCTGAAGCCCGACCTGAAGAACCAGCCCAATCCCGAGCAGCATCCCGAATTTATCCTTTGCGCGCAAAGAAATGCTGATTCCGCGCCAGACAAGCATGGCGAACAAAATAATTATAATCAAAGCGCCGATGAATCCGAGTTCTTCGCAGACAATTGCAAAAATAAAGTCATTCTGCGGTTCCGGTAAATAAAGGTACTTTTGCCGCGACTGCCCAAGCCCAAGGCCAAGCAGTCCACCTGAACCGATTGCATACAGCGATTGCCGCGTCTGCCAGGTTTTTTCAATCAGTTCCTGACTTGCGTTGGTAAACGGGTCAAGCCAGCCGATAATGCGGGTATTTGCATAGCTTAATTTATGTGAAAAGCCTACAAGGTAAACCATACCCGCGCCGATTAACCCGAACGCCGCCCCAAACCAGCGAAGCTTTACTCCGCCGATGAACAGCATAACACCGCCAAGTATAATAATGATAACTGTTGCCGAAACATGAGGCTCTATCAGCAAAAGCCCTGCTGTAGCGCCTAATATCAGCAAATATGGAAGGACACCGTATAGAAATGTATCCATACGGCTAAAGTTCAGCGATATTAAATGTGAGAAGATTAATACGATTGCAAACTTCGCAATTTCAGACGGCTGGAACTGCCCGAGCGGTCCAAGGGAAATCCACCGGTGAACATCATTGATAGCGGGCAGAAAGCGCACCAAAACCAACAGCATAAATGAAAACAGAAGGATCGGAATTGCAAATTTATGCAGATGATGATAGTCAAAATATGAAACGGCTATCATTACAATAATACCGAGTACGGCAAAACCGGCCTGTCTTTTAATAAAATAATAGCTGTCACCAAAATGGTAGGATGCATAGGCGTAGCTTGCCGAAAACATCATAATCAGCCCGATCACGACAAGTACCAGAATCAAAAATAAAAACGGAAGATCCATACCGGCGCGGATGGAAAACAAACGGAACTTTTTCCGGATCTTCCCGCCGGAATGTTCCTGCCCTGTGCTCTTGCGCGGAGCTCCGCCCTTGCGGACAGATGCAGGGTTTCCTGCTGTGGGCGATTTCGTCATGTTTTTCGTCTCCTTCTGCATACGGCATGTATCATTAAATCACAGATTCTCCGCCAAATCTGTCAGAATTTGCAATTTCTTAAAGTCCGAAAACGACCAGAACTACAGCTGCTGCGCCGAAAAGCATCGTCACGAAGCTGAACACCGCACAGATTTTCACTTCACTCCACCCGCACAGTTCAAAATGATGATGAATTGGACTCATCTTGAAAAGTCTTTTGCCGTGCGTTGCCTTAAAATAGGTGACCTGAAGCACAACGGAAAGGATTTCACAAATATAGATAATACCCACTAAAACAATCAAAAGCGGAACATTCAGCGCAAAGCCGAGAGCGCAGACAATGCCGCCAAGGAAAAGCGAGCCGGTATCTCCCATAAAAACTTTCGCAGGGTTAAAGTTCCATATGAGGAATCCTAAACATCCTCCGGCAACCGCCGCGGCGAAAATTCCCACGGGAACCAGCTGCATGAATCCGGCCATTACAAGAAAAGCAATGGATGCAAAGAAGGTTACGGATGCGTTCAAACCGTCGATCCCGTCGGTAAAGTTCACAGCATTAACCATGCCGACAATACCGAGGAGCGAAACTACCCAGTACCAGATTCCCCAGTCGACTCCGCCGAAAAACGGTACGAGCATTTTACTGCTACATCCCGCTCTGTACAGAGAGTACAGGTAAGCACCGGCGACCAAAAACTGAAGAATCAGTTTCTGCCGCACATTAAGCCCCAAATTGCGCTTCTTAATTACTTTGATATAGTCGTCGATAAAGCCAATGAATCCAAATCCCAGGGCCATCAGCAGGCCTCCGGCAATTTTCGTGATCATGGACATCACGAAAGGATCCTTCCCGGAAAATTTAAAATAAAGCGGAACGCAGACCGCGGTTGCCAAGATGATACCGATAATGAACAGAAAGCCGCCCATTGTCGGGGTACCGTTCTTCTTCCGGTGCCACTTTGGACCTTCATCGCGAATTGTCTGCCCAAAATTGATTTTATGAAGGTATGGCACAAGCCATTTTCCAATCAGTGCGGTGGCACCAAAAGAAATAATCGCCGCTGCTGCAGTCCAAACTGAATTCATACTATGTTCTTCCACCTTTGCAAATTTGCTGTTCTCTGTATATCTTTCTACCAACCATATTGATCCATACTGTTGAGCGCCTCTAAAACAGCCGCGAAAGGAATCCCGGCAGCAATTGCGGCGGCCGCGGCGGCCAGTGCTACAGGAACCGCTGTTTTGTCTTTCGTTTTTAAACGGACACGTCCTATAATCCCTACACCGACGATTTCAAAGGCAGTGGTTCCGTCCTGAGCAGTGCGGATATTTCTTGCGGTAAAGTCTGCCCCGTCTCTTTCTGTGGAATAGGTAATTATATCACGAAAATCCGAGAAAATCGACAGTTTTGCCAAAGAATACTCTGTTACACATACGGAAAAATTCTGAGGATTTGAAAACTCACCGGGTTCCGATGCCAATAGCACCGATGTCTTTGTATCAAGCTTCATCGCCTCGTCTGCTGAAACAATCACGAATAAATTTCTTTTGCATAGGCTTAGAATCTGCTTAAGAACAAAGGACTCCCTCACAGCGCCATTCGACACGGCAATTACTTTCCCGTTTGAGTTGATACCCGACATTGAACCGCCTCTTTTCCATACAGCTTCTCTATGCTACCTGGTTCTTCTCCGAAAATGTCACCGTAACGACTGTTCCGGGGGCAACCTTTGTATTCGGAGCAATATCCTGTGAGCTCGATACGGCACTGGAACTTGTCAGCGCCGCCCCGGTAATACTGATGTTTACTCCGGCATCGGCCGCCTTCTGGTTCGCTGCCGCAAGCGACAGCTTTGCGAGATCCGGCACCGTAACCGTCTGTGCAGAGCTCTTTTCATCGGTGAACAACACGATTGTTCCGCTTTTTGGAATACTCTTTCCCGGCTCGGGAACCTGAGAAACCACTTTGCTTCCCTCACCGTAAATTTTTGCAGTCAGGCCGTCTTTGGCGGCAGTATTTTTCGCATCCGCAATCGTTTTGCCGACTAAATCAGGAGCCTTGCCGTCGAGTTTTGCCAGCTCTTTGTCGTTGTATTTCGGCTCGATTCCAAGATACGGCAGCACTTGCGTCATGGTTGCAAGGAACGTCGGGCCCGCAACCGGGCTTCCGTAGTAACCGTTCGGCCCGTGTGGTTCATCGTAGAAAACCAGCATTGCTACCTGTGGGTTATCCGCGGGTGCAAAACCGCAGTAGGATGCAATATATTCCTGACTTGTCTTGATTTCCGTTTTTTCGGAGGTCCCTGTTTTGCCGGCAACACGATAACCGGCTATGTAACCGCTTTTTGCCGTCCCGATTGTGGCATCCTGCTGCAGGATGGCGCACATACGCTGGGATGTCTTATTGGATATAACCTGTCTTTTTGCAGATGTGCTTGTTGTTTTTACAAGATTGCCGTTGCTGTCAACAATCTGGGATACAATATGCGGCTGCACCAAATATCCGCCGTTTGCCACGGCACACACGGCCGTTATCATCTGAATCGGAGTAATCTTATTTGTCTGACCGAAGGACGCGACCGCAAGGTCAAGAGCGCTCATCTGGTTCGCCTTATAGTAGAGGCTGCGTGATTCACCCGGAAGATCAATTCCTGTTTTATTGGCGAAACCAAACCCGTCGAAATATTTGTAAAACAGATTTGCACCTAGTCTTTGCCCCACCTGCATGAAAACAACGTTGCTTGAGTTGTAAATGCCTTCGGCAAATGTCAAGTGCCCGAACCTTGAAGTCCAGTCATGGACTTTGACTCCGCTTATGGTAAGGTACGGCGGGCAGTTAAACTGCGTGTTTTCAGAGACAAGATTCTCTTCCATTGCCGCGACTCCGGTAATCATCTTAAACACGGAACCCGGGTAATATGTATCGCTGATACTTTTATTTCGCCATTGTTCCTGCAAAGCTTTCTGCTGTTCTTCCTTCTTTTTGGCAGGGTCTGTAATCTTTTCAATCGCCGCCGCTTTCACCGTATCCGCAATCTTAAACGGACTGTTTGGGTCAAAATCACCTTTAACAGCCATACCGAGAATTGCGCCTGTCTTTACGTTCATCACGATCGCGCAGCCGCGGTTCTGGACATTGTTGTTTGCCAAACCTTCCTCCAGATACTTTTCCACATAATGCTGTACAACCTCATCGATTGTCAGAACGAGGCTGTTGCCATCCTGTGCGGGAACTTCCTGCTCATATTGAAAGTTCATATCCGTTCCAACAGCGTTCTTTGCCGTTACGAGACGTCCAGCGGTACCCGTCAGCTCACTGTCATACTGTGCTTCCACACCCGCAAGGCCCTGGCTGTCCGTCCCGGTAAAGCCGAGTACGGTCGCGGCGAAATTTCCATATGGATAATACCTTCTGTAATTCTCAATTAGTCGAATCCCATTCGTAATTTTATTATCCGTCTTAAACTTCAG
This sequence comes from Caproicibacter sp., assembly GCA_036260805.1. Lineage (GTDB taxonomy): Bacteria > Bacillota > Clostridia > Oscillospirales > Acutalibacteraceae > Thermocaproicibacter. Next base: position 24,579 of record DATALZ010000015.1, read on the forward strand.
GATTTCATCACGGACGTCAGATTCCACTTTGCTGGAGATTTTATCGTAATAAGTTTTTTTCTTGCTTTCGGTAACCAATTTTTCCTTACTGATCCCCAGAATTTTCGAAAGTCCGCCGGCGATTGTCTCGCGGTTGCTATCCGTAATGAAAGCCGGCTCCAGAATCACGTCCCAGACAGTAGCACTTTTGGCAAGTTCCTTCATATTACAGTCATAAATGGTACCGCGTTTTGCGGTGAGCGTTGTATCCTTCAGCTGCTGGTCCGTTGCACGCATCTGCAGACTGGAACCATCGATCAGCTGCAGTTTTACAAGGCTGAAAATTACCGCGCCGAACCCTACCGATACAAGCAGGACAAGGATAAACACCGTACGGTGCCACATCCGAATCGTCGTACCCTTTGCCATAAGTTCCTCCAATAGCTGCAAATGATTCCGCTTCTCTACGCTACCTGGTTTTTCTCCGAAAATGTTACCGTAACGACCGTTCCGGGAACAACCTTTGTGTTCGGGGCAATATCCTGTGAGCTGGATACGGCGCTGGAACTTGTCAGCGCTGCGCCGGTGACACTCATATTCACTCCGGCATCGGCCGCCTTTTGCTTTGCCGCCGAAAGCGACAGCTTTGTGAGATCCGGCACCGTAATTGTCTGTGTGGAACTCTTTCCATCGGTAAACAGCATGATTGTTCCGCCTTTTGGAATACTCTTTCCCGGCTCGGGAACCTGAGAAACCACTTTGCTTCCCTCGCCGTAGATTTTTGCAGTCAGGCCGTCTTTGGCGGCGGTATTTTTCGCATCCGCAATCGTTTTGCCGACCAATTCGGGAGCCTTGCCATCGAGTTTTGCCAGCTCATTAGCGTTGTACTTCGGTTCGACTCCAAGATACGGCAGCACCTGAGTCATGGTCGCAAGGAATGTCGGGCCCGCAACCGGGCTTCCGTAATAACCGTTTGGCCCCTCTGGGTCGTCGAAGAAAACAAGCATGGCTATCTGTGGGTCATCTGCAGGCGCAAAACCGCAGTAGGATGCAATATACTTCATTGGTTTCATCCCCTGCTTTTCTGAAGTACCCGTTTTTCCTGCAACACGATACCCAGCAATATATCCGCTTTTTGCTGTGCCAGTGGTTGCATCCTCCTGCAGAATTGCATTCATCCGCTTGGATGTTTCATTGGAAATGACCTGCCGTTTTGGCGTAGTATTCGCAGTTTTCACAATATTGCCGTTGCTGTCAACGATTTCGGATACAATGTGCGGCTGTACCAGATAGCCGCCGTTGGCCACGGCACAGCAGGCAGTAATCATCTGAATCGGAGTAATTTTATTTGTTTGTCCGAAAGAAATACACGCCAGATCTTCAGCACTCATATTATCCGGGGTATAATAAATGCTTCGGGATTCCCCGGGCAAATCAATTCCAGTTTTTTGGGCGAAGCCGAAGGCATCAAAATATTTATACAATAAATTCTTTCCAAGTAATTTTCCAACCTGCATAAAAACGACATTGCTGGACTCGCAAATGCCTTGAGCGAAAGTCAGACGGCCAAATCCGCCCGGCCGCCAGTCATGAATTAGGTCTTTACCAAATGTGAAATACCACGGACAATTAAACTCCGTGTTTTCCGAAACAAGGTTTTCCTCCATTGCAGAGGCGCCGGTGACCATCTTAAATACGGAGCCCGGGAAATATGTATCACTGATGCTTTTATTTCTCCACTGTTCCTGCAGAGCCTGCTGCTGCGCTTCTTTTTTTCTAGTCGAATCCGTTATTTTATTAATAGCAGCCGCCTTCGCCGTATCCGCAATGACGAACGGATTATTAGGGTCAAAATCACCTTTAACCGCCATACCAAGAATAGCTCCGGTTTTTACGTTCATCACGATCGCACAGCCGCGATTTTGAACATTGTTGTTTACCAGGCCTTCCTGCAAGTACTTTTCCACATAATGCTGTACAACCTCATCGATTGTCAGAACAAGACTATTGCCGTCCTGTGCGGGAACTTGCTGCTCGTATTGAAAGTTCATATCCGCTCCTACAGCGTTCTTTGCCGTAACAAGACGTCCCGTAGTACCCGTCAGTTCACTGTCATACTGCGCTTCCACACCCGCAAGGCCCTGGCTGTCCGTCCCGGTAAAGCCAAGTACGGTCGCGGCAAAATTTCCATATGGATAATACCTTTTGTAATTTTCATCCAGCCGAATTCCATTCGTAATTTTGTTATCCGTCTTGAATTTCAGAATTTCATCACGGACGTCAGGTTCCACTTTGCTGGCAATTTTATCATAATAAGTTTTTTTCTTGCTCTCGGTAACCAGTTTCTCCTTACTGATCCCCAGAATTTTTGAAAGTCCGCTGACAATGGTCTCACGGTTGTCATCCGTAATAAAAGCCGGCTCCAGAATCACATCCCAGACGCTCGCGCTTTTGGCAAGTTCCTTCATATTGCAGTCATAAATGGTACCACGCTTCGCGGTGAGCGTTGTATCCTTCAGCTGTTGATCCGTGGCACGCATCTGCAAACTGGAACCGTCGATCAGCTGCAGTTTGACGAGGCTGAAAATTACCGCACCGAACCCTACCGATACAAGCAGAGCAAGGATAAACACCGTACGGTGCCACATCCGGATTGTTGTACCTTTTGCCATAATTTCCTCCAATGAATGGCTATGGCATTCCCTGATAAGAAATGAGAGTCAAGATTCGCTCTTAACTCTCCTGCTTCCTATGAAAAGCGTGCCTTTGCCGCTACCAATATTTATTGGATGCCTGCCATAATTATGACAGATAACTCTTGATTGTTTCCCAAGCCTGTTCCAACCAGTTTTTACCTGCGTCTTTCGTTACGACCTGTGTTTTGTCTCCATTGGAAAGCTGAACAGAAGTTACCTGACTCGCGTTCGTCTTTTTCATTCCGAGCTTCTGGGAAGCGTAAGACTCTACCGCTTCCATTGAGAGTTTAGAATCAGATTTGATCTTCAGCTGGGAATAGACGTTCTGTTGTTCCTGGAGTGATTTTTGGGCCGTACCCAACGAATCGCATAACTCCGAAAGTTGTACCTGCCCATTGATATATGTTCCCATAATGCCCGTAATCACAATAAAAGCTAAAAATGCCGGAATAACCTTTCCAAGGCGTAATTTTGGCCTGCGGTTTTCCTCCAGCCTCTCCTTTGGGAGCTCGATTACGTTTGATTTTTTCTGCGGAACCTGCTGTTCCCGACGCTTCGGTTCAAAAAGTTCAAAATCATAGGCACTGCTCTGGTTAGCCATTTTAATCACTCCCGTTTCTTGACTCTTTATATCAATCAAATATGAATCAGAGTTTGGTACAAACTCTCAGCCGGGCGCTGCGGCTTCTGGGGTTCTCTTCCAGTTCTTCTTCGGAAGGAGACACCCCTTTTCGGTACAGCAGCTCTGCTTTCGGTTTCTTTCCGCAGACACAAACCGGAAAATCCGGCGGGCAAGTGCACCCGGTACACCAGTCTGCCATGCGTTTTTTTACAATTCTGTCTTCCAGTGAGTGGAAGGTAATAACCGCCAGACGGCCTCCAGGTTTTAGTATGGAAAAGGCGGCATCCAAACCCTCTGAGAGCCTGTCCAGTTCTCCATTAACCTGTATGCGCAGTGCCTGGAAAGTTTTTCTTGCAGGATGCCCCGCTTCTCTGCGCACTCGCGCTGGAACAGATTCCTTTATGATATCAGCGAGCTGAAGTGTTGTTTCAATCGGTGCCTTTTCACGCGCCCTTACAATGCCCTGAGCAATGGAACGCGCATTTTTATCTTCTCCGTACCGTGAAATAATCTCAGCCAGTTCCTGCCATGACAGAGTGTTCACCAAGTCTTTTGCGGAAACACCTTTCTGGCTCATCCTCATATCCAGCGGAGCGTCATGATGATACGAAAACCCCCGCTCCGGATTATCAAACTGATAGGAAGAAACCCCGATATCGAGCAAAACGCCGTTCACAAGCGGCATTCCGTTCTTCTCGGCAGCCTGCATCATATCGGAAAAGTTGCATTGATACACCGTAACACAGGGAAAATCCTTCAATCGCTCTGTACAAACCCTGATAGCATCCGGGTCCTGATCAATGGAAAGGAGCCGTCCTGTGGTCAGTTTCTTGGCAATTGCCCTGGAATGTCCTCCCCCGCCGGCCGTACCGTCAATGTATAAACCGTCGGGCTGAATATTCAGGCTTTCTATTGTTTCATGGAAAAGTACCGGTTTGTGGGTAAATTCCATCCCGTCACCTCTAAAAATCAAGCGAATCCATTGCCTCGGCAATACTGTCCTGCGTCAGCGTAGAATTAAATTCATTCCATCTAGCGGAATCCCAAATTTCAGCCCTGCTTGACGCGCCGATAAACGTTACGTCTTTTGTAAGGCCTGCATAATCCCGCAAATTCTGTGGGATGAGAATACGGCCCTGCTTGTCCGGCTCAGCTTCCGCCGCGCCGGAGAAGAAAAAGCGCTGCAGCCCTCTTGCTTTGGAAACAGGCATTGCGCTAACTTTTTCCTGCAGCTTGTCCCATCCATCCGGTGAAAGTACAAACAAGCAGCCGTCAAGGCCTTTTGTAATATAGAAATGCTCGCCCAAATCCTCACGGAACTTGGACGGTACAATTACCCGGCCTTTCGGGTCTATATTATGTTGGTATTCACCAATCAACATAACATATTACATAGGGCAAATCCGCACGTATTTAACCACTTAGTGCTTATTGCCTCCACCTTTCACCACTTTGTGGTTTGATTATAGCGTATTTCCATTCGAAATGCAACTTTTTATTTAACCATCTTGCCTGTCTGGAAATAAAATTCGTCATTTTGATCTACCACATTTTGGTATATGGAAATATATAAAAAAAATACGCCACAATATTTTGCGGCGTATTAAAAATTTTATTTAATTTAATTTTGAGAGGATCGCTGAGAAGCCTTTATGTTCTGCCGTACCTTTCTGGCTTCCGCCAGAAGCTCGGCCAACTCATCATCGGTTCGCTTCATCAGGTCATCAACATAATCGTTCGTTGCCCTGCGCATTTCGCGAGACTTCGCCTGCGCCTGACTGACCACATCATTGGCCTTCTGCTGCGCCTGCCGAACAATTTCATCCTGAGCAACCAAAGCTTTGGCACGTTCCTGAGCCACTCGAACGAGTGTATCCGCCTCACGTTTGGCATCCGCGAGAATCTGAGAACGGTCTGCAACAATTGCCCTTGCCTGATGTACTTCCTGTGGGAGTGTTTCGCGTATCTCATCCAGAATCTGGCGAACCTGTTCTCCGTCCAGAACTGCCCTGCCACGGCTTAAAGGCAGGCTCCATGCTTTTTCCACCATATCATACAGTTCATCTATCAGATCATCCACGCTCATTTTGTTTCCCTCCTGTACATAAACGCCGTTCAATTTCGCCTAAAATGCACTCCGGCACAAAGTTGGTGATATCTCCGCCAAAACAGGCAACCTGCTTAATCCCGCTGGAACTTAAAAACATATTTTCCGCTGTGGTATTCAAGAAGACTGTTTCCAGTTCCGGATTCAGTTTTTTATTGAACAGCGCCATTTGAAATTCATACTCAAAATCAGACATCGCGCGAAGTCCCTTAACAATTGCAGTCGCATTGCGGATTTTCGCGTAATCCGCGAGGAGGCCGTCGAAACCGACCACTTCCACATCGTCCATCCCCGCGGTGCATCGTTTCAGCAATTCAATCCGCTCTTCCAGAGTAAAGGCAGTATGCTTCGATGGGTTAACAAGAACGGCAACAATAATATGATCGAATATTTTGCGGGCACGGTTGATAATATCAATATGACCAAGCGTCACAGGATCAAAGCTGCCCGGGCAAATCGCAATTTTCATTCCCCGGTCACGTCCTTCCGCCGGTAAAGCGTGAGGATAATCTTGCCGTAGCGGTAAGATCTGTCACGAGTAAAATCACCGGCAGCTTCCGGCATTTCCTCATCGGATGGATTCTCACAGATGATAGTGCCGCCCGGATTCATTTTCGTGGCTACAAGAGGCAGCGCTTTCTGGAGCAGGCCAGTCCGATAGGGTGGGTCCAAAAAAGCAAGGTCGAAAGGCTTGTTATTCCTCATGAGGTAAGAAGCAAAATCCATATTCTCAATTTTTGAGGAATCCGAAAAGCCGCAGGATTCCAGATTTTTTTGAACAACACCGATGGAGTCCTTGCTTGAGTCCACAAAAACCGCTTCCTTTGCTCCGCGGCTGAGCGCTTCAATACCAAGCTGGCCGGAACCGGCAAACAAATCAAGCACGCGCCGGCCTTCAATCTCAAACTGAATAATGCTGAAAAGTGCTTCTTTCACACGCTCCGGCGTAGGCCGAACCGCATCGCCTTCCCGAGTAACAAGCCGCTTTCCGCGCGCCGTTCCGGTAATCACTCTCATATGATTTAACCAAACCTTCCTTACATTAATTGAAAATTAAATTGCCGAATGCATTAACAATTAAAATTTTATCCCGTTAAGGTAATATTACTAGACAGTTTTCAGCCTAAACCGATCTTCTGAAAAGGAAATGTTCAAGCCCCAACGGTTTCTGAATTCCACCCATTTTGCAAAGGACAGAATGATTCTTGCTGTCAATTTTAAAGAAACCGGTTTTATTATCCCATGAACCAGCCCTACTGTCAACTTTGTTTCAATATTTGACATCATTCTTCTTTTGGATGAAAGTAATTATAGACGCTCTGTGCCGCAGGTTCCGTCATCGTTGGCGCGTGAATCAATTCCGCCAAATCTGCGTCCCGGATCGCCGCAACCGTTCTGAAATGTTTCAGAAGCGCTTTCGCTCGGGTTGGACCGACGCCCTCAATGGACAAAAGCGTCGAGGATATTGAAACCTTTTTGCGCAGCTGCCTGTGGTAGCCAATGGCAAAACGATGAACTTCATCCTGAATGGACGAAACGAGTGTAAAAGCGCTTCGGCTGGAATTAATGGCAATTTCTCCGCCGTTTTTCGCTATTGCACGGGTGCGGTGCCTGTCGTCTTTTACCATGCCGAACAGAGGAATTGAAACTCCCGCAGCATTCAAAACCGGCTGAATCGCAGCCACATGTCCCTTGCCGCCATCCAATAAAATCAAATCCGGCAGGCGGCCAAATCCTTCGCCGCTGTCTTTTTCCTGTTCGTATTCATTCAGCCTCCGCGTAATCACTTCGCGCATAGACGCGTAGTCATCCTGCCCAACCACGGTTTTGATTTTAAATCTGCGGTAGGCAGAGCGTAACGGACGCCCGTTTTCAAACACGATCATGCCCGCAACATTCTCGCCCCCGGCAAGATTCGAAATATCATAGGATTCAATATAGGCAGGCGGTTCTTCCAGACCGAGAAGCCTGGCCAGTTCGTCCAGCGCGGACGCTTCCCGCCCTGTGCGGCCCATGGTCTGCGCCAGCTGCTCCGCCGAATTATTGCGGCACATCTCCGCAAGCTTTGCCTGCTCGCCTTTCTGCGGCACGGTAACCGATACCTTTCGCTCCGCCTTATCCGTCAGCCACTGTGAAAGAAGTTCTTCCCCTTCCACCGGACCGTCCAGCGTTACACGCGGAGGAATCCGGTCCCGCATGGAATAGTACCGTTCAATAAATTCCCCACGCGCTGCTTTGGGATTCCCGGTTTCTCCCATAAAAAATGTTTCCCGGTCGGTAAGCCTTCCGTTTTCAAACCGGAACACTTCAAAGCAGCTCCGCCCGGCGCCCTGCGTCAAAGCGATGACATCCTGCTCCGGTACTTTGGACGCCACAACCTTCTGCCGGTCGCTCATTTTGCGGATTGCCGTCAAACGGTCTCGGATTCTTGCGGCACGTTCAAACTCCAGCTTCTCAGCTGCCTCTTCCATTCTGCGGGTCAGATCGCGCACGCTTTCCGCACTGCCGCCACGCAGAAAGTCAAGGGCATCGTGTACCGCCTCGTCGTATTCCGCTTCACTGATTTTACCGCGGCACGGCGCACAGCACTGCTTGATATAGTAATTCAGACACGGTCTTCCTTTGCCGATGTCCTGCGGGAAACGGCGATTGCAGGTTGGAAGCCGGAAAATCCGCTGTGCTTCATCCACAGACTGCTTTACCGACCAGCTGCTGATATACGGGCCGATATATTCCGCTCCGTCGTCCGCTGTCTGTTTTGCTTCCGAAATTCTCGCCCACGGGCCTTTGGTCACGCGGATATAGCTGTAACCCTTGTCGTCTTTCAGAAGAATGTTATATTTCGGCGTGTGCTGCTTGATCAGACTGCACTCCAGAATTAGCGCTTCAAATTCACTGTCAGTCAGGATATATTCGAAATGGTCTACATGAGCCACCATCTGGCGGACTTTTTCATCGTGATTTTTTTCCGATCCGAAATATTGGCTGACGCGGTTCTTAAGTGCTTTTGCCTTGCCGATATATATAATTTTGCCCGATTTATCGTGCATAATGTAAACACCAGGGTGAAGAGGAAGGCGCATGGCACGGGCGCGCAGCTCCTTAATGTGTTTTTCGTGTTCGGTCACGGCAGTTTCCTCCTTTCATGATCTACGCTATGGCAACATCTTGAGCATATGGATTACTTCGATTCCGTTGGGTTTTGTAAAGCGGTATTCTTTTTTGAACCCGCATTTCTCATAGCATCTGATTGCACGTTCATTATGCAGCCTTACATTCAGCTCAACACTGTCCACACTTAAAACCTGAGCACCTGTCCTGCAGGCAATGCCGATCGCTTCTTCGCCGAGATGCTTTCCCCTTGCGGATTCATCCGCAAGAAAAACTCCCAGTACAGCCGTTTTCTTTTTCTTCGATTCTTTTTCAATCCATATACTGCCAATCGGATTTTTATTATAGAAAATATAGCTCCAAAGCAGCAGTCCAGCGGCATCCATCTCTGCAAAATTCTCATGATGATTTGGATAGATTCGGGACATGTACTCTTTGAGCTGTCGATCATAGCATTTTTCAAACGCGACGTAATTCCCAATATTTTCACTGTTCACCGGAATTAATTCTACCATACAGCGTCCAGCTTTCTCAAAATTATCAAAGGTGTCTTTAAAAATGCCTTAAGTACAAAAAAAGCACCGCTAAAGCGGTGCCTCTCTATGGGACGCAGTTACTCTGCAAATCCGGACTGAACCAGCTTAACAAGACTGTCGACTGCTTCTTCTTCATCGGAGCCGTCTGCAATAACTTTGATGGTCGTTCCGCCAACAATTCCAAGTGACAACACGCCCAGCAGGCTTTTAGCGTTTACGCGTCTTTCCTCTTTTTCAACCCAAATGGAAGATTTGTATTCGTTCGCTTTTTGAATAAAGAATGTCGCCGGACGGGCATGCAGCCCAACCTGGTTCTGAACCAACACTTCTTTTACATACATGATGAATTCACTCCTAACAAAATCAAACCCGCATGTAAATAAACATGAAAACAAAACTGATAACAATCAAATCATTACAGACATTATAGCACATCTGGACATGCCGTCAAGAAACGTAATGAAACTTTGGATTGATAGCCTAACCGACCGTCACTATCAGCCCGTTCTTTGTGCAAAATGATATTATTGTTGAAAACTTTTGGTTCCTCTGCCCTATTATATGGTATTATTCCTGTCAAGTTTCTGCGGGGATGATTCTTTCCATGCCAATTCTTTCAGATAGTTTTTATCTTCTTTTGTGAGGTCTGCCGAAGAGAGCAGTTCAGGGCGTTTTTGAAGTGTTCGCAAAAGCGATTGTTCCCTGCGCCATTTTCTCACATTTTCGTGATGTCCTGTCAGCAGAACCGGGGGAACCTCACGGCCGCGCCAGTTTGCCGGGCGAGTATACTGCGGGTACTCCAGCAGGGAGTTATAATGGCTTTCCAGTTGAAAACACTCTTCGTCGGAAAGCACGCCGGGTATCATACGGCACACCGCGTCCGCTACAATCAGCGCCGGAAGCTCACCGCCGGTCACAACATAATCTCCGGCCGAGATTTCTTCGTCCACATATGCGTCGAGTACGCGCTCGTCAACGCCTTCATAATGTCCGCAGAGGATTACAAGACCATCCAGCTGAGAAAGTTCTTTTACACGCTGCTGTGTAAGCGTTTTGCCCTGCGGAGACATATAAACCATGTGGGGCTTATACCCAAGGTGACGAATCAGGTCATCCATGCAAAGGGCAATCGGTTCCGCCATCAAAAGCATCCCCATTCCCCCACCGAATGGGGAATCATCCACCCTTTGGTGCTTATCGTAAGCATAATTCCGAATCTGGTGGCAGCAGACCTGTACGGAGCCCTTTCTCCGTGCACGGCCAATGATGCTCTCTGCCATAACGGTTTCACACATTTCCGGAAAAAGAGTAAGCAAATCAATCCTCATCTTCAAAAGTCCCCTTGATCGGCCGAATCAGCATTTTTTCCTTTTCCAGGTCAATCTCCAGAATTACGGAAGGAATCGCCGGAATCAGATAGTTTTTCTTTCCAAGCGACGTTATCTGGTAGACGTCGTTTGCACCCGTGCGCATGATTTCGGTCAGATTACCATAAAAGACAAAAGTATCCGCATCATAAACACCCAACCCGATGAGGTCATCCATAAAATAATGTCCTTCCGGGACATGGGCGTCTTCGCGGTTCAAGTAGAGAATCTTCCCGCGATATGTGTCGGCCTTTTCGACGGTATCCACACCTTCCAGAGTTGCCAGAAGCTGATTTTTGTGAATGCGGGACGAGCATACCTTAACAGGGACATTCCCATGATCAAAGTATAGAGTATGGAACTTTTTTAAAAACTCGGCGGAATCGCACCACGGGTCGATGCGGAGCTCTCCTCTCACGCCGTGGGTACCAACGATTTTCCCCGCCTCGAGGAATTTTTTCAGCATGTTTCTTCCCCCACTTAGATTGACGTCTATTTTGCCGTGGATTTAGCAATATAAATCCAAACCCGGCCATTGTTGACTAAACAAATAGAAAAGCCGCAGGCGGTGAAATGCCCGCGGCCGTTTTTCAATTATTTCTTTGAAGCATCTGCACCACATGCCCCTTTTCCAATATCTTCAGAAGCGCCAGGAGCATAACGGTTTCAATCGGGAGCATAATCAGGTTTGCAGTAATTCTGGTGGCAACAACCACCAAAAACCCTTTTCCGTACATCATCGAAAGCCAGAGCGGATTGAGCACAAAACCAATAAGAACTGTCAGCAGTACTTTAGCCGAAAAAACTCGCGCCAGCTTTACCGGTTTGCGGTAAAGCACCAGTCCGTAAATAAATCCGGAAAGGAACGCATTCAGCGTAAATCCTGGAAAATACGGGCCGGTGGGCTGAATGAAATACGAGATCAAATCACCGGCGGCTCCAACGACACCACCTGCAATCGGGCCAAAAAGCATGCCCGCGGCAGCAATCGCCAGATACGAGAAACTGATTCGCAAAATACTGGAAATGTTCAGCCTGAAAAAGACAAGAACCACATTCAGGGCTAGGAGCATTCCGCAGGCGGCAATCGTACGGATATTACCAAAATCCTGCGCAGACAGACGGATGGAGTTGAAAATTTTTTTCAAAGGAAAGACCCCTTTCTGCAGCAGCGCTGCACAAGAGGCCGAACCCCTAATATGCAGCAGCGGGATGCGGTTCCTGCACCGTAAGTTTATACTTTTCGTCCGCCCGACAACTCCCCGTCCGGGCAGCACTCAATACCAACTTTGCATTGGTATAACGCGCAGGAACCTACTCTGCATCTTTATTATGTACTGTATTATATCAAAATCACCGGAAGTTTGCAAGCACAGCGGAATTTCATTAAAAAACGAAAAAGGCATCCGCTTTAACACGAATGCCCATAATATTTTGTCCCGCGTTACGCCCGGGTTATCGACTGCTATGCCTGCTTTTGTCTGGTCTATGAAACAGTACAGAAACGACCTTAACACCGAACTTAATGCCTTCGGCTTGGCACGAAAAGATTGGCACTACATTTTAGAATAGCATAATTTAATTTATATGTCAAGGCTTTTCTTGCTTATTGGACAGTTTCCAACCAAAAGATTAAAGAAAAAGCTGCAGTAGCAAAATACTGCAGCAGTGCAGGATATCAGTCAATCTCAACGGAAACCCTGCTGTTATTTCTGGTTGCGGCTGAACGCATTACAATGCGGATAGCCTTGGCAATGCGTCCCTGTTTGCCGATAACCCGGCCCATATCGTTTTCCGCCACATGTAGGTGATAAACAACGGTTCCATCATCGGCAGGGTCATCAACATCCACGCGAACCGCGGACGGATCTTCAACCAGCCCCTGTGCTATGGCAATAAGCAAATCTTTCATTGCATTGCATCCTCCGAATTACAGAACGCCGTGCTTTTTGAACAGAACCTTAACGGTATCTGTCGGCTGCGCGCCGTTAGCAATCCATTCCTTCGCCTTGTCAGCGTCCACCTTTACGACGGACGGCTCTTCCAAAGGATTGTAATATCCGATTTCTTCAATGAAGCGGCCGTCACGAGGAAAACGTGAATCGGCAACAACAATGCGGTAAAAAGGAGCCTTTTTGGCACCTACCCTACGCAATCTGATTTTAACTGCCATTGATTTCACCTCCACAATATATCTGTCTATCTTCACCGGCAAAAGCCGGATGAATTCACTTAAAATGGCATTCCCATGCCGGAAAGGCGCTTGCGGATTCCTTTTTTCTTAAACTGCTTCATAACCTTCTGCATCTGTTCGTAGCCCTTCAGCAGACGGTTGATATCTTCGACCTTCATTCCGCTTCCGGCTGCAATTCTGCGTTTCCGCGACGGATTGATCAGATCGGGTTTTGCCCGCTCTTCCGGCGTCATGGAAAGGATAATCGCCTCGGTGCGGTCCATCTGGCGGTCATCGATATCAACGTCTTTCAGCTGCTGAGCCATGCCAGGCATTTTAGAAAGAACATTCTTCATCGGACCCATCTTTTTCATCTGGCGCATCTGATCGAGGATATCGTTCAGGTCAAGGCCGCTGTGAAGCATCTTCTTTGCGGCTTCTTCTGCGGTTTTCTTATCGATGTTTTTCTGCGCGTCTTCAATCAGCGTTAAAACGTCGCCCATGCCGAGGATTCGTGATGCCATACGATCCGGATGGAAAACTTCCAGGTCGGCAAGCTTTTCACCCATGCCGGCGTACTTAATCGGCTTACCGGTTACTGCGCGAACCGAAAGTGCCGCGCCGCCTCTGGCATCGCCGTCCAGCTTCGTCAGGATCACGCCGGTAATATCCAGCAGGTCGTCGAACGACTTTGCAACGTTTACGGCTTCCTGACCGGTCATGGCGTCGACAACAAGGAGAATGTCGGTCGGTTTAACAGCTTCTTTAATCTCTTTGAGCTCGTCCATCAGCGCTTCATCAATCTGAAGGCGCCCGGCGGTATCAATTAAAACAAAGTCATTGCCGTAATCCCTCGCATGAGATATGGCAGATTTGCAGATTTTAACCGGATTCTCGGTTCCCATTTCAAAGACGGGCACGCCGGCCTTTTCGCCGATCACCTGTAATTGCTGAATTGCAGCCGGGCGGTAAATATCGCACGCGGCCAGAAGCGGCCTGTGCCCCTGATTTTTCAGCATCAGTGCAAGCTTGCCGGCATGCGTGGTTTTACCGGAACCCTGAAGCCCGCAGAGCAGAACTACGGCCGGCGGTGCGGACGGACTGTTCAGTCTGGCTTCTCCGCCGCCCATCAGAGCCGTTAATTCCTCGTTGACGATTTTGATGACCATCTGCGCAGGAGTCAGGCTTTCCATAACCTCTGTGCCGACGGCACGCTCGCCGACTTTAGCAGTAAAATCCTTCGCCACCTTGTAGTTGACGTCGGCTTCCAGTAAAGCAAGGCGAACCTCGCGCATAACTTCTTTTACATCGGATTCGCTTAACTTTCCTTTTGATTTCAGCCGTTTGAATACGGCAGAAAGCTTTTCCGAAAGGCTTTCAAACGCCAAGGCGGTTCCTCCTTACTGTTCGCGCAGCTTCTGCGCAGCATCGAGGATGCTTTTCGCACTCTCGTCTATTTCACGTGCACAGCCGCAGCGGCTGTTATATTCTTTGATTCGGTCGGCTGCTTCGCAGATTTTCTCAAGCCCAATGCGCATTTCGCGAAAACGCCGCGCAAAACCCAGGCTGTTTTCCATCTCAAGAAGCTGTGATTCTGCCCGCTTAATAGCATCGCGCACGCCCTGCCGGGTAATGCCCTCGTTTTCCGCTATTTCGGAAAGGGACAGGTCGTCATTGTAATAGAACTCAATAACCTCGCGCTGCTTTTCGGTAAGCATATTCCCGTAAAAATCCAGCAAAAAAGAAATTTGCATGTCTTTTGCCATCGGAAGCACCCGCCTTATGTAAAGCTATTCTTCTTTACACACATGAGATTATACTATAAAGCTGCTCATGTGTCAAGTAGTTTTTCTTGTCACCCGATTTTGATTTCTGCCTGAGAGCCGATTTTCAGACGTCCGTTCTCCATTTTGAAATCGCCGACCTTCAAAGAAGCCGTTATTCCTGAAACGGAAGCCTCAATTGCAGGGCTTTCGCAGGAAATGGTATTGTCACTGGCCGAAAAGCCTTCCGGAAGGTGGCTCCTGACTTTTTCCAATACCCAGCCGGCAGGTACCGGCAACCGGCCCACCTGAGCGGAATTCACCTGAAAAAGGAGCTTATTGTTCGTACTGTCCAAAGACGGGGTCACATTCAGCACTACGCCCAGATGTTTTCCCTGATAGGAAACGGGCAGATACAGGTCTGCGCTGCTGCCCGAAGCATTTGAGACAGCGACGGCCTGAATTTTCATGCTGCCGTCTTTTTTGCTCACATTGCTTTTCTGGAACAGATAAGAAAGATAACCGTTGACTTCATCCACGGAGAAGCTGCTTTCCTGCCGGGCAACTGCGGATTTTGCAACTGCCTTGGGCAATGCGTCCGACGCCTGAATGTTCTCAAGGCCTTTACCTGCGTTCGGATCATTGAGCACCATCCACGACAGAACGCCCACCGCGGCAATCAGCACCGCCAAGACAATAAGGATTACCGTGACAGCTTTGTGGTTCTGCTTATTTGCTGTGTATTTCATCTCCAAGTGGAATCCTCTCCATTCTGTTAATCATCGGGCCGGTTACTTCAGTTCTACAATCGTTACCCCGGATTCGCCCTCGCCGAATGTGCCAAGCCGGAAGCTCTTTACATATGGGCTTTTTTTCAGATACTGCTGGATTGCGCTGCGGAGAACTCCCGTGCCCTTACCGTGGATAATGGTAAACTGGCCGACGCCGGAAAGCATGGACGAAGACAGAAAACGGTCCACATTCATGATCGCTTCATCCGCCGTCTGGCCGCGCAGGTCGATTTCCATGGGCGCTGCCGCCTGAGTCCGGTTCACATTCTTGGTCACTGCTCGGAATGCCGCTCGCTGCGGTTTTTCCTTGACCAGCCGCAGATTGCTGATTGGTACGCGGGTCTGCACAATGCCGGCCTGCACCAGAACTTCCTGCGAATTTCCTTCCGGAAGGCGAAGCACAGTACCCTTTTTGTCGATATCGAAGATCAGCACCGTGTCGCCGACCTTCAGCGGACGAGGCAGGCGGTAACCGGCTTCGTCTTTTCTGCTGACCGGGTCCGCCGTATTTTCCAGAGAACGTATGCCGGAGTTGAGCTTTGCTTTTTGTTCCGCGGTAAGTACTTTATTCTTCTGTTTTTTGATCTCATCCATTTCGTTCAGGAGAGCGTCAATCTGGGCGCGTGTGCGGTCTACCAACTGAGACGCTTTTTCCCGCGCTTTTTCCATCTCGCGGTCGGCTTCCGTCTGAACACGGTTGAGGGCGTCTTCCGCTTCCCTGCGTGCTCGTTCGGACGCTTCCCTCGCCTGACGTGCCGCATCGCGTTCCGCCTCCATCTGCTGGCGGCTGAGTTCAAGATTCTGAACCACATCCTCAAACCGCTTGTTTTCACCGGAGACAAGCTCCTTTGCGCGTTCCACGACATCTTCCGCCATGCCGAGGCGAAGAGAAATTGCAAATGCGTTAGAGCGGCCCGGCATGCCGATTAAGAGCCGATAAGTCGGCCGCAGGGTCGCAACGTCGAATTCGCAGCAGGCGTTTTCCACGCCCGCCGTCTGCAGCGCGTATGCCTTGAGTTCAGCGTAATGCGTGGTCGCAGCAATTTTCGCCCCTTTGCGGCGCAGAGCTTCCAGAATGGATTCCGCAAGAGCCGCACCCTCAACCGGGTCGGTTCCTGCACCGAGTTCATCCAGAAGAATGAGGCTGTTCGCATCGGCGCGTCCCATTATTTCTATTATATTCTTCATATGTGCAGAAAAGGTCGAAAGTGACTGCTCAATGCTCTGCTCGTCACCGATATCAGCAAGCACCTGATGAAAAGTCGAAAGTTCGCTCTCTTCTGCGGCGGGGATCATCAGGCCGCACATGGCCATTAAGGTGAGCAGGCCGATAGTTTTCAGAGAAACAGTTTTGCCGCCGGTATTCGGCCCTGTTACGACCAGCGTGTCGAACCGGGTACCGAGCTCAATGTCCGTAGGTACTACCTTTCCCTGGTCAATCAGCGGATGGCGCGCTTTGTGAAGCAGAATTCTTCCCTTATCGTTCAGCTTCGGCTTCGTGGCCTTCATTTTGTAGGCAAGCGACGCTTTGGCGAAAATAACGTTGAGATGCACCGCAATTTCGTAACCGCGGATGATGGTATCGGCAAAACTGCCCGCCTCGGCGGAAAGCTCCGCGAGGATACGCTCCATCTCCTTTTTTTCTTCGGAAAGCAGGACTTTCACCTGATTGTTGGCTTCCACCGCGCCCATCGGCTCCACAAAAATTGTGGAACCGCTTGCCGAAGTATCGTGAACAAGACCTGGAATCTCATTTTTGCACTCTGATTTGACCGGTACGACGAACCGCCCTTCGCGGATGGTGACGATGGGTTCCTGCAGATATTTCTGGTAGGTCTGGGAACGCACCATACGGTCCAGAGCCTCGCGCGCCCGGGTGGATGCCTGACGGATCTTTCTGCGGATATTCGAAAGTGCAGGCGAAGCGTTGTCTGCCATTTCCTCTTCGGACAAAATTGCGTTTGCAATGCGGTTCTCCAGATATTGATTCGGCATGAGCATTTCGAACCGGTCGCCGAGGCTGGTTTTTACACTCTCGCTCTTATTGTGCCATTCGGAGATTCCGCGCAGGGTGCGGAGCACCACTGCGACTTTGAGCAATTCCGCCATGGTAAGCATACCGCCTGCCTGTGCGCGCCTTAACGAATTGGTTATGTTGGCAAGCCCGCCGAACGATGGTGAACCGAAACGCGCCATGAGAACAAAAGCATCGTCGGTTTCCTGCAGAAGGCGCTCCGCGTCCTGCGGGGACGGTGCCAGTGCCAGCGCTTCCTGAGCGGCATCGTCACAGGACGTCTGCTCCGCAACCAGTTTTAATATTTTATTGAGTTCCAACGCTCTCGCGTGTTTTTGCATGTCTTCCTGCATATGTTGAAATCCTTTCTCAAGGTTTACCGATTCTTTTATGGGGCATGAAATAGAGTCAATACAACAATTTCGGGGCGGTTGCAGATTCGCGCGCCGCTCCCAAGTCCTCTGCTGACCAGCATTTTTCTGCCAGCAGAGCTTTCGGACTCATAAATGCCGCTGGTGTACTTCGGGAAAAATTTGCGTTCCGGGGAGAGCAGGCCGCCGTAATGCGGCAGCCGGATCATTCCGCCGTGAACATGGCCGCAAAGGGTAAGGTCTGCACCCCAGCCGGCGTAAGCGTCAAAATAAAACGGATTATGGGCCAACAATATGGAAAAGTTCGTTTGCCCGCATATTCCAAGCAAACTGCTTACCTTCTCGGGAGAAAGCTGCGGATAGTGTTTTCCGCGCCCGCTGGCCCTGTAATATTTCATGGGAATCCGGATTCCATAAAGTGCAATCCGTTTGCCGCCTTGTTCAAGGCTTGCGGAACTATTATCCAGAATCCGCACACCCTGCCTGCGCATCCCGTCGAGGAACGCCCGGCGACGAGGCCCCAGCAGCTCCTGCTCGTGATTTCCCATAACATAATAAACGGGATACCTGGAACACAGAGCTTTGGAAAGGCCGAACACCCCTTCGTAATGCTTCGTCTGCCGGTCGGCCATGTCACCTGTCAGAAAGACCGCGTCAGGCCCTGCGGCTTCGATTTTTTCAATCAGCTTGTGATTGTTTCTGCCAAAGGAACACCCGTGCAGGTCGGAAAGTTGAACAATCCGGTACCCGTTGAAGGCCTGTGGGATTTTCTCAGATTCAACCCTGTACTGTGAAACCTGCAGAATATGATTTTCGGGGAACACACATGATACTGCTTTTACGACTTTCCCCATAAACCTGGATTTTGATTTTCTTGTTTTCATGAACGTCTCCGCTACCGACCGAACTCCTCCTGAAAATCGCAGTCCTTTTCTTTCAGGGCATTTACTGCGTCTTCGGCCCGGTCGGCCTTGACCAGAATATAGTCGGTATTGTAGGTGGATACGGCAAAAATACTGATCTGTTTTTCCGCAAGAGTAACGGAAACTTCCGAAAGAATGCCGATGAGGGAGAAATCAAGAGGCCCAAGGATTTTAATGCAGCGCCAGCCGGACTCCAAAGCAAGACAGTCCTGCGGTGCGTCTTGCACCGGGCAGACAAGGGAAATTTCCTCATCCGTGGCGGTAAGGGAAGCAAATTCTCCGGTTAAAACAGCGTCTTTCAGATTTTTCAGCTTGCAGACGGCAAATTCACTGTTCAGCATTTTAAGTTTTAGATTCTTCTTCACAGATTATGTCCCCTCCGACTCAATTACAACCGGTTCCAGCGGTTTTTCGTAACAATTAAAAATCCCCTTGCGCGGAACCAGCATTTCTCCGGAATGGCGATATCCGGCTGACTCGTACATATGGATTGCAGACGGGTTCTGCGGAAACGCATCCAGCCGGATGCAGCGGTAACCCTGCTGACGCAAAAAATCTTCTGAGCGGCGGAGCATCTCGGAGCCGTAGCCGTTTCCCTGCTTTGCGGCAACCACACACAGGCGGTGAATCACCGCGACAGGCTCCGGATGGTACTGCCAGTTTACCGCCCGATACTCCGGCGGCTGCTCCGTATTCAGCACGACGGCGGCGGCAAGTTCGCCTTTGTCTTCCAAAAGATACATCTGCCCACTTTGTATATCGGCAGTCAAAATTGTTTCGTCAGGGTAAATTTCGTCCCACTGCTGAATTCCGTTTTCACACATATGTTTGACCGCTCCGAAAAAGAGAGCCAGAACCTGCGGGATGTCTTCCGGCTGAGCCAGCCGAAAAACAGAATCTTCATGTTTTTTCATAGCATATCACCTTTTATCTTATCCTAAAAGGGCGGTGGAAAAAAGTCCTTCCATAATACCCTCATACTCCGCGAAAAGTTAGCCTCTGGAGGCTAACTTTTTAAAATTCTTTATATTTTCTTTATAGGTCTTTAAAATTTTAGAATATTTTATAAGCCTCATGCTTCGCTGTAGCTTTTAGCTTTTGAATTGTGGCTATGTTTTTTATGCCCTCAAGCCGGGCAGGCTCATACTTTCGGTTTCGGCCGAAAGTATGCAAAGTCCGAGCAGGGGGAATTTCCAACTCCCGACGAGACAGGTATATCGTTAATTGCCCTAGACAATTAACGTTGGAAAACTTCCCCCTGCATCCCCGAGCCTCCCCAACAGCCTTATTTCGCTCAATTGGCTATATGGTCTTCATTGACGATTTTGTTATTTTTCACTGCCTACAAACTTGTTCAGGCAAAGTTCTAATTGTTATCTGCTCAGACGGCCGGTCTTTTCTTTGAGGCAGTAAAGCATAAAAGCCAATATCGCCCATGAAAACCTGAAAGACGTTCGTTCACAAAAAAGCAGTCTGACGGCTCTCCGGGGGGCGCAGGGGGGGATTTTATATAGTTAATTGCTAATGGCAATTAACTTGGGCCCGCTCTCTAAGTAAAATCAAAATCCCCCCGCGCGAACTTTGCGTCCTTTCTTTCATGACAGAAAGGACGGGCCTGCACGGCCTGAGTGCAAACCAAAGACTGCCTAAGCCATAACTTGTAAGACACTTAGCCGCAGGCTTACAGCACCAATTGGCAACAATATTATTGCCGTTCAACATCCGACTGCTCTGCTGGTGAAGCAGGCAAATCCACCATCTGGTGATAAAATTCAAGCGTATTGAACCTGCGCTGCAGCGTCTCCAACACATAACGCTCCGACGCTTCCGCAAGTTCCCGTTCCGCGGCCGGAGAAACGCGGAAAGAAAACAGCTTGTCAAAATCCGCATAAATCGTATGGCGCAGCGCCGTCATAGCTCCGCGGCTGAGTGAAACCGCCGGCTCCGCATGCTCCTGCGGATGATAACAATCACTGCAGAAGATTTTTCCGCTGCGGGGCAGGAAAAGCATAAGATCCGCTTCATAACATTTGCACTCAGCACAGTAAATAAGATCCGGCATATATCCCGCCAGAGACATCATGCGCATTTCCACAATCGATTTAACACTGGCATTTGTTCTGGTGCCCTTGCATAGAAAATACATCGCGTTAAGAAGCAGGCGCAAAAAGTCGCCGGCTTCCGCATCCTGCGGGGCAAGCGATGCGGCTAATTCACAAAAATACTGTGCAAGCGAAAGGCGCCCGATGTCCTTTCGAAGGTCAAAAAACACTTCGATGGGCTGGGCGTCGTCAATTATGTAACTGTCCCGCCCCTCAAAAATTGTGAAGCGGGAATAAGTAAACAGCCTTGCCGCGGAAACCTTGCCGCCGCCAGACCGCCGCGACTGGCGGACGAACGCGCGAAGGATTCCTTTTTCTCGCGTCAGGATGGTCACAAGGCGGTCGTTTTCACCCACGGATTTCTCCGAAACCACCAGGCCCTGGGCGTCCATCTTCATACCGGTCCTCCTGTGACTGTGCTTTTTCGTGATTCGCCCTGCACTGGCTGTAAACCAGATAATCCCGGATTTTGCCCGTGTGGCTGAAAAATTCCCAAGCTTTGTTCTCGTCCAAGATAACCGCTCCTTTTATGAAAGCTTTGAATTTACAAAAAAAGTATTTGTAAAACGTCCGATTCTATGAGCGGTAAATATATGAACGTTACCCATAATATTACAAATTTTTGACTTTAAATGTGCTTACCGGCATGTCGTCAGCCGTCGAAATTGGAACTGTCGTAGCCGAAAGCGCGTAGCGCGGCTTCGCGGTTGCGCCAGTCTTCCTTCACTTTAACCCAAACTTTCAGGTTGATTTTGCAGCCAAAAAATTTCTCCATATCTTCGCGGGCATATGTGCCAACCTTTTTCAGCATGGCGCCGTTTTTACCGATAATAATGCCTTTATGGGATTCCTTTTCACAATATATGGTTGCGAGGATATCCGTAATATTGCTTTTGTCATCCCTCTCCGTCATTTTTTCCACGCTGACCGCGACGCCGTGAGGGACTTCGCTGCTCAGAAGGCGCAGCAGCTTTTCGCGGATAATCTCCGAGGCGAGAACACGCTCCGGCTGATCAGTGAGAGCGTCGTCGTCGAAGAAATGCCCGCCCGGCTGAGCCAGCCTTTCAAGCTCATCCGTAAGGCTTCCGATTCCGCTGTTATTAACGGCTGAAACCGGCACGACGGCCTCAAAGTTAAAGAGTTTGGTAAATTCCGTTATCTGCGTCATTAAGACGGATTTATCCGGAAGAAGGTCAATCTTATTGATGGCGAGCACTGCGGGCAGGCCAAGCTGTTTGAATTTTTCGATCAGCTCAAGCGACGAATTGGATATCTTCTTCCCCGCTTCTTCCACAAGCAGGCATGCATCCACACCGGAAACGGACTCCAGAACGGATTTGACCATATATTCGCCCAGACGGTTGTGCGGTTTCAGCAAACCGGGCGTATCAATAAAAACGAGCTGCGTTTCTTCTTTCGTCAGAATTCCCATGATACGGGTGCGGGTCGTCTGCGGTTTATGCGACACAATTGCGACCTTGCTGCCCAGCATGGCGTTTAAAATTGAGGATTTTCCTACGTTCGGCCGCCCCACAATGGAGATAAAAGCGGTCTTCTGGGTGGATTCTTCACTCACGGTGTTCATTCCTTTCAATTTCTGCTTTTCTTTTTCTGGCATGGTCACGGATTCCGAGCGGCCCGACGACGATAAATATTATACTTGCCACCGTAAAGGCCGCCAATATGGCAATCATAACCGGATTTGAAGCAAAATAACCGACCATGCTTACAAACACCGCGGGTTTCCAAAAGAAACAGATGCCGATAAAAACCGAAAACACCGCTCCGACCAGAACTGCGCCGGAAGCCATATCCTTTATGATGCGTACCACCGGGTTGAAGCTGGCCGCCACCATATCCGCGAGCTCTTCGGCAACCGTGTTGAACAGTTCGCCCATCCAGACGGCGGAAAAGGTCAGAAACAGGACGGCGTACTGCGTGCGGTTTAGATGAAAAAAGAACGAAAAAGCAAATACATACAGTGCCATGACTGTGTGTATTCGCATGTTTCGTTCATTATTGATGCAGTAAACAATTCCCCGAAACGCATATTTAAAACTTTTTAGAAAGCGCAAGGCTTACTCCTCTTCCTCATCCAGCACATAACTGCTTGTACTCGGAAGTCCAAGTTCCGTCATAACCTGCTCTTCTTTCTCACGCATATGAACCTTTTCGATGCCGCCCTTTTCGTGGTCGTACCCCAAAAGGTGCAGCATGGAATGCGCCGTTAAGTACCCAACTTCGCGTTCCAGACTGTGGCCGTAACGATCTGCCTGTTCAACCGCCTTTTCCATGGAGATTACGATGTCCCCAAGAACTTTGGCTCCTGTGGAATGGTTAATATCGTAAATGCCGTTTTCTCCCATTGGGAAAGAAAGAACGTCCGTTGGCATGTCTTTATCCCTGTACTGCAGGTTCAATTTGTGAATCTGCTCGTTGTCTACAAAAATTACACTGATCTCTGCCGGGTCCTCGAACTTTTCCATCCGGAGCACCGCATTACAGCAACGGCGCACCAGCATTCTCAGCCCGGTTGGGATTTTTACCGCTTTTTGTTTATTGTCAATAATCACTCTTACTTTTTCCATGACATTCACCGCCCCGCTTCTTCATTTTTCTCGTATGCCTTAATAATATCCTGCACCAGCCTGTGGCGCACAACGTCTCTTTCTGTGAACCTTATCTGAGCAATATCGTCGATGCCCTTCAGAATATGAAGAACATCCTTCAGACCCGAACGCTTGCCGTCCGGCAGGTCAATCTGCGTTACATCTCCGGTAATGACCATTTTTGAACCAAAACCGAGACGCGTTAAAAACATCTTCATCTGTTCCGGGGTCGTGTTCTGCGCCTCGTCCAGAATGATAAAGCTGTCGTCCAAAGTCCGCCCGCGCATATAGGCAAGCGGCGCCACTTCTATATTTCCGCGTTCCACATATTTCTGGTAGGTCTCAGAGCCAAGCATATCAAACAGCGCGTCGTACAATGGCCTTAAATAAGGGTCTACCTTCTGCTGAAGGTCGCCCGGCAGAAAACCGAGCTTCTCGCCCGCTTCTACCGCAGGCCTAGTCAATATGATTCGGTTTACTTCCTGCGCGCGGAACGCTTTGACCGCAAGCGCAACGGCAAGGTACGTTTTGCCTGTTCCGGCAGGTCCTACGCCGATGGTGATGGTGTGGGATTGAATTGCCGTGCAGTATTTTTTTTGCCCGAGTGTTTTTGCTTTAACAGGTTTGCCTTTCGAGGTAAGGCAGATGCAGTCGCCCGCAAGCGCTTCGATTTTTTTCTCGCTGCCTTCATTCACTAAAGAAATGCAGTAGCGCACATTCTGCTCGCTGATGGATTCCCCGCGGTTGATGAGGGAAAGGAGGCTCTTCACCGCCCGCGACGCCTTTTCCACATCTTCCGGCTCGCCGGAAATTTTCAGCTCGCTGCCGCGGCAGACAATTTCTACCTGATACGCCTGTTCAATAAGCCTGACGTTTTCGTCCAGGTTTCCGAACAGCGCGGCGGCCTGCTCCATACGGTCTATATTGATCTTTTCTTCGAACATTGCATCACCTGAAGCACCGGGCATAAAGGCACGGTAATTTTAGATTTATTATAGCACAATTAAAAAATTTAGTCACCATAAAATACACAAAATTTGAGGCCTATTTTAGGAATATTTCCGACTGTTTCGCAATATTCTCCTCGCAGGTCAGACGCGCGGTATAAGTCAGAGTGTTTTTCTCCCACTTTTCGGCTGCACTCGACTCTGTGAATTTCCCATCCTTCAGGATTTCTTTCGCCTGCTTTGCAATTTCCTGCTTTGCAAGGGCGCGGGCCTGCTCTTTTGTAAGCACATAATCGACCGTGCGGATTTCGTCCCAGCGTTCCTCGTAAACTCCAAGCGGAAGCAGGGTCCCAAAGAGTGAGACATTGTACTTTTCTCTTGAAATCTGGTAATTTCCGGACGGCTTCCCCTGAATCGTGAGCGGAAGCCGGGCGCCGAACAGATCTAGATTCCGCCGGTAAACCGTTTTTCCGGCAGGCACCGCCCTTTGCCGTTTTAAGGCGACTGCTGCGGTAAAACTGCGGTTCGTCTCGGCGATAATTTCCGCCGAGGCATGGGTAAGCGTACTCCCCCCCAGCTGATCGACGACCACGGAGCTGACTAAGAGCTGCCCTTCTACAACGGCGTCGCCCTTATTCACCATCGGCGTTCCGGCGTAAACCTTCATGGAAATAATCTGTCCGGTTGCAGAAGCCTTCACATTACAGATGGTTTTCTGATCTGCGATATCCGGCTTATCCGTTTTCTCCTGGATGACGACTTCGGCTTCGCTCCCTTGAAGATTGATGCTCATCCACCGGATTTTCGGAAACTGGAGCATCACTTTCTGCGCTGTTACTTTCGGTTCGACGCCGCTTCTCCAGGTGCCCGGGGAAAGGCCTGCCGAAGCAAGTGCGTTTTCAACCTGATAAGCCGGTATGGTAGAATTCCCGGTAATTTGGATGCACCAAACCTGCATGGATAAAAGAAAAACAATGACGCCAAACGCAGCGCCGCCTACCCAAAGTCCCATATGGTTCCGCGTGCGGTGAACCACGAACGGAAGGCCGTGGCGCTCCCGCACCCTGATGCGGCAGCCGGCGCGGCGGGCATTCTTTCTGAGAAAACGGTATCTGCGCGCGGCAACGCAGGCTCCGCCGTTTTTGCTTGCGGCAATATCCCATAAATAAGCTCCCGACCTTGCGCAGTTACTGTAAAAACGCTCCGGGCTGCCGCCCTGAACCGAAAAACGGACATAACCGATCAGCCAGCGCGTAATATTTAATGAAATCATGGCGCACCTCAGCCCAAAAACTCAATTCCGGTAATATATCCGGTAACCACAAGGGCATCTTCGGTAAGGCCGCGTATCGACAGCCCCCTGCCGGTAAACCGCACAATCTGCTTCGGAGTGCGGACGCGCACGACGGTATCGTCATACTCCAGAACGCCGCTGCAGCCCTCGACGACCGCCTCTCTGTTCCCGTTGATTTCCATATGAGCCTGCATATGAAAATCCGACAAACTGAGCAAATTCCCCGGTTTGCGCATGTGAACCCCACCCCTCAGGTATTTCAAAAGCAGTTTCAAGCAACGCCTTGTTTTCTATTTTTGTAATAGCTATATAAATGCTATGCGGCAGAATTCTTAAATATCCGCGGCAACGCATATACATATCAGAATGAGAAAACAGAGGGCATAGCAAATAATCTGCTGCTTTGGCAGCGGAATGGAGGTTTCCATGCACATGAAATCCGGCGCATTGCTGGCTGTGGTTCTGGCGGCGGCTTGCGCCTTACTGATTTTTCCTGCGCAAGCCGCACAGGGAGCAAAAAACGGCGTGGATTATTCTTTGAATATTCTGGTACCGTCTCTGTATCCGTTTATGGTTCTCTCCGTGTTTGTGGTAAAAAGCGGTCTTGCCGAAAAAATCGGAACCGTACTGGAGAGGCCGACACAGGCGCTGTTCCGCCTTCCCGGCGGGGCGGCGGCATCCGTTCTGATGAGCGCAATCGGCGGGTTCCCATCCGGTGCCCGCTCGACCGCCGCGCTTTACGAGGCGGGAATTATTACGCGCTCACAGGCGGAACGGATGATGTGTTTTTGCGTGAACGCAGGCCCCTCTTTTGTGATTACCGCCGTAGGGGTCGGATTTCTGCAAAACGCTCAGGCAGGAGCGATTTTATTTGCGTCGCAGATAACTTCTTTTCTCATTATGGGAATCCTAAGCGGCGTATTTTCGGGCACAAAAAAGGAAGCGCAGAGCAGGCAAAAGAAAAAGCCTCCGGTCGGAACGGCACAAGCACTGATTGAGTCCGCGTCGGATGCCGCTTACTCAACGCTGATGATGTGCTGCCTGGTGATTCTGTTCGCAGCCATGATAAATCTGCTGCGGATGGCCGTGAAAGCGCCGAAGCTCTCGGTCGTTTTGTCCGCACTGCTTGAAGTTACCGGCGGATGTGCCGACCTTTCGAGGTTCGGCGCGCCGCTGTGGGTGATTGCGTTTGCAATCGGCTGGAGCGGGGTCTGCGTACATTTTCAGGTGCTTTCGTGCCTTGGCGGACTGCAGATACGAAAAATGCGGTTTGTTCTCTGCCGCCTTCTTCAGGGAGCTATTTCGGCTGCAGTCTGCTTCGGACTTACCGTACTTTTCCCGCAGAGCGCAGAAACTTTCAGCAGCTTCAGCGGGCCGGTTTACGGAATCTTCTCAAACTCCGTACCGTCCGCCGCTGCCCTTGCTGTTTTGTGCGCCGCACTTTTGTTCTGCATGCCCCACGAAAGACTGGAAATTGAAGAGGAATAATGTTATAATAATAAAAAAATTTATGTTTGCTTCTTAATATCTCTTTACGGGAGCAGAAAAAATATGTTTGGAAAAAAGAAAGTTAAACTGTTTGGAAATGAAATTGAGCCAAACTGCGCTTACTGTGCTCATTTTTCGGACGGGATCTGCCGGGTAAACCTGAAAGGGCCGCCCTGCGGAAGCTTTCGCTATGACCCGCTGAAACGAACACCGGAACATTCCCCCGCCTTGAAAGACTACAATCCGGACGATTTTAAATTATAAATTTATAATAAAAAAGGGCCGTTCCCGATAAGCTGACCGAGGTTCAGTTCATCAGGAGCGGCCTTATTTTATTGCGGTTCAGGCGTCACGGAAAATGGAATCCATATCTTCCGTTACGGATGGTTCAATCAGGTGGTTCTTAACCATATCCGTCATAATTTTTATGGCATCACCGTGTGACATTCCCTTTCGGTAAGGTCTGTCTTCGGTAAGCGCCTGATAAATATCGACGCATGCAAGAATTCTTGAATTAAAATCAAGCCGGCCTTCGCTTAATCCGAACGGATAACCGGAGCCGTTCAGCTTTTCGTGATGGTTGGACGCCCACTCTGTGATTTGCTGGAACCCGTTAATCATTTCGAGTATTTTACGCGTATAGAACGGATGGGACTGAATCACCTGGAATTCGCTGCGGTCAAGCTTCGCAGGCTTGTCAAGAATTGAATTCGGCACTACCAGTTTTCCAAGGTCATGGAGGTCGGCGGCAATCCGCATTTGCCAGTATGTAGTTTCATCGAATTCGTAATACTGGCAGATAAAGCCGGTTCGTTCGCTGATCCCGCGTGAATGTGACCCGGTAAACGGAGATTTGGCGTCGATAATGCGGCTGAAAATCTGAGATATTCCACGGATCTGCTTATAATTGAGCTCGCGCTTTACAAGCGGAAGCATGGAAATAAGCGTATTCTGAAGGAACATGTCGTTCATGCCCAGCCAAAACTCGACGTTGTGGCCAAGCTCAATGGCAGCCTCGCATAAATCGGGGTCAAAAAAGCGGGCTTCCTTAATAATGGAATCCGTAATCGCGTCTGTATTCCATTGAAGCGAGTAACGAATGGCAATGTAATCTGCCAGGTGGATGATTCTTGAATACAGAGGGATGTGATTGCCCGATATTCCAAAAAAGCCGGTCCCGTCATAGTTTTCGTGGTGATATAGTATAACGTTATCCTGCCTGACAAGGAAAGGGAAAGTCTCAAGATTTTTTTCCCCCTCAAT
The DNA here is from genome assembly GCA_036260805.1 of Caproicibacter sp. Taxonomy (GTDB): domain Bacteria; phylum Bacillota; class Clostridia; order Oscillospirales; family Acutalibacteraceae; genus Thermocaproicibacter. Next base: position 52,735 of record DATALZ010000015.1, read on the forward strand.
ACAGTGGTAGGGACTGGCTTCCATGGCTGCCTCCGATTGCTGGTGCAGGCTGTTCTCCCTTTGCAGAGAACCCATAACGCCGTTATCATGAAGCAGCGAATAGGAGATAAGATCAAACAGCTGTCTGTCTTCAATACCGATCTCTTTGGCAATCCGAGCTGAAATATAGGCAACGCGCATTCCGTGATTCGTATTGTTACTGAGAACTTCTTTTTCGGCAAAATCCAATGTTTGAGAGAGGGAAATAAGCAGTTCATTGACGTTGAACAACATAATATCACTACGCTTTACTTTATTAGGTTAAATAGCAATGCAAGAATATTATAGCAGTGATTTTTCTCCGCATTTTTCTATAAAGTATGTAAAAAATTTACAAAGTGCCAAATTTGCTTAAAGTTTAACAATATATTTTTATATATTAGTTAATTTTCATATTTTTATATCACAATTGGAAAAACTGTTGAGAAAAATTAAATTATCAATCTTTTATATATTTTTATTTTTTTTGCATAAACTTCATGTTGGAGGTGATATTTATGCAAAAGCAGTATCAGGATTTATACAGCCTGATTCAGGAAGATAAAGAAGCGGGAAGATATTACTCCTGCCTGCCAGGCTATGTGAAAGACTCAATCAGCCAGAGAGCGGAAAATGTAAATTCTTTTGATACTCTTCGTGATTATGCGGAGAATCTGACGCGCGCCGACGATTAAATTACCGGCAGGCAACAGCGATTACAAATGTCAGCTGCGGTCCAAAGTACCGTTGCTTTTATAAAGTGACCATTTGACGGTAATTGGCTATAAAAACTTTGAACAATGAGGTGAGGCTGCATGATTTTGTCAGCAAAGAAATGGGTTACCTATGCGATCTTTCTGGTAATTACCCTTGGATTAGGCGGTTTATCCACCCTGTTGACGCGCAATGCAATGGTATCCTACGAAAGTGTTAAGAAATCTCCGCTTACCCCGCCGTCTTATGTTTTTCCCTTTGTCTGGACTGTGCTTTTTATTTTAATGGCGATTGGGGCATCTATGGTTTTCCTTTCCGGTGACCCGGGCAGAGGCAAGGCATTGCTGATATTTTTCGCGCAGCTGATTGTAAACTTTTTCTGGAGTATCTTCTTTTTTAATTTTCAAGCCTACCTGTTTTCATTCTTCTGGCTTCTGCTTCTTTGGGTGCTTATTTTTGCTATGATTGTCCTGTTTTACAGAATCAGCAAAACTGCCGCTCTGCTGCAGATTCCTTATCTTTTGTGGGTAACGTTTGCCGGATATTTAAACTTTATGGTTTGGCTGCTGAACCGCTGAGCCTTCTGCTTTCTCCTGCAAAACAAAAGCAAGGAAGATCAATCCCCTGCGCGCGTTTTCCTTTCCCGGATATAGTATAATAAGGCTGAATATCTCGGACATAAGAAGCCGGTAACTCAACGCTGCACAAAGGGGAACAGAATGATGAAGGAACAGAAAACTATTTTTGTGGATTATCCGCTTAACGAAAAGCAAAGGGATGAACTGGAAGCCGCAGCCGCGGGGTGCCGATTGATTGAGACGGATGACCAGCGGATTTCTCCTGAGCTGATCCGCCAAGCGAATGTAATTCTGGGCAACCCGAAACCGGAGCTTCTGTACAATGCGGAAAATCTGGAATGGATTCAGTTGGGCAGTGCGGGAGCCGACGCCTATATAAGGTTTCTTCCTCAGGGCGTGATCCTCACGAATGCCGCGGGCGCATACGGGCCGTCTATCGGGGAATATATGGTCTGCATGGCAATGAACCTGATGCTTGACCTGCCACAGTACCGGGACAATCAAAAGAACCATTTGTGGGAAAACAGCCACAAAGTAAGACATATTCCGGGCTCCGTCGCTCTATCCGTCGGTTTTGGGGACATTGGCCGTGAATTTGCGAGACGGTACCACGCGCTTGGCGGGCACGTAATCGGTGTAAAAAGAACGCTTGGACAAAAGCCGGATTATCTGGACGAACTGCATACCATCGACGAACTGGATTCCCTTCTGCCACGTGCCAATGTGGTTGCGCTGAGTCTGCCCTCGACCGCTGAAACGAAGCACCTTTTTGGCAGACAGAAATTCGAGCGGATGAAAAAAGACGCCATACTGATTAACGTAGGACGCGGAACCGCGGTTGACACAAACGATTTGTGCGAAGCGCTGCAGGCCGGAGAAATTGGAGGCGCGGCGCTTGACGTGACGGAACCGGAGCCGCTGCCGAAAGACAGCCCGCTTTGGGAGATTCCAAATGTCGTGATCACACCGCATGTTGCCGGCGGCTGGGATGTTACAGAAAACTTTGAACGGGTTTTCCGCATTTCGGTGGAAAATGTGAGAAGATATTTGAATGGAGAACCGCTCAAAAATGTGGTTAACCTTAACTTAGGCTATTAAGTATTGGCGTCTGCAATGCAGGCGCCTTTTTAATTTAGTCTTTAAATACGAATAACTTGTAATTAATTTTATATAACTATATTGACAAGTTATACAATCGTGCTATACTTGTTTCAGATTGAGAAACAGAGGTGAATCCTTTGGACAGAAACGTCTACAGCCTTGTACTGCTTGATGAAGTTGTCGACGCAGTGGATAAGCTGGCCTATGAACGCAGCACCAGCCGAAGCAATTTAATCAACCAGATTCTGGCGGAATATCTCTCCTGCCCGATTCCGGAAAACAGAATTCGCGATATTTTTGGCTGTATGGAAAAGATGTTCGCCGGGCTGGATAATTTTCAGTTCCGCGACCAGCCGAGCGACAGCATGATCTCCATTCGAAGCGCGCTGCATTACCGTTACCGGCCGACCGTGCGTTATGTGCTGGAGCTTTACCGGAAATGCGAGCCTTATTTCGGTGAGCTGAGAGTCATGTTCCGAACTCAGAACATGGAACTTCTTGAGCTTTCGGAAGATTTTTTCCGTTTTTGGGAAAACCTCGAAAACCAGTGGATCGGCCGCTGCTTCCCGGGAGGAAAAGCGCCCTGCGAAACGGAACCCGGCAGGTATTCCCGCAGGCTGAATTTACCGCAGAATGAAGAAGACCGAACCAACGAAAGAGTCGCCCAGGCAATTCTTTGCTATATCCGTGAATTTGATTCCGTTATGAAAGAATACTTTTCTGGTTCGGACGACCGGGAAAACACAGAACAGGATATCGAAGAACAGTATCTGGATTATTTAAAAAGGACAATTATCATTTGATTGAAATCCCCAAAAGGAGGTACCATTTATGGACGCTCAAAACTTTACACACAAATCGCTGGAAGCCATCCAGCAGGCGCAGAGCACAGCGCTTGAAAACAACTGCATGCAGATTGAACAGGAGCATCTGGCCGACGCATTGCTGAAGCAGGAAAACGGTCTGATTCCGCAGCTGCTGAAAAAAATGGGGTTGGACACGGACGCAGTTCTCCGCGACGTGGAACAGCTTGTGAAAAAGCTGCCTGCCGTGACGGGGCCGGGCCGTGAACCCGGGAAAATCTATGTATCCGCCGACGTGGACACGGTTCTGGCAGAAGCGGAAAATCAAGCCAAACGCATGAAGGACGAATATGTTTCCGTAGAACATATTATGCTCGCCATGATCGACAGGCCGGACTCCGCGATGCGCGGCGTGTTTGAACGGTTTGGCATAAACCGGAACAGTTTTCTCTCTGCCCTTTCCACGGTTCGCGGAAACACACGCGTAACCAGCGACAGCCCGGAGGAAACCTACGACGCGCTTTCCAAATACGGACAGGATCTTGTCACGCTGGCGAAAAATCACAAGCTCGACCCGGTCATCGGGCGTGACGACGAAATCCGCAACGTAATTCTGATTCTTTCGCGCAAAACGAAAAACAACCCGGTTCTCATCGGCGAGCCAGGCGTGGGCAAAACGGCGATAGCAGAGGGCCTTGCCCAGCGGATTGTGCGCGGAGATGTACCGAACAGCCTGAAGGACCGCAAGGTCTTCTCTCTGGATATGGGCGCGCTTGTCGCCGGCGCGAAATATCGCGGCGAATTTGAAGAGCGTTTCAAGGCCGTACTGAACGAAGTAAAAAAGAGCGAAGGCCGCATCATTCTGTTTATCGACGAGCTGCATACCATTGTAGGCGCGGGCAAAACCGAGGGCAGCATGGACGCCGGCAATCTTTTGAAACCGATGCTCGCGCGCGGTGAACTGCACTGCATCGGCGCCACAACGCTGAACGAGTACCGCCAGTACATTGAAAAAGACGCGGCTCTGGAGCGCCGTTTCCAGCCGGTTATGGTGGAAGAACCGTCCGTTGAGGACACAATTGCCATCCTGCGCGGCCTGAAAGAGCGTTATGAGGTATTCCACGGAGTCAAGATTCAGGATCAGGCGCTGATTGCCGCGGCCGTGCTGAGTAACCGCTATATCTCCGACCGTTTTCTGCCGGACAAGGCGATTGACCTTGTGGACGAAGCATGCGCTATGGTTCGCACGGAGATTGACTCCATGCCGACGGAGCTTGACGAGATTTCGCGAAAAATCATGCAGCATGAAATTGAGGAAGCGGCAATTAAAAAGGATACCGATCCGCTGACGCAGGAACATTTAAAGCAGATTCAGAAAGAACTTGCCGACGAACGCGCCCAGTTTAAAGAAAGAAAAGCAAAATGGGAAAATGAAAAGAATGCAATCGGCAAGGTTCGCAAGCTTCGCGAGGAACTGGAACAGGTAAACGCTGAAATTGAAAAGGCGGAGCGGGTCTATGACCTGAACAAAGCTGCCGAACTGAAATACGGAAAGCTGCCCGAGCTGACCAAACAGTTAAAAGCCGAAGAAGAAATTGCGGAGAAAACGCAGAATTCCGATTCTCTGCTGCACGACCGCGTAACGGACGAGGAAATCGCAAAAATCGTCGGCAAGTGGACAGGAATCCCCGTCTCGCGCCTGATGGAAAGCGAACGGGAAAAACTCCTGCGGCTGGAAGATATTCTGCACGAGCGCGTCGTGGGACAGGACGAAGCCGTGAAAAAGGTTTCGGAAGCCATTCTGCGCTCCCGGGCCGGAATTCAGGACCCAAACCGCCCCATCGGCTCGTTCCTCTTCCTCGGCCCAACCGGTGTAGGCAAAACGGAATTGGCAAAAGCACTTGCGCAGTCGCTGTTTGATGACGAGAAGAACATGGTACGCATCGACATGACCGAATACATGGAGAAATTCTCAGTGTCGCGCCTGATTGGAGCGCCTCCGGGCTATGTGGGCTACGAGGAAGGCGGTCAGCTGACCGAAGCAGTGCGCAGGCATCCATATTCCGTCGTGTTGTTCGACGAAGTGGAGAAAGCACACCCGGATGTTTTCAATATTCTGCTTCAGGTACTGGATGACGGCCGAATTACCGACTCGCAGGGACGCACAGTCGATTTTAAAAACACAATCATTATCCTGACTTCGAACCTCGGCTCCAGCTACATTCTGGATGGCATCAAATCCGACGGAAGCATCAGCGAGGACGCCAGGAAGCAGGTAAATACCCTGCTGAAGCAGCAGTTCCGCCCTGAATTTCTTAACCGTCTGGACGAAATTGTGTTTTACCGTCCGCTTGCGCGCGACGAAATTTTCAAAATCATTGATCTGCAGATTGCCGATCTGCAGAAACGTCTGCAGGAAAAGCAGCTGCAGGTAGAGCTCACCGATGCGGCGAAGGAGTACATTGTTTCAAGCGGTTATGATCCTGTTTACGGTGCAAGGCCGCTGAAGCGATTCATCCAGAGCAATCTGGAAACGCTCATAGCCAAAAAAATAATCTCCGGAACATTAAAGCCAAAAACAGTTTTACACATTGACTCCGACGGCAGTGATTTGACCATCACAGAAAAATAAGCGACAAAGGGCGGCCCGGTAATCCGGGCCGCCCTTTTTATGTACTATATGGGTAAATCAGTAAGGCAGTGCGCTAGCCTCATCCAAATCTTTCCTTGCATGATATCCAACGCTTTGCAGGAGCTCGAGTTCATCCGACAAAATGCTCTTGCAGTTAAAAATCTTATCAGCCACCAAAGAACTGTAAACCAGAATTACAAACGACTGGGCCTGATCCTCTGAAAGCTTCAGCTGGCCCGAAAGTTTTACTCCGATTTCCCGGATGCCGTCCAGAAATTCTTTTAGTTCCGGCTTGCATAATTCGCTGTACTGCGGGTTGGTTAAAACCTGAATGACAAACTTAGCACGCGAATCCGTTTTGGAACGATAGTTGATCAGGCGCTGCATTCTAAGCTGGGGTGAGATTTTTTCATCAATCAGGATTGGAAAAATTTCTTCGCGTACCGTATCGAAATACCGTTTTACCAGTTCGACAATAATATCGTCCTTATTTTTAAAATACTGATAAATGGAAGCCTCGTTGATACCGGCCGCACCTGCAAGTTTCTTAATGGATGTTTTGTCGATTCCATATTCAGCAAAAGCATCTGCAAAATGTTCCAGATACTCCGCTTTTCTTTCTTCTCGTTCCACAATATTCCCCCACTATGCTTTCGTTTCACTAGGGAATATTTTATTCGGGAAAAGTGCTTTTATAATTACGATTTAGAATTATTGTTTGATTTTTATTATTTCTTTCAGTAATTTGTTAAAACAACTATTTTTCAAACCTGTTTTTGCAGCCAAACATTCAAAAGCTGTTACAGCACAAGCTTTGCCTGTTCTGCGAAACCTGTTTGCGGCAAAATGGCATCATCAAAGAAATTCCCTGCCGGGAAAATCCGGCAGGGAAAAATAGATCTATTCCTCTTCATTACGGAACGTAGCACATTCCGTTTTAACCTGGCCGCCGTTTACCTGTGTGGTACGAATATCGATATGCTCTGCGCTGCATGCTCTGTCCCGATTATAGGAGCAATTGGTCACTTCACAGTGAATATCGAGAACAGTGTTTGGCGAATCGTGGTCAACCGCACCGCGCGGCGCGTCTTCCGTCACATCTGAAAAATTGGCACAGTACGTTTGTTTTGCATTGTATGCATCCGGGCCGCCGACCATAATATCCGGTCTGCAGCATAACTCATCCTTGTTATTCGCGCAGTTTACCACGCTGCAATAAAGATCTGTCATAATTCGGCACCTCTTATCATCTAAAATAGTAAATTGTAAACCATTTTATTTTGTGCCGAACAAGTTCAATTATTCAAAATTATGCATCATGTGCTTCCGGATTGGATAGCCTACACCGTAGGCCGCCGCTCCGCCGAGAAGTGCCTCCGGAACTCCGTTTGTAAGGATCAGCAGGCCGATCAGCGCAGGAAGCGCACCGTAATTCTGCCCGATTGCAGACGCGTAACTGCTGCCAAAAAACAGATAGATGCCGCCAAGAACAAGAAGCGTATTGGCAAGGCTGCCAAGCACTCCGCTTAAAACAAAGGCAACCGGCTTCTTCCATTTCAGTTTCAGGAAAAGATTGAGGCACAGACCCGTAACCGTGCCAACGAGAATGCGCGGGACGAAGCAGATGACAAGGCTCCAGAAGCTGCCCTTTGTGGCGCCCAGCGAATAGGCAGGCGTAAAAACAAAAGCTATTAACGGACTCGGCGGGCTGAAAGTCCAGACCAGAAAACTGAACAAACCCGTGAAGGCACCCATAGCCGTGCCCGCCCAGGTGCCCATAACAACCGCCGTAATGATAACAGGAATCATGCCCAAGGTTGCAACAACAGGGCCGATTGCCGGCAAGGAACCAAGCGGCGTGAAACATACGATAGCCTCAATTGCCAGAAGCATGGCGAACTGCGCAAGCCAAAGCGTTTTTTTACCGATAGATGCTCTCATGCCTGTTTTCTCTCCTCTTAATCCAAACTGCTCCATTATTTTAAATCGTTCCGCTGTATTTTTGTGTTGAATTTTTGCTTTTCTCCCCCGGTTTTTGCCCGGTTTTTCTGGGCACTAACACTTTGCAGTATTATAGCACAGATTGACGGCATTTTCAAAATACATCGGAGTTGTTTGGGCAGACCCAATTTTTTTGAAAACCGCTGTATCCAAAATAAAATGTAAAATAAGCTTGACAATCTATGTAAAGTCAGCTATTCTTTTAATGTAATGTTGACTTTACATTTTGAGGTGACTGCATGGAAACCAAAATACCGGAACTGCGGAAAAAAAGAAAAATCACGCAGGAAGAGCTGGCGAAAGCAGTTGGAGTAAGCCGCCAGACGATCATCTCGATTGAAAACGGAAAATACACTGCTTCTCTGGTACTGGCCTGGAAAATTGCGCAGTTCTTTGGGCAGACGATTGAAGAAGTATTTGACTTTGGCAGTTTGGAGGATTAGACATGGAAAAATACAGAAACCGGCTGATACGAAACAGCATTGGCTATTTGCTTATGATTATACTCACTTTACTGATCTGGGTCATATTCGTAAACCCTTTTAGCCTGCCAATTCCTTTTTCCGCTGGCCAACAGGGACTATCCCCACTTGTTACGGGTGGCGTAATGGGCGGCGTCGGTTCACTGATTTACAACACAGTTACTTCAGTACGAGCCGTAAAAAATTCAAAAGTTCTGGCGGCCCAATACCAAAAGAAAAAGGATGAGCGCGATATTGCGATTGAGATCAGCGCCTATTCTTCCGCGTGCAGAATTCTAATGTATCTGCTGATTCCCGCATGGGTTCTGTCGGCAGCATTCAGCAGCGTGGTATTCTACACGCTGCTCTGCGTTATGATCACCGCGGCGGCAATCTATTTTATCTGCCATGCTTATTATGTGCATAAATACTAGGCCTCATTTGAAAGATCAAGGAACTTTTCAATTTTGGCTAAAACCCATCGTTTTTTATTCATCAAACAAGGCCTAGGCCTTGACACACAGGAAAATTATGTTATATTTGTATTAACTAATTAGTACAAAGTTTTACAGGAGGGGCAGCATGAATTTTGAGATCCAGGGAATCACTAAAAACTTCGGCATGAAACAGGTTTTGAAAGGACTGAACCTGCAGACGGAAAGCGGGAAGGCTTTCGGCCTGCTTGGGCGCAACGGAGCCGGCAAAACAACGACCATACGAATCATCATGGGCGTTTTTCCTCCCGACGGAGGAACGGTTCTGGTTGACGGCAAGCCGATCCGGCAAAGCAGCCTCAACATCGGCTACCTGCCGGAAGAGCATGGGCTTTACCCGAAAAAAGTCATTTCAGAACAGCTCGTCTACCTTGGGGAACTCCGCGGGATGAGTGCGAAATCCGCGCGAGACTCTGCAAAAAAATGGCTGGAGCGCCTTGGCATGAGCGAATACCTGAATAAAAAGCTTGACACCCTGAGCAAAGGCAATCAGCAGAAAATTCAGCTGGCCGCCGCCCTGATTACCGACCCTGATTTTGTAATTCTGGACGAACCTTTTTCCGGTCTTGACCCGGTAAACGCAATGGTTCTGAAAGACGTCATCCGTGAACTGATCGACGCGGGAAAACTGGTTTTGTTTTCAAGCCATCAGATGAACTACGTGGAGGAATTCTGCGACAGCATTGCGATCCTGAATCAGGGAAAAATCGTGCTTTCCGGCAATATCAAAGAAATCAAGCATTCCTACGACCGGAGCAAAGTCGTCGCCACAACCGACCAGGCGGAACAGATTGCGGCTTTCTGCCGCGGAAATCTGGCGGAGCTTGTAGAGTCGGCGGACGTAAAAAGCGGAGAAGTCCTGATAAAAATGAAATCCGAGGACTGCAGGAACAGGCTTGTCGCCGCACTGGCTGAAAAGGACTTCAGTTTTGACAGTATCCGGGTTTACGAGCCGTCGCTGAACGATATCTTTGTGGAATATACGGAGGAAGCGGTATGAAACAACTTGGCACAATATTCCGTTTTGAATTCAAGAACTATGCGAAAAGCAAATCCTTTATCATTCTGACCGTATTGCTGGTGCTGATTATCGGCGTTGCGCTGGATATTCCGAGGATACAGGAGTCCTTCAGCTCGAACGACAAACAGGTTTCGAAAGAAATTGAGACGGTCGCCGTAGTCGATAAAACCGGGACTGGGAAAATTGCCGCAAGTCTTTCTGCCGGTGTTAAGGATATGAACTTTAAAGCTGTCAGCGCCGATTTGAATACGCTCAAAGCCGACGTTGAGGGAGGGAAATACTCCTGCGCGGTGTATGCGGAGTCGATTCTGAACTATACCTACGTGGTGAAAAACATCGGGCTTTATGATACGACTAAGGAAGAAATAAACAATGTTCTTCTCTCCGTTTACCGCATGCAGTCGATGCAGAAATACGGAGTTTCCCCCACAGACGCGCAAAAGCTTCTGACGGCGGAGGTCAAGCCGAATGTGGTTCAGACTGCTGAAGGCAAAGACCAGGCAAAAAACTTCTTTTACACCTATGTAATGATTTTCGCGCTGTATATGGCAATCCTGATTTACGGCCAACTGGTGGCAACCAGCGTTGCAACCGAAAAGAGCACCCGCGCAATGGAACTGCTAATTACCTCTACCAAACCGAAGAACCTGATGTTCGGTAAAGTGTTCGGCGCCGGAACCGCCGGGTTGCTGCAGTTTGCAATGATTTTCGGCAGCGGCTACGTGTTTTACAACCTGAACAGAGATTATTTTAAGGATAGCCAGACCATCCAGTCCATTTTTGGCATGCCGCTTTCCATTCTGCTGTATGCCCTGATGTTCTTCCTGCTGGGATACTTTATTTATGCGTTCCTCTACGGTGCGCTGGGCTCCCTTGTAAGCCGCATGGAAGAACTGAACCAGGCCGTGATGCCGGTAACGTTTTTGTTCATCATCGCGTTCTTTATCGTCATGTTCAGCATGGCAAGCGGAAATGTAGACAATGCCGCAATGATCGTGTGCTCCTATGTTCCGCTGACCTCGCCGATGGCAATGTTCGTGCGGATTGCGATGGGCAACGTCGCCGCGTGGGAGGTCATTGTCTCCGTTGCAATTCTGATTCTGTCGACATTCGGAATCGGAATGCTGGCTACCGCGATTTACCGCATGGGCGTACTGCTTTACGGCAAAACCCCGAAGCCGAAAGAAATCTTTGCGATGCTGAGGAACCGCTGATACCATGCTGACACGAAAAGACCTGATCGAACACTGCCTCACCTACGCCGACGCATATGAAGATTATCCGTTTGACGAAGACCGGAATGACCCCGCCGCGTGGACTGTAATGCGCCACAAGTCAAACCATAAGAGTTTTGCGCTGATTTATGAGCGCGGCGGCTGCCTGAACGTGAACGTAAAATGCGCCCCGGCGGAAGCGGACTTTCTGCGCGGCGTGTACCCAGCCGTAACCGCCGGTTACCATATGAACAAGGAACACTGGAACGGCATTGCAATCGACGGGAGCATACCTGACGGTGAAATTTTCGGCTGGATTGAAGAAAGTTTTGAGCTTACCGCACCGAAAATTCAAAAGAAAAAGAGTATTGACAAAACAAAGGGCTAAGCATATAATATTGTCAAATCATAAAAAAACCGACGAGTAAGAGTAGTACTTCGGAATGGCACAGACCAAGAGAGCCGCAGGCGGTGAGATTGCGGCGGAGTGCCCCGGACGAATGGGCTTATGAGGGCGGGACGAAGGGCGGCAGCGCCTTGTAGTCTTCGACGGGAACTTCACCCGTTACCAAGGAAGCGTGCATGATTTGTGCATGGAATGAGCGGGCGATTTTCGCCAACGTGGGTGGTACCGCAGGAAAGCTGATTCAGCTCCTGTCCCTGTATATTCAGGGACAGGAGCTTTTTGTATTTCCGGGTAAAATAGAGAGGGTGATGCCGATGACGGATGGCTGGTGGCGAAAGCCAGAAATGAGAAATAACACATTTAAAATTTATGGGAGGAAACCTATTATGAAATCTGTTATGAAAAAGCTTATCGCAGTCGGCATGGCTGCAGCTATGATCAGCACCGCAGCCGGATGCTCCTCTTCCGGTTCTTCATCCGCTGCCGCGTCAGGCTCCAGCAACAGTTCGGATAAGAAAGTTACCGTAGGCGTCATTCAGTACGCAACTCACCCGTCCCTGAACAACTGCTACACGGGATTCAAGGAAGGGTTAAAAGAAGCCGGTTACGAAGAAGGCAAAAACCTGACCGTCGATTTTCAAAACGCACAGGCCGACAACTCCAATTCCGACCTCATGGCCAAGAACATGGTATCGAAGAAATACGATATGATTATGACGATTGCAACGCCCTCTGCGATGTCTGCTTTCAGCGCCGCGAAAAGCACAAATATCCCCGTCGTGTTCACCGCTGTTTCTGACCCGGTAGCGGCCCAGCTGGTAACATCCCTGCAAAAGCCAGGCAGCAACTGCACCGGTTCTTCCGACGTTCTTCCGCTGGAAGCGCAGCTGAAAATGATTCGTGCTTATCTGCCGAAAGCAAAGAAAATCGGCGTTCTGTATACAACAAGCGAAGTAAACTCCGTCTCCACTCTGAAAACCTTTAAAGAGCTTGCCCCGAAATACAACTTTGAAGTTGCCGACGTAGGTATTACAAACTCATCCGAAGTTGCATCCGGCGCTGCATCCCTCGTTGCAAAAGGCGTGGACTGCGTAAATAACTTTACAGACAACAACGTTGTAAACAACCTTTCGACCCTGCTTCAGGCAACCGACAAGGCAAAAATTCCGGTATTCGGTTCCGAAGTGGAACAGGTGAAAAACGGCTGCCTCGCCGCACAGAGCATCGATTACGTAGCTCTCGGCAAGGAAACCGGCAAAATGGCCGCGAAGATTCTGAAAGGCGAAGCAAAAGCTTCCGACACACCGGTTTATGTTGTTTCCGAAGGAAAACCGGTATATAATAAATCCATTCTTGAAAAATTCAGTCTTACTCTTCCCTCTTCTTACTCCAACGCAGAAGCGGTAACGGCTTCGAAATAACAGAAAGCTGGTAATTGGTTCCATGGACATTTTCCTCGGGCTGTTTAACAACGTACTACAGGAAGGTTTTATTTACGCGATAATGGCGGTAGGCGTGTACGTCACCTATTCGGTTCTGAATTTTCCGGACCTTTCGGTCGACGGCACGTTCCCGCTCGGAGCGTGCGTAACGGGCGCGCTGATTCTCGCGGGTGTAAACCCGTGGATTGCATGCATTGTGTCTTTCCTCTGCGGAGCCACAGCCGGATGCGTAACCGGTCTGCTGCATGTAAGGCTGCATATTACAGATCTTCTCTCCGGTATTCTGGTCATGACGGCGCTGGCAAGCGTAAACCTCGTCGTCACCGGCGGAACATCCATGCTGGCATACTACAACAAGCCTACGATTTTCAACTCCGGTCTGGCGTCTCTGATTCCCGCCGCCGCTCACGACTGGGTTGTTGTGATTATTGCACTGGTATGCTGCGTTATTGTAAAAGTAGCCGTCGACCTGTACCTGAAAACAAAATCCGGCCTGCTGCTCCGTGCGGCCGGCGACAACCCGCAGTACGTTGTATCCCTTGGAAAAGACCCGGGAAATATGAAAATACTCGGCCTGATGATCGGCAACGGATGCACGGCTCTCGCCGGTTCCGTTCTGAGCCAGCAGTCAGGCTCGGCAAACATCTGGAGCGGCCAGGGCATGGTGGTTATGGCGCTTGCTTCGGTCATCATCGGAACCAGCATCTTCGGCCGCCTGAAATTTGTAAAGCTGACTCTGGCCGTTGTGCTTGGTACAATCGTTTACAAAGCATGCCTGGTCATTGCCATGCAGCTTGGCCTGCCGACCAACTACCTGAAGATGCTGATGGCCGTTCTGTTTACCATTGCCCTTGTTGTCAACAATATGGCGCCGTCCGCCGGCAGGAGGAAAAAACAAAATGTCAACCCAACCCAAATCTGATTCTTCGCCGGATATTCTCGTGGAGATGCGCCACATCGACAAGACCTTCAACCGCGGCACGATCAGCGAAGTTACCCTGTTTCAGGACTTTAACCTTTCAATTCAAAAAGGCAGTTTCGTTTCCGTCGTTGGAAGCAACGGTTCCGGTAAAACAACCATTTTGAACATTCTGTGCGGAAACGTGGTGCCCGACGCCGGTGAAGTGATGGTCGGCGGAAAGGAAATCAGTCACCTTAAAGAATACCGCCATTCTAAATTTATCGGACGCGTTTTTCAGAACCCGGCTACAGGCACCTGCCCCCAACTGACGATTCTGGAAAACATGTCGCTTGCCGACAACAAGGGCAAGCGGTTCGGCCTGACCGGAGGCGTCACGAAAAAGCGGATTGATTTTTACCGTTCTCAGCTTGAACTTTTAAAACTCGGTCTGGAAGACAAGCTGAGCATTCCCGTTGCGAGCCTCTCCGGCGGGCAACGGCAGGCGCTCGCTCTTCTCATCTGCACCATGACGCCGATTGAACTGCTGATTCTGGACGAACATACGGCGGCGCTGGACCCAAAGTCCAGCGAAAATGTGATGGAGCTGACGGAGCGCATCGTCCGCGAAAAGCAGCTTACCACGCTGATGGTCACGCACAACCTGAAATACGCCGTTAATTACGGTGACAGGTTGATTATGATGCACCGGGGAGCTATCATTCTCGATGCCGGCGGCGAAGAAAAGAAGGCCATGGGCATCCGCGACTTAACCGATAAATTTGACGAAATCAGCATAGAGGACGGAAACTCCATTTAGTAGGCTTGACAAAAAAGGCGGGGCAAATGCCCCGCCTTTTTCTTTTGTATTTACGGTTTAATGGTTGTCTCATCCGTTTCGGCTTCAAACTCGGTTTCCAGCTCACGCAGGTCTTCTTTAAGACTGCTGCCCTTTTTCGGACGGATACCGGGGATAAATGCAATTAAAGAACCGATAATAATCAGCACTATTCCAATCATCATTCGGCCCGTGATCGCCTCGCCCAAAATCGCCAGCGAGAGGATCGGAGCCAGAACCGGCTTTATGTAAAAGACAAGTGAAGCCGTCGCGGCGGATGTATTTTCCATTGCAAGGAAATAAAACGTATAGCCGAGGCCCGTTACAAAAATTCCTACATAAATCAATCCCGGCAGGCTCTTGAGGCCGAATCCTGTAAAAATCGGGATACTCGAGAATATGGAAAGCCCGGCCGCTTTGCACCACAAAGCAACAGATGGAATGTGGCTGATGCCGATTAAAAGCAGCATTTCGGCACAGCCAAACAGAAAGCTGACGCAGGTAAGAGTGATTCCGCCGAACCGGTCGCTGCGCGTGCGGCCCACTACATTATAAAGCGCAAACGTTACGGCAGCACCCAGTGAAAAAATGACACCGGCGGCACTCCCCTGCATATGCAGCGGGTTGATAATAACCATCATGCCCGCGATGCTGACAACGATTGAAATAACAGTATGTTTATGGATTCTCTCCCTAAGAAAGATAAACGCGAACAGAACGACAAAAACAGAATTACAGCTGAACAGCACCGCTACTGTTGACGCCGGTGAATATAAAACGCCGAGCTGGAACAAAATCATGCTGACAATGACACAGATAAATCCTGTTAAAAGGAAAAAGCCAATATCCTTTGGATGAAAAGCCGTTTTCTTCTTTTTTACTTCGTGCAAGGCCAGAGGAAGGAGCACGATTCCGCCGATTAAAAAGCGGAGAAAAGTAAGCTGAATCGCATTAAAACTGCCGGATGACAGCTTCAGTGCAATTTCCATGGTACTAAAGAAAAACGTTGCCAGAACAATAAACAGATAACCCTTTTTCAATTTCAGACTGTCCTTTCGCTAAAGGTCGGAAGTCCTGACGACCAGTTTGTACACTCAAATCTGCGCCCCTGTGCGGAAAGGGCAGAACTTCCCGTTTGAAAACTGTTTTTCGAACATAAACCTCTTCTATATTGGAGTGCTTTGGCACAACGTTTTTAAGTATAGCACTTGCGATTTCAAAAGTAAAACAGATGTCTGCTCTGCGCTGGGGCTTCACCTTGACATGAACTTACACAAGGAATAAAATAAACTCAATGTACAAATATTTATTATCATTCAGCAAGGAGAGATATCCATGAATGCACCCTATGAAATGCTTTTAAAAAGACGTACGATACGTTCCTTTCAGTCAAAGGCCATCCCTGATGAAACGTTGAATCAGATCCTTTTAGCGGGAAAATTCGCGCCTTCGGCAATGGGAATGCAGAACAGACATTTCACAGTGATTCAGAATCAGAAGCTGCTGGATGATATTGTAGCCGCTGCCGTAAAAAACGGCGGTAAGTTTTCACCCGGTCATATTCCGTTTTACGGAGCGCCGGACATTGTTGTTCTTTCGGGCCCAAAGGATTTTAAATACAACCGGGAAGACTGCGCCTGCGCAATACAAAACCTGATGCTTGCCGCTTACACGCTTGGCATTGGTTCCTGCTACATCTGTTCCGTTTTACCGGGACTTTGCGATAGTGCAATTCTTGAACGGCTCAACCTTCCGCAAAATTATGTACCATGTGGATGTGTCAGCCTCGGCTATCCTGCAGTGGAAGCAGGAGAACCGAAAGAACGCCGGAGTGACGATATTTCCTGGATTCGCTGAATCTTTGCATAAAAAAGACCGGGCAGGCTGTTAGCCTGCCCTAACAGAGAAAATTCCAAACTGAGTTTTGTTGAAGGACTTGGAATCTCTCTGCCGGTTATTAGAATATGCCGTACGGCTGAAAATATCAGTGCCAGATTTTTCTAAATTCAAAAGAAAATAACGAATCGTAGAGAAAGGGCAGGTAAAAAGTTGAAGGCTATCATTCTATACTCAACCGCACATGGTTCCACTGCAGTCTGTGCGAACAAGATTGTGAAAGCGTTGGACGGACAGGCTCAGTTGGAAGACTTGAAGCATTTTAATGGGTTTGACCCGGATAAATATGACTTTGTGATTATTGGCACGCCAATTTATGGCGGCTCCGCTCTAAAAGAAGTAAAAGCTTTTTGCAATGAAAATTCAGCAAAGTTACTGCAAAAACCTTTGGCAGTTTTCTTTTCCTGCCTTTCGGAAAATGAAAAGAATATTGATGGTTTTCTGAAGCAAAATTTTCCGCCGGAACTTGTTACTCACATAAGCATTTGTTCCGCTTTGGGAGGAGCTTTCTATTTTACAAAGCTGAATTTTATAGAACGTCTGATCGATAAAGCTCTTGTAAAGGCATACGCCAAGTCGGCAGGAATTCCCACTCCAGATGGAAAAACAGACTTTGTAACAATCTCAGATGAAAAAATCACAAAATTTGCAGAAAAAATAAAAGCAGAAGGAGCAGCGAATGACTTTTAAACTCATTGCCATCGATATGGACGGCACCGCCCTCAGATCGGACAAAACATTATCGGAACGCACCGTATCCGCAATTTGCAGCGCAATAAAACAGGGATGTCTCGTAGTCCCCACAACCGGCCGGGTGGCCAAAATGCTGCCGAAAACGATGTCTTCCATCCCCGGAATTCGCTATTCCATCACATCCAATGGAGCATCGTTGATCGACTTGCGCGACGGTTCCGTTATGTACTCCAATTTAATGACAATGGATGAAACAAACAAAATTATCCGCTTCGTTTCTGACACCGGTCTTCTGGCAGAAGCTTACTGCTCCGGCGTATCTTATGCCGAAAAAGCCGCGCTGGATCATCTGCTGAAACTGAACCCACCAAAGAACATTCTCAGCTATATCATGGAATCACAGATATTTGTGGACGATCTTCCGGATTACATTGCTTCGCATAATATCCCTCTGGAAAAAATTAATATTCCATATATTCCGGATGAATTCCGGGATCAGTTATATTTGAAACTGAGCGAAATGAAAGAATATTCTATCTGCTCATCCGGTCTGGTCAACATTGAAATAAACTCAGTATCCTGCAGCAAGGGAAATGCGCTTCGGCATCTATGCTCGGAGCTTGAAATCAGCCCTTCACAGGTCATGGCGATCGGCGACAGCGGAAACGACGTGAGTATGCTGCAGTATGCCGGTTTTTCGGTGGCTATGGGAAATGCCGACGCGCAGCTTCGTTCCTCGGCAGACTACATAACCGGCACCAACGATGAAGACGGCGCCGCCTATGCAATTGAAAAATTCGTACTAACAGTATAAAAAGGAGCCTGCCGTTCGGCAGGCTCTGAATTTTATTGTGTTACGATACACCAATTTCGCTTAAGTAAATCTTCTGCAGCTCATTCTGCTGCGGGGAAACGATTAGGCTGACATAGCTGCCGTCCTGACGAACCCGGCACTTTTTCAGCATGGCATATTCCTGAGGAAGATAATCCTTCATTTCCGTTTCCTTCTGTTTGTAGCGGCTCTCCAGCTTTTCTTTGATTCTTTGTGCCGCCTGACTGTCTTTCCCCTGAATTAAAATAATTTCGTCGCCCTTTGCTCCGGTTGAATCAGTATAGACGGAGAATTGTTTTACATCGTTTGAACTGATGCCGTAATTTGGCATCAAATCGCTCTCCGACAAATCCATCATCTGCGTATTGGTTATTTTCTGTTTTATGTCCGACATAACTTTTGGAAGACTCACGTTTTTCGCTTCACTTCCGGAACATCCCCCGATCAATAAGACAACAGCAACAGCAAAGAACAAAGCAAAGAGCCTTTTCATGGTATCCTCCCTTTACGTTCCTGTATGGGTCAGAATATAGTGAATCCAAGCATTGCAGGCTTCATCGGTAAAGTGAATTCCTAAAATATCCGGGTCGCTGCAATATTCCGGTTTGAGCGAACCGTCTTTCGCGCACATGACCGACGCAACGTCGAGATATTTCCACCGATGTCTGTGACAAAATTCAGAAACATTGGTATTATAAAGATTCAGGTTCCTGTTATTGAGAAATTCCCGCTGTTTGCTCTTAATAATCGGCGTCGCCGACTGGATAAACAGCTCGGCCTGCGGCTGTTTTTCAAGAAACCTGAGGCACAGTTTTTCCAGATTCTTTGCGGAACCTTCAAGGCCATACACAGCAATGTCGTTGATTCCCAGCATAATATAGATTTTCCTGGCACCCATTTTCGCCGCATTTTCTTCCAGCAGATCCTTTTCGCCATTGTAAAGCGGGTGAATCGAATCCGGTGAGAGCGGCCGCAGTGCATTGCCGCTGCCCATGCTTCCTGCCGCAAGAAACTGAGCCTTGCCAAAGAACTGCGGATTGGTTTTTCGGCGATATGTGACATAATTTTTCAGCTTCAGTGTTACGGAATCGCCGATGAAAACCGCATCATTCAGAAATGATGCATCTGCTTCCGGGGAAACTGGAACCACAGTATTTGGAGCCTGCGGTTTTACTGAAGGTAAATTGGGAGCGAAAGAAGATGCGGCCGAAGAATTTGCCGGCCTCACTTCAGGTTTAGATGAAGCGGCATTAGACGATACTTCTTTTGGTGAGGATACTTCTGAAAAGATTGCCTGGCTTGTTTTGCTGCCGGCTGAAGCGTCCGCAGGAACAATTTGTTCTCCGCACCCGGAACAAAGGATGAAAAGTACTGTGGCTGAACAGACAAAGATTGTATGCTTAAGCCGGTTAAAATTCATGCTTAATTCCTCCGGAGAAACCTTTTCTTCAGTATATCATAACTCTCTGATTCCAACAAGATTATTATGCTGTTTGACTTGTTTTTATCATACTATCGCAATTATTGGATGAACAGCGACTGTTTCATTCAATAAGACTCAGATTTCAATTAATTTTCCGGAAAGTAAGGGATGCACAAAATGGAACTTACGAAAAAGAAAGAGCTGATTGCCTGTTCACTCGGAAAAACAGAGCCGGATTTGGTTTTAAAGAACTGTACCATTGCAGATGTTTTTACTGAAACATTCTACGGCGGCGATATTGCGGTAAAAGGTGGCATAATAGCCGGAATCGGGAGCTATTCCGCCGCAAACGAAACAGATCTTTCCGGCAAAGTGGTTGCTCCCGGATTTATTGACGCGCATATGCACCTGGAATCATCCATGACGGCTCCTTCCATTCTGGCGCCGGTACTGCTTGCACGCGGAACAACTTCTGTAATTGCAGACCCCCATGAAATTGCAAATGTGTGCGGCACGGATGGGGTTCGCTGGCTGATGCGCGACAGTGCCAAAACTCCGCTCGATGTCTTTTTTGCGCTTCCCTCCTGCGTTCCTTTGAATCGAAGCGACCACAACGGCGCTGTGTTCGGCTTGAGTGATATGAAAAGGCTGCGTTTCAGCCCGCAGGTTTCCGGCCTTGGGGAAGTGATGAACGCCGAAGCGGTGATCGACGGGAATGAAGATCTGCTGAAGAAAATCGAAATGATGGAGCACAAAACCATAGACGGGCATGCTCCCGGATTTATGGGAAAACGGCTGCAGGCTTACCGGCTTGCAGGGGTACAGACTGACCATGAATGCAGCTCCTGGGCAGAAGCTCTGGAAAGACTTCGAGCCGGATTGATTGTTCAGGTTAGGGAAGGTTCTGCGGCAAAAAATGAAACCGAAATTCTGAGCGGCGCGATTCGCAGCGGAGTATCGATGGATCGTTTTGTATTTTGCACAGACGACGTTCATCTGGACGACGCCGTAAGGAACGGCCATATCGACCGGAATATCCGTATGGCAATTGCACTGGGAATAGAACCGGTTAAGGCAATTAAAATGACGACGCTCAACACGGCACGCGCGTATGGTTTTCATGACAGAGGAGCGGTTGCTCCCGGCTGCCGCGCAGACCTTGTCATATTGGACAGTCTTGAAAACGTTTCCGTGTGTGAAGTTTATAAAGACGGAGTTCCGCTGGAAAATATGCCGGTAAAATTCCGTAGGACAAGGGCTTCCAACAATTTGACCCACAGCGTCCATATTCCTGATCTGCCAAAGGACTGCCTGAAAATGAAAGCGTGCGAAAACTTTCCTGTCATCGGTATCGTTCCGGGACAGCTTGTGACGGAAAAAAGGATGCTTCCTCTTCCCGCAAAAGAAGGATATTTCACCCCGGCCGATGACATTCTGAAAATTGCAGTGATCCAACGCCACGACGGTTCCGGAAGAATTGGCCTTGGTGCTGTAAAGGGCTTTGGGATCAAGAACGGAGCAGCAGCATCCACCGTCGGGCACGACGCTCACAACCTCATTGTAATCGGTGACAACGATGAGGATATGCTTGCTGCAGTAGAAGAACTGAAGTCCTGTGGGGGCGGCTACACGCTGGTTCGCGGCAGGAAAGTGCTGAAAACTGTAATACTGAATATCGCCGGTCTGTTTACAAACGACTGTAAAATCGATATGACAAACGAGTTGAAGGAAATGTCTTCCCTCGCCCATCAAATGGGGATTCCGCAGAATATTGACGTATTCCAGAATCTTTCGTTTCTATCTCTGCCTGTAATTCCGTTTCTGCGCATTACGGACAGCGGCGTGTTCGACGTGCAAGCAGGGAAATTCATTTAACGCTAAGAAAAAAATTCCGAAGAGAAATAATTCTCTTCGGAATTTTTTGGTCTTGTTTGATAAATAAAAGACGATGGATTTTCGAGATAAAACTGTGCTGAACAAGGAAAAAAGCGCAGGAATACTTTCCGTATTCCGAGCATTTTTGACACTGGGCAGCACAATTTTAGCCGATATAGACAAGTTCCTTGATTTTTCAAATGAGGCCTAAGATTTTTTCTTCAGATTCTGAACTGCATTGGCCGCTTCATCCAGCCATGGCGCCTGAATTTCTTCCACAAGACCTGCGTCGCATTTCTGCGCGATCTGCGGATCGATAGGGAGACGGCCGAGGATTTTCAGCCCGTATTTCTGTGCGTTTTCGTCCAGATGGCTTTCGCCGAACACCTTGATTTCTTTGCCGCAGTCCGGGCATTTTACATAGCTCATGTTTTCTACAATACCCAGAATCGGAATATTCATCATCTTCGCCATATTGACCGCTTTGGCAACGATCAGCGATACCAGCTCCTGCGGGGAAGTTACGATAACGATTCCATCGAGAGGAAGCGACTGGAACACAGTAAGCGGCACATCGCCGGTCCCCGGAGGCATATCAACGAAGAGATAGTCTACGTCAGACCAGATAACATCCGTCCAGAACTGTTTGACAACATTCGCAATCATCGGGCCGCGCCAAACGACCGGAGCACTCTCGTCTTCCAGCAGAAGGTTAACGGAAATAATATCGATGCCGTTTTTCGTCTGCGCCGGAAAAATCCCCTGCTCGTTGCCCTTTGCTTTTTCATGGACGCCGAATACCTTCGGAATGGACGGGCCGGTAATATCCGCGTCCAGAACTCCGGTATGGAAACCGCGGCGATTCAGCAGAACCGACAGCATGGATGTAACGAGGCTCTTGCCTACGCCGCCCTTGCCGCTGACCACGCCGATTACCTTGCCGATTTTGCTTTTCGGATTGGGCTTTTCAATAAAATCTGCGGGATTGCTCTTGCGCGAAGCGCAGTTCTCTCCGCAGGCGGAACAGTCATGTCCGCAATTTTCTTCACTCATTCAAATTCTCCTTAATATTGCACGTTGTTAAGAGGGCTTTTAATACAGCGTTATCCAAAACTCATTATAAATTCCAATTTTCATTTGAAATTGCTATAGGTCAAAACCCTATTACATTTTAAAATTATACACTATTTTTGTCAACATAAGGCGGCAACTAAAACTCCATCTTAATACTGCGCAGGAACAAGTCGGAAAGGACTTTATTTGGGTCTTTCCCTTTGTTAATCACAGCGTCAACCGCATGGGAAATCGGAAGATCCACACGGTATTGTTCACCAAGCCTGAGCAAAGCCGTCGTCGTCGCCACGCCCTCGGCAAGCTCGCCGTAGTTCTCGCCGCGGACAAAGAATTCACCGAATCTGCGGTTATGGCTGTAAGGTGAGAAAACGGTAGCCTCGTAATCTCCAAGATGAGCTAAGCCATAGGCGGAGATTTCACTTCCGCCCATTGCTTTTATCAAGCGGGCGATTTCGCGCGTTCCACGGGACATGAGCGCACCTTTCAGGGCTGTTTTGTTCAGGCCGTCCAGCATGCCGGCGGCAATGCCGATTACGTTTTTGGACGCCGCGCCGATTTCATTTCCCAGCAGGTCGTCACCGTAATAGAAACGGATTAAGTCGCTGGAAAAAGCACCGACGAGATATTTTTTCACTTCCATGCTTTTACTGTCAATCACCATGCAGTTCGGGATTCCGTGTGTAAAATCCTGCACATGGCCCGGTCCCACCCAGATTGCCACGGGAACAGCCGGAGCATACTCTTCAAGAATCTGTGTTAAGCGCTCTCCGGTTCCTGCCTCGAGCCCTTTCATACACAGAACTGCAGTTTTTCCGCTCAGATCTTCTTTGGAAAGCTGCTTCATGAAGGAGCGGAAGCCCTGTGCTCCGATAGAGACTACAAGAATCTCGGAAGACTCAACTGCTTCGTGCAGGTTCGTGGTCAGCCGAACTTTTTCACTTAATGTTACCATACCATTGGAGCGTGTATTTTGAAATTGTAAAAGCTTTTCTGAACCTTCGCGCCCATAAAGGGTAACATCGTGCTTCATCCTGTCCAGATACCAGGCAATGAAGCTCCCCCAACGGCCGCATCCGATCACTGAAATCTGCAAACCTGTCACCTCTGTCTGCTGTCATAGTATTTCCCTAATCATACCAGAAAAATTCGGGGACGGCAACCTGAAATCAGCCGATGATTCCTGCATTTCTCACTCTACGAAGCGTTTACCTGCATTTCTGCCGGAATATCGCCGATGCGTCGGTTGCCAAATGCTGTAAAAATGTTATACTGGAAGAAAGTTTGAAAATACTGTTCCCTCTAAAGAGCAGTTTTACAGTAGAAGGGTGGTCATAAAAATGGATAATAAAAAAATTGGAGTATTTATTTCAGAACTGCGGAAATCAAGGAATATGACTCAGAAAGAGCTTGCAGAGAAGCTGAATGTGACCGACAAAGCCGTTTCAAAATGGGAACGGGGGGCCGGTTACCCTGAAATTACGATTCTGCCCGGTCTTGCAGATGTGCTTGGTGTAACGACCGGGGAATTGCTCCTCGGTGAACGTGCCGAAGCTGAAAAGGAGACTCAGAATGAAGACGCGGAACCGATTGTTCGCAGAACGGTCGAGTATGCGGCGCAAAGCCATACACAGAAAAGAAAAAACGGTAAGCTGATTGCGTTTTACAGTATCTCAATCGCTTTTTTGATTGCAGCAGGGATTTGCCTTCTCTGCAATTATGTATCCCGCCATACTTTAGACTGGTCGCTGTATGTTTTAGGTTCTGAAGCAGTAGCGTGGCTTACGGCTGCACCTCTCCTGCTGCTGGAAAAACACCGCTGCGTATCTTCGCTTGCCGTTCTCACGGTATTATCCGTGCCGCTT
Organism: Caproicibacter sp.; assembly: GCA_036260805.1. GTDB lineage: Bacteria > Bacillota > Clostridia > Oscillospirales > Acutalibacteraceae > Thermocaproicibacter. The sequence continues at coordinate 77,011 of DATALZ010000015.1, forward strand.
TTGCTTCTAGTAAAAAATCTATGTCCGTCACCGCAGCTTATCTTTCCCTTTGTACTGCCCATCACAGCAATTTCACTCTGCTGCCTCTGGCTTTTCTTGCCGCTGATCCGGTTGAAAATCCGCATCGGGTACCGGATTGCCTTAATTCTGCTTCTCTACGGAGTTGCTGCAAATTACATTTTCAATTCGTTTATCAGCGGATATTTACACTCGGGCGATTCCGTCTCCAATTTAATTATTGAAGCGTCTTTTGCGCTGGCGGCAATCATTGTCGCCGCTGTTACGAGCTATAAAAAACATTGTGTAAGAGAGAGCTGATTCTTTCTCCCGCAGAACAGATACGATTTTCGACAAAATTATTCCCCTGAGCGCAGTATGATAAAACCTGCGTCCAGGGGATTTTTCGTTTTGAGGGCAGTATTGAAAAAACTTTGCAGCTGACGGCGGAGAGATTCCATTTGCCGGGCCTTTTTTATTCTGTTTTAATCAAAATGAAACGGCTTTCTAACAGGCGTGATTTATTCTGTTTTTGAGGTGATATTATGCTTTTGAATGTAGCATTGGAACAAAAGGCGAAGAACAAGGATGAAACAAAGCGCTTAAAAACGCTGGCGGCAAAAATGGTGAACAATCTGCTTGTTTTAAGAGAAAAGAAACTCCGGTGTGGTGCTTCAGAAACTGATGCGGAAATTATATTTATTGACAAGCTGATTCACGAATTTGAATCCGATCTGCAGAGGAAGCGATAACCGGCTCTTCGTTTTTCCTCAAAATCATTTGACCCAGCCTGTTTTTTAGCAGCCCAGTCTGGGTTAATAATTGCTGACAGGCAGTAGCCTCATCAAGGGCGACTGCTGTATTTTTTTGTACGACCGTTGAGATTGTGCCGATCTCTGCGGTAATTTGATGGGCAGATTCTTTCTGCTGCTCAAAATCCTGCCGGATATTCTTCATGGTTCGGTCAATCATCTCAATTTTCCCTAATGCTTCGTCCAGCGATTGCGCCGTATCTTCCGCAATGATAGAACCCTGCTCAATGTTTTGAATGGTGCTTTCGACTAATGCTGTGATTTGCTTTGCCGCTGCGGCAGACTGAACCGCAAGGCCGCGCACTTCAGCGGCCACAACGGTAAACCCTTTCCCCGCTTCGCCTGCCCTCGCGGCTTCCACGGATGCATTTAACGCAAGCAGATTAGTCTGCATCGCCAGCTTGGAAATAAGCTGATTGACCTTTTGAATTTCTCCGGACGACTGATGTATCTTTTCGGTAGCATGAAGCATTTGTTTCATCCTGCTGTTGCTTTCTGAGATTTTCTGGACCGCCTGTTCAACGGAATCTGCCGCACTCCCCAGTTTATCTGTATTTGCATTTGTAATATGCAGAATTCCTTTCGCAGTTAAGAAGAGAGTTTGCACAGCACTTTTTTGTTCGCCTGCACCCATTTTGATTTTTTCGGAACCATTCAAAACCGCATCCGCTCCGGAATCGATTTCCCGCGAAGAAGTTTTTATCACGGAGAACATATCATTCATGCTGCTGAGGATTCCACATAAAGCGTCCGAAACAGAGCGAAAATCTCCGTCGTAATCCTGAACTCCGGCTGAACTGAAATTCCCCAATGAAATCTGCGTGAGCACCCCTGAGATTTCTTCGACGATCTTCTCAAGCGCATCAAAGGCAGTATTCAGAGAAGCAGCCAAAACTCCTATTTCGTCGTTTGAATGACAACCCGCCCTTACGCTTAGAATTCCCCGGGAAAAATCCAGTGCAGTTTGAGCCAGCTCCTTTACCGGCCGGCTGATCGACCTGGAGATTTTTATTGCGACAGCAATGGACGCAGCGATACCGATTGCAGAAAGAGCAAGTAAAAAAGCGCACAGCATCGCTGCCGAGCGCCGATTCTGAAGATTATTCGCTTTCGCAGTCTCAATCTGATTCTCCATAAAAGAAGAGTATGCATTATAAAGATTTGTTTCGGTGATAAAAGACTTTTGCAGCAAATCATCCGCCTGTGCAAGCTGATTTTTATCTGCCAGAGAAAACACAGAATTCATCTGCGGGATAAATGTATTTTGTAAAGTTTTCGCTGAGATGCTCAATTTTTGTTTCCAGTTTTTGCTGACTGGCACAGATGCAAGTTTGTTGAAATTACTAACGCACTTTTTACAGGCATTGCTGTAATTTTTACGGTCAGATTCAAAAATATCGGAATTATGGAAATTAATTACCGCGTCTCGCGCGGAAGACTGCATTGCGGAAACAGCATTCAGGGTTTCGGTAATGACCGGCATGGAATCCATGCTGATTTCGGTTTCGGACATTGCACCTGTAAGATGGTTCAGACTTAAAATGCCCATGCAGGAAACAATTGCTGTAATCAATGAAAGCGAAATGAACGTAAGAACCAGTTTTTTTGCAACAGAAAAACGATAATGTTCTTTCATAAGCTTCCTTCCACCAAAATAAAATTTAGTTTACCTGTTATGCGTAAACTATGTCGAATCTTGTTTCATTATAAAAACAGATGATTGGAAGAAGGTTAAGAGAACGTTGGAATTCCGTTAATCTGCTTCGGTCGAAATTGAAAAGTATAGTTTGAACTCAGAAGTTTAACAGAAGCCTAACGTTACATTAACAGTTGATGCCTACCCTTCCATTATAATAAGCTACAGATAATGGAAAGGAAGGATTCCTGTGGACGATAAAACCAGGGAACAGCTCGATAAAATAATTGACGGAAAATACATACGAACAGTCTTTCAGCCAATCGTATCCCTGCGGGACGGAACGGTATTAGGACATGAGGCTCTGAGCCGGATCACCTGTAAGTCTCAAATCTCCAACCCCGAACAGTTATTTCAGCTTGCCGGCCAAAGCGATCGTTTATGGGACTTGGAACTACTTTGCCGAACAACTGCCCTTCAGACTGCGTTTCCCGGTTCTGAAAGCAATTCCGCTGATTCTCTCCGTGACAAGCCACGGAGCAGCGCTGATGCCGCCCTTGCAGGCAGTGTTCAAAATAAGGAATCGCCGCAAACGGTTGGGTATTGCAGACCGGTTCATAATAAAAAATTGTTTCTGAATGTGAATCCGGATGTCATGCACGATGAAAAATTCCGACGCGGTTTTACAAAAGAGTACCTGAAGCAATACGGAATACAGCCGGAGAATATTATTTTTGAAATCACAGAGCGAAACGCGGTTACCGATATGAACAGTTTTCAGGGAACCGTAAATCATTATAAAGAGCAGAATTATAATATTGCAATTGACGACGTTGGAGCTGGATTTTCAGGTTTAAACTTAATCAGTGATGTTCATCCGCATTATATCAAGCTGGATATGAATCTGATTCGGGGAATCAATACCGACGGAATTAAGTACGCTCTTGTAAAAAGCATGGCCGAGCTTTCGAAAACAGCCAGCATCTATCTGATTGCAGAAGGTGTGGAAACACGCGAAGAACTGACTACACTGATTGACCTTGGCGTACAGTATGCACAGGGATATTTTCTACAGAAGCCCGATGCTCAAATTCGTGATATCGGTCAGCAGGCCCGTGAATTGATTGTGGAATTGAACCGGAGGAAAAACCACGTTTTCAGCAATCAGGTAGACAGCATTTATATCTCCAATATCTGCACGCCAACCGAAACAATTCCGCCCGATATGAAGGTGGAAACGGTATTCGAAAAGCTGAGAAAGGACCCGAACTCATTCGGCTTTTGTGTGGTAAAAGACGGAGATGTTCTTGGAATTGTCACAAAAAACAACCTTATTCTGCAATTGAGCGGAAGGTACGGATTCAGCCTGAACGAGAAGAGACAGATTTCCTCTTTAATGGATACTTCATACATGTCGGTAGATTTTCATACTCCGATCAATGCGGTTTCCAATACCGCTATGACAAGGCTTCCCGAAAAACTGTACGATTTTATTGTGGTTACAAAGGATGGGAAATACCTAGGTACCGTTACAATCAAAGACCTGCTGCAAAAGACTACCGAAATTGAAGTAGTCAATGCAAAATTTGAAAATCCGCTAACCGGCCTTCCTGGGAACGTTATGATTGAGCAGAGAATCAGCCAGTGCATTTCTACTAGCGAACCGTACAGCGTTATCTACTTTGATATCGACAACTTCAAGGCATACAATGACGTTTACGGTTTTGAAAACGGTGACCGCATCATTAAACTGCTTGCAGAGGCGCTTACCTCGCATTTGCCAGAAGGCCAGTTTGTCGGGCATATAGGCGGAGATGATTTTGTGGCAGTATTAAACAACAGTGAAGCCGGGAAATACTGCAGCAATGTAATTGCCGATTTTAAGAAAAACACCCTGGAGCTTTACAGCCACAGGGATGTTCAACGGGGTTATATCATAGCGGAAAACCGGCATGGTATTATCGAAAAATTTCCGCTGGTTTCGCTTTCGGCGGCCGGAATCCACAGCAGCAGCCGTCACTTTACCAATCTGACCGAATTAACAGAGGAACTTGCCAGGCTGAAAAAGAAAAGCAAGCAGCAAAAAGGCAATTGCTGCCTCTGGCTGGGGGATTTGCTGAAGCGAAAATCCAACCTGGCCTAAAGCGCTATTACTTTAATCAATGATTAAAAATCAAATCACCTAAACCGAATGCTCCACTTCGTCTTCCGACTTTTTGCGCGCACTCTCAGCTGCCTTCAGGGCATACTTGCAGGCCTGAATCGCATCGTCCAAAGTAACCGTGGAAATCAGGAACCTGCCTTTATGGCAGAAAGTAAGCGTTTTGATACCGGAAATCTTCTGCAGTTCTTCCTGTTCTTTTCCAGCCCATTCCTCCGGGAAATTGCATTTCACCTCATCGGTATCAAAATCAGCCGGGATTACCTGCGCATTATAGCCGCCCCGCTGTGACGGATAAACGACAAACTGGGCGTCGGAAGGAATCAGGATCATTTTCCACGGAGCGAACCGCGGAAGGATAACAATATTGTCCTTTGCTTCGGCAAGAGCCGCTTCCACCAGTTTTTTCGCTCTCTGCACACTGAAGATGCCTTCGAACCTTCTTATGAGGATACCTTTAGCAAATTCTACCGCTTCCGCAAAGCAGTCGTCCGGCGAACGCTCGGAATCCCAGGTTGGATTAAACGCTCCGATTACGCCGGCAAGCTGATTTCCGCAGCCGGTGTTATCATCGTCATCAATCGGCTGAATAAAGTGTTCGTCAAAGCGCTGCGCTTCTTTAGCGGCTTCTTCCGGCTCGCAGCCTTTGCTCAGCACACTTTCGCCGAGTTCGCGCCACAAAAGGCCAAATGCTGCGTAAGGAACTCCGTTTTCACGAACTTCGGCGTTCTCCTGATGATGGTCGAACTTGCCGCGCCCAATGTCAAACACAATACCGTCGAAATTCTCCGGTACATCAAAAGCGCGGGCAATTTTTATCTGTGGGTTGATTATTTTCAGCAAAGCTGCAGAAAAGACGTCATCCGCATGGAATTTTCCACCGTGCGTAAGAGCGTTATTCTTTATTTCTATCATTTCATCCATCCTTTCCAAGCAGGCATGGTACTATATTTCACCTAAATTGCAGTATTATGACGAAGTGGCTAAACCTTGACTTTTTCTATTATATCACTTTATCCGCTTCTAAACAGAAAAATCATAAAACAGCCTCCCTCGGCTTGAAGCCGCAGGAGGCTGTCTTTCATTTTACTCTGAGCTATAATTAATTTTTAAGCTGGAACTTTGAGATTTCGTCGTAGAGCATTACCGCCTGTCTGGAAAGTTCGCGGCTGGCTGCAGCGCTTTCATCCGATGCTTTGGAATCTTTCTGAATAACATCCGCAATATTGTTAAAGCCCTGAGTGATCTCACTGGTGGCCGCCGCCTGGCGGTGTGATGCTTCTGCAATCTCATCGACGGCTTTCTTTACAAGCTGTGTTTTGAGCAATACTTTTTGAAGTGACTCAGCGGTTATTTGAGCCCTTTGCATACCGCTGCCAGCCGCTTCGATGGAACCGTAAATTAACTGTGAAGTTTCTTTTGCTGCCTTTGCACTTTTCGACGCAAGATTTCGGACTTCTTCCGCAACAACAGCAAATTCTTTTCCAGCTTTACCGGCTCGTTTCGCTTCTATGGATGCATTAATTGCGAGGATGTTGGTCTGAGAAGCGATATTATCAATCGTCTGGGTAATTTCAGAGATTTTTTGGGATGATATCTCAATATTGTGCATTGCGGACAGCACCTGCTGCATAAAATCGTTGCTTTGCTTAACATGTTCATCCGCTTCGAAAATATATTGTACCGCCAAACCTACTTTTTCTTTATTTTGGGCAGCGTCATCAGAAACAGTAATCATTGACGCCGTGAGCTGTTCCACTGCGGCGGCCTGCTCTGCCGTGCCCTGAGCAAGAGTCTGCGCAATTTCTGAAAGTTTTTCTGAACCTGTCGACACGTTTTCAGCAGCTGTGCTGAAACTGAGCAGCATTTCGTTGTAGGTACAGATAATGTTATTCATGGAAGTTTTAATCGGAGCAAATTCGCCTGCATAATTGCTGTTGATTTCGACAGCTAAATTTCCGTTTGACATTTCGGTTAAAACAAAGGCAATATCATTTGTGATATTCCTCATTTTAGCGGTAATTTGAAGCAGGGCTTTCGACAAACTTCCTATTTCATCGCTTTTCAATAAATACTCTTTCGGGATTGACAGTTCAAAATCCCCTTCAGAGAGCTTTAATGAGGCGTTCTCAAGAGTTTTCATCGGCTTAACAACCATTCTTGACGTAACCATGTAAATCAATACGTAGGTAATTATAGCGGACAAAAACATAATTCCAAATAATACCGGAAGATATTCGTTCATACTCTTGTTGATCATGTCGGTTCCGATATCCACGCCTACCAAACCGATGACCTGATTTTTGCTGTTAAAAACCGGTGCGAAACCAGAAAGCAGATTTCCATAAAGAGAATCATAACTATATTTGGAAGTATATGTACCTCTGCCTGTGGAAATAGCTTCTGCCGGCTCGCTTCCATAATCGCTTTTGGGCTGGGTATCGCCCAGGACGTTCGGCTCTTCACCTTTCAGGTAACCCTCTGCGATATATTTGTAATTGCTACCGCCATCAGTAATAACATATAAATATGTCATGCTGACTTTTTCTTTAACCTTACAGAGATAACTGAGCATCTGCTGATAGCTGTCATCTTTTTTGCCGGTTTTATCATATTCTTGAATTCTATCTCCATCCAGATTGGTGCTGGTGGTCTGGGCAATATCCAGAGCCCTTTTGCCCATGTATTTTTCCAAATTACCTTTGTAATTGATATAGCTGAAAAATCCAATAATCAGAGAGCAGACAACAGAAATAAAAAGCACGGAAACAGAAAGTTTCGTCTTGACTGACAGTTTTGAAAGCATATATACACCGCCCCCTAAAAGTTTGTTAATCATATCTTACAGGGCATTTTGCTGCATGTATAGCGGCATCTTTTGTAATATTAACTGGATAAACAAGTAAGCTTTACGTTCCTGCAAATGCATTATGGGGGCAGGATACAAAATAAGAGCCGACGCCATACTTCCGGCGCCGGCTCTTATTTTGTTTGTTTACAATTTTATTTGTTTACAACATGACTATTGCAGAAAACCTGAGAGAGCGGACAGTTCCACTCTTCCTGGTTCGTGTGCAGAAGCTTATGGGAGAGATGAGACAGTGGCTTTCCAAAATAATCCTGATAGATTTTCTGAACCGCAGGATTCTCATGCGAGAAGCGTAAATTATTTTCCTTGTCCAGACTATATAGCGTTTCTCCCCTATTTTCCGCCAGTTCCATGCCTTCTGCGATTGGCTGTCCGCCGCCGCCAGCACATCCGCCGGGGCAGGCCATAACCTCAACAAAATCGTAGGAAACTTTTCCGGAGCGGAGTGCTTCCATTAAATCTCTGGCATTGCCGAGACCGTTGACAACCGCAACACGCACCGGAATATCTGCAATCTGGAATACCGCTTCTTTCCAACCGTTCATTCCCTTGACTTTTTTGAAGGCTTCTGGGTCTGGATTTTTGCCGGTCACGAGGTAATGAGCCGTGCGAAGAGCAGCCTGCATCACACCGCCGGTAGCACCGAAAATCACCGCAGCGCCTGTGCCGATTCCAAACGGAGCGTCAAACTCCTCTTCTTCCAGCTCGGAAGGCCGGATATGTTCGGCACGGATCATACGGTCAATCTCTCTTGTTGTAAGAACGAGGTCGACATCCTGCCCGGCTCCGGCGTCACTGAGAACCGGCTGAGCACATTCATCCTTTTTCGCAAGACACGGCATAACCGCAATTGAATAGATTCGGCTCGGGTCAACGTCCAGCATCTTTGCAAAATAGCTTTTTGCCACCGCGCCGAACATCTGCTGCGGCGACTTGGCAGAGGAAAGCTGTTTTACCATATCCGGATACTGAGATTTCAGGAAACGCACCCATCCTGGGCAGCAAGATGTAAACATCGGAAAGGTTTCGTTCTCTTTATTCTTTAGCTTCTCGAGAAATTCGCTTCCTTCTTCCATAATGGTCAAGTCCGCGCTGAAAGTTGTGTCAAAAATATACCGGAACCCCATCCTGCGTAGGGCGCTGACAAGCCGTTTGGCGGTGGCCCTTTTTCGCGGCAGGCCCAGTGATTCTCCCCAAGCGGCACGAACCGCAGGCGCAATTTGTACCACAGTGATTTTCTCCGGATCCGCCAAAGCTTCGAATGCTTTTTCCGTATCGTCGCGCTCACGAAGCGCGCCGACCGGGCAATGCGTAATACACTGGCCGCAGAGCGCGCAGTCGGAATCTTCTATTTTGCGGTTCCATGTTACGTCAACCGTGGTGCGGGAGCCGGTATTGGCAACATCCCAGATGTGCATACCCTGAATCTTGTCGCAGACCTGCACGCAGCGCATGCATTTGATGCACTTTGAGAAATCACGAATCAGAGGAAATTTCTTATTCCAAGGAGAATAAGGCAGTTCTCTCTCGTAGGGCAGATCAAGGATTCCGAGGTCGTTCGCCATCTTTTGCAGGCTGCAGTTGCCGCTTCTTACGCAGGTGGAGCAGTAGCAGTCATGCTGGGAAAGGATAAGCTCCACATTGACCCTGCGGGCTTCACGCACGCGGGGACTGTTGGTGTAAATGACCATTCCGTCTTCAATTTTATTGTTGCAGGCGGCCACAAGCTTGTCTTTATCTTTAATTTCCACTACGCACACACGGCAGGCGCCGATCTCGTTGATTCCCTTTAAATAGCATAGAGTAGGGATATGTACGCCGATGGACGCCGCGGCTTCCAGAATTGTGGAACCGTCTTTCACTTCAACCGGGGTATTGTTTATGATTGCTTTTACCATTTGGCGAGCCTCCCTCCCTTAAAAATACCGTATCCAAAGTGGTCGCAGCACAGGCAGCGTGAGGATTCCTGCTTTGCTTCCTGACAAGTCATACCGTTTTCCATTAAGTCAAAATCATCCTTGCGTTCCGCAGAACCACGTTCCGTCATGTTGACTCTTCCGCACGGCGGCCTGTCGTCCAAGCGGGCATGCGGGATGTCCACGTCCACGGTGATCTCATGGTTAAAGCCAAGGAAATTATCAATGTTGGCGGCGGCTACCTTGCCCGCCGCAACAGCCCGAATAACCGTAGCCGGGCCGCTGACGCAGTCTCCGCCGGCAAACAGGTTTGGAATATTCTCAACACGGCTGCAGCTTTCCGCCATGATATTGCCGCGGTTTACCGGTACGCCGAACTCCTCGAAAGGCTTGTACTCGATGCTTTGCCCGATTGCGATGATAATCAGGTCGCAGGGAACGCGTTTCTCGGCAACGTCTGCATTCACCGGGCGCGGGCGTCCGGAAGAATCGATTCTTCCGATAATCTGCGGTTTGACCCACAATGCGGAAACATCGCCCTGCTCGTCCGCCTCAATTCTGGATGGGGCCTGCAGGCTCAGGATTTCACAGCCTTCTTCGGCTGCGCCCTGCACCTCTTCGGGCAGCGCCGTCATATCGCTCTGACGGCGGCGGTACACGATCATTACCTTTTCCGCGCCAAGCCGGACAGAAGAACGGGCGACATCCATCGCGACATTGCCGCCGCCGATGACCGCCACGGTTTTGCCTTTGAAATCCGGTTTCTGCTCGTTGCCGATTCCCTGCAGCATCTCGACTGCGGAAATGACTCCGCGGCTGTTTTCGCCTTCGATTCCAAGCTTTTTGTCGGAATGTGCGCCGATTGCAATGTAAACCGCATCATAGTCGTTTGTCAGCCCGGAAACAGGAACATCTTTGCCGATGTTGACTCCGGCTTTTACTTCTACACCTGTGGAGAGGATGGCGTCGATATCGTCCTGCAGCCTTTCCCTCGGCAGACGGTAGCTCGGAATTCCGTAACGAAGCATTCCGCCCAAGTGCGGCTGCTTTTCGTACACTGTTACGCTGTGGCCCATGAGGGAAAGATAGTAGGCGGCGCTTAATCCGCCGGGGCCCGCCCCCACAACGGCAACTTTTTTGCCGGTTAACGCAGCTCGTTCCGGAGCCGGAACCTTGCCCGAGTGGTCGACGGCGAAACGCTTGAGGCCGCGGATGTTGACCGACGTATCAATCATATTGCGTCTGCAGCGAGCTTCACAGGGATGCTCGCAGACAAAGGCGCAGGCGGTTGGGAACGGATTATCCTTGCGGATGAGCCGAACGGCATCGGCATATCTGCCTGAATTCACCAATGCAATATAGCCGGGGATATCTACGCCTGCGGGGCAGAGAGCCACGCATGGTACCGGCTGGTTCAGGCTGCAGGTACATCTGCCGTTGACAATATGCTCTACGTAATCCTCGCGGAATCCCTGCACCCCTTTGAGAACCATATTGGCCGCTTCATAACCGATGGCACAGTCTGCCGTGCTTACAATAACCCTGGCTGTTTTTTCAATCAGATCCAGAGTTTCCATGGTTGCCTTGTGGTTCAGGACATCGTCCAGAAGATGATCCAACTGAGCGAGCCCGATGCGGCAGGGAACACATTTGCCGCAGGTCTGCGCCCTGCAGATTTTCAGAAAAGACGCCGCCAAATCCACCGGACACAGGTTCGGCGGGCTTGCAACTATGCGGCGTTCCAAATCACGGTAAAGGCCTTCGACAACTGTCTGAGCCCTGTTTGGCGCTGCAATTTCCAGTCTGCTCACTTCAATAACCAATCCTTTCGCTCAAATCGGAAGTTTCGCCAATTTGGCAGAGCCAAATTCTGCCCTGTTTGTAAGCAGGGCAGGGCAACACTTCTCGTTTGAAAAATATATAGATATCTCCCCTCTGCATAACGAACCTCTCCGTGTCAAACCGCGGAGTATCTTGGATTCCGCCCTGTGTTGGTTGCAAAATAAAACATCACCACAAGCGGTGGGGTATTGCACCCCGGTTCATACCAAGCTTATGCAAAAGCACACATTGTTTATATTATACTATATAAATGACGGAGCTGCAATTTTTTTGTCATAATCTGTCTTGTAATTTTTCATACGGTAAATAAGCCATTATTTACAGCCAAATTAGTCCCTGTTTTTTGATTCTGCAAGACAAGGAAAAAGCCTTGCTGAAACCGAGAAATCAGCATAAAAAGCAGCGCAATACATACGCCCACAGCGGAATTTTATTCGTACTGAGAAAGTGACTCGTCGGCTTTTTGTCGGAGTTTTTCAATTAGACTTTCCGGCTCGAGTATTTTGACTTTATCGCCGAATTCAAAAATCCAGCTAAGCAGCGTCGGGCTGATAAAAGCGTCGAATTGAACGATGAAGCTGTTTTCATCGGCAGGACGGATTGCTATTTCTTTTCCAAAACGGTCAAGAACAACGCCAATGAGCGAATTGTCAAACCGAAGCGTAATATGCTCTTCATCCCCGCCAAACATATTGAACACCTTTTTTGAATATTCAGTGAGGTTAAATTCCCTGTTATCGGGCAGCTCATGACGGGGTTCGCCAAGTATTTCAATCTCTTCCATTTTGTCTACTCTGAAGTGGGAAACGTTGTTATATTTTTCATAATAGGCAAGCATGTAGTAATTGTCGTCGTCCCAGCTAAGGGCGTAAGGCGACGCAAGATATTTCTGCCCATCCCGGCGGTAACGCTTTTTCCAATGAGACGGAGACTCCCAGTCGACCATATATTCGAAATACCGAAAGGTGACCGATTTGTTCTGAGCAATTGCCTGATGAATTTTATCTACGTTATAATAAATCTTCTCATTGATCGTTTTCGCCCTGCCGCGGACAAAGACCTGCCTTTGAAGCTGAGTAGCCTCATAATCGCTCGCAAGGCTTTCGATTTTTCGAATCAACTGAGACGATTTTTTCTCGGTAATGAATTTTGATGACACAACCGCATCGGCAAGAAGTTTTAGCTCCGGAAGTTCAAACGTTCTGCCTGCAACAAAATAGCCGGTGGTTTTTGTTCTGCGGCATACAATATCAAGACCGAAACGGCGCAGATCTTCCAGATCGGCATAAATGCTTTTGCGCTCAGCCGCAATGTCATACCCGTTCAGCACGGAGATCAGCTCCGGCACTGTCAGAAGATGCTCTTCATCGGTTTTGCTGAGCAGTATTTTCATGAGATAAAGAAGCTTCAGCTTTTGATTTTTAGACTTTGGCATTTTATTTTCCGTCCTTCTGCCCGGCCGAAGTTCCGGGTGCCTTTATAAAAGGCATATTGTATTCTGGATACCGGCATCCAAACTGCCGTTCCAATGGTCAAATTTCAGCAGAAAGTAATTCTTTTCTTTCCCCCTACTTTTTATATTAGCACGTACTGAGTACGATAAACAGGACTTTTGCTGCTCTTGCCGGCAGTATTTATTTACTGATTGTATATTTTAGTTTTATTTATACGAATTTAGCTTAATAATTACCATCTATAAGCTAGATTGGCCCCTCCGTAGGAAAAAGTGACAGGAGATGGGCGGGGATATAAGAAAAGTTAAATTGACAGATTATGTCATGTATGATATAAATAGAAATAAGATTGTTATTTTTTAAACAAAAGGCCTTGAGCAATGCAGTTTTAGCTGAAACAGACAAATTCGCAGATTTTCAAATGAGGCCTATATATTAAAACATTGCACTAAAAGAGGGTAAAAATTGAACGGGAATGAGGAATGGCCGTTATACGACGGCCGCGTATTGATTGACAACGGAGCAATTCGTCTTTGCAAAACAAAAGGCAAAAAAGAAAAAGTTTGTGAAGTTGAATTAGGCAGCGTCTACTCAATGGAAAAAGAACTGAAACACGACTGGGTGCGGATTCAGTTTGAAACAGATCGCAAAATCAAACGAAAGGAATTTAATTTTAAAAACGCAGGTGATGGAAGCAAGTTCATCAATGCTGTCTTAAGCCATTCATCCAGCGGAAAATTTGAGGACAGCACAAAAGAAGTCAGTGTTTTTGACGCCGTAAGAAAACCGTTTACGATTTTTTTCTACTTTACAGCGCTGATTGCGCTGATTATGGCAATTGCGTACGGTGTTGTTTATCTCATGCAGATATTGAAAATTGAAACAGTACATATCCCGGTGCTTCTCTATATTCCCATGCAAATCGTCTATGCGCTTGGAATCGGAAAATGCCTTGCTGTAATCGGCATAATCGGTCTGCTGTGCGCTGCCGGCGCACTGGTGAGACTGATAAAAAGGCCGAGCGCCAGAATGATTAAAAAGAGGGGGATATAGCTGTGGTGACGGCAAGTTCAGGCGGACTGATTAAAGCACTGGCCAAGATTGAAAATGAACACGCAACCGAGAATGTGAACAAGCCGGATTTTGAGATGCATTACCCGGTATCGCTTCAAATATTAATTGCGGTAAGTATTCTGATTTTTGCCGCATTCGCAGTGCTTGGCATTTTCTTTGTTGATGTGATGGAAGGAAAAATCGTTTGCGGCTCTTTCTTCGGGTTTCTAGGCCTCGTGGCATTGATTTGCGTCATTATTTACAGGCACTGGAAACTCAAATTTGATGATTATGGGCTTGTCTATACGCCGGGGTTTGGCAGCGCCAGAGAATTGACTTATAATGAGATTTTAAGCGTGAAGGAATCGGCCGGTTCCCTGCTGCTGAAAACCGAGGACGCCAACATACGTATTCCGTACTACGCAATCGGATTGAATATCTTCCTATGGCGGTTGGAAAAAGAACATTTTGAAATAGAACACGGAAGACAGGCACGCTGACAGTAACAATTAAATTCATTAAAATCTCCTCAAAGCAGGATCTGCTTTGAGGAGATTTTCTTTATGCTCTTCTATGCGGTTACACACAGATGTCAGCCGTACATTTTCGAAACAATCTTTGTGAATCATATTAATTATCTTCGATTTTTCGAAAAAGTACACAATCAGGCAGTTGTACTTTTGGACATTATATTGTACACAAAAATATTGAACAAAGAAAAAAGAAAGTATATAATATCCATATCGAAATTAACTATGTAAATGTTTGCTATATTTGATAATATATTACATATTGTGACATGCTTTTATTTCGAAATAAAACAGCGAATTAACCGGAGTTGAGCGGAAGTTTATTTTTGGCTTTGGGAAAACCAGGGTTCTGAAGAAAGGAGGTATAGTTTCAGGGCACAGGTTTCATATACCGGGGTGCTTAAAATACCTATAACATCCTTGCCGTATCATCCCAGGCAATTTGGAGTGCCGAACAGATCCGGGTTCAGTCTCTCGGCAGAATGGAAGGAGGACAAGAATAAATCAGGAAATCCCCAAGAAGCCAAAGGTCACGCATGTTCCAACATGCAATGACTTAAAAGGAGAGTCATTATGAGAGAGAAAGTCCTTAAGAATGTACACTTTAAGGATCTGATTATCAGAACATCCTTAGCATTGGCAGTTGTAGCTGCTTCTTTTTTCAGCTTTGGAGGCTCCCAGGTTAAGGCTGCCGCAGCAGATACTGCTATAACCACTGGGATAAGCAGCACATCTTCATTATCCGGCATTACTAATGAAAACGACCTTAGAATCTACCAGGTAATGGTCGCAGCGTTTCAGGATGGCGATTCCAATGTCGGCTACAATACCATGTGGGGTTACAGCAGCGGCAGAGGAGATATTAAGGGTATTATCAATTCGCTGGATTACATTAAGGGCACAGGCTGCAATGCAATCTGGCTGACGCCGATTTTCGACTCCACAGGTTCCGGAAACGATAAAAAGCTGGATGCAACAGGCTACTATTGCACCAACTACTTTAAAATCGACCCCAATTTTGGAACTCTGGATCAGGTTCAAACGCTTGTGAATACAGCTCATTCCAAGGGGATTGCTGTTTTGTTTGACGGCGTATTCGGCCATTGCTCGCTAAACGTGAGCAAAACTTCCCCCTACGGGCATACGCTGGTAACGAACGGAAAGGGAGAATATGACAGCCCAATCAGTTTCCCCGCCAGCGACCAGTTCTATGAAGATGTAGCGTCCTACTGGATTAACACTCTTGGAATTGACGGCTGGAGACTCGACCAGGCTTATCAGGTTCCATTTACGAGCTGGCAGAAAATCAATCAGGCTGTACAGCAAGCTGCCAAAAACAAGAACGCAAGTTCCGGCAATACCTGGAACCGCCTCGGATACATGGTGGCCGAGCGTTGGGACGACAACCGCGGCGTAATTAACAACGACATCTATGGTACCGCTGGCAACCCCGGACTCAGTTCCGCCTTCAGCTTTCCGACACACTTTGTGCTGGCAAACGAAAAACAGAACAGCCAGAACGGCGGCTCAGATGTATTTGGCCTGGGCGGCCAGTCAACATCAGCACTGAACGACGCGTTAAATGCCGATGCAAACCAATACCCGTACACAGCCCACCCGAATCTGTTTTCTGCAAACCATGACATGAAACGGTTCGGCAATCTGCTGAACGAACGCGGCATTACGACAAATGACCCCCTGTATTGGAAGAGACATAAAGAATTTCTGTCTTTCCTTGCCGCGTATACCGGCCCGATCACAATTATGTACAATGATGAAATTGGAGCTTTATGCCCCAGTGAATCCTACGTTGCAAGCAAAGTTGGTTCCGCATGCGACGACAGTGCCCGTATCGACGGAAAAACCTCCGGTTTGAATTCAAACGAACAGGATCTTTACAATTACACTGAAAAAATTATGAATCTCAGAAACCAGAACAGCGCACTCTGGAACGGTCAAAGAACGAATTTGACTGCAAGCGGAAACCTTTATGCAGACTTAAAGGTGGACGGAAGCAACAAGGTACTTTATGCTCTGAACATTGGAAGTTCGTCTTCTTCTATAACTGTTTCGAAGAGTACGATTGGCACCGACTCTTTGGTTGACGGACTAACCAATGAAACGATTATCGCTTCCGGCGATAAATTTACGATTAATTTGGACGCGAATTCGTCCAGATTCCTGATTGCAAAAGAAAGCACGGAACCGGAGCCAACGATTTCACCGGATAGCTGCTCATTCAGCAACTCGCTTGACCTGACTCTCGGCTACAACAGTTACACAACTACTGCCACTTATTCGATTAACGGCGGTGCTAAGAATACCTATACCAACGGGCAGAAAGTAGCAATCGGAGCCAACGCTGGTATCGGTGATAAAATCAACATAACTTTGACGGCGACCAACGGTTCAAAATCAAACTCAAAATCCTACACATACACAAAATCAGAACCGCGCGTTGTTGAAAAAGGCATGGCAAGCCTCGTACTTCCATCCGGATGGAGCGATCCGAAAATCTATGTCTATGATGACAGCGGCTCAACTGTTAAAAAAGTTGCAGACTGGCCCGGCGTATCGATGACGAAAGCAAACGGATGCGATAATATCTACTACTATAAGCTTCCGGACGGCTGGACCACCGCAAAAGTCATCTTCTCATCCGGAAGCAACCAGATTCCGGGAGTAAATCAGCCCGGTTTCGTGCTGACAAGTGATGAAGCGATGATTTATAAAGACGGAACATGGCAGAATGACCCGATTACAACGGTTAAACACAGCAATGCGGAATTGCAGGCGATTGACGACAATTCCACAGGTGCGGCGATTCCGACAGGAGCAACGTACGCATCAGGAGTTTCGGGTGCGAACGTTAATATCACCGTGAATTCCGGCTATACGGTAAACCTTTCAAAATTCACTGCAAAAGACAATGGCACCGTATCGCTCTACAGCGACAGCGCTTTTTTCTCGCCTCTCACAGGCAATATTACCATAACAGGCAAGAAGGTGGTTTACGTTAAAGTAACCAGCGAAGACAGCTCCAAAACCGCGTATTGGAGCGTAACTTATAACCCAAGCTCCGCGAAAACGGTTACGATCTACTTCCAAAAGCCGGACAATTGGACGAATGCGTTTATCTGGTACCGTTCCGACGACAGTATGGGTGACGTTTGGGATACGACACAGTTAGGCCAAGCTCCGGGCAACATGGAAGCTGTTGCGGGGCACAGCGGATGGTACAAGAAAACCATTACAACGCCGAACCATGTTACCTTCCTGTTTAATGACGCTACGTGGAACAACAAGCTTGATACAACCGGCTTTAACCATTCTGCTGCCGGAAACAATTTTGTCTGTGACACAGACGTATGGGTAACAAAAACCGGAACTTTGAATACCTCAAGCCAATGGGGTTCTGAGAAGACAATTACGATCTATTTTCAGAAACCAAATAATTGGAGCAATGTTTTCATCTGGTATCGCTCCGACGACAGCAAAGGCAACGTTTGGGACACGACACAGCTTGGCAGGGCTCCCGGGAAAATGGAATCAGTAGCTGGTCACAGCGGCTGGTATAAAAAAACCGTCACAACGCCAAACCATGTTACATTTCTTTTTAACGACGGTACCTGGAAAAACAAGCTTGATACCACCGGATTCAACCATTCTGCAGCAGGCAACAATTTTGTAGCGAACACTAATGTTTGGGTAACAAACAGTTGGGGTTTAAGCAAGACCGCCTGCTGGTAACAAGCTATCAACAAATTGAGCCAGCGTCTTATAGGCGCTGGCTCTTCTCATTCTTACACACGAGCTAACTTTGAATTCAGCATAAATTGATTCACAACAAATGCTACGCCATCTTCATCATTTGTCGGAGCGATATAATCCGCTGCTTTTTTTACAATATCCTGCGCATTTTCCATTGCAACTCCGAATCCAGCGTATTGAATCATGCTTCTGTCATTAAATCCATCACCGCAGGCAACCATTTCCTCATGCGATATATTCCGGTATTTTGACAGTGCTCTCAATGAAATTGATTTGTCTATATTGCGAGGCATGATTTCCAGAAAAAAGGGGTCAGAACGATAAATGCTCAGCTCATCGCCAATTGCTGCTTTTACTTTAGACTCAACTTCTGCCAGATAATCGCCATCTTCTACCATAAGGCACTTTGTAACCGGGAAATCCACATAATCTGGAAACGAATCCACTTGCTTAATTTCCATCTGATTAATTTCAGATTCATGCTTTACATAGATATGATCTGGGTCTTCCGTTATCAGGTACCGATCTTGATAGGTTACAATAGGCACTTTATTCTCTTTTGAAAGCTTGTAAAGCCTTTGAATCATAGGTACCGGCATCGTTTTTTCATAGAGTACCTTGCCGTTGCTGCAATCTACAATTCTTCCGCCGTTAAACGATATTATGTAACCGCCAAATCGATCAAGCTCCAGTTCTTTTGCCACCGGCATGATTCCATAAGTCGGTCTGCCTGAAGCCAAGGCAATTTTTACGCCGTTTTTCTGAAGTTTGTACAAGGTCTTCTTTGTAAACAAAGTAATTTTTTTATGGGAATTTGTTAACGTTCCGTCAATATCCAAAACCAGTAACTTGTACTTCATAATTTGCCTGCCTGTTTCCGGCATCGCCGGTTATTCTGAACTGAAAAAAGGACATCCAAACGGATGTCCTTTTCATAGTGTTGGCGCCACCTATTGTCCCAGGCCGTTACCAGCCAAGTATCTTCGGCACAGATGAGCTTAACTTCCGTGTTCGGAATGGGAACGGGTGTACCCTCATCGTAATCGGTACCAACTCCAAACCTTTTCAGGTTTGCTTTTCGTTTACTGGTGACTCGTGGGGGGATCGAACCCCCGTTACCGGCGTGAGAGGCCGGTGTCTTAGCCGCTTGACCAACGAGCCATAACACACTCTTGCCGGTTACAGGAATCCAACTCCACGTTCTTCTTTTTGGTGCACCATCAGGGATTCGAACCCGGGACACCCTGATTAAGAGTCAGGTGCTCTACCAGCTGAGCTAATGGTGCATACGCTGCCTTACGGCCTGCTTTGCCATCAGTATAAGTACTGCGCTTCATCAGAAACGCAATGTACCCTGAAAACTGAATAAAGACTGGAAACAGAAGCGAAAGAATTGAGCGCCCGACCTAAGAAATATGGTCAAGCTCTCGGCCTATTAGTACTGCCAAGCTGAACACGTTACCGTGCTTACACATGCAGCCTATCAACCTTG
>DATALZ010000022.1:0-25572 GCA_036260805.1 Caproicibacter sp.
CATTTCCGAAGCTTCATGGGGAAGGTTGCCTCCGAATTTTCAGAGGATCGAAAAAGGGAAACGGAGGCAAACCTGCGGGAATTCCTTTCTGAAATGACGGAACGCGGAAGCGGCGACGATCTTTCTGTCGCCGGCATTGCAGCGAAATGCGGTAATGTCGGCTCTTGTGATTGAGATTCGGAGCAGTAAGAGCCGACGAGCTTATTCTGAAGGTGGGTACATGAACAAGGGCGTTGTTGAAATCCTGAACAGGATTCAATCGGACAGGGGCGAAGAAGTATTCGGAAATCGACTGCTTCTCGGCTCCCTGTTTGCCGACTACGCAAAAGGCGAATTCAAAGGGGAATTCCACTTGATGAGCCTTGCGTTCAGCACGGGCCTTTTTGACGAGCTGAAAGAAAATCCAGAGAACCGGGCGGATATCCGGCGGCGTTACCGCATTCGCATGGACAGCGAATATTGCTGGACGGCGGAGCAGGTCGATTTCGCTGTGTCATGCTGCCTTGCGCTCCTTGGCGAGGAAGAATTCCCTGCGGATGATGGATTAGGACGCTTAACAGAAGCCGCGGAGAGTGGCGACGCAAAATCTCAGTTTAGTCTCGGCCTTGCCTATGAGATGGCCGACGGTGTTGCTCAGGATTACGGGAAAGCTGTTTTCTGGTATAGTAAGGCGGCTCATCAGGGCCTTGTAGAAGCGCAGCATAAGCTTGGACTCTGTTATTACAGTGGACGCGGTGTCGCGCAGGATTATGCACAGGCGGAGTATTGGTCGCTGAAAGCGGCGCAGCAGGGCCACACCGTTGCCCAATTCAACCTTGGTGTGCGTTACAGTTATGGCCTTGGAGCCAAGCAGGATTATGGCAAAGCTGCGCGGTGGTTTGCTCAGGCGGCCGGGCAGGGTTACGCCGATGCCCAGTTCAATCTCGGTATGATGTACCGGGAGGGGAGGGGAATGGCAAGAAACGACAGCAAAGCGGCCTACTGGTTTTCGCATGCGGCGAAACAGGGTCACGCGGCAGCTGCATGCAGCCTTGGGGAATGCTACCTCATTGGGATAGGCGTTGCCGGGGATGAGTTTAAAGCAGTCTACTGGCTTCGGCGGGCTGCGAAGCTCGGAAATTCTCAGGCGCAGGAGAGGTACGCGGAGTGCTGCGAAAAAGGAATCGGCTGTTCGAAAGACATGGAGCAGGCGCTGCACTGGTATGTGAAAGCGGCCGGTCAAGGGAATGCCGACGCGCAGAACCGCCTCGGCGAATGCTGCTATTACGGCATCGGCGTTAATCTCGATTACAATCAGGCAGCGATCTTCTGGGAGCAGGCGGCGTCAAGGGGCCTTAAGCGGGCTGTGGACAATCTGCGGCAGCTTCGGCGCGATGACCGCGGCAATTACACAAGCATCTGAGCGCATCGAGAGAACAGAGAAATCATTTTCGTAGGCCGAGGACAAAAAACGGTCTTTTTCTATTGCTATTTCGACCGGAAAGCAGTATAATAATAAAAATACGTAAAAATGCGTTAAGGGGGAGCTGTGCTTGACTGAAGATATTCTGGGCACTCTCACCTATGGCGTGTATGCCATTGGGGTTAAAAACGGTTCCAAGGTTTCCGCGTGCATCGTTAACACGGTGATGCAGGTTGCCAACGACCCGAACACGATTTCCGTCAGCATGAGTCACAATAATTTCAGTCATGAGTGCATCCGGAAAACGGGTCTTTTCACCGTTTCTGTTCTTTCGGAGGATACTTCGGGCGCGGTAATCGGTGCCCTCGGTTTCAGTTCCGGCCGCGACACGGATAAGCTCAAAAATGTTAATTATCGTGTTCTTGCGGAAGGCGTGCCCGTTGTGCGGGAAAACATTTGCTGCTGGTTCCTGTGTAAGGTTGTCGGCAGTATTGAAACGCGCACACACACCGTGTTTTTAGCGGAAGTGATTGCCGGGAGCGATTCCATAAAAGGCAAGCCGATGACTTACGAATATTATCATCGCGTCATCAAAGGACGCGCACCGAAGAATGCGCCGACTTATCGGGAAGAGAGACCGAAGAAGGAGACAAATGCGGAAAGCTGGATTTGCACCATTTGCGGATATGTTTACAGTGATCCATTCGTCCCATTCGAAGAATTGCCCGATGATTGGGTTTGCCCCATTTGTGGGGCGCCGAAAACGGCGTTTCGACGGGCAGAAATGACATAGATAAAAAGCTCACACCGATGTGATCCAGCATCGGGCGGGCTTTTTTTTTGAGTTTTTCGTGGGAAGAAAAGCTCAAAATATAGATACAGGAAAAAGACGAGGAGAGAAAAAATGAAGAAAAGAATTATCCAGGTAGAAGAAAAACCCCCTATTCAGCAGGCCATTCCGCTCAGTTTGCAGCATTTGTTCGCTATGTTCAGCGCATCCGTGCTTGTGCCGAATCTACTGCATATCAATCCCGCCGTTGTTCTGTTCATGAACGGCATCGGAACGCTGCTTTATATCCTGATCTCGAAGGGCAAGGCACCTGCCTTCCTCGGCTCCAGCTTTGCTTTCATCGCGCCTGCGGGCGTCATTATCGGCGCGAAAGGGCTTGGTTATTCTTACGCACTCGGCGGCTTCGTCGTTACCGGCGCCATGTTTTGTATCGTTGCGCTCATCATTCATTTCTGCGGTACGAAATGGATCGACGTGATTCTTCCCCCCGCAGCGATGGGTTCCGTTGTGGCATTGATCGGACTTGAGCTATCCGGCACCGCCGCTCAGATGGGCGGTTTGATCCTTACGCCAACTTATCGGCAGATCGACCCTAAGTACATCACCGTTTTCCTCATTACGCTTGGCGTTGCGGTGTTCGGCTCCGTGCTGTTCCGCCGTTTCTTCGCGGTTATTCCGATCCTGATTGCCATTGTGGTCGGCTATGTAGCAGCCTCTTTCTTAGGCCTTGTGAAATGGGACCTTGTGGATGCCGCGCCGATTTTCGCAATCCCGAATTTCCAGCCGGCGAAATTCAACTGGACCGCCATTTCCGTTATTCTTCCCGCAACCCTCGTTGTGGTCTCTGAGCACATCGGCCACCAGATTGTCACGGGTAAAATCATCGGCCGAGACATCATCAAAGACCCGGGCCTTGATCATACGCTGATGGGCGACGGCATTTCGACTATGCTTTCCGGCTTCTTCGGCTCCGTTCCGACAACTACATACGGCGAAAACATCGGCGTCATGGCCATCACGGGAGTCTACAGCGTTTGGGTCATTGCTGGCGCAGCGGTGATCTCCATTGCGATCTCCTTCTTCGGTAAGATATCCGCAGTCATTCAGTCTATTCCCGGTCCGGTTATGGGCGGAGTCAGCTTTCTTCTTTATGGTATGATTGCGGCTTCCGGCCTGCGTCTATTGGTTGAACAGAAAGTCGACTATAGTCGTTCGCGCAACCTTGCCATGTCGAGCGTTGTGCTGGTGACCGGCCTTTCGGGTGCTGCGATCCCTCTTGGGGAAAAGGTGCAGCTGACAGGCATGTCACTCGGCGCATGCGTCGCGATGCTCCTTGGCCTGATCTTCTGGGTCATCGACAAATTCCATGCCGCTAACGATTATGAAGAAGCCCCTGAGGATGCGTCGCTGGAAGCAGAAAAGGCAGAGTAACCAGTTAAATCGAAACCGCCTGCGAAGAACAGGCGGTTTTTTGTTTTTTGACTGCTGGAGAAGCGGCAAAAGGTGTTGAAAATTTAACGAAAATCCACTATACTAGAGAAGAATTGTAAATTGCATCACAATGCGGATTTTAGGAGGCCATGAATGAAACAGTCAGAAAAGAAAGCACTGCAGGTTGCCGCGTGCAAGGTTCGCATGGGCATCATTGAGGGTGTCTATCATGCGAAGTCCGGCCATCCGGGCGGTTCACTGTCCGCAGCCGAGATTTTTACCTATCTTTATTTCAAGGAAATGAATATCGACCCCAAAGACCCAAAGAAAGAAAACCGTGATCGTTTTGTCCTTTCCAAAGGTCATACGTGCCCCGGACTTTATGCCACACTGGCACTGAAGGGCTATTTCCCGATGGAGGAAATGAAGAAGCTTCGCCACACGGGTGCGCTGCTGCAGGGTCATCCCGACATGAAAACGATCCCCGGCATTGACATGAGTACCGGCTCGCTTGGGCAGGGTGTTTCCGCCGCCTGCGGTATGGCGCTCGCGGGCAAAATGGACAACAAGTCTTACCGTGTTTACAGCCTGCTTGGAGACGGCGAAGTCGATGAGGGTCAGGTTTGGGAAGCCGCGATGTTTGCTGCTCACAACAAACTGGACAACCTCTGCCTGATTATCGACAACAACGGTCTTCAGATCGATGGACCTGTTGAGGAAGTTGCCGGTCCCGGACCGATCGACGAAAAATACAAAGCGTTCGGTTTCGACGTTCAGATCATTGACGGCAATGATTTTGACGCGATTGAGGCTGCTTTTGAGCATGCGAAAACCGTAAAGGGTAAGCCGTGCGCGATCATTGCGAAAACAATCAAAGGCAAGGACGTTTCCTTTATGGAAAATCAGGTGGGCTGGCATGGAAAGGCCCCGAACGACGAACAGTATCAGACTGCCATGCAGGACTTGAAAAAGATACTGTCCGGACTGGAGGCGGAATAAATGGCTGAAATGATTAAAAAAGCGACCCGTGAAAGCTACGGCCTTGCTCTTGCAGAGTTGGGCGAAAAATATCCTGAAGTTGTAGTTCTTGATGCTGACCTTGCGGAAGCAACCAAAACTGGAATTTTCAAGAAAAAGTTCCCTGAACGCTTCATCGACTGCGGAATTGCTGAAAGCAACATGGTTGGCGTTGCAGCCGGTCTTGCAACATGCGGAAAAATTCCGTTTGCAACATCTTTTGCAATGTTTTCAGCCGGCCGTGCTTACGAGCAGGTTCGCAACTCAGTTGGCTATCCGCATCTGAACGTAAAAATTGGAGGATCTCATGCCGGTATTTCCGTCGGCGAAGACGGCGCTACCCATCAGTGCCTCGAAGACCTTGCACTGATGCGCACCATTCCTGGCATGGTTGTTCTGAACCCGTCAGACCATTACGAGATGCAGGCTGCTGTAAAAGCGGCAATTGAGTACAAAGGCCCGGTTTACATTCGTCTTGGCCGTCTTGCTGTTGAGAGCTTCAATAATTCCGATGATTATAAGTTCGAAATCGGCAAGGGCATTACTCTTCGTGACGGAAAAGACATCACCATTATTGCTACCGGTCTTATGGTATCCCGCGCACTGGAAGCAGTAAAAGCGCTGGAAAAGGATGGCATCGATGTCAGACTTATCAACCTTCACACCATTAAGCCGATCGACCGTGATATTATCGTAAAGGCTGCAAAAGAAACCGGCAAGATCATCACCGTTGAAGAACATAATGTCATCGGCGGTCTTGGCGACGCGGTATGCAGCGTTCTCTGTGAAGATTATCCGGCTCCTGTCATAAAAATCGGCGTAAACGACCAGTTCGGTCATTCCGGACCGGCCGAAGATCTGCTTGAACAGTATGGTCTGTGTGCTTCTCATATTGTTGAGGTTACGAAAAAAGCTCTGAAAAAGTAAATTTGGGTATACAAAGGCCGCAGGTTTTTTGCCTGCGGCCTCATTTTATATTTCTGGCTGTCAGCCGTTAAAAAACATGTGGTCAGCAAAGATTTTTACCCCGATGGCAATCAGCACAAGACCGCCGAGGACTTCCGCACGGCCCGCAAGAACAGTTCCAAACTTTTTGCCAATGTAAACGCCGACAAAGCAGATTATGAATGTAATAACCCCAATCAGCAGAACAGAAACCATCATCAGCATGGGGGTGGATGCGCCTACGGCAGAAGGCAGCAATACGCCTGTTGCGAGAGCGTCTATGCTGGTTGCAATTGCAAGCGTCAGCAGAGTTTTTATTGGAATATCATCCTGCCGGCTGCAGCCGGTTCCTTCCTTTTTCTTCTTTCGGGCTTCCAGTATCATGTTGATTCCGAGATAGCCTAGAAGAATCAGCGCAATCCAGTGATCTACCGCATTTATAACGTTTTCGCCGGCTTTTCCGATGAGCCAGCCCGCGGTCGGCATAATGGATTGAAACAGACCAAAGAAAAATGCCATTTTTAATGCAAAACGCGGAGTTACATGTCTTGTAACAGCTCCGTTTGTAATACTGACGGCAAACGCATCCATAGCCAGACCTACTGCGATACCGCACAGTGAAAAATAATCCATAAATCCCTCCGAATAACAGTGCATTAAAAATAATAATACCCGTATTGTCTGGTGTTGTCAATAAATTCAGCCCACAGAGCTTCTTTTTCAAGGTTTTATCGAATCCTGTTTGCTTTTGAAATAGTTTCATGATATACTATGGTAAATCATGAAAGCAAATAAAAGTAAGTCATAAACGTTTTATGAATACTATGGATTTTAAAAGTTCAGCATAAACGGATTAAATTGTAAAGGATGAGTGCCATGATTGCTGTATTGGATTATGGAGCCGGAAATCTGCAAAGCGTAGTAAAGGCACTTCAATTCATCGGGTGTGACCCACTTGTAACTGCGGACCCAGAGAAACTGAAATCCGCTTCGGCAGCAATCCTGCCGGGTGTAGGCGCATTCGGTGATGCAATGGGATGCCTGCAAAAATCCGGGCTGGTTCAGCCGGTTCTGGATTTTATTGATTCCGGTAAGCCGTTTCTGGGCATCTGCCTTGGGCTTCAGCTTTTGTTTGAAGGCAGCGAAGAAGCGCCGGGAATCTCCGGACTTGGCGTTTTAAAAGGTAAAATCTATCGCATTCCAGACGCTCCCGGCCTCAAAATTCCGCATATCGGCTGGAATTCCCTTGACCTAAAGAATCATAAAGGCTTATTTAACGGCCTTGAGGAACATCCTTATGTATATTTTGTCCATTCCTATTATCTGAAAGCTGACGACCGGGACGTGGTTGCGGCTACAGCTGAATATGGTGTGACGATCGACGCGTCGGTCAGCCGCGGAAATCTGTTTGCAACGCAGTTTCATCCGGAAAAAAGCGGAAAAACCGGTTTGAAAATGCTCCGCAATTTTGCGGTAATGATTCGCTAGGGAGGAAAACTGCCAATGTATGCAAAACGGATTATCCCCTGCCTGGACGTCAACTGCGGCAGGGTAGTAAAAGGCACATCGTTTGTCAATCTCCGCGATGCGGGCGACCCTGTACAGGCGGCTGAAGAATATGACCGTCAGGGTGCGGACGAATTGGTTTTTCTGGATATTACCGCCACTGCGGAAGCTCGCGGCATCATGATCGATATGGTTCGTCAGGTTGCAAGCCGTATTTTTATCCCGTTTACTGTTGGGGGCGGAATCCGCACAGTCGATGATTTCACGGCTTTGCTGCGCGCGGGTGCCGACAAGGTTTCTGTAAATTCCGCAGCGCTTCTCAATCCGCAGCTGATTTCGGAAGCCGCCCGAAAATTCGGCAGCCAGTGCGTAGTATGCGCAATTGATGCAAAGCGCCGTGAAAACGGAGGCTGGACGGTGTATCGCAGCGGCGGCCGAATCGATACGGGCCGCGATGCGGTGGAATGGGCAAAAGAGGCGGAACGTCTCGGTGCGGGCGAAATCCTTTTGACCAGTATGGACTGCGACGGACAGAAGGACGGCTACGATCTTGAATTGACGGCAGCAGTGTCGGAGTGCGTTTCCATTCCGGTAATCGCTTCAGGGGGCGCGGGAAAGAAGGAACACTTTCTGGAAGCGTTTCAAAAAGGAAAGGCGGATGCTGTTCTAGCGGCGTCACTGTTCCATTTTGGAGAAATTACGATTCCTCAGCTGAAAGAGTATCTTTCAAGGGAAGGAATTTCAGTCAGACAATCCTAAAGGTGATTTGCGGGAGCCGTAATGGCTCCCGCTTATTTTATTTTCCGGCCAAAAAATCAATGAACAGTATTTATAAATGGTTTATTGAAAAAAAGTTTGGTTCATATATTGACATTAAACATATATGTGTTATATTATACTATACAAGTTAATAATTACCATATGCTACTCAACCCACCGTTTCTTTGGAGCTATCCAGCCGCCCGATTGATTTGGTGGTGAAAATTTCATGATGAAGTGAGACGATTCGATGAAAAATAAACTAGCAGGAACCGTCCTTCAGTATTTGGTGATCAGTTTATTGACGCCCGTTGTTCTTATGGTAGGAATTCCGGCGTTGAAGTCGGTGATTTATGCATCCGGTACTGAAAATTATAATTATCTTCGGCCGAACACAGCCAATTTCATCATCCTGTTTCTTTTGGATTTTATTTTTACAGCGGTGCTTTTACTGCTGGGCATCTACATATTCCGGCATTTATCCAGCCATCAGACACGTCCAGCTGTTTTTGCCGGTATTCTTGTGTCGGTTGCTTTATTTGCCGTTTTGCTTCATTGGCCATTCATTCTGTCGGCTGCGGAAAACCCGGTTCTATTTTCTGTTTCCTTTTCTTCTTATGCCCTGCTGTTTGCGTTTTCTTTCCTAAAACGTGGAAAGCAGGAATAAATCAAGGCGCCGTTTGGGATTCAATCCAAGCGGCGCCTTGTCTATAATCTTGGCTTAACCAAGGATGTTTACTATGATTTTTCTTGGCTATACGGGCTAACTGCAATTGACAATATGAGTATACAATGGTATATTTTGTTAATAAAACGTAAAGATCTGGAGGAATATGCATTGATTTCATGGTATTGGTTAGTGCCGTTTTTGAATCTTGTCCTGCTTGTAATCCTCATATCCCTTTTGTGGCGCGTTCATAAGACGAAATGCGTTACCGGAATAAAACGCAGGTTGCTCATTGCTTTTACAGTCATATTTATCCCGATCAGCGCTTTTTTCAGCTGGCGCTTTGCAGATATGGCAATATATCCACAAACGTTAATGAATGATCAAGGATTTATTTGGAAGGGTCATCATTACGTTTCAGACAACAGCTTTGACTGCGATAAAATACCGTCCTTTTCCGCGCTGAACAAGGTTGCCTATGAAAAAAGAAACAGCTTATTTTTGGATCTCTTTTTTCCATACACTTTGTATGAAGAGAAAAATGACCCCGGCCATAAAACTCTTTGGGAACTTGGCATTATGCTTGACGAAAAATTTGATAGAATTGACTGATCATTCCTTACGTTATTAGTAAAGAGAGAAATTTTAACGCTGTTTGAGTGTAAAAGCCCAAACAGCGTTTTTATATGGCGTTTCATGGATAGAAACCCCCTGTCCGGCATAAGAATTAGTAAGAAATTGGAGGTGCTGGAGATGAAGTTCAAAAAATTGTCAGCATGCCTTCTTGCGGCGGCAATTACGGCGTCATGTTTTCCACTGGGAGCTCAGGCTCTCTCGAATGAAGAGGTGAAGGCGCCGTCCGCTGTTTTAATGGAAGCTCAAACGGGGAAAGTACTGTATGAAAAAAATCCGCACGAGAAGCGCGCCTGTGCGTCAATCACAAAGGTTATGACGCTGCTGCTGGTTATGGAAGCCCTCGATTCCGGAAAAATCGGGCTTAACGATAAAGTATCGGTCAGCCAGCACGCCGCATCCATGGGCGGTTCGCAGATCTGGTTAAAACCGGGCGAGACCATGTCGGTGGATGATTTGCTCAAAGCAACGGTCATCGCAAGCGCGAACGACTGCTCTGTTGTGCTGGGAGAATATGTAGCCGGCAGTGAAGATGAATTTGTCGCGCTGATGAACCAAAAAGCGAAATCGCTGAAGATGAACGACACTACCTTCAAAAATTGCTACGGGCTGGATGAAGACGGTCACGTTACATCCGCCTACGATGTTGCTGTTATGTCACGGGAACTGATGAAGCATACCAGAATTTTCAATTATACGAAAACGTGGATAGATTACCTTCGTAGCGGCAAAACTCAACTTGTAAATACCAATAAGCTGCTGAAATCTTACCGGGGGATTACCGGTTTAAAAACCGGAACGACAAGTAAGGCTGGCAGCTGCATTTCCGCAACGGCAGCCCGCGACGGTGTGAACCTGATTTCTGTAGTGCTTGGCTGTCCCGATACAAAAACACGTTTTTCCAGCGCATCTACGCTGCTTGATTTTGGTTTTGCAAACTGGTCTGTCGCGCAGCCGGCCATTCCCAAAGAAGCGGCGAATCCCGTCGAGATTAAAAATGGAATGCAGTCGAAGGTAGAAACCACGGTCGATTCCGGCAGCAGCATTCTTGTTCCGAAAGGGAAAGCGGGCGAAGTGAAATACCAAATCAACATGCAGAGCGGCATCACTGCGCCGGTAAAGCAGGGGCAGATTCTTGGCAAGGTAACCTGCTCCATGAACGGCGAGGTACTTCAGGAATACAATATCCGCGCCAAAACTTCCGTTGAGCAGATCACTTTTGCTACCGCATTCAGACTCCTGCTTCATAAGCTGCTGCTGGTGGGCTGACCCATCCGAAAATTTGAATTAATTATAAATAATATCGTTCCTCCTTGCAAACTTTGTCTATTTACGGTAAAATAGATTTACAAAATATGCAGCATTCAGGAGGAAATATTAATGACAGTTCAGCTTGATGCGCAGCATCTTTCTAATTTTATTGATGAAAATGAATATGCGGCGATTGCTCCGCAGGTCCTTTTGGCACATGAAACACTCCGTTCCGGCTCCGGTCTGGGCAATGATTTTTTAGGTTGGGTTAACCTTCCTGAAGATTACGACAAAGAAGAGTTTTCCCGTATTAAAACGGCGGCTAAGAAGATTTGCTCTGATTCACAGGTGTTCGTTGTTATCGGCATCGGCGGTTCCTATTTGGGCGCCCGCGCTGCAATTGAATTCCTGAAGTCTCAGAATTACAATAGTTTGAAAAAAGATACACCGGATATTTATTTCCTTGGCAACAGCATCAGTTCCACAACTTTGGCGGAAGTGCTCGATATTTGCGAAGGCAAAGATGTTTCCATCAATGTTATTTCCAAGTCCGGCACAACGACCGAACCAGCGGTTGCATTCCGTGTTTTCCGCAGTTTCCTTGAGAAAAAATACGGCAAAGCGGAAGCGGCCAAAAGAATTTACTGCACAACCGATAAAGCCCGCGGCACTCTGAAAGAGCTTGCAACACGCGAAGGCTATGAAACATTTGTTGTTCCGGATGATGTCGGCGGCCGTTATTCTGTTCTCACCGCTGTCGGTCTTCTGCCGATTGCAGTTGCAGGCGCAGATATCGATGCTCTGATGAAGGGCGCGGCAGACGCAGCAAAAGAATTTGACAATCCGGATCTTTCGAAAAATGATTGCTACCGTTATGCGGCAATTCGGAACATCCTGTACCGTAAAGGGAAAGAAATTGAAATCCTCGTAAGCTATGAGCCGCGTTTCCAGATGATGTGCGAATGGTGGAAACAGCTGTTCGGCGAAAGCGAAGGCAAAGATAATAAGGGGCTTTTCCCGGCATCCTGCATTTTCTCCACCGACCTGCATTCCATGGGACAGTACATTCAGCAGGGCAGACGCAGCCTTATGGAAACCGTCGTCCTGTTTGACAAGCCGGCCAAAGAGCTTGTTATTGAAAAGGATGCCGACAATGCGGACGGCCTGAACTTCCTTGCCGGCAAGACGATGGCATATGTCAATGAAAAAGCGTTCGAAGGAACGGTTCTCGCTCATACAGACGGCGGAGTACCGAACACCGTTATCCGCGTGCCGGATTTCTCCGAAGCTTCGCTTGGCCGTCTGATTTACTTCTTTGAAAAAGCGTGTGCGATTTCCGGCTATATGATGGGCGTTAACCCGTTCAATCAGCCCGGAGTTGAAAGTTACAAGAAAAATATGTTTGCCCTTCTTGGCAAACCCGGCTACGAAGGGGAAAAAGCTGCTCTGGAAGCTCGTCTGAAAAAGTAAATAATACGCTTTTTTAGAGCCGAAGGCGGCAATACTAATATAGGAGGAGCAAATTATGATCAATTTAATTATCGGAAAAAAAGGAACAGGTAAAACCAAGAGGCTTGTTGAACACGCGAACGAGGCAGCCCAGAAGTCCAGCGGCAATGTAGTTGTAATTGTAAAAGGAAACCATCTTACCTACGACATCTCCCATGATGCGCGTCTCGTAGACATCGATTCTTATGGTATTCAGGGCGCCGATGCTTTCAGCGGATTCCTCTGCGGAATCTGTGCAGGCAACTATGACGTTACCGATATCTTCGTTGATTCAACTCTTAAAATAATCGGCCAGGATATTCAGACTCTTTCCGCTTTCATTGAGAAGATGAATAAGCTCTCTGCACTTGCAGATACGAAAATCACTCTTCTTGTTTCGGCAGATAAAGATGCACTGCCCGATGATATTAAAGCAATCTCCGCAGCTGTCTGATTTACAGATTAAAATATGCCGGAGCGAAAAACTCCGGCATTCGTTTGTCTTATGAATTCAATTCAGAATGGCACCGGTTTTCTGCAGTTTCCTTTCAAACAGCTTTCAGCAGACAGATATTGAATAAAATTGGGTAATATAAATTGAGCTCTGCAGCAAAAGCTTATGGGAATCTGCTATTGACAAAATATCGATTTACCGATATAATTAAAGACTGTAGTGCCGAGGTGTGGTATGATTCTTGATTTAAAGAAAATATTTACGGATGAAAACGAAACCCTTTCGTTTGACTACAATATGGACTTGTCTTCAACCGAAGTGGGCGGTGGCGCTTATCCGTTCGTATCCCCGGTAAAGGTGAAAGGAACCGTTGTCGGTAAAGATGGCTTTGCACAGCTGAAAGTCGGAGCTTCTTTCGACTTTTCCGTTCCGTGTGACCGCTGTGCCGGGCGGATCAACAGGCGCTATGATTATTCGTTTTCGCATACCCTTGTCCCTTCCCTTGAAAACGAGGACGACGATAGATTTATTGAAGTCCGTGACGAGCAGCTGAACTTGGACGAACTTGTCAGGGAAGATATCCTTTTGGAGCTTCCAACCAAGTTCTTATGCAGGGAAGACTGCAAAGGAATTTGCCCAAAGTGCGGCAAAAACCTGAATGACGGCCCGTGTGGCTGTGATTCTCAGCACATTGACCCCAGGTTCGATGTACTGAAAAATTTGATTCATTGATGATTCCACCTTTGAAATCAGGATCTGTAAGGAGGTGCTGAACATGGCGGTACCGAAGAGAAAACAATCAAGCGCAAGGCAGAATAAAAGACGTTCCAATGTCTGGAAACTCAGTGCGCCGGCTTTGGTCAAATGCCCGAAATGCGGCGAGTTGATCGCTCCGCACAAGGTATGCCCCAATTGCGGCTATTACAACGGCAGGGAAGTTGTTAAAAAAGAAGCCTGATCACGCGCTGTCCAATCGCAGAGAAGGAGTAAAATCCTTCTCTTCTTTTTTGCAACAAATAAAATTGTTTCTTTTGTCAAAATGTTTTCATACCTTGACGGACAAGAGGAATCATGCGATAATTTTAAATTGTCAGAATTATGTTGCGAGTTTCCGCTTTATTAAAATCGGAGCATCTAATTTGGAAAAAATGGGTTTCTATTATCAGAAGGCGGACAGGGCAGAATATAGGAATATAGATAAAAGGGGAGTGATGCGGGATGGCAAAACCAGTCGTAGCAATCGTCGGAAGACCGAATGTAGGGAAATCCACATTATTTAATAAATTAATCGGAAAACGTGTTTCAATTGTAAACGATACGCCCGGAGTAACGCGTGACCGTGTTTATGGCGACTGCGAATGGGACGGCCGCATTTTTTCCATCGTTGATACAGGCGGTATTGAACTGGATACGTCCGATGAAATTCTGTCTCAGATACGTTCACAGGCGGAAGTGGCAATTGACGCGGCGGATGTGATTGTTTTTGTTTCAGATATTCGTTCCGGCGTTACGGCGTCGGACAGTGAAATTGCCTCTATGCTTTTAAAAAGCGGCAAGCCGGTTGTCTTGTGTGTCAACAAGTGCGACAGCGTGGGCGAGCCTCCGGCTGAATTTTATGAATTTTACAGCCTTGGCCTGGGCGACCCGGTTCGGGTTTCGTCTGTTCATGGTCATGGCACCGGAGATCTTCTTGACCTTGTTGTAAAACGTCTTCCTCCCGAAGAGCAGGAAGATGCAGAGGGCGAGCCAATAAAGGTAGCAATCATCGGAAAACCGAATGTGGGAAAATCCTCGCTGGTCAATCATATCTCCGGCCAGGAGCGCTGCATTGTTTCCAATCAGGCTGGAACGACGCGTGACGCAGTTGATATTGCGGTGGAAAATGAATTCGGGAAATTTATTTTGATTGACACAGCGGGCCTTCGCCGGAAAAGCCGCGTTGATGATGCAATCGAGCGGTACAGCATGATGCGTGCCCAGATGGCTGTGGAACGCAGCGATGTCTGCGTGATTATGATCGACGGCACCGTTGGTTTCACCGAACAGGATTCCAAAGTAGCGGGGATGGCTCATGAGGCCGGAAAAGGCTGTGTCATTGCAGTGAATAAATGGGACGCCGTAGAGAAGAACGAAAATACGCTTTCTCTGTACCGTAAGCGGCTGGAACAGGACTTTTCCTTCATGTCATATGCGACTATTGTCTTTATTTCGGCGAAAACAGGGCAGAGGATTGACCGCCTGTTTGAAGCGATTCGCGACGCAGCAAAGTCGAATTCAATGCGTATCGCTACCGGTATGCTGAATGATGTTTTGTCCCAGGCAACTTCGCGTGTGCAGCCGCCTACCGATAAGGGCAGGAGATTGAAAATTTATTATATGACGCAGGTTTCCATTCAGCCGCCTACGTTTGTATTTTTTGTAAATTCAAAACAGCTGTTTCACTTTTCCTATCAGCGCTATCTGGAAAATATGATTCGTGATACGTTCGGGCTTGGCGGAACCCCAATTCATTTCGTCGTGCGCGAACGTGGTGAAAATTAGGAGGATGTAACCGTGGCAGGAATTCTTGGAATTTTCGCTGTTCCGGCACTCATAGTAATTGTAGTTGCTTATCTGATGGGCAGCATCAGTTTTTCCATCATTTTTACCAGGATATTTGATCATCACACCGATATCCGCAGCATGGGAAGCGGAAATGCGGGTTTTACGAATGTTCTGCGGTCAGTAGGCGCCAAGGCGGCTATTTTCACTCTGATTTTTGACTTCGCCAAATGTGCCGCATCGGTTGAAATCGGCCGGTATCTCTTCCGTTACATCTGTACTGCACACAGTCTGCCGGCTTATTACGTTCAGTATGGAGCATTCCTTGCAGGCTTTGCCTGCGTTTTGGGTCATATTTATCCGCTGTATTTTGGTTTCCGGGGCGGCAAAGGAATTCTTTCCACTTCCGCAATGCTGGCATTTCTGGATTGGCGTATTTTCATTGTAGCCATTACAATTTTTGTGCTTCTCCTTGTGATTACAAAAATTGTTTCCATTTCTTCCATTTGTGGCGCAGCTTCGTTCCCAATTTCAAACTTTATTTTTGCTTTTCTGGATTATCGGTCTGGGTATTCCTATTATGGAAAGCTCTCATTTACTTACGTTTGGATTACTACGGTGATCGCAGCTATTTTTGCTGCAATCCTCATTGGGAAGCACCGCGAGAACATAAAACGCCTGAGAAACGGCACAGAGAAAAAACTGTCCGTGAAGCATAAATAAAAGCTGTTTCTATAAAAAATCCGCCCCGGAGCAATCCGGGGCGGATTTCGTCTATATTGGATTAATCCATTTGCTGAGCAAGATGTCTGTAATAGCGGAATCTGCCTGCGGCGTTGCGTTCGGCTTTTTCCATCAGAATTTCTGCTTCTTCCGGGAAGGTTCGCTTCAAAGCGGCAAACCGCACTTCTCCTTTCAGAAATTCGCGAAGCGGCACAGATGGTTCTTTAGAGTCCAGTACAAACGGGTCTTTGCCTTGTTCCCTGTACTGCGGGTTGTAGTGGTACAATACCCAGTACCCGCTGTCTACGGCCAATTTGGCTTCAGGCTGTGCGTAAGCCATGCCTTTTACGATTCCATGACTGATGCACGGCGCATATGCAATCACAAGCGATGGGCCCGGGTATGCTTCGGCTTCCTTTAAAACGCGTACCAACTGGTTTGGATTTGCTCCCATAGCCACCTGCGCCACATATATATTGCCGTATGTCATAAAGATCGAACCAAGGTCTTTTTTGTCCGTCTTTTTGCCGGATGCCGCAAACTGTGCAACAGCGCCTGCGGGGGTAGCTTTGGAAGACTGGCCACCGGTATTGGAGTACACTTCCGTGTCTACAACAAGTATGTTGACGTCTTCGCCGGTGCAGAGTACATGGTCTAGGCCGCCGAACCCGATGTCGTAAGCCCAGCCGTCGCCGCCGTACATCCACATGGATTTCTTCGCAAGGTGATCACTTTCCTTTAGAATTTCATCGCATAGCTCCCGGTCCTGCAGGTCATTGTCAGCCTCTGCTGCATCCATTACCGCGGCTGCGCGTTCTCTTGTATTTTCCGAGTCTTCATATCCGTCAAGCCATGCCTGTAAAGCGGTTTTTACCGCAATATCATTTGTTTGGTTAAGCAGTTCCCTAATTTTCAGTGCCAGGTGCTCTCTGCGCTGGCGAACTGCAAGGCACATACCGAGGGAGAATTCCGCATTGTTTTCGAACAGAGAATTCGAGAAGGCAGGCCCGTGTCCGTCTTTATTCTTTGTGTATGGCACGCATGGTGCGGCAGCACCCCATGCCTGTGAGCAGCCCGTCGCGTTGGCAAGGTACATTCTGTCGCCGAACAGCTGGGTCATAAGCTTCATGTAGGGAGTTTCACCGCATCCGGCGCACGCACCGGAGAATTCAAGCAGCGGCTGTTCAAACTGGCTGCCTTTAACCGTGAATTTGTTCAGACGGTTTTCTTTCTGGGGCAGAGAGAGGGAGTATTCCCAGTTTGCCTGTTCGCAAAGCTGAGATTGCAGAGGAACCATCTCAATGGCCGTTTCCGGTGCTGGGCACACCTGAGAGCACGAGCCGCATCCGGTACAGTCAAGCGGGTCTGTCTGAATACGGAATTCTAAACCTTCCAATTCCTTGCCGTTTGCTTCTTTGGTCAGATAAGATTCCGGCGCAGCCTGCTTTTCTTCTGCGGTCAGCAGGAAAGGACGAATCGCGGCGTGAGAACAGTAATACGAACATCTGTTGCACTGAATACATTTTTCCGGGTCCCATTTTGGCACCAGAACAGCCGTGCCGCGCTTTTCATATTTGGAAGTACCAAGCGGAACGGTTCCGTCTGCCGCGTTTGCGAAGGTGCTGACCGGCAGAGCGTCGCCCTTTTGCGCATTAACCGGTATCAGAATGTTCTTAATGTAATCCGGCAGATTTGCCTGCCTTTCAGCATCTGCATCCTGCGCGTCTTTCCAGTCTGCAGGGATTGAAACCTCGTGTACTTCTTCCGCGCCGCGGTCTACGGCCGCGTAGTTCATGTTCAGAATCTTTTCGCCTTTCTGGCGGTAAGTATCATAGATGGCCTGTTTCATATGCTGCTTTGCTTCTTCAATCGGCAGGATGTTTGCGAGTTTGAAGAACGCGGCCTGCAGGACGGTGTTAATGCGGGTGCGAAGCCCGATTTCTGCGGCAATTTTTGTAGCGTCTATGGTAAAAAAGTGAATTTGATTCCGTGCGATGTACCGCTTCACGGAAGCGGGCAGACGGGAAGCCAGCTCTTCCTGATTCCAGCTGCAGTTCAGCAGGAAAGTTCCGCGGGGCTTCAGGTCGGAAAGAATATCGTATTGACTGATATAGGATTCCTTGTGGCATGCAACAAAATCGGCTTTTGTTACAAGATAGGCGGAACGGATTGGCTTGCTCCCGAAACGCAGGTGGGATTTTGTTACGCCGCCGGACTTTTTGGTGTCGTATTCAAAATAGGCCTGAACGTACTGATCCGTATTGTCGCCGATGATTTTAATGGAATTTTTATTTGCGCCGACCGTACCATCCGAACCAAGCCCCCAGAATTTGCAGCTGATCGTATCCGGGTCTCCGCAATATTCCGGGTTTCCGACAGGAAGAGAACGGTGCGTGACGTCGTCGTCAATGCCCACTGTGAAGTGGTTCATCGGTTCTGCCTGTTTCAGGTTGTCAAAAACAGCGATAATCTGCGCAGGGTTGACGTCTTTGGAAGAGAGCCCATAGCGTCCGCCGTAAATTTTGGGCTGATGTTTGCTGTTGGCAAATACAGAGCAGACATCTTCGTACAGCGGTTCCCCGAACGAGCCGGGTTCCTTGGTACGGTCAAGAACGGCGACCGCTTTTACGGATTCCGGCATTGCCTGCAGGAAATGCTTCGCCGAGAACGGGCGATATAATCTTACCTGCAGGTACCCGACCTTTTCTCCGGCTTTCTGCAGGTGTTCAACGACTTCCTGCGCTGTTCCACTGACGGAACCCATTGCAACAATTACATATTCTGCATCGGGCGAACCGTAATAGTTGAAAAGACCATAATTTCGCCCGGTAATTTCGCTGATCTTCTTCATGTATTTTTCAACGATTTCCGGCAAAGAATCATAGTAGCGGTTTGCCGCTTCGCGTGCCTGAAAGAAAATATCCGGATTCTGAACTGTGCTCCGCTGGATAGGGTGGTCTGGGTTCAGCGCGTTTGCACGGAAAGCATCCAGTGCTTTCTGATTCAGCAGGGGCCGCAGATCTTCATAATCCATTACTTCAATTTTTTGAATTTCATGCGAGGTTCGGAATCCATCAAAGAAATGCAGGAACGGTACGCGGCTCTCGATTGCTGCGAGGTGCGGGATGGCAGATAAATCCATTACCTCCTGTACACTGCCGTCGCAGATCATGGCAAGGCCCGTCTGTCGGCATGCCATTACGTCGGAATGGTCGCCGAAAATTGAGAATGCATGCGTACCTACTGTTCTGGAGCTGACATGAAGCACGCCGGGCAGCAATTCGCCGCTCAAACGATACAGTGCCGGAATCATCAGCATAAGTCCCTGAGAAGCCGTATACGAAGTCGTAAGTGCGCCCGATTCCAGCGAACCATGCATGGCGCCTGCCGCGCCGGCTTCACTCTGCATTTCAACAAGCCTTACCGGCTGACCGAAAAGATTCTTTTTTCCGTTTGCAGCCCATACGTCCACATGCTCCGCCATCGGCGAAGACGGCGTAATGGGGTAGATGGTCGAAACTTCGGTAAACGCATACGAGATGTATGCAGCGGCCTCATTGCCGTCCATTGTCTTTGTTTTTTTAGCCATCATCATTCTCCTGTCTCTGATTATCGTGTTTAGCATTTTTACGGTCGAAAATCCATAAAAGTAAAAACACTATTAGCAGATATGATTAATATATCATCTAATATCAAATACTATATAATGTAATTATTAAAATGTCAACCAGATAATAATAAAAACATTATAAACGATAAATTCAGAGAAGGGCGTTCAAATTAGATTTAACTCTATGTGATGCCGTGTTAATTATTGCCTACAGCAATTCCATTTCACGTGAGATAGATGTGTCCATAATTAAATTGGACCTGCTGTTGTACACAGCATACCGGATATAAACGGTCTTGGGCATGAAAAAAGCAAAGCACCCCGAAAGGCGCTTTGCTTTAAGATGCGGATTCAATTTAACGCAAATCAGACCGCACGGGTGACTTTTCCGGAACGCAGGCAGCGGGTGCAGGCGTAAATCCTCTTCGGAGAACCGTCAACAATCGCTTTTACGCGCCTAACGTTAGCCTTCCAGGTCCTGCCGGAACGTCTGTGAGAGTGAGAAACCTGTATGCCGAAGGCAACTTCCTTGCCGCAAATTTCACATTTTGCCATATATCTGCACCTCCTTCGAAAGGGCTGTTTTTACAAAGCAACAGATATATCGTATCAGATTTAACCTTTAAATGCAAGCATTTTTTTACCGTTTTCATACAATTCACGTCGAAGTACAGAAATTTTAGCCTGCAAAGTCTTATTTTCTGCTGAAATAATTGCTTTGCTTGTTTTTTTACCGGCGGCGTATTATAATCTATACCATAGCCATACTGGTTCCTGGCAAATTTTTTAGAGAACATTTGCTGAAAATCAGGTCAAGGAGAGTGCGTATGCTTTATTCGATCATTCAAAACATATTTAGCGGGCAGTCAATCAATCTGTTTGATGTTATTGCCACAATTGTCGCAATGCTGTTTATTATTTTTTGCATCCTGCCTGTTCATGAATGGGCGCATGCATGGGCGGCTTACAAACTGGGCGACGGAACTGCAAAATCACAGGGGCGTTTAAGCCTGAATCCGCTTGTCAGCTTTGATCCGATCGGCTCTTTGTTCCTTTTGCTTTTCGGTTTCGGCTGGGCAAAGCCGGTGCCGATTGATAGCAGATATTTTAAGAATCCACGGCGCGATACCGCTTTGACGGCGCTTGCAGGGCCGCTTTCCAATTTTATTGTGGCTTGGCTTGGCGCGCTGATCTACTGGGGCATTTATGTAGCAGCCAACCGTTCCGTGCCGGATTTTGTTAATATATTTTTTTACGCATATATCAGTATCAATGTTGCGCTAGCTGTGTTCAACTTAATTCCTCTTCCACCGCTGGACGGCTCCAAGATTTTAGGGGCATTCCTGTCCAGCAGGGCGCTTTACAATTATTACAGATATCAGAACATCATAATTATGGTTTTCTTTTTTCTGCTGCTCACTCCGATTTTTGATCGACCGCTAAACTGGCTGAATGGCATTTGTTTCGATGGGGTTTCCTGGCTTGGCCAAATTCCTTATCGTTTAATGGGCCTTTTATCATAAAAAGTAAAAGTATGGAAAAACTGAGTTATAAATTGGAAACATTTGAAGGCCCTTTGGACCTTCTTCTGCTTTTGATTCAAAAAAACAAACTGAATATCTGCGATATCCGCATCACGGAACTCGTCGACCAGTACATGGAGCAGATTAACGCCATGCAGGAACGCAATATGGAAGTGGCGAGCGAATTTTTGGAGATGGCAGCGCGCCTCGTCTATATTAAGACAGTCTACCTTCTTCCAAAGCCTGAAGAAGCGGAACAGCTTCAGCGCGAATTAGTCGGTCAGCTGCTTGAATATCAGGAGTGCAGAAGAATCGCTGGGGTTCTTTCGGAACATTTCAGCTTTGACTCCTATACTCGCGCGCCGGAGCAGATTCAATTCGATACATCCTACCGAGGCCATCATACACCGCAGGAAATCTTCAACGCCTATCGGAGTGCGGCAGGCCGGGGAAAACGTCTGCTTCCGCCCAAACCGGAGGCTTTTTCCGGAATCGTAGCGCATAAAATCGTCAGCGTCACATCAAGAATCATTCGGGTACTCCGCGGTCTGCGCTTAAAGAGAGTTGCAAAATATACCGACTTGTACATAGACTGCCGCGAAAGGTCTGAGCTTGTAGCGACTTTTCTTGCAGTCTTGGAACTCGTAAGAGGCAAACGGATTCGCGTGGAAGGCGAAAATAACAGTATTGTAAAGCTGACGGACGGCGGTGAAAGAAAATGGAAATCAAAAAGATTCAGGGAGCAATAGAAGCAATCCTTTTTGCAAGCGGTGATCCTGTCACTCTGGAACGTATTGCGGATGTTTTGAAATTGGACAAACCATCCTCAGAGAAAATCATGAGAAATCTTGCCGATCGTTTTAACGAAACAAATGATGGAATCCAAATCGTTAAGCTGGAAAACGGCTGGCAGATGTGCACACGGCAGAAATACGGTGAACAGGTCCGGGCGGCGCTCGATATGCGGCGCAATATACCGCTTTCGCAGGCGGCACTGGAAGTCCTGGCGGTCATAGCATACAATCAGCCGGTCACAAAGGCATTTATTGAGCAGGTTCGCGGAGTGGACTGTTCCGGGGTTTTAGGCAGCCTGACGTCCAAAGGATTGATTGAAGAGCGTGGGCGATTGGAGCTACCTGGCAGGCCTCTGCTTTATGGAACAACGTCGGATTTTTTACGCTGCTTAGGAATTTCCTCTTTGGAAGAGCTTCCTCCGGTTGAGCATGAGAAACCGCAGGAAACGGAAGAACAGGATGAACCTGCGGAGGATGCCGGATGACCGCGCTTTATATCATCATCGGCATCCTAATTTTATTTGCAGTACTCCTGAACTGCCCTGTAGTCATACAGGTTCAATACAAAGATGAATTATATGCCCGCATAGGGTATCTCTTTTTTCATTATGTAATTTCCCCGCGGCCCGCGGCAGCAAAGCCTGAGAAAGAGGAACCAGAAAAAGAAGAAGCGCCAAAGAAAAACCGTTTCCGAGAGCTTCTGCAGAAAAAGGGATTTTCCGGTTTCCTTGAAATTTGTCAGGAAGTTTCCGCGATCATCTCCAAAGCGAACAAAGAGCTTTTTGACCACCTGATTATAGTGAGGTTTAATCTGGAAGTTTCTGTAACAGGTGAAGATGCGGCTCAGACTGCAATGAATTACGGCTATGTTTGTGGGTTGGTCGGTTCGGCGGCAGGGCTTTTTCTTGGAAATGTCCGCTGCAAAAATTATCATATTTCAATAAATCCTGATTTTCAGGGAGAAAAAAGCAGTGTCGTCTTTGACTCTAAATCGAAAATCGGTCTAAAATCTTTCCTGTATGGCGGATTACGTGCCTTAATCCGGACTCTTAAAGTCATAAAAACATTAAAAACAATCAATAATAACTAAAATGATAAATCCCGCTTCAGATGGGCAGGAAAATAAAATAATAAAATAAGGCGGTGCTTCTCATGGCGGAACATCCAATTGACGGAATGATGGATACAACCCTTGAAAAGATTAAACAGATGGTCGATGTGAATTCCGTGATCGGCGACCCAATTACGACCCCGGACGGTACGACTATTATTCCGATTACAAAGATCAGTTACGGCTTTGCGTCCGGAGGGTCCGACCTGCCTGTAAAAACGCAGGAAAAGCAGTTCTTTGGGGGCGCAACTGGCGCGGGTGTAACAATCAACCCGGTCGCTTTTCTTACGGTCTCCAACGGCGACGTAAGGTTGCTCCGTGTTGACCCGGGCAATACTTCCGTTGACCGGATTATTGATCTGGCTCCGGACCTGATTGATAAAGTCAGCAGTTTGGTAGGGAAGGGCAAAAAGCAGAAGCAGCAGCCGAATCCTTCTTCTGTAGAGGAAGTTCCCAAGGACAAAGAATAAATCATGACCATGGCTTTCGCCTGCATATATATGAAATTGGCAGGTGGTTGCTATGAACGGAAAGAAAATTCTTTGTTTTATTTGTTTCATAACAGCGGCAGTGCTGTGGCCTATTCAGGCTATGGCGGATGCAGAACCGAAAATATCTGCAAAAGCTGCTGTTGTAATTAACGCTGACGACGGTAAGGCCATATATTCCAAAAATGAGCATGAACGCCTTGCAATTGCGAGCACGACGAAGATTATGACGTCTCTGCTCACTCTGGAAGCCGCCTCAGTGAATAATAAAACTATAACGATAACGCCCGAAATGATACGCGTGGAAGGGTCGTCAATGGGTCTGCGGGCCGGTGATCAGCTGACTCTGCGTGATCTTGCCGTCGGTATGCTCATGGTGTCCGGCAACGACGCAGCCAATTCTGCGGCGATCGCCATCGGCGGTTCTACCGACAAATTTGCCGGTATGATGAATGCAAAAGCAGCGGCTCTTGGCATGAAGGATACTCATTTCGTAACGCCTTCCGGGCTGGATGACGAAAATCATTATTCTACTGCTTATGATATGGCAATT
Organism: Caproicibacter sp.; assembly: GCA_036260805.1. Classification (GTDB taxonomy): domain Bacteria; phylum Bacillota; class Clostridia; order Oscillospirales; family Acutalibacteraceae; genus Thermocaproicibacter. Next base: position 23,687 of record DATALZ010000022.1, read on the forward strand.
TTGGCAAGTACCGCAATGCAGAACAGCGACTTTGCTAAAATTGCGTGCCAAAAGTCCATGCAGGTGCATTATGCCAACCCGGATGCGACTCATAATTTTGGGAATCATAACAGGCTTCTTCAGCTTTATCAGTACTGTAATGGAATTAAAACCGGCTTTACAAAAAAAGCCGGCAGGTGTCTGGTGTCTTCTGCCGAAAAGGACGGAGTGCACTTGATTACGGTTACTTTGAATGACCCCGATGACTGGAAAGATCACGAAGCTCTCTTTAATTACGGTTTTTCAAAACTTACCTGCCACAAAATTGACGATTCCGCCTACCGTGTTTCTATTGCAGCTGTAGGCGGCGACCAAAACAGCGTGCAGGTTTCGGGTACGTCTGCAGACAGTGTAGTGACCGAGTGCGACCAGTGCCTGGTTCGAACCGTTGAATTGCCTCGGTTTGTTTACGCCCCCATTGAAGTCGGGCAGGTGCTCGGCTGTGTTCGCTATACCTGCGGTGGAAAAACCGTTGCAAAAACGGAACTTGTGGCTTCACAGAATATTCCGCGGACAATTATACAGAAAAACTGGTTCCAAAACTTGTGGGACGGAATCAGAAATCTGTTTTCTTTCCATTAAATCATCAGGATGTATCGATTATTGGTTCATCGTCGAAAGGAATTAACATAAGAATGTCAAATCAAATCAGACTGCAAAAAATATTGGCGGACTGCGGCATAGCGTCCAGACGCAAAGCGGAAGAGATTATTTCTTCCGGCAGAGTAGCTGTGAACGGAGAGAAGGCACAAGTCGGTGATAAAGCCGACCCGGATGCCGACAAAATCACTTTGGACGGCAAGCCGCTGCACAACCATTCCAAATTGATTTATATCATGCTTCACAAACCGCGCGGGTATATTACGACCATGAGCGACGAGATGGAGCGGAAATGTGTCGCCGAACTGGTACGCAAGATTCCCCAGAGAATCTATCCGGTAGGCCGTTTGGATAGGGAATCCGAAGGTTTACTCCTGATGACAAACGACGGTGAGTTTGCCAACGCAATGACCCATCCGTCGCGCCACGTAAAAAAGACATACCGCGTTACCGTTCGCCCCGGTATAACGGAAGACCAGTTAAACCAGATGGCTGAAGGTATTGTGATCGACGGAAGAAAAACAGCGCCGGCCGAAGTCCGTGTCCTTGTGCAGGAGCCGGGCCGTGTTGTCCTTCAGATTGTTCTGCAGGAAGGCAGAAATCGTGAAATCCGCAAAATGTGTGAAAAGCTGAATTTGGAAACGGCGCGCCTGAAGCGAATTGCTTTTGGTCCGCTGAAACTCGGTATGCTTCCAGCCGGGCAGTGGCGCGAATTGACCACTGAAGAGGTTGCTCAGTTAAAAGCGGCGGCGGGCGACAACTCTGCGCTGAACCGCAGAAAAGAATCCGTCGGAGGCGAATTACGTCGAAATCGGAAAACACGCACTTAATAAAAGTCGGATGATCTCAAAATCACTTGTTATTGCAAATTTCATCATTTATAATTGTAAATAATTAGCGTGGCTTTCTTTTATTGCTTTTTGGGATTCCTTCATGCAGAAAGAATCTCGTTTTATAAAAGCGAGCCCCGGTGTATTTCGCAAAAACGGAGGAATCGATATGAGTAATCCCGGCTATGCCGAAGATTTGCAGAAAATGCGCGAAAGTGTGAAAAATACAGTCGGCTACAAGCGGATCGTTTCGCTGTTTGATAAAGGTACATTCACCGAAATTGATTCTTTAGCAAAGTCATGTGAAGGTTTTGCAGAAGCGGTAGCCGGTTATGGAACCATCGACGGCTGCCCCGCCTGCGCTTTCTCGCAGAACAGCAGTATCTCAGGGGGAGCAATGTCGAAAGCACAGGCTTC
>DATALZ010000035.1:0-48193 GCA_036260805.1 Caproicibacter sp.
GTCTACAATCAGAAGACGCTGAGCGGAACCGTCTGCATCGGCGGCAACTATTCCAATTCATATCCCTTCACTTTGAAATAATGAATCCGTTTACTGCCATGTTTCACAGCAGTCAGCGAAAGGACGGTCATAGTAATGGCGAATCTGAAAGTCAGCATTGCAGGCGTGGAGTTTCAAACTCCCGTCATCGCCGCTTCCGGCACGTTTGGTTTCGGGCGGGAATTTTCGGAGTTTTACAATCTCTCATCCCTTGGCGGAATCTCCTGCAAGGGAATCACGCTGCAGGAACGCCCGGGCAATCCGCCCCCGCGAATTACCGAAACGCCGGGCGGCATGCTGAACTCCGTCGGGCTGCAGAACCCCGGAGTCGACCATTTTATTAAAATCGACCTTCCTTGGCTGAAACAGCAGGGCACGGTCGTTATTGCCAACATTGCGGGAAACACACCTGAAGATTACTGCCGAATGGCGGAAAAGCTCTCGGATACTTCCGCCGACATGATCGAGCTGAATATCTCCTGCCCGAACGTCAAACAGGGCGGCGTTCAGTTCGGAACCACCTGCGCCGGGGTGGAGAACATCACCGCGGCTGTGCGGAAACACTGCAAAAAGCCGCTGATGGTGAAGCTTTCGCCCAACGTATCCGATATCGCGGAGATCGCCAGCGCGGCGGAAAGTGCGGGCGCTGACGCAATTTCCATGATCAACACCCTGACCGGCATGCGGATTGACATCCGCACGCGGCGCCCGATTCTGCACAACAACACCGGCGGTCTTTCCGGCCCCGCGGTTTTCCCGGTGGCCGTCCGCATGGTGTGGCAGGCTTACCAGCGGGTGAAGATCCCGATTGTCGGCATGGGCGGCGTAAGTACCTGGCAGGACGCGGTGGAGCTTATGCTCGCCGGAGCCTCTGCCGTACAGGTGGGAACCGCCTTGTTCTCAGACCCCTTTGTGCCGGTTGAAATTGCCGACGGCCTCAATAAATATCTGGACGATAACAAAATAGAAGACATATCCGATTTGACGGGGAAGGTTCAGGCATGGTAACGGAACCAAAACAGGATTGTCCCTGCCCAAAATTAAAATGCAAACGGCACGGCAACTGCGTGGAATGCCGCGAACATCATCAAAACAGCAGATACACGCCATACTGCGAACGGGAAAGCAGAACCAGGTTGAACGAAAACTGCCCGTGCCCCAAGCTGAAATGCAGAAGGCACGGCAACTGCGAAGCTTGCAGAAAACATCATCACAAGCCGCAGAACCCGCCGTACTGTGAGCGAAAAGACAACACTGGAGAGGGAAACGAATGACAAAAATATTCTTTATCAGGCATTGTGAAGCGGAAGGAAATACGCGCGGTCTGCTGCAGGGGCGCTCGGACTCCGACATCAGCGGAAACAGCGCAAAGCAGCTTGATCTCGTCAGCCTGCGCCTGCGCAACGAACCCTTTGACGCGATGTATTCGAGCCCTTTGAAACGGGCTTATAAAACGGCGCAGGCCATCAACCAGTACCACGATCTGCCGATACATACCGATGAACGCCTGATTGAAATTGACATGGGTGAATGGGAAGGCAAATCCTGGACAAGCATAGAACACCTTGACCCGGCCATGCTGAAGGTATGGTATGACAATCCGGGCGATTTTCAGGCTCCCGGCGGAGAATCGATCCGGCAGGTATGCAGGCGCATGTGGGATGCCGTAAACGATATCTGCCAGCATCATCCCGACCAGACCGTGTGCGTGGTTTCGCACGGCTGCGCGATCCGATCATTCCTCTGCCGCGCGCTTGGCAAGAATATCGACCAGCTGAACGACATTCCCTGGTGCGACAATACTGCAGTTACGGTAGTTGAATTTGAGAATGGAAAGCCACGCGTTACGGTGATGAACGACGCTTCACACATTCCGCCGGAACTTTCGGTTTACCGCAGGGAATCCGGCGAAGGATCATCAAATATTATTAAGGACATTGCGCCATGAAAATACTTGCAGTTGATTTAGGCAAAGCCCGCACGGGGCTTGCCGTCTGCGACGAAAGAGAAATTCTGGCTTCGCCCGCAGGCGTAATCTCGGAATGGAGCCGCGAAAAGCTGCTGCAGAAAGTAGCGGATGAAGCGAATCGGCAAGCCGTTGGCGAAATTGTCGTCGGACTGCCGAAAAACATGGACGGCTCCGAAGGGGAAAGCGCACAGAACGCGCGGGCCTTTGCGGAAAGCCTACGCGCGCTTGTCACGGTTCCGGTCGTGATGCAGGACGAACGCGGAACAACGATTACGGCGCACAACTACCTGAACGACACCGACACGCGCGGCAAAAAGCGCAAGGCCGTGGTCGACGCCGTCGCCGCAACGGTGATTTTGCAGGATTACCTGACTTACCGCAAAAATTCGGCGGCGCAGCGATAATGCCGCACCCAACTACCCTGCATGACCCAACCGGCAAAGGCACGGCTTTGTTCGCCGGGACGGTTTTCGGATACTCGGGGTTAGCCAAATACACAGGCTGGAGAATTATAAAGTTAAGAGGAATTCTATGGGAAAATGGAAAAGCATTCTAAAACTGCGTCCGTTCCTGAAAAAATACCGGCTGATTCTTGTTTTGGGAATCGTCGGCATTTTGTTTAGTTCCGTTCTCTCTACGCCGATCCCTTACCTGACCGGTCTTCTGTTGGACAAAGTGCTGATGGGAAGTAAAAGTTACCAGCAGCTTTATCTTTACATTGGCGGAATCGGTGTGCTTTACCTGCTGCAGTATGTTGTTTCTTTGCTATCTAAAAACCAGTTTATCCGCATGAACAGCTCCGTTGTAAACGAAATGCGGACGACCGTCATGAAAAAAGTTCTTGACCTGCCCATGAGCTACCTTTCCACCACCCAAAAGGGATATGTTCAACAGCGAATCTCGGAATGTGATTCCGTTGGAAGCATTTTTTCCCCGGGTGTGATTACGATTTTTCTCAGCATTGCAGACGCACTGCTTGCAATTGGCACCATGTTTGCGGTCAACTGGAAACTTGCGCTTCTCGTTCTGATTTTGACGCCGATATTCTTCTTTACTTCCAAAGCATCCGCCAAAGGATTTATGAAGAACACGAAGGATATGATGGAGTCGGCGGGAGTTCTAAGCGGGGAATCCTTTGAAATCATGAACGGGATTGAAGAAATCAAGGTGCTGAACGGCAAGGAAAGGCAGCTTGCAAAATTCCGGGACAAGACCAAAGAGCTTTCCGGGCACAGCATCCGGCAGGGAAGATCGATTAACCGGTTCATAGCAAACATCGGTTTGATTAACACTGCGGGAACTCTTCTCATTTTGCTGGCATCCGGCATTTTAATTTTGCAGGGGCAGTTTACTGTTGGTCTTTATACCTCTTTTTCACTTTATTCCGCAAAAATATTTGCGAGCACGCAGGGAATCGCCACGCTGGGCACCACGCTGAAACCTGTTTGCCTGAGTATTGAACGGCTGTATGAGCTTCTCGACAAAGACGATGAGAATACGGGTAAAAGTGAGAAGCTCGGTTCCGCCGTTAAATCTATTGAATTCCAGAATGTAGGGTTTCGTTATCAGGAAAACCTCCCCGCGGTTCTGGACGGAGTCAGCTTTGAGTTCAAAAAAGGCAACCGGGTGCTTGTTCAGGGGGAAAACGGCTGCGGCAAAACGACGCTGATCAAGCTCCTGCTCGGCCTTTATGAACCAACGTCCGGAACAATCCGGCTCAACGGAGTCGATTCAAAATCACTCAACCGAGAAAGTCTGCGGGAACATATTGGAATCGTATCGCAGAGCATTTTTCTGTTCCGAGGCACTGTTCTGGATAATATCCTGTATGGCCAGAACACAAAAAGCAGGCAGGATGTTGAAACGCTCGTAAAAAGTCTCCGTCTTGACGGCTATATTGCCCGTCTTGCAAATGGACTGGATACGGAAATCAGCCAAAACTCGGCGGGAGTTTCCGGCGGGCAGGCGCAGATCATCGCATTTTTAAGGGCTTTGCTTTCCAATAAGGAAGTCATCATACTGGATGAGCCGGTCTCCAATGTTGACGCGGAAACACGGGATATCATCCTTCAGTTGCTAAAAGAACGCCGGTTCGGCGGAATCTTAATCGTAATCTCGCATCAGACCGAAGGGATGGATTTTCTTAGGAAAAGCATCACACTGGGAAAATCTAACGGGCTGAAACTATGAATGGCATAGCGGCTGCAAAGGGGCTGTAGTAAATGGCTGAGACTATTATCTTATATATGGTAACACTGATACCTCTGGTTGTTTACTTGGCAGTTGCTCTCTTCGGCCAAAAAAGCAAGCATCTTAAAACATTCCGGGAAAGTATGCTGAAAAACTACAGGCCGGCTTTGATTATTTCTCTAATATTCTATTTAGGTCCTTTTATTGGGACTCTTAATCCGCAAAAACTTTGGAATATCCCTGCTGCGGCAGATATTTTTTGCATTTCCTCCTTCGGTTTGGCAATGGCTAAGAGTATCGCAGGCTGCGAACCATTACCGGTTACCGACAGTATTATCAAGCGGGAAAAGGTTCTTAAAAAAGTAATGCTCACAGTTGCTTTTTCCTTAATAATAGTTCTTGTAAGCGGAATCATCGGTAGTTTTGGGTTTAACTTGTGTCTTAGCGTTTTCCACGAACCAGACAAGCGGGCACAAGCGATGCAAATGCTCCCTTACAAAAACAAGTGGCTGTCTTTTTTCACTCTTCTTGCCGGCGCCGGAATCGCGGAAGAAGCAACCTACAGACTGTTTTTTCTCACTCTTTTTTGGAAATTACTTAAAAACCCTTGGTTTGCCTTGGTGCTGTCTTCTTTATGCTTCAGTCTCTATCATTTAACACCGCTAGATACAATGTATCAGGTGTATTGGCAATTTCCGATCGCGCAGGTTATCGGTGTCTTCTTAAGCAGTTTAATTTTTGGGTTCTTTTACATAAAACGCGGTTTTGAAACCTGCGTACTCGGTCATACGCTGCTTGACTGGACTTCCGTAATTTTTTAATTATTACTTGATTCTATGATTCATATATAACGAAATCCCCCGATTTGGAATCGGGGGATTTTTCAGAAATAAGTTGTTTCCCGGTCTGTTCGAACTCCCTGCTGGCTGCTGTTATTCTTTTGCAATAGTTAAAATTCCAGCACAATGGGATACTTTTTTATAATTACAATAGTACGCATCGCCTAGTTTTTGTCGTATTCCATTCACTACGAAATAATATTCATCATTATCCCATACATTGGAATATCTCTCTTTACACTTTTCCAATTCTTCCTCTGTTTCAAAAGAAACATCACCAATGAGTATTAATCCATTGGGGGCAAGCAAATCACCAAAGGATTTTATTAGACTGATTTTTGCACCGTCTTCTAAATGATGCATTGCATATGTACTTATTATGTAGTCAAAAGCCTGGTTTGTAATTTTGGAAGGCAGTCCCTTTGAAAAGTCGCAATTTATTAACCTAGCCTCAGGCATTTTTAATTTTGCAATATCGATCATCTTACTTGAAAAATCAATGCCTGTTATCATGCAGCCTGAACGGTATAGCTGTGTAGTTAATATTCCAGTGCCAAAGCCGATATCCAAAACTTTGGCTTTATCTTTTTGTCGTATCAGTTTATAAATTCCGTTAAGAACTTCTTTATAACCCGCAAATGGATAATTGTTGTTTTCTTGACTGATATTAACGTCGTTATCATAATTATTTGCCCACAAATCAAACCCTTCGCTATTTAACATTTTACACCTCAAATTGTGTTTTAAAAGATTTTATCCCCCGATTTGGAATCGGGGGATTTCTTCATAAATCAATTATTTCCCGGTCTGTTCGAACTCTCTGTCCTTGCCGAGGTAAAACAACGCAACCGTACCGGTTCCGGTATGCGCACCGATGACCGGGCCAATGGCGGCAATTCGGAACTGTTTTGTTCCGAATTTCTTCTCCACCTGCTCCTTTATATATTCCGCGCCTTCCATGGAATCACTGTGGCTGACGAAAATCATCTGGTTTTCTGCGTCTTCCGACGTTTTCGCCATATGATTGACCAGATCGTCAAGAGACTGCTTCCGCCCGCGGATTTTATCAATCAGGATAATATGGCCCTCATCGTCAAAGTGCATAACGGGTTTGATTCCGAGCATCGTTCCCACAAGCGCGGACGCACCGGAGATTCTGCCGCCGCGTTTCAGGTGGTTCAGATCGTCCACGGTAAACCAGTGGTGCATGCGGTTGCGGTTCTGCTCCACCCAATCCTTTACCTCGTCGATGGTTGCACCTGCGCGCTTTTTCTGAACGGCATGCCAAACGATCAGGCCTTCTCCAAGCGAAGCGGCTAATGTGTCGACCATATAGATTTTGCGGTCAGGGTACTTCTCTGCAAGGTCACGCGCCGCGATAATCGAATTATTATATGTACCGCTCAGGCCGGATGAAAAAGCGAGATATAAGACATCCATGCCTTCTTTTAAAGCAGGCTCAAACGTATCTGCAAAAGTTGCAAGGCTGATCTGGTTCGTTTTGGACGATTCTCCCGCAGCAATCCGGGTATAAAAGTCATGGGAAGCCAGATCGCGCTCGTCCGGATAATCCAGAAATGAATCCGCGCCGATTGTAAAGTTCATGGGGATAACAGTTACTTCAAGTTCATCCACCATTTCCTGCGACAAGTCGCATGTGGAGTCCGTAATTATTTTAAAATCACTCATGATAAAATCTCCTCTAACCTTCCTGCTCGGAATATTCTCACTTAATTTTCTTACATTATAACGTTTAATTTGTGAATTGTCCACATACAAACCGGCTTGAACGCAAAAAAGCCGATATCCGCCACAAGGGCTGGATACCGGCTTATAACAGCGATGATGAATTAGATTAACTCGATAATCGCCATTTCCGCTGCGTCGCCGCGGCGGGGTCCGAGTTTGCTGATGCGGGTGTAGCCGCCATTGCGTTCAGCATACTTCGGGGCAATCTCGGTGAACAGCTTGTGTACTACAGCTTCTTTTGTTACAAAGCCATAGACAAGGCGTTTGTTGGCCAGACTGTCTTCTTTGGCAATCGTAATCATCTTTTCGGCCATGGAGCGGACTTCCTTGGCACGAGTAACGGTGGTTTCAATTTTGCCGTTCTCTAAAAGAAAAGTAACCATCGCACGCAGCATAGCTGTTCTATTCGCGGTGGCTCTTCCGAGCTTTCTGGTTCCTGGCATCGAATTTCACTCCTTTACCTCAGGTTTGCGGATGGATCATTCGTCTTCCTTGCGGAGATTAAAACCGAGCGAGGCCATCTTCCAGACAACCTCCTCAAGGGATTTGCGTCCGAGATTGCGGACTTTCATCATGTCCTCTTCAGACTTGTTGATAATGTCCCCAACCGTATTAATGCCGGCGCGTTTCAGGCAATTGAAGGAACGTACGGAAAGGTCAAGCTCTTCGATCGTCATATCAAGAACCTTTTCCTTGCTCTTGTCGTCCTTCTCCACCATGATTTCAGTGCTGCTGCCCTTATCGGACAGATCGACAAACAGGTTCAGGTGTTCGGTCAGGACTTTTGCTGCCAGAGAGACAGCTTCCTGGGCACCAATGATTCCGTTCGTCCATACTTCCAGCGTCAGCTTGTCATAGTCAATATTCTGCCCGACGCGAGTCGGCTCAACATTATAGTTGACCTTGTAAACCGGAGTGTAGATGGAATCCACCGGCAGCACACCGATTACGCTGGCGTTCATATTCTGCTTGTTGCGCTCAGCGGAAACGTAGCCGCGGCCTTTATCCAGATTCAGTTCCATAAACAGCTTTGCGCCGTCGCCAAGTGTGGCGATGTGCAGGTCCGGATTGAGGATTTCCACCTCGCTGTCGCACTTGATTGAGTCGGCCGTTACTTCACACGGACCCTCGGCACAGATTTCTACCGTCTTCGGGCCATTGCAGTGCAGTTTTGCCGTCAACCCTTTAATATTCAGGATGATCTCGGTGACATCCTCTTTTACACCGGGGATAGTGGAAAATTCATGAAGAACGCCGTCAATTTTGATCGAAGTCACCGCAGCGCCCTGCAGCGATGACAGCAGCACACGACGAAGGCTGTTGCCAAGAGTCGTGCCGAAGCCGCGTTCCAGCGGTTCCACAATAAACTTACCGTAAGTGCCATCCTCGGACAACTCATTCGTCTCGATCTTTGGCTTCTCAAACTCGATCATTAGCGACCCTCCTTGACATATAGCGGATGAATAAATCTGCCATGATGCTCTCCCCCTTGCGGGGGATGGCATTACTTGGAGTAATACTCAACGATGAGAGTTTCATCAACAGGAAGGTCGATTTCTTCGCGCGTAGGCAGCGCTACAACTTTGCCTTCCAGGGTTTCACGGTTCACGTCAAGCCACTTCGGTACCGGGCGTGATGCGCAGGCTTCGAGAACCGCTTTGATCTTTTCGCTCTTGCGGCTCTTATCCATGATGGAGATTGTTTCTCCCACGCTTACGAGGTAGGAAGGAATATCAACACGTTTGCCGTTCACGGCGATATGGCCGTGGTTTACGATCTGGCGTGCTTCCGGTCTGGAAGAAGCCCAGCCCAGACGGTAAACTACATCGTCCAGACGGCGATCGAGCAGAACCAGCATTTCTTCACCGGTTTTGCCCTGCTTCTTTTCAGCCATTTCGTAGTATTTGCGGAACTGGGATTCCAATACGCCATAAAAGCGTTTTGTCATCTGTTTTGCACGCATCTGAAGGCCGTACTCAGAAGTCTTCTTGCGGCCCTGGCCGTGCTGGCCCGGTGCATAGGCTCTGCGCCCTACCGAGCATTTATCTGTGTAGCATCTCTGCCCTTTCAGAAAGAGCTTCTGGCCTTCGCGGCGGCACTGCTTGCAGACGGATTCCGTATATCTTGCCATTCTTTGCTTACACCTCCTAAAAACTACACGCGTCTTCTTTTCGGCGGACGGCAACCATTGTGCGGAATTGGTGTTACGTCCTTAATCATGCTGACCTCAAGGCCTGCGCCCTGAAGTGCACGAATTGCCGCTTCACGACCCGAACCCGGGCCCTTAACATAAACTTCAACGGATTTCATACCGTGCTCCATTGCTGCTTTTGCCGCGGTTTCTGCTGCGGTCTGTGCTGCGAACGGAGTGGATTTTCTGGAACCTCTGAAGCCCAGTTCACCGGAACTTGCCCAGGAAACTGCGTTGCCCTGAACATCGGTAATGGTGACGATGGTATTGTTGAAAGTGGACTGGATGTGAGCGGATCCGCGGTCGATATTTTTACGTTCGCGGCGTTTGCGAACGGAAGTCTTACCCGCTGTTTTTTGTCCTGCCATGATTTAAATCCCTCCCAGATTACTTCTTCTTGTTGGCCATCGTTTTTCTTGGGCCCTTGCGCGTACGCGCATTGGTCTTGGAGCGCTGGCCTCTGACCGGCAAACCCTTGCGGTGCCGGGTGCCACGGTAGCAGCCGATTTCAATCAGCCTCTTAATATCGAATGCAGTGTCGCGGCGAAGGTCGCCTTCCACGCGGCAGTTTTTGTCAATATATTCTCTTAATTTCGCCGCGTCGTCCTCGGTTAAATCTCTTACGCGTACGTCCGGGTTTACGCCTGTCTCAGAACAAATCTGTGTAGCTGTTCTGCGGCCGATTCCGAAAATATAAGTAAGAGCAATCTCGATGCGCTTATCACGCGGTAGGTCGATACCTGCTATACGCGCCATAGTGGTTGCACCTCCAAATTAATAGGTTTGCGCCATTAGCCCTGGCGCTGTTTGTGCTTCGGGTTCTCACAGATAACCATGACTTTACCCTTGCGCTTTACGATTTTGCATTTTTCGCATATTTTTTTAACAGAAGGTCTTACTTTCATGTGCGTGCCCTCCCTTTTCTAGGCAGTTGCTTCATGTTTGGGTTATTTGGAACGCCATGTAATGCGCCCGCGCGTAAGGTCGTAAGGTGAAAGTTCAATTGTCACCTTGTCGCCCGGCAGAATTCGGATGAAATTCATGCGAAGTTTACCGGAAATATGCGCGAGTATTGTGTGGTGGTTAGGAAGCTCCACCATAAACATGGCGTTCGGCAGGGCTTCTGTTACGATGCCTTCGGTTTCAATTACGTCCTGTTTCGACATAGATTCAGCCTCCTCATCTGGAAAGCGGCCCTGCATTCTGGAACTCTGCCAGGGCCCGGCGAATTTCGCGGTTTGTCTGCATCAAGTTATCAGGCAATACAGTACCGGTTGCGGACAGATGCCTTAAGTTCTTCGTTTTGGGATGCTCAAGGCTCCGGCGCTTTCCGTCGCAGATGACGGCGCTGCGCTCATCCGAGCTGAGAATGACGAAAAAGCCATTCCCGTCACGGCCTGCGCGCGACCGAACGATACGCCCTCTGACGAAATCCATCGCCCGACCCCCTTAATCGGCTACCGTTAAGATAACCGGTCCGTCCGGGGTAATTGCAATGGTGTTTTCAAAGTGTGCGGAAAGCTTTCCGTCGGCGGTAACCGTCGTCCAGCCGTCCTCCAGCGTTTTAACTTCCTTTACACCCTGATTAATCATCGGTTCAATGGCGATGGTCATGCCGGGCAACAGGCGCACACCTCTTCCAGGTGTGCCGTAATTGGGAACACTGGGATCTTCATGCATCTTCGCGCCTACTCCGTGGCCGACAAAATCGCGTACCACCGAGTAACCGCGAGCTTCGGCATACTTTTGAACCGCGCTGCCAACGTCGCCTAACCTTGCACCGGCAACGGCAGCCTTAATACCTTCGGCAAGACTTTCTCTCGTCGCGTCCATCAGGCTCTGCGCTTCCTGGCTTACCTTCCCGCAGGGGAATGTGTAGGCGTTGTCGCCCACAAAGCCTTCGAAGGTTGCGCCGACATCGATACTGACGATGTCGCCCTCTTTTACGATGAGACTCTTGCTCGGTATGCCATGGATGACTACGTTGTTTACGGAAACACACGCGCTGGCCGGGAAACCGCCGTAACCGAGGAACGTGGGCTTAGCGCCCTGCTCCTCGATGTAACGGCGGGCTACGCGGTCAATCTCCCAGGTGGAAACACCGGGCTGAACCGCGGCACCAGCAAGCTTTAACGCGTTTGCGGCGATTCTGCCCGCTTCGCGCATGATCTTAAGTTCTCTGCTTGTTTTTAGAACAATCATCAATCACGCCTCGACTGCGTTCATAATATCGCGCTGGGTTGCGTCAGTGTCATCGCTGCCATGAACAACGCGGAGCTTGCCCTGCTTCTTGTAGTAATCTACAAGGGGCTCCGTCTGTTCGTGGTACACCTTAAGCCGCGCTTTCACGGTTTCCGGCTGGTCATCCTTGCGCTGAACAAGGGTGCCGCCGCAGGTGTCGCAGATACCTTCTACTTTGGATTTTCTGGTGTTAACATTGTAGGAGGCTCCGCAGCCGCTGCAGACACGGCGGCCGGACAAACGCTGCATAATCAACTCTTCCGACACTTCAATGTCGATAACACGGTCGATTTTCACCATTTTGTCCAGCGCCTCGGCCTGGGGAATCGTGCGCGGAAAACCGTCCAGAATATAGCCGTTTTTGCAGTCGTCCTGAGCAAGACGCTCGTGGATAATTCCAATTACGACTTCATCCGGAACAAGGTTTCCGGCTTCGATGTAGGCTTTCGCCTTCAGTCCCATTTCAGTGCCGCTTTTCAGCGCTTCTCGAATAATATTACCTGTGGATATCTGGGGAATACTGAGATCCTTTGAAAGAATCTCTGCATGAGTGCCTTTTCCAGCGCCGGGGGCGCCCAGAAAAATCAGATTCATTCTCACTCACTCCTTATCAATCCAGGAAGCCCTTATAGTGCCTCATCATCATTTGTGATTCCATCTGCTTAACCGTTTCGAGCGCAACGCCAACGAGGATCAGCAGTGATGTGCCGCCGATGGACAGATTGCTCATTCCGGTAGATCCGCCAAAAATGATCGGCATCAGTGCGATAAACGCAAGGAAAATCGAACCGATGAAAGTCACTTTGGAAAGAATCTTTGCGATGTAGTCAGAAGTCGGTTTGCCCGGACGGATTCCAGGAATCGTGCCGTTGTTCTGACGTAGATTATTGGCCATCTCAATCGGATTATACTGAATTGTCATATAGAAATAGGCAAACAGGATGATAAGTATAAAGTAAAGGATCGAATATACCCAGCCTGTCGTTGAAAAAGCTTCAAAAAAGCTTTTCCAGAATCCCGTTACGTTCTTGCCAAGGAAAAATTCGATGGTGGACGGGATAATGAGAATGGAGCTTGCGAAAATGATCGGCATAACACCGGACAGGCCAACCTTGATCGGAATATGGCTGCTCTGCCCGCCGTACATTTTACGGCCAACCATGCGCTTCGCGTACTGAACCGGAATGCGGCGTTCGGAATCATACATGAATACAATGACCCACATCATGACAATGAACAGAACCGCAAACAGCGGTACGAGGAAGTAGTACTTGCCGTAACTGGACGGATCCTGATTTGCTGCCTGCCAGAAGCTGCCCAGCGTATTGAATATATGGGGCATTCTTGAGACAATGCCTGCAAACAGGAGAATGGAAATTCCGTTTCCGATACCATGCTGGTTGACCTGCTCACCCAGCCACATCATCAGTGCAGCGCCCGCGGTAAAGGTAAGTACAATGACAAACCCTGCGAACACCTGCTGCCAACCGGAAGTGTACTTCACGATTGGAGTTCCGTTGTAGGAACTGTTATGCAGATAGAAGTAAAACGCGACCGCCTGAATCAGGCCGAGCACAACCGCCACATAGCGGGTGATGGCGCCGAGCCTTTTGCGGCCTTCTTCGCCTTCCTTTGCCATCCTCTCCAAAGGAGGAATGGCAACGGTGAGGAGTTCAACCACAATGGAGCTGTTGATGTACGGTGTAACGCTCATAGCGAACAAAGTCGCCTGTGCAAATGCACCGCCGGACAGTGTGTCAAGGTAACTTAACGCCGTACCTGATGAGCTTACCTGGCCCATCAGGCCTTTCAGGGCTTCCGTATTCAGGAATGGTACTGGAATGTTGGCGCCGAAACGAAATACTATGATTATGAAAAGTGTAAACAGAATCTTTTTACGAAGATCGGGTACAGCCCAGGCGTTCTTGATTGTTTTAAACAAATCAGATCACCTCTGCCTTCCCACCGGCAGCTTCGATCTTTTCTTTCGCAGAGCCGGAGAAAGCATTCACTTTAACCGTCAGTTTTTTCGTAAGTTTGCCGTTTCCGAGAATCTTAATCCCGTCGCCGCATACCTTAACGATACCTGCATCAGCCAGCGCTTTTGCGTCGACTGTTGCCCCGTCTTCAAAAACTTCGAGCGTACCAATGTTCACGGTTTGAATCTCTTTTGCAAAATGATTTACAAAGCCGCGCTTCGGGATACGTCTCTGCAACGGCATCTGGCCACCTTCAAAACCCGGACGGATGGAACCGCCGGACCTTGCCTTCTGGCCCTTGTGCCCCTTGCCGGCAGTTTTGCCCTGGCCGGAGCCGATGCCTCTGCCGAGGCGTTTCGGTTCCTTTTTGGAACCGGGTACCACCGTCAGATCGTTCAACTTCATTTACTCGCACCTCCTTGCTTACGCGTTGCTTACCTCGATGAGGTGGATAATCTTGGCCACCTTGCCTTTGGTCTGATCGTTGTCGGGCTGAACCGACGAATCCCCAATTTTGGTAAGACCAAGAGCGCGGGCGGTTGCAATCTGGTCTTTCTTTGCGCCGATCAAGCTTTTGACCAACGTTACTTTATACTGTGCCATATTGCTCTGCCCTCCTTATGCAAAAATTTCTTTTACCGATTTACCGCGTGTTTTGGCAACCTGCTGCGCATCGCGCAGTCTTGCCATACCGTTTAATGTTGCACGAACAACATTGCACGGATTGTTGGAGCGAAGGGCCTTCGTACGGATGTCGCGGATACCCGCGGCTTCTACGACCGCACGAACCGGGCCGCCGGCGATAACGCCGGTACCGGGGGCAGCAGGTTTCATAAGAACTCTGCCGGCGCCGTACTCACCGATGATCTCGTGAGGGATGGTCGTTCCGCGAAGAGAAACCTTAATCAGATTCTTCTTTGCATCTTCAATGCCCTTGCGGATAGCGTCCGGAACTTCACCGGCCTTGCCGATTCCGAAACCAACTGTGCCGTTGCCGTCACCGACTACGACAAGAGCCGCAAACTTGAAAATACGGCCGCCTTTTACGGTTTTGGAAACGCGGTTGATAGCAACCACATGCTCCTTGAGTTCCATTGCTGTAGCGTCAATTCTAGCCAAAAGTCTTCCTCCTCCTTTTAGAACTTGAGGCCGCCCTCACGGGCGCCTTCGGCCAGCTCTTTGACGCGGCCGTGGTACACGAAACCGCCGCGGTCAAATACGACCTTCTCGATTCCCTTTTCAGCGGCACGTTTGGCGATTAACTCGCCAACTTTATGAGCCGCTTCCTTATTTCCGCCGCCGCCGGCAAACTCCTTGTCCAGCGAAGAAGCCGCTACAAGCGTCACGCCTTTCACATCGTCGATGATCTGGGCGTAAATATTGTTGGCAGAGCGAAATACGTTCAGGCGCGGGCACTCGCCCGTACCCGAAATTTTGCCGCGCACTCTGATGTGGCGGTGCAGTCTGGCCTTATTAGAATCGGCCTTGTTCACCATTGCGATTCACTCCTTACTTCTTAGCGCCTTTGCCGGCTTTGCCTTCCTTGCGGCGAATGTGTTCATCCACATACTTAATGCCCTTGCCCTTATACGGCTCCGGCGGACGTTTCTCGCGGATTTCCGCGGCAAACTGCCCAACCTGCTGCTTATCCGGGCCCAAAACGACGATTTTGTTCGCCGTTGGGCATTCGATGGTGATTCCGTCAATTTCCGGAACCGTCACCTGATGGGAATAACCGAGATTCATCACAAGGTTCTTGCCCTGCTTCTGTGCACGGTAACCAACGCCGTTAACCTCGAGCTCTTTTTTGAAGCCTTCCGTCACGCCGAGTACCATATTTTGGATCAGCGAGCGGGTCATGCCGTGCAGGGATTTGTTTTCCTTATCGTCGTTGGGGCGGGCTACATGAACCTCATTGCCTTCCACCGAAACACTCATGTTGCGGTGAACTTTCTGGGTAAGCGTGCCCTTCGGCCCCTTGACCGTTACAACGCTGCCGTCAACCGAAACGGTGACGCCGGCGGGAATATTTATGGGTTTTCTTCCAATTCGCGACATTGCTGCACCCCCCTTTTTTACCAGATAAACGCGAGAACCTCGCCGCCTACGTTTTCCTTACGAGCCTGGCGATCGGTCATAATCCCCCTGGAGGTGGATACAATCGCGATGCCCAAACCCTTCATAACCTTCGGCATTTCTTCAGCGCTGCTGAAAATGCGAAGGCCTGGCTTGGAAACTCTCTGCAGGCCGTTGATTGCGGCGGTCTTGCCCTCGTTGTATTTTAAATTCACTTTAATGATGCCCTGCTTGTCGTCGTCGACAACCGTAAAGCTTTTCAGATAGCCCTCGTCAACAAGAATCTGTACAATCGCTTTCTTCATGTTGGAAGCGGGGATCTCAACGGTGTCATGCTTTGCGGAACTCGCATTGCGAATGCGAGTAAGCAGATCGGCAATCGTGTCTGTGATTTGCATGCCGTTACCTCCTTTGCTAAGCCTTACCAGCTTGCCTTTTTAACGCCCGGGATCTCGCCTTTGTAAGCAAGCTCCCTGAAACAGATACGGCAGATACCGAACTTGCGAAGGTAGGCATGCGGCCTGCCACAGATTTTGCATCTGTTGTATTCGCGCGACGAGTATTTCGCCGGACGGCTCTGTTTAATCTTCATAGAAGTCTTGGCCACAGTTAACCCTCCTTATTTCGCAAACGGGGCGCCCATAAGCTTTAAGAGCTCTCTGGATTCCTCGTCGGTTTTTGCGGTTGTCACAAAGCAGATATCCATGCCGCGGACTTTGTCGACCTTGTCGTACTCAATTTCCGGGAAAATAAGCTGCTCTTTGATACCCATGTTGTAATTGCCGCGTCCGTCGAAAGAGTTCGGGTTGATTCCGCGGAAGTCACGTACACGCGGAAGCGCTACGTTGAAAAGGCGGTCAATGAACTCGTACATTCTGTCGCCGCGAAGTGTAACCTTCACGCCGATTTTCATGCCAGCACGGACTTTGAAGTTCGCGACGGACTTTTTCGCTGTGCAGATCATCGGCTTCTGGCCGGTAATCGTTGAAAGATCGGTCATAACCGAATCGATCACCTTGGAATTTTCCTTTGCTTCGCCAGCGCCTACATTGATGACGATTTTCTCAAGCTTCGGGATCTGCATGACGCTCTTATAGGAAAACTTCTTCATCAGGGCCGGTGCGGCTTCCTTCTGATAGTACTCTTTCAGTCTTGCCATGTTTATCCTCCTTACAGCGCTTCGCCGCATTTTTTGCAAATGCGTTCTTTCGTGCCGTCCTCATAGAGCTTATGGCCGACACGGGTCGGTTTGCCGCAGCGGGGACATACAAGCTGAACCTTGCAGGCGTACATGGCGCCCTCGGCTTTCACAATTCCGCCCTGTTCACCCATCTTACGGGGTTTCACATGTTTGGAAACCATGTTGATACCCTCTACGATGACTTTGCCCTCTTTCGGGCTGACCTGAAGGACCTTGCCTTTTTTGCCGCGGTCCTTACCATTCAGGACGACAACGGTGTCACCTGTTTTTACATGAACCTTATTCTTCATCACAGAGCACCTCCCATCACAGCACTTCCGGGGCAAGGCTCAGGATCTTTACATAGTCCTTGTCGCGCAGTTCTCTGGCAACTGGTCCAAAGATACGCGTTCCCGTCGGGTTTTTGTCATCCTTAATGAGTACGGCCGCATTCTCGTCGAAACGAATGTAAGTCCCATCCTCGCGCCGGACGCTCCTTGCGGTGCGTACAACGACCGCTTTAACTACGTCGCCCTTCTTCACGGTGCCGCCAGGTGCTGCTTTTTTAACCGATGCGACGATTACGTCGCCGATACTTGCATACCTTCTGCCCGTGCCGCCCAGGACGCGGATGCACATTAACTGCTTCGCGCCGGTGTTGTCGGCAACATTAAGGTAAGTCTGCTGTTGAATCACGGTGCGTTCCTCCTTTGCACGGGGCCAAGACTACTTGGCCTTCTCTAATATTTTGACAAGACGCCATCTTTTATCCTTGCTCAGGGGACGGGTCTCCATCACACGCACGCGATCGCCGATTGAACATTCGTTGTTTTCGTCATGCGCTTTCAGCTTTACGGTACGCTTAACGACTTTCTTATAAATCGGGTGTTTTACGCTGTCTTCTACTGCAACCACGATGGTTTTGTCCATTTTGTTGCTGACAACCTTACCGACCTCGGTCTTTCTGATATTTCTGTCGCTCACGGTGCATCCTCCCTTCCCTTACGCTTCAGCGCTGTCTTTCAGCTCATTCTCACGCAATACGGTCTTAATGCGGGCAATGTCTTTTTTAACAGCCTGAATACGCATCGGGTTGTCGAGCTGATTAATGGTAAGCTGGAAGCGGAGGTTGAAAAGCTCGGCTTTTAAATCCTTCAATTTGCTTTCCAGTTCTTCCGTGCTCAATTCTCTGACTTCTGAGGCCTTCATGACTGCTCACCACCCGTTTCTTCCTTGGTTACAATTTTGCATTTGATCGGCAGTTTGTTCGAAGCAAGGCGAAGTGCCTCTTTTGCGGTCTCTTCAGGGATACCGCCCATTTCGAACATAACACGGCCCGGTTTTACAACGGCTACCCAGTATTCGGGAGCACCTTTACCGGAACCCATGCGGACTTCGGCAGGTTTCTTTGTAACCGGCTTATCCGGGAAAATCTTAATCCAAACCTGGCCGAATCTCTTTGTGTAGCGGGTCATGGCGACACGCGCGGCCTCAATCTGATTGGCGGTGATCCATGCCGGCTCCAGCGCCTGAAGGCCGTATTCGCCGTAATCGACTTTATTGCCGCGCATGGCTTTACCAGTCATGCGTCCACGCTGTACTTTGCGGTATTTCACGCGTTTGGGCATCAGCATTACCTGCCGCCTCCTTCCTTACGGGGCTGTTGTCTGCGATTATCCTGAAGGACTTCGCCCCTGTAGATCCAGACTTTTACGCCGATGCGGCCGTAAGTTGTTGCAGCCTCGGTAAATCCGTAATCAATGTCTGCACGGATTGTCTGAAGGGGGATCGTCCCATCGTGATACTGTTCGCGTCTAGCAATTTCCGCGCCGCCCAGACGACCGGAAACCTGAGTTTTAATTCCCTTTGCGCCCATTTTCATGGCACGGCCGATGCACTGTTTCATGGCACGGCGGAAGGAAATTCTCTTTTCGAGCTGCTGTGCAATGTTCTCAGCAACAAGCTGTGCGTTAATATCCGGAGTTTTAACCTCTACGATGTTGATCGTTACAGGCTTATTCAGATACTTTTCGCACTGAAGGCGAAGCTTTTCAATTTCAGAGCCGCCTTTGCCGATGACAATGCCCGGCTTTGCGCAATGAATGTGAATGCGAACTTTAGAAGCGTCGCGTTCAATTTCAACTTTCGGAACGCCGGCCGGTTTAAGCTGCTTTAAAAGCATTTTGCGAAGTTTGTAGTCTTCAACGAGCGTATCGCCGAAAACTGCATCCTTGGCGAACCAGCGGGAGTCCCAATCTTTTATAACGCCCACGCGGAAACCGTGTGGATTGACTTTCTGGCCCATAATTTACCTCCTCTTCACTTATTCCTTCTCTTTGAGCACCATTGTCACGTGTGACGTCCTTTTCAGGATGCGGAACGCGCGGCCCTGTGCTCGCGGACGAATGCGCTTGAGGATCGGACCCGGACATACGAAGCACTGTGCAACGTAAAGTCTGGAAACATCCATGCTTTTGTTGTTCTCGGCATTAGCAACGGCCGATTTCAGCAGCTTGGCAACCGGTTCGCTCGCGGCTTTCGGGGTATTCTTAAGGATAGCCATCGCTACGTTTGCCGGCTTGTTGCGGATCAGATCAAGCACGATTTCGACTTTTCGGGGAGAAATGCGGGCGTATTTCAGATAAGCCCTGGCTTCCATGCTGTCTTCCATGCTATGCACTCCTTTCAGCCGTTATTTGCCGCCCGTAGGCGCCGTGGTCTTTGAGCCGGAATGTCCACGGAATGTTCTGGTTGGTGCAAACTCGCCGAGTCTGTGACCTACCATGTCTTCCGTAATATAAACGGGAACATGTTTGCGGCCGTCGTGAACTGCGATTGTATGACCGACAAAATCCGGGAAAATCGTAGAGGACCTGCTCCAGGTTTTGACGATTTTCTTTTCGCCGGCCTTGTTCATTTCCTGAATCCTTTTCAGCAGTATCGGCTGAACGTAAGGACCCTTCTTTATGCTTCTTGACATAATCTACAAGCTCCTTTCCGCACGCCTTATTTGCCGTTCCTGCGCTTAACAATGAAGCGGTCGGAGCGGTTATGATGCGAACGCGTCTTGTAACCCAGTGTCGGCTTGCCCCAAGGGGTAACAGGTCCTGGACGGCCAACCGGTGCTCTGCCTTCGCCGCCGCCGTGCGGGTGGTCATTCGGGTTCATAACAGAACCGCGGACGGTCGGGCGCCAGCCCATGTGACGCTTACGGCCTGCTTTGCCGATCTTCATGTTTTCATGGTCGATGTTGCTGACCTGGCCGATAGTGGCCATGCAGCTGATGGGTACGTTGCGCAGTTCGCCGGAAGGCAGGCGGAGCAGCGCGAGGCCGTTCTCTTTTGCCATAAGCTGCGCCATAATGCCGGCCGCGCGGGCCAGCTGAGCGCCTTTGCCCGGGTAAAGCTCCACGTTGTGGATGAATGTACCGACCGGGATATTTTCAAGCGGCAGTGCGTTGCCCGGCTTAATGTCGGCGCCTGTGCCTGAAACAACTGTGTCGCCGACCTTCAGTCCGTCCGGCGCGATGATGTAGCTCTTGTCGCCGTCGTCATACTGAACGAGAGCGATGAACGCGCTGCGGTTCGGGTCGTATTCAATGCTCATTACCTTTGCGGGTGCATCGAATTTACGGCGTTTGAAATCGATAATACGGTACTTTTTACGGTTGCCGCCGCCGCGGTGGCGAACGGTGATTCTGCCGTAGCTGTTGCGGCCGGAATTCTTCTTTTTGGAATCCAAAAGGCTCTTTTCCGGCGCCTTTTTCGTCAGCGCACTGTAGTCCATAACGGACATGTTGCGCCGGGAAGCCGTTGTCGGCTTAAAATTTATAGTTGGCATTTTTCACACTCCTCATGACGGCTTTGCGGGGATTGCCAATTCCCCATCCATGCCTCCGCACAAAATGCGGAGATTACATCATGCTCTCAAAAAACTCAATTGTCTTGCTGTCCGGTTTTAAGGTGACAATTGCTTTTTTCCATGAACTGGTGTAGCCCTGGCTTTTGCCCTGGCGGCGAAGATGGCCGCGGACGTGCAGGGTGTTCACTTTGGCGACTTTCACGCCGAAAAGCTCTTCACAAGCTCTTGCAATGTCGATCTTTGTGGCGTCCTGTGCCACTTCAAAGGTGTATTTCTTTTCGCCGATGCCGGCCATGCTTTTTTCCGTAATGATCGGACGAAGTACGATATCCTGCGCTGCCATTTAAGCATACACCTCCTCAATCCGGGATACAGCTTCCTTCGCTACGATGAACTTGTCGGCATTCAGGATGTCGTAAACGTTCAAAGTGTTGACTGCTGCTGTTTTTACGCCCGGGATGTTGGCTGCGGAAGCGATCACCTTTGCAT
The DNA here is from genome assembly GCA_036260805.1 of Caproicibacter sp. Classification (GTDB taxonomy): domain Bacteria; phylum Bacillota; class Clostridia; order Oscillospirales; family Acutalibacteraceae; genus Thermocaproicibacter. The sequence continues at coordinate 20,804 of DATALZ010000035.1, forward strand.
CTGCCTCTGGCAGAACGATGAGGGCTTTCTTCTCGGAGCCGACCGCTTTCAGCATTGCGGCGATCTCCTTGGTCTTGTAAGCGTCGAGCGCGATCTTGTCGACCACGATCATCTCGTTGTCGAGAACTTTGCTGGAAAGTGCCGACTTCAGGGCAAGACGCTTCAGTTTCTTGTTCAGCGTAATGCTGTAGTCACGCGGCTTGGGGGCGAACACGATGCCGCCGTGTCTCCACTGCGGTGCACGGATGGAACCCTGCCTTGCGTGGCCTGTGCCCTTCTGCCTCCACGGTTTTCTGCCGCCGCCGGAAACCTCCGAGCGGGTTAAGGCAGACTGTGTGCCCTGACGCATGTTTGCCAGATGGGCGACCACTACGTCGTGCATTGCCGGTTTGTTCGGCTCAATTCCGAATACGGCGTCGGACAAATCCATTTTTTCGACTTCTTTGCCGGCCATATCAAGTACTGCTACTGTAGGCATTCCTGTTCCTCCTTCCCTCACGCCTTGGCAGCTTTAACGCTGTCACGGATGACTACGATGCCGCCGTTCGGGCCGGGAACCGCGCCCCTGATGGCGATCAGGTTGTTTTCAACGTCTACTTTTGCTACGGACAGGTTCTGAACGGTGACCTGCTCAGCACCCAGATGACCGGCCATCTTCATGCCCGGGAATACTCTGGAAGGATCCGAGTTGGAACCGTTGGAACCGCCATGACGGGCCACAGGGCCGGTACCATGGGATTCCTTGAGGCGCTGGAAGTTCCAGCGCTTGATGACGCCGGCATAACCTTTACCTTTGCTGGTAGCCGTAACGTCAATCCTGTCGCCGACAGCAAAAACGTCCGCCTTTACGAGATCCCCAACCTTATAGGCTTCCGGATCGTCGAAGCGGAATTCGTGAAGGGTTTTCTTCGGGGCGGTGCCTGCTTTGTCGAAATGGCCCTTCATGGGCTTCGTTACCTTCTGGGCCTTTAAATCGCCGTAGCCCATCTGTACGCTGGCATAGCCGTCGTTTTCCACTGTTTTTTTCTGCGTCACTGCGCAGGGGCCGGCCTCAATCACCGTAACGGGAACGACCTTGCCCTTTTCGTCGAAGATCTGTGTCATACCGATCTTCTTACCGATAATCCCTTTTTTCATGATTTACCTCCTTGCAGGTTATTGGTTGGCCACCCGGCCAACATGACCCCGGCCGCCGGTTGGTTGAATCAGAGTTTAATCTCCACTTCAACGCCTGCGGGGAGCTCCAGACCCATCAAAGACTCAACGGTCTTGTTGGATGGTCTGAGGATATCGATCAGTCTCTTGTGGGTTCTCATCTCGAACTGCTCACGGCTGTCCTTGTATTTATGAACAGCGCGCAGAATCGTGATGATCTGCTTTTCCGTCGGAAGCGGAACGGGGCCGGAAACTCTTGCGCCCGTGCGCTTTGCGGTCTGTACGATCTTTTCGGCTGATTGGTCAACCAGCTGATGGTCGTACCCCTTGATTCTGATCCTGATTTTTTCTTTGACTGCCACTTGGATCGCCTCCTTATTGTAGTTGGCGGGCGGCGTCTTCTAAATCCTAACACTGTGCCGGGTGTTTCTTCCCTTTACACAAAAAATCCGGATTTCCTTAGCGATGAAAATCCGGGTGTAGGCTCAAAAAACGTCTGAGTACACGTCAGAAGGGTACAGACCCATCCTCCGCACGCTCAAAAATATCTGTCGCCCGGTTTAAAATCGGACATACTCCACGGAAATAACCGGCGTATAACGCCGCAACCTCCCGCTTCAACGCATATCTGTCGCAGTCGTGCTCTATTATAATACCACTGGCACGTCCGGATTGCAATAGATTTTCCGTAGTTTTTTAAGATTTTTTTACTTTCCTGAAAGGATTATTCGGCTTTCCAGGCGAGGTGTAAGTTCGCGATTCTTAATTTTTCGTAAAAATGTCCCATACCGCATTTTGAGTACGGAATCCGGCTGTTTCTCCGTAATTAAAAGTCAGTTCAACGTGGTCGCCCAGCGCATGATTTACCTTAAAGCTCATCACGAACTGATCTTTTTTAAAATAAACGTTGCTGCCGTCAACATTTTGACTGACATACTCCGGCGTAAAGTATTGCAGGGATGCTTTTGGGAGCTGTTTTTTTGCGGAAAATTCGATTGCATTATAAAGGGCATCGTTTCTTGTGACCAGATTTTCTGTCGCAACAGCGGTATCGGTTTTCAGGTTGTAATTAACCGCACAAAGTGCCGATGAAGGATGCGCGCCGTTTTTATAATAATCCGACTCCATAAACACGACGCTGATAAAATTCTGCGAACTGTATTCCACTTTATAAGTTACCGCTACGGTTTCTCCGGTGACTGTTCTTTCATACTGAAGAAAATGGATCGTCTGCAGTGCAGCATTCTTCAGCAGTGTATTCACGTTGACATACTGAACAGTATTTCCTGTGATCTGGGGATATTCCGCTTTCAGGTCGTTTCCGTTCTTTTTATCCTGAAAGGTAACGGTCTTAATGGAATAAGAAGGTTCTTTGGACTCCAGCGCTACAGAAGGAACTGCCTTTTTCGTTTCGGAGATTCGCGAGGAACCGCCGGTAACGGAACTGGATGCCTCTGCTCCCTGAAAGGAATCTTCTGTGGCCGAGCCGGAAATCGTTGAAGAGACAGATTCGCCCGACGAACCGGACTCCGGATTCCCGTTGGTCTGTTTCGCAGAAGTGGATGCACCACATCCCCAAAACGTTGTGAGTAAGGCCATGCTGATACAAACAGCTGCGATTTTTTTCATAACTAAAGTAATTCCTTCTTTGATTGATTTTATATCCGGTAACCATTATAGTGTCAAATAGATGACGGAGCAAGTTACAGATTGGTAAATATTGTTACAAAAGCGATGCTTGCTCTGTGAAAAGCCCCCCTTTTTGTATTCGCTGCATAAGAAAGCGCCTGCGGTATTGTTGCCGCAGGCGCAGTGTTTATGCCCAAAACTGTTATTTCTGTGTTTCGCCTTTGTCTTCAAGGAGCTTTACCCGAATGGTTTTGGAAGAACCGTTTCCGGAAACCGAGCCGGTATATAATTTCATTGTAATGGTATCGCCCGGTTTATGGTTATTCAGAACGGCGTACAGATCCGTAAGCGAAGTTACCTTTTTGCCGTCAGCCGCTGTAATAATATCGCCGACATTTGCTCCGGCACGGGTCATGTCGCTGTCGGACGTAATGCTTTTAATGATGACGCCCTGAGGATAGCCGAGCACCTGCTGTCCCGAATCCTGCACATCCTGCCCTGTGATTCCGAGGCGTGTGCGGCCGTTTACATAACCGTTTCGAATCAGCTGGTTGATAATCGGCTGCGCTTTGCTGATGGGGATGGCAAAACCCATGCCCTCATAGCCGGTAGCAGCAATCTTGTTGGAGTTGATGCCGATTACCTGGCCATACATGTTGACCAGCGGGCCGCCGGAATTGCCCGGATTGATTGCCGCATCCGTCTGAATATAGGTCATGCCGTTGTCGCTGTGGCTCTCAATCGTACGGTTCAGTGCGGAGATCATTCCGCCTGTAAGCGACCCCGCAAAGCTTAACCCGCCCGGGTTGCCGATTGCAAGAACCTGTTCGCCGATTTCCATACCGTCCACGCTGCCGAAGCTTGCAGGCGACAGGCCGGTTGCATTGATCTTCAGTACGGCAAGGTCGGATGTTTTATCAAAGCCGACCACCTTCGCCGAATATTCCTGATTGTTGTGCATAACTACTTTCACGGCATTGCCTCTGGAGTAGTTGACAACGTGGGCATTGGTCAGAATATATCCGTCGCTGGTAGCAACGATTCCGGTTCCTTCACCGGTCTCGCTTTCGCCTGTTGTGGTGCCGTCTGCGGAAATTGTGGTTTCCACTCCCACAACGCTCTGAATCAGATTTTTATAGATGACCGTTGCCGTAAGAGGCGATCCGGTCGGTTTGTTCTGAACTGTAATGCCTGCGGCATTCGGATTCGTTCCGTCGCCCTGGACCCCGCCGATGATTCCGCTGGATTTGGAACTGGGCGAGCTGGAACTCTTCGGGAATGTTCCGTTAAATCCCGATGATGCTGAAGAAGCAGAGGAAGACTGCCCTCTCTGGATGGTATCCGGCTGCAGCGAATAGAATACAAACGCTACCAGAAGGCCCACCGTAACAACGCCGAGAAGCCACAGGAACACTTTAAGCCCGCCGTTCATTCTGTGCGGAGGCTGAGGGGTTTGGCCGTACGGGTTCCAGTATGGCTGCTGCCCATTCGGGGAATATGGATTGTCGTACCTTCCGTACCCGGGATTTGCGTACCTGCCTCCATAGGGGGAACCGTACTGCCCATAGGGAGCATACGGCCCGTTTTGTGGATTCTGGTACTGCGGGTTCTGGTATGGGTTTGAATACGGATTCTCCTGATTTTGCCGGTCCTGCGTCTCAGGGGTTCCGTTCGGCTGGTTTTGATCCTGCGGCTGAGTGTCGTTCGGAGCACTCTGGCTGCCGCTGTCCTGAGGAGTCTGGGAATCTGCCTGACCGGCTGCATCGTCTGCCGGAGCGGAACTTTCCGGTTGAGACTGATTGGTGTCTCCGCCGTAAGTCCACTGGTTCCCGGTATCCAGCGGCTTTTGGGTGTTTTTATCCTCATACTCCCAGGGTTCCTTATCCTGATGGTTCCAATCCTGATCGTTCATATTACTGCCCTTTCTCTATTTTTCCGAATCAGCCGGCGTGTCTGCTGTTGTTTCTACCAGTTTGTGCGGATCGCCATGCTGTTTTTCGATTTTCTGGGGAATCCAGAATTCGAAGCGGGTATATTCATTCTGCACGCTGCTGGCGGTAATTTCTCCGCCGTGCAGACGGATGATCGTTCTTACGATATACAGCCCAAGGCCCATGCCGTTTTTATCCTGACTGCGCGATTTATCGGTTTTATAAAAACGTTCAAAAATCATGGGCAGTTCATCCGGAGCGATTCCGGAGCCGCTGTTTTCAATCGATATGGATGTTCTGCCGCCGGCCTGCGTAATGCCGATCTGCAGATATCCGCCCTCGTTGGTAAATTTTACTGCGTTGTCAATCAGATTATACACAACCTGATGGAGCATATCGGGGTCTCCGTCGACAAAAAGGCTTTCCGTCTCTTCCAGACCTCGAACCTCTATCTTCTTCTCTTCAATCTTCTGTTCAAAAGACAAAAGAGCGACAAGAATTGTATTCGTCATGTCAAAGCGAGCCGGCCGGAGCTTCAAAGCGCCGCTGTCGATACGCGAAAGATCCAGCATTGTGCGTACCAGACGCGAAAGGCGCTTAACTTCCGTTGAAACGATATTCAGGTAGTGCTTTTCCTTTTCCGGCGGAATGGTGCCGTCCAGAATCCCGTCGATAAAGCCCGCTATAGTCGTCATGGGCGTTTTCAGCTCATGGGATACATTGGCAATAAAACTTCGGCTCGAACTTTCGCTGGCCGCAAGGGAATCCGCCATATTATTGAAAGCCACGGCAAGCTGACCGATTTCATCGCAGCTTGTTATGGGCACGCGAACTGAGAAGTTGCCTTCGCCGAAGCTGTGCGCAGCGGAAGCCATTTTCCGAAGCGGCTGCACCAGTTTATAGGTAAACAGCCAGACGACACAAAACGACACCACAAACGCCGCAATTAACGCCAAAACCAGAACCTTTACGATTTCCCACCGGAACGCGTTAAAAGAAGAAGCGCTGTATGCGGCGAATACCGCTCCGATTGCCGCTTTTCCTTTATCCGTATCCACCACAATCGGAACGCCGACAATATAGTATGTGCTGTTGTACATTCCATTCATGGTGCCTTCGGAATTGTACTGACCCTTGAGCGCCTTGCCCATAATTGCCGAACTGACCGATTTCCCGGTATCCACGGCGCCGCCGCTCCCAAATGCCTGCAAAACGTACTGCCCGTTTGTATCCGTAATAAAAATGTCGGACTGAATGTTCTGAGCGAAAATCTCGGAAAACGCCTGCATCCTGTTCACATTGAACATATAAACGTTTGGCTGCACGGTTACGGCAGATTCCGCGGCAAGCGACGCCACATTCCGCGCATTTTTCTGAAGCAGGTTGCGTTTTTCGGTTTTCCAGTAGCTTGAGACGAAGATTATAATTACAAGACTGATTACGAAAAAGCTGATGAGAATCACTGCTGAGGTGATTCGAAGATATTTTTTAAAAAGGGTTTTCCTCATATTTTCACCCCGAACGGAGCGTGCTATTCCTTCACTTCAAATTTATAGCCGACACCCCATACTGTTTTGAGCGCCCATTTGTCCGAAATGCCTTCCAGCTTTTCGCGCAGGCGCTTAACGTGCACGTCGACTGTACGGCTGTCGCCGTAATAATCAAAGCCCCAGACCTCGTCCAGCAGCTGGTCGCGCGTAAAGACGCGGTTCGGATTGCTGGCAAGGTGGTAAATTAATTCCATTTCCTTCGGCGGCGTATCAATCTGCTTGCCGTTGACCTTTAATTCATAATTGGTAAGGTTGATGGAAAGTTTGTCGAATTTAACTTCCTTAATCGGTTCATCCCCGTTTTTGCCGAGGCGGCGCAGAACCGCCTTGATGCGCGCCACGACTTCCTTTGCTTCAAACGGCTTTACAACATAGTCGTCAGCGCCGAGCTCCAGACCAAGCACCTTGTCGAACACTTCACCTTTTGCGGTAAGCATAATGATTGGGCACTGGCTTTTTTTGCGGATTTCACGGCATACCTGCCAGCCGTCAAGCCCAGGCAGCATAATATCTAGCAGCATCAGGTCTGGGTTTTCTTTATCAAACACCTCAAGTGCCTTTTTTCCGTCGTTTGCAATTGCTGTTTCGTACCCTTCTTTTTCAAGGTACAACCGCAGCAGTTCGCAGATATTCTGGTCGTCATCGACCACTAAAATTTTAACCGCAGCCATTTTGGTTCCTCCTTTGATTCCCCACAGACTCTTACAGCATTTTCAAATTTCGTGGGAAAAGCAACATTCTGCATTCCGATTTTTCTATGAAATTACTGTAAACTATATCTTAAGTCAAATTATAAAGGAATTGCAAACAAAAGATATGAATATTTTATAAAAAATTTTCGGGGCTTGTTTTAAATGTTCCTTTTTTCGGACAGAATCACAGGCGCAAAAAGAGGTGCGGCATCAAGCTGCACCTCTAATATTTTAATTGTCTGCGGTCTTGCTTAGTCAGGACTCAATCTGCCATAATGCTCTTGAGAAGGCCGCCCTTTTGGATGATGTTCTGCAGGAACGGCGGATATGGCTGCGCCTGATAAGTTTTTCCGCTGGTCACGTTTTTAATGACGCCTGTGTCAAAATCGACCTCTACCTCGTCGCCGTTTTTGATTTCCTTTGCGGCGGCTTCACATTCCAGAATCGGCAGGCCGATGTTAATGGAATTGCGGTAAAAAATCCGGGCGAATGAGCATGCGATCACGCAGGATACGCCGCTCGCCTGAATGGCAATGGGCGCGTGCTCGCGGGACGAACCGCAGCCGAAGTTCCTTTCGGCTACGATGATATCGCCGGGTTTCACGTTCTTAACAAAATTCTTATCAATATCTTCCATGCAGTGTGACGCAAGCTCCGCGTGCGACGCCGTGTTTAGGTAGCGCGCGGGAATAATCACGTCGGTGTCTACATTATCGCCGTATTTATGGACAGTACCGTGTGCGTTCATCTTCAAAACTCCCCTTTCGGTTAAATCTGATCCGGGTCGGTCAGGTATCCGGTCACGGCGCTCGCCGCGGCGACTGCCGGGCCAGCCAGGTAAACTTCGGATTTCACATGGCCCATGCGGCCCACGAAATTGCGGTTTGTGGTGGATACGGCGCGTTCGCCCTCGGCCAGAACGCCCATATGCCCGCCGAGGCACGGGCCGCAGGTCGGAGTACTGAAAACAGCGCCAGCCTCAATGAAGATTTCCGCCAAACCCTCGCGCACCGAGTCGAGGTAAATCTGCTGGGTGCCCGGAATCACGATGCAGCGCACGCCGTCGGCGACTTTACGGCCTTTCAGGATGGACGCCGCGATGCGCATATCCTCAATCCTGCCGTTTGTGCAGGAACCGATGACGCTCTGGTCGATTTTCACCTTTCCCGCCTCGTCGATTGTTTTTGTGTTCGACGGCAGATGCGGGAACGCAACGACCGGGCGCAGTGAAGAAAGATCGATGGTAACGGTTTCGTCGTAAACTGCGTCTTGGTCTGCTTCGTAAACAACCGGGGTGCGCTGGAAACGGCCTTTTTCATATTCCGTTGTGATTTCGTCCACAGGGAAAATGCCGTTTTTCGCACCGGCTTCAATCGCCATGTTCGCAATGGTCAGGCGGTCGGACATACCGAGGTATTTGAGCCCTTCGCCGGTAAATTCGAGGGAACGGTACAGAGCGCCGTCCACGCCGATTTTACCGATAAGGTGCAGAATTACGTCTTTGCCGCCGATCCATTTGGCAGGCTTGCCGGTCAGAACAACTTTGATAGCCGACGGAACTTTAAACCAGGTTTTGCCGGTGATCATTCCGGCCGCCATATCGGTAGAACCGACGCCTGTGGAAAACGCGCCGAGCGCGCCGTAGGTGCAGGTGTGCGAGTCTGCGCCGATGACGCAGTCGCCCGGGCCGACAAGGCCCTGCTCGGGCAGAAGTGCATGCTCAATGCCCATGCGGCCCACGTCGAAAAAATTCGTGATGTTGTATTTCCCCGCGAACGTGCGCGCCTGTAGGCACTGCTCGGCGGATTTGATATCTTTATTCGGGGCGAAATGATCCATGACCAGCGCGATGCGGTCACGGTTGAAAACCGAATGTGCCCCGCACTTTTCAAACTCATTGATTGCCACGGGAGAGGTGATGTCATTACCAAGGACGAGGTCGAGCTTTGCCTCAATCAGCTGCCCGGCTTCCACCTTCGGCAGGCCTGCGTGCGCGGCAAGGATTTTCTGCGTCATTGTCATTCCCATTGGGATTCCTCCTTCCGCCTTTCGTAAGGCGGCAAAACTTTCGTTGTTTACATCGTTCATTTGCAAGCTATTATGCCACAGCTCTTGAAAAAAGAATGTATCAGGTGTTACAATTTAAAAAGATTGTAAATGAAGCGAACCGGGTTAATGAACCGGCAACAGGGGGATGGCGCGGAATGGAGATATTTCAGGAAAACGACTGGGGTGTACTGGAGCAATCCCATACACCCCGGATTTATGGAAAAGACGATATGATTTACTGGCAGGGAAACCATGCCGATGAATTTTACTACCTGAAAAGCGGAAGCGTGAGGGTCTTTCTCTGCTCGGAAAACGGCTCGGAAAAAACGCTCTCCGTTATGAAACCCGGCAGAATTTTCGGCGAGGCTGCCTTTTTTGACGGACTTCCCCGCGTTTCCTCGGCAAAGGCAATCCAGCGCTGCGAGATCATTCCGGTAACGCGGCGCAGCCTTCTGGAGTGCATCCGTAGGGAGCCGCAGCTTGCGATGAACCTGCTGACCTACCTGTCGCAGACCATACGGATGCTCTCGGCACAGGTGGATACCGTAACCTTTCAGCAGTCGGACGAGCGCCTGGCGCGTCTTCTGCTAAACCTTTCGGCGGAAAACGGGCATGTCTCCGCCACGCACGAAGACCTTGCGGCGCTTGCCGGGGTCTCCCGCGTTACTGTGAGCCGCATCCTTTCCGATTTTTCCCGCAGGGGATGGGTGGATACCGGCTACCGGGGAATTGAGGTAAAAGACGCGGCGGGACTGAAAGACTTCCTGCAGAAAATATACTGAAAAAATTTCTGAAAAAGCAATTAGCCCCTGTTCCCGCATAAATGGGGACAGGGGCTTTTGTATTCGATTTTCGGGAGTTTGCTGTTTCACTCCCGCCAAAACGCAGCCGGATATTTAACTGTTCTATACGGCGGGGCGGGGCCGCAGCAACATGCCGCTAATCTTCGAAAACAGCTCCGCGGGAACCGGATGTTACCAACTTCGCATAACGCTTCAGGTAGCCGGTAAGCTCCTTCTGCGGCGCTTTCCACGCGGCTCTGCGTTTCGCAATTTCCGCTTCGTCCACACGAAGTTCGAGTTTGCGGTCTGTAATATCCACATCAATGATATCGCCGTCCTGAATCAGGGCGATCAGTCCGCCAGCGGCCGCTTCCGGAGAAACATGGCCGATTGCCGCGCCGCGTGTCGCGCCGGAGAAGCGCCCGTCCGTAATCAGAGCGACGCTGGAGCCGAGCCCCACGCCGATCAGGGATGAAGTCGGGGCAAGCATCTCGCGCATGCCCGGGCCGCCTTTCGGGCCTTCATAGCGGATGACGACGACGTCGCCTTCCTTGATCTTACCGCCCTGAATTGCCTCAATGGATTCTTCCTCGCTGTTGAAGCAGCGCGCCGGACCGACGTGGTGCATCATTTCGGGTGAGACGGCGCCCTGCTTGACCACGGAGCCCTCTGGTGCAAGGTTCCCTTTGAGGATTGCGATTCCGCCGTCTGCGCGGTACGCATTTTCAATTTTATGGATTACGGTGCCGTCTGCGTCAGGAGCCTTTGCGATGCGGTCGCGGACGGTTCCGTTAACAGTAGGAATGTCGAGGTTAATGAGGTCTTTACGGGCAAGCTCCTTCATAACGGCCGGAATTCCGCCGACTTTGTACAAATCGGTGATGAATATCTTTCCCGCCGGGTTCAGCTTGCAGATCTGCGGCGTTCCGCGGCTGATTTTGTCAATATCGTCAATATTCAGCGGCACACCGATTTCGTGGGCGACTGCCGTCAGATGAAGAACCGTGTTGGTCGAGCAGCCAAGGGCCATTTCAGTACGAAGGGCGTTCTGAAAAGCCTCTTTTGTAAGGATATCGCTCGGTTTGCGGTCTTCTTTGAAAAGTTCCATCACCTGTTCGCCGGCCAGTTTGGCAAGACGGATTCTTGCCGAATAGACGGCCGGAATGGTTCCGTTGCCCGGCAGCGCCATACCGATGGCTTCCGTCAGGCAGTTCATGGAGTTCGCCGTATACATTCCGGAGCAGCTTCCGCAGCCCGGGCAGGCAGCCTCTTCCATTTCACGGAGTTCCTCATCCGTCATTTTGCCCGCGGCATGGCTGCCGACGGCTTCGGACATTTCGGAGAATCCGATGCGCTCACCCTTGAATTCGCCCGGGAGCATCGGGCCGCCGCTGACGAAAACGCTGGGCAGGTTCATGCGGCAGGCCGCGAGCAGCATGCCCGGAACGATTTTGTCGCAGTTCGGGATGAACACCGCCGCGTCGAGCGGATGGGCGGTCAGCATAACTTCAATGGAATCCGCGATCAGTTCGCGGGAGCAGAGCGAATATTTCATGCCCTTGTGGTTCATGGCGATACCGTCGCAGACGCCGATGGTCTGGAATTCAAACGGAACGCCGCCGGCATTGCGGATGCCCGCCTTTACCGCTTCGCTGATTTCACGCAGATGCTTGTGGCCGGGGATATAATCGCTTGCCGAACATACAACGGCTACAAACGGGCGCTTGATTTCACCGTCCGTAAGGCCGAGCGCTCTCAGCAAAGCGCGCTGAGGTGCGCGGTTTGCGCCCTCTTTGATTTGATCGCTTCTCATTATTTAGACCACCCTTTCACTCAAACCGGAAGTCTTGAACCGAGGGACAAAACTTCATATTTGAAAAATATATTCTTTGAATTTTCTGTTTTATGTAGTCAGCTTCTGGAACAAAGCTTTTGACGCTTCATAGTAATCTTTCTGCTTCCCCTGAATTCCAGATCCGTAATACACGCGCATCGACAGGCTCAGGTCTTTCGTCAGGGCAGACAGCTTTATATCTTTGCTTCCGGAAATCAAGTTGATTTTCACTGAACCATTCGCAAGCTTGGGGCATTTGGGGACGGAAAACCGCATTTTGTCGTAGTCCGTGGCCGTATCTTTCGGCGTGCTGCCGTCCAGATAGGCGAACATGTGGTTCCCCTGTTGTTCCTGTGACCGGAATGACTCGTCGTCCGTAATAAAGATCATGCTGATTCCTTCCGTGATGTCGGCGGTCATTTTCGTCTGATAAGCCATATCCATCTGAGGATTCGCGGCCTGCCCTTTGCTGGAAGATATGGTGTACTGGTTGATCTGAACAACCACCTTGCCGTCTTTGTTGAGGTCCTTGCCGTACTTCGCCATTTCATTCTCCAGGGAATTGATGGCTTCTTGAGGGTAGTTCTGCCGGGTAATCATGCCAATGGTATAGTCCGGCTGAACCGTCCTTACCGCAGACCAGATGAAATAACCTGCAATAAGCAGAACGAAGGCCCCGATGAGCACATGGATTTTATGGTAGTACCAGAAGTTGTCCCATTTCCCCTGCGGCGTTTCCACAGTTTTCTCCGCTTTTTTCTCAGCGTTCGGGTCATGGATGGTATCCTCGCCGGCATGCAGCAGATAACGTTCCCGCGCCATAAGCTATCGCCATCCTTTCTGCTTCAAAGCAAGAAACATTTTTAAAACACTTGGCTAATTGATAATCAAGAAACTTGAGATAATCTATGATCAGTCTTTTTCGTCCTTTTTATTTTCGATCGGCTTCATTGTGGGGAACAGCAATACGTCGCGGATGGACGCGCTGTCCGTCAGGAGCATTACAAGGCGATCGATTCCCATGCCCATTCCGCCCGTCGGAGGCATCCCATACTCCAGAGCCGTCAGGAAATCCTCGTCGATCATATTGGCTTCTTCGTCACCCTTTGCGCGCAGATCCATCTGACGCATGAAGCGCTCTCTCTGGTCAATCGGGTCGTTCAGTTCGGAATAAGCGTTTGCCAGTTCGCAGCGTGCGATGTAAAGTTCAAAGCGCTCAACGAGTTCCGGCATACTGCGCTTTCTTTTGGTAAGCGGAGAAACCTCGACCGGGTAATCGTAGATAAAGGTCGGCTGCAGGAGCTTTTCCTCAACCTTTTCGTCAAACGCAAGGGCCATAATGTCGCCCCACACATCTGTGGGTTTCGGCTCTATGCCGAGCTTCTTGGCGGCTTCTTTTGCTTTCTCAGTGTCGCCCTTGAACGAAAGGAAGTCCACGCCCGTGTACTTCAGAATCGCATCGTTCATCGTGAGGCGCTCAAACGGTACGGAGAAGTCAATCTCTTCGCCCTGATAGGTAATTTTATCGGTTCCGCAGGCATCCAGAGCACAGGCGCGTATCATGTTCTCGGTGCGCTCCATCATGCCGAAGTAATCAGTGTATGCCTCATACATTTCAATGGTGGTGAATTCGGGGTTGTGCTTTACGTCCATCCCTTCGTTGCGGAAGATGCGGCCAATTTCGTACACCTTTTCCATCCCGCCGACAATCAGTCTCTTCAGGTGCAGTTCGGTTGCAATGCGAAGGTACATGTCAATGTCCAGCGTATTGTGGTGCGTAACAAACGGACGTGCCGTCGCGCCGCCCGGAATGGTGTTGAGCACCGGAGTCTCCACCTCAATGTAGCCCATGTTGTCCAGCATGGTGCGGATTGTTTTGATAATTCTGCTGCGGCGGATGAAGGTTTCCTTCACTTCCGGGTTCACAATCAGGTCGATATAGCGCTGGCGATAACGAAGGTCGGTATCTTTCAAGCCGTGGAATTTTTCAGGCAAAGGAAGCAGAGACTTGGCCAGAAGGCGGATTTCCCTCGCGTGGACGGAAATTTCACCCCTGCGGGTTTTAAAAACGAAACCCTTCACGCTGATCAGGTCGCCGACATCCCAGAAATTTTTCAGGTCGGTATAGCTGTCTTCGCCAACCTGGTCGATTTTCATATAGACCTGAATTCTGCCGCTGCGGTCATAAATATCCATAAAGCTGGCCTTGCCCATATCGCGCCAACTCATCACACGGCCTGCAATGCAGACGTCTTTGTTTTCCAGCTCTTCAAACCGGTCGCGGATTTCCTGCGAGGTAATATCGCGCGGGCATGTGGTAATCTGGAACGGGTCTTTGCCTTCCTGCTGAAGTCCGGCAAGCTTGTTCCTTCTGATTTCAACTTCGCTGACGTTCTGTGCAGCTTCTGAATCCTGCGTTGTTCCTATGGTTTCTTCACTCATTCTTATTTCGTGCCTTTCTTACATATGGTTGTGGACTGCGCGTCTTTATCGTTTCAAGAATACAACTGAATTGAAAGATACCTTTCAAAAATTACAAAAAGGGCAGGGTGACAAAAAAGCCACGCCTGCCCGAATATTATTTGGAAATGGCTAAGACTTCATACTCCATTGTTCCGGCAGGAACTTCAATTTCAACCTTGTCTCCAATACCGTGGCCCAAAAGTGCCTTGCCGACTGCCGATTCATCGGAAATGCAGCCGTTCAGCGGGTCCGCTTCATTGGAACCGACGATTTTATAGTTGATAACCTGGCTTGCGCCCGTAGTCGGGTTTGTCAAACGCAGTTCCGCTTTGGAACCGATGTGGATATTTTCAGAGCTGAGTTCGCTTTCATCAATGACCTTGACGAGTTTGAGCATGGCTTCAATATCGGCAATACGAGCTTCCATAATAGCCTGTTCATTTTTCGCCTCGTCGTATTCACTGTTTTCAGAAAGGTCGCCGAACGAAAGAGCAACCTTAATTTTTTCGGCTACTTCTTTTCTCTTGACACCCTTGAGCTCATCGAGCTCGGCTTCCATTTTTTCAAGTCCTTCTTTTGTCAGAAGAATCTGTTTAACCAATGCAACGACCACCTTTTGAAAGCTGCAGGCGTTCTGCAGCCCATAATATTCCGGATAGTAAATCTTATTATAGTGAACCGAGACCGTTCTGTCAATCGTTCCGGCACACGGAATTTACAGCGAAAGCACTCAGTCCCTGCCGGATTCCGTCGTAGGGCCGGCTGACGTACCGGGCGCCAGCCTAATATTCGCTCCCTGGCGAACCAAAGCCGAAACAGCAGTCTCAACCTGAACGTCGGCAGAAGGCGGCAGATTGTTCGTCTCGTAAAGGCTCTGCTGGTTATCCATCAGGCTTTTCGTAATATCCACGCTGATTCCGGTTCCGTTAAATGTTTTTCCGCCGGCCGTAAGATATTCCGCTGTGGAAAGGAGCATGGCCGAACCGTCGGAAAGCGGAACCGCCGTAACCTTTGTTCCGTCCCCCGCTGTTTTTTCACCGACCAGCATGCCCTTTTTAAAGTCCCGGATATCCGCGGCGAAAAGCTCCGCCGCTCCGGAAGTCTGCGTGTTTACCAGTACGCTGATCGGCAGGTTCACTTCGTTTGCCTTAGAGGTATATTCTACGGTAACCTTACCGTTTTTATCCCGGCTTGTTACAGTGTTTCCCGCAGGAAGCAGAGTATCCAGCACCGATGCGGCCGCTGCCATGCTGCCGCCGGAGTTTCCCCTCAGGTCAATTACGATTCCCTTCGCACCCTGATGCACAAGAGTGGAAATCGCGTTGTTGAAGTCGTCCGCGGTATTTTGTCCGAACTGGATGATTTTGATGTATGCGGCGTTTCCGTTAATCATCGACGACTCCAGTGTCTCCTGGGTATATTCTCCTCTGGTAACGGTGATATCGGCCGACTGAGAGCTTTTCGCAGAGGACGTTCCGTCGGAGCCCGCGGTGCGCAGAATCTTGAATTTAATCTGCGACCCGGCAGCACCGTCCAGCTCGTTTAAAGCGGCGGCGTAAGTGATGCGGGCCACTTCTTTTCCGTCAATCTGCGTGACGGTATCCCCTTTTTTGATTCCGGCTTTTTCCGCCGGAGAGCCGGGAATCACTTCAATTACTTCCATGTTGCCGTCGCTGTCCTGAACCGTGCGGATACCGACGCCGGTGCTTTTGGAATCGGTGGAATTCAAATACGCTTTGTACTTTTTTGCGGAAAGATACTGTGTGTGCGAATCACCCAGACCCGCAACGTATCCGGTACAGATGCCATCGGTCAGGGAGTCCTCGTCGATCTTTCCCACATAATCCTGCCTGGCCTTCTGGTCAATTTCGCTCAGCTTGGTGTACATGGCCTGGCGTTCGTTTACATCGGCGACCTTTTGGTTAAAGCTTTTCATGGCGTATGAGTAGGTCAGTGTCACAGTGATTGCCGCCGAAATGGCGGCAGCGGAGATTGCGGCGCCGATTGAAATTTTTCTGCTCATCAGCAACATTCCTTTTGCCGTTTATGCGGTTTGGCAGAAGCTGAAACGGCTTTACAAAAACCTTCATAAAACGGCAGACTGGGCCTGCATGCGAATTTTCGTCGCATACAGGCCTCTGCTTTTCATGATTCTCGAATTTGTCTGGGGAAACAGATATTATCCGAAGTAAGCCATCGGGTTTACCGGGGAACCGTATCTGCGAATTTCAAAATGGCAGTGGTTGCCGGTGGAATCGCCTGTGCTGCCGATATAGCCAATCGTCTGGCCTTTGGTAACCTGCTCGCCCGCGCTTACCGCCACGCTGCTCATATGTGCGCTCAAAGAGGAATATCCGTTGCCGTGGTCAATAACGACAACATTTCCGTAACCGCCGTAACCGGAACCGGAGAAACCATACCCGGCCCAGATTACCCTTCCGGAATCTGCTGCGACAATCGGCGAACCATAGTTTGCCGCAATGTCGATTCCTTTATGGAAGGAGCCCATGTCGTAGCTGCCATACCCTTGGGAAATGCAGATATAGCTTGGTACCGGCCATGTAAAGTTGCCCTTGCTCACATAACCGCCGCTGCCGCCTCCATTGGAGCCACCACCATTGGAGCCACCGCCGTTGGAACCGCCGCCCTGGTTTTGCGGTTTCTGCGAAGCATAGTAGTTTGCAAACCAGTTATCAATCGCTGCGTCCAGCTTTTTCTGATCCGCGGCGTTCTTAGCGCTTTCCGCCTGCTTCTGGGCCTCATTCTGGCCAAGCTGGGTGATAACCTGTGATACATCCGCTTCCAGCGTCTGGAGCTTTTTCTGGTTCTGGTCCAGAGAAGCCTTGCTTGCGGTAACCGTTTTCTTCTTGGCTTCAATATCCGCCTTCTGGGCCTTTACGCTGTTAATATCGTTTTTCAGTGTATTGATCAGGTTTGTGTCATGCTCGGTAATCACCTGAATCAACTCCGCCTTATCGGCAAGATCCATAATGTTTCTTGCATTCAGGATGATTTCAATGTTGGAAGCCTCGCCAGTCAGATAAAGCGCATAGAGACGTTCCTTCAGCTTCTGGAAATTCGTATCGATTTCCTTCTGCTTGCCGGCGATCTGGGTCTCTTTGTCGCGGATATCCTTGTCCAGACCAGCAATCTGCGCATTCAGGTCGTCAATCTGACTTTCCACATTTTTAATCTGTGCGTCCAGCTTATCTTTATAAGCCTGTTTGTTCGCCTTATCGTTTTTGAGCTTGTCGAGTTCCGCGTCAATCTGCTTTTCCTGCTGCTTCAGTTCAGACTGCTGCTGCTGCATGTCGCTCAATGAAGACGCCGACGCCGGAACCTTGCTCATGGAAACCGTAAAAATCATAGTCAGGGATAAAGCGGCCGCGGTCACGCTCTTTGCCAGCATTTTACCAGTCAACAATGTCTCCCCCTTCTTTTTTCAGATATTTTCCGATGGAAATGATACCGCCGATGGCTCCGAAAACGCACCCTGCAAGAATAAAGATTGCGGTAAGCGGTACTGCAATATTGCCCATGGAAATTGGTGAGAACAATGTGATGGATGTAAGGGTGCTGACCAGTTTCCCGTAAAGCAGCTGCAAAATTATGCTGCTGAAGATACCGGAAATCAGGCCGATGATCATACCTTCTACAACAAACGGAATTCGGACGAACCAGTTCGTCGCTCCGACGGATTTCATAATATTGATTTCAAGCCTGCGGGAGAACATCGTCGCCCGGATGGTATTGGAGATGATGAAAAGGGAAACAAGGCTCAAAAGGAGGATAATCCAAAAACCGCCGGACGTTATCATATGATCCAGCTTTGTAAGCTTTGCAGCAATGTCGGAGTAGTCGTTCACGCTGCCGACTCCGCTGATTTTCAGAATCTTCGCAACGGTGTCCTTGTATTTTGAAAGATCCTTGAAAGAGACCTGATATGCGTCTGGAAGGGGGTTGTCCTTACCGGTCATGCCGGCGAGCAGGTTCGCATCCTTTTCCCCCAGCATACCCATAACGTTTTCAATCGCCTGGTCTTTCGGAACGAACTTACAGCTTTTAATGTTGTCCAGCTTTTTTATTTCCTGCCCGGCCTTTACCGAAGAAAGAACCGGCAGGCCCTGCTGCATATAAATCTTAACGGAATTTGTTCCCTCAACTGTCTTCATGGCCGCGCTGATATTCATGGAGAAAAGAATTGCCGCGCCGGTCAGAAGCAGACACGATACCAAAACGCCTACGGAAGCAAGCGACATGGTGCGGTTGCTCCAGATGTTCCGCACGCCTTCTTTCAATAAGTAACGAATGCTTTTAATCATGCTGCGCCTCCCAGTTGCAGCTGTCCGAAAGTACGGTGCCGCTGTTGATTTCCACAACTCTGCGCTGAAAATGTTTTACCAGCGAATGTTCATGCGTAACCATCAGGATTGTGGTTCCGCGCTTGTTGATCTGCGTTAGAAGGTCTACGATTTCAAAAGAAAGCGCCGGGTCGACGTTGCCGGTCGGCTCGTCCGCAATCAGAAGTTTCGGGCTGTTGACCAGGGCCCGCGCCAACCCCACACGCTGCTGCTCGCCGCCGGAAAGTTCGCGTGGGTGACACTTAGCCTTGTCCTGAAGATTCACAAGGCTTAATATGTACGGCACGCGCTTGCGGATTTCCCTGCTGGAAGCGCCCACAACGTGCATGGCAAAGGCAACGTTCTCAAACACCGTCATTTTGTTGATGAGGCGGAAGTCCTGAAACACCATGCCCATCATACGGCGAAGGTACGGAACCTCGCTGCGCTTCAGTTCCGAAAGTTTCTGCTCGCCAACGATAATTTCGCCTTCTGTGGGGCGCTCCTCGCAGGTAATCAGTTTTAAAAACGTGCTTTTTCCGGCGCCGGACTGCCCGACGATAAACACAAATTCACCGTCGTCCACTTTTATGCTGACGTCGTTCAGCGCCTGTGTTCCGTTTGGATAAACTTTACTGACGTTTTTGAATTCTATCAAAATAATCGCTCCAAATTTCGATTGTATTTTCCTATTTTCTTATTTGGCCTTGTTTAATAAATAAATGCGACGGATTTTCAAGATAAAACTGTTCCAAACAAGGAAAAAACACAGGAATACTTTCCGTATTCCGAGTATTTTTGACACTGGGCGGTGCAGTTTTAGCCGAAATAGACAAGTTCCTTGATTTTTTAAACGAGGCCCAAGAGGCATATACAAAGCAATGCCCATCGGTACCATTCCATAATACCAATGGGCGTATTAATTATTAATCGTTTATAGAACTATTTTGTAATATTTTTGTAACACTTTTTTACAGGTAAAATTTTGAATCAGAATTTAACAGGATTTGAGGAAAGATATTTCTTAACCATAAGCGCTACTTTGAATACGATGGCGTCTTCAAATTCGCGCAGATCCAGGCCGGTAATCTTCTTGATTTTCTCAAGGCGATATACGAGCGTATTGCGGTGAACAAACAGCTTGCGGGATGTTTCCGAAACATTCAAGTTGTTTTCGAAGAAGCGCTGAATGGTGAACAGAGTTTCGTGGTCGAGGGAATCAATGGAACCGCGCTTGAAGACTTCTTTCAGGAATGCTTCGCAGAGTGTAGTCGGCAGCTGATAAATCAGGCGGGCAATGCCGAGGTTGTCGTAGCTGACAATTGCGCGTTCGGTGTCGAACACTTTGCCGACTTCCAGCGCAACCTGTGCTTCCTTGAAGGAGCGCGCGAGGTCTTTAATTCCGGTAACGATGGTGCCGATACCGATAACGCAGTGGGTATAAAATTCGCTGCTGAGGGTATCCACAATCGAGCCCGCGAGCTTGTCGAGGTCTTTCGCTTCAATCCCCTGGCGAATTTCCTTTACCAAAGCGATGTCGGTCTCGTTGATATTTATAATAAAATCCTTGTTTTTATCCGGGAACAGGTTCTGCACCACGTCGTAGGCGGAAATATCCGACTTGTTCGTAACCTTAATCAGCAAGCAGACGCGGCTGACATCGGCATTGAACCGGAGTTCCCTTGCCTTCAGGTAAATATCTCCCGGCAGAATATTGTCGAGAATTACATTCTTGATAAAGTTACTGCGGTCGTATTTTTCATCGTAATACTGTTTGATGCTGCTGAGCGAAACCGCCAACAAAGAAGCGTAACGGCCCGCTTCGGGGTCGCTGCCGGAAACAAACACAGCGTATTCCGGGCGCGGACGATTTCCGAAAGATTTATAAGTGTATCCGTTTACAACAAAAGTACCCGGCGAAACAAAAGCCTCGGTGGTAATGTTGTCGTTAACTTCGCCGATACGGCCAAGCTCGCTGCAAGCAATAATGACAGACGTTTCATCAACTACACCGATTGTTCTGTCGATGGCGTCCCGCATTTGGTGAATCACACCCTGAAATAGCCTGTTAGACATGGTGGCACTCCCTCACTTTATCGAATTATATATTAAAAAATCAATTTATACTAAGGTCTATGATACATTCTACATAAATTTGGTGAGAATTTCAACCGTCTTTTCTATATTATATAAAATTATTCTTAAAAAATGTTTCGCACTTTTTTATTCATTATGGCAAAAATATATGTTTTTTCGCATCACGGTGTTCTTTAATACGCAAAAGGCACGGACTTTGCCATATGTGAAAAAGCGGAACAGCTAGCCGCCGTCCCGCATCAATTCGTTTAATATGTTTTTGTAATCATTCAGAAAACGTTTCGTCAGCAGGAAATTTTCCGTCTTCTCATATTCAACCTGCCGGATTCCCGTTTCGGAAAGCGCGTAGATCGTGCTGCCCGGGTAAGCCGTAAGGATCGGAGAATGGGTCGCAATAATAAACTGCGAATCCTGCTTTACAAGCTGATGAATCCTGCACAGCATGGCAAGCTGCCTCTGCGGCGACAGCGCCGCTTCCGGTTCGTCAAAAAGATACAGTCCATGCCCGCGCAGTCGATTGTTCAGCAATGCAAAAAAGCTTTCTCCATGAGAGCGTCCGTGCAGCGGCCCGCCGTAACTGTACTCAAGTTTCGGAGCAGGCGCGTTGATTTTATCCAGTTCCTCAATATTTGTCGCAACGTTGTAAAAGCTCTCCGCCCGAAGGAAATAGCCGTCGTGCGAGTGGCGAATCCCGCGAATCACCAGCAGATAATCGCTCAGGCATGACTCGGTGTGGCAGGTGGAGAAGTTGAAATTACGGCTCCCGCCTTCCGCATTAAACCCGCTGCTCACGGCGATTGCCTCAATCAGCGTTGATTTTCCGGAACCGTTCTCTCCAACAAGGAACGTAACCTGCGGATTCAGAACAAGCTCATGAAGTTCCCGAACCGCGGGAATATTAAACGGGTATTTTTCAAAATTTTCGATCCTATCCCGTTTGAGTAGGATTTTGTTCAGAAATTGCTCCTGCATAAAGCGCGCCGTCCCTCAATCTCAGGTCAGTGAACTGATTTCGGTGGAGAGCCGGATGTCGTCGCGCCGGCAGCTGAACCGAAACCGCTTTTCAATTCGCTGGATGATCCGCTGCGCATCCTCAAATGTAACAATCGGCAGCATTGCGATAAACTGAACGCTGCTGTAAGACGCTACAATATCCGCCCTGCGCAGGCTGACCAGGATAGCGTCGTGCAGCTTTTCTACCGCGTTCTGCGAATTGTCCGGATCAATCACCGAGCCATCCGGGTTGCAAAGCGTAAACATGACCAGAAGCAGAGATTCCCCTGTGCGGGTCGCCATACGAAGCTGAATCCTGCATACGGATCTGAAAATATCGTAATCACAGTAGAAGGCACCCTTCGCGTCTCCTTCTTCCTTCAGGTCTTTTATAACCTTGGAGATATCCGTCTCCGCCTTATCGCCGTTGTTGATCATTTCCTGGTAATAATTCTGCAGCGATGCAGATATGTCCACGCAGAACTGCCTGTAAAACAGATCTTTTGCAAAGTGATAGTGGTTAAAGGCATCGCTCCTGCGACCGCCGTAAACATACGATTTTAGCAACAGACGGTGCAGGGTCACCTCATAAGGCAGGTAACCAAGCGCATTTTTGCAAATTTCCGCAGCGTCGTCATATCGGCTCTGCTTGTATAAAATTTCACAGCTTTTTTCAACGCAGTCCTGATAAATCTCCGCAAAATCAGAAGCTTCGATTACCACCCAGCCGCTGTAGGAAGATTTCTGCAGAAAATTCCCTTTGTACAGCGCAATGGCGTCCTGATAAGCCTGAATCCGCTCTTCATCGGACGAAGACTTGTCGTCCCCGCGGCGGTAGCACTCCATAAAGCGCTCTGAATCAATTTCACATTCAAACTGATTGTTCCATTGATATGTATCGTTTTCAAAAAGAATAAACTGCGCGACCGCACTGCCTGAAAGGTCTTTCAGCAGGGTACGGGCGCGGTAAACAAGATTCTTGAGCGCATTTTTAGGGTCCCCGCACGGATTGCCGTTCCACAATTCCGAAATCAGCAGATCAACTGGGGTAGTGTGAAACCGATGTGCTAGCAGATACTGAATCAGAAGCCACACTCGTTTTGTGTTGCCCTTAAAATCTGCTTCTCTTTTTCCGTTGATTGTCATTGAAAATTCGCCGAACATATTTACCTGTATTTTTAAATTATTCCCTTTGCCGCGCAACTGGAACCCCCCTTTCGTTCTAAAACGCCTTTATAACTCACAGATTTTAACACGGATTTATAGAATTTACAATATGTCCACCGAAGTAAATTTGTCTAAATTGGATAATTATTTCTTCAATCGTCATATTCTGGCAACAAAATCCAGCTTGTTGAAAAAACAGCTGGCTGAGGTTTCCATAAGCAGGGAATTCTTCCCTTCGAACGGTGCGAAAGAGATTTGCAGCGTTCAAGTTTTTGGGGGATGTTCCAACGGTTATTAGCCGTATAAAAAGAAAAATCACAATTTGTACAATACACATCTGTACAAATTGTAGATTTTTCTTTACATTCAGCACTTAAGTCTATGTTACGTCTGCTTCAACAATCTGGCCGAGCCGCCGCGTTTCGTTCAAGTCGATCACACGCTGATTGCGGCTGCCGCGGAACCGAAGGGTAAGATCCTTTTGCGCAAGGATAAAGGGCCCGTCAATCAGAATATCCGTTTGTTCCAGCAGCGCGTTGACCGCCGGGTCGTCTTTTTTGAGCAGGTCTTCGTACAGATAACCGGTAAAGGTTGTAACATCCAGCCCGCGTTCATGCGCCATGCGCCCGAGCTCTGCCAGCGGAGCAGGCTGGCAGAAAGGTTCGCCGCCGCTGAAAGTTACGCCTTTCAGCAGGGGGTTTTCGCAGATTTCGGAAAACATCGTCTGGATATCCGCAGTCTTCCCTCCGTCAAACGGATGGGTCTGCGGGTTATGGCAGCCGGGGCAGTTGTGGGGACATCCCTGGGTAAAAACGACATAGCGGAACCCTCTGCCGTCCACAATGGACTCTGGCTCTACGCCGCTGATTCGCAGTTTATACTCCATGCTTTACGCGGTCCCGTTCTTCCGCCCGTTTTGCGTCGTTCCAGCGATCCATGGTGCCGACAAGGTAGCCCGTGATGCGGCGGATGCGTTCAAATTTCGGGCCGTCTTCTGTTTCTTTGCGGTGGCATTTCGGGCATTCGTTGTCGATGATTCCGTTGAACCCGCACAACGGGTCGCGGTCCACCGGATGGTTCACGGCGCCGTAGCCGATTCCGTTTTCCTTCATGCAGCGGACGACCGCCTCAAACGCTTCGAGGTTCTTAGTGGTGTCGCCGTCCAGCTCAACATAGCTGATATGCCCGGCGTTGGTGAGCGCGTGGTACGGAGCTTCCAGCTTGATTTTACGGAACGCCTGAATGGGGTAGTACACCGGCACATGGAATGAGTTCGTATAATACTCGCGGTCGGTTACGCCCGGAATCACACCGTACTTTACCTTGTCGATTCTTACGAACCGGCCGGAAAGGCCCTCCGCGGGAGTAGCCAGCAGGGTGAAGTTAAGGCCCGTCTTTTCGGACTCCTCATCCATGCGTTTGCGCATATGGCCGATGATTTCGAGGCCGAGCTTCTGGCTTTCTTCGCTCTCGCCGTGATGTTTGCCGGTCAAAGCCTTCAGCGCTTCCGCAAGGCCGATAAAGCCGCAGCTCAATGTGCCGTGCTTCAGCACTTCTTCCACACTGTCTGAATAATTGAGCTTTTCGCTGTCGATCCACACACCCTGACCCATGAGGAACGGATAGTTGTAGACCTTTTTGGAGCACTGAATCTTGAAACGGTGCAGCAACTGGCGGATAACGAGGTCGATGCGGTCATCCAGAAGCTTGTAGAATTTTTTCACGCTGCCCTTTGCTTCAATGCCGATGCGCGGCAGATTGATTGAAGTAAAGCTCAGGTTTCCGCGGCCGCAGGTAACCTCGCGGTTTTTATCGTGCACATTGCCCATAACGCGGGTGCGGCATCCCATATAAGCGACTTCGGAATCGTAGTCGCCGGGCTTGTAGTACTGCAGATTGTACGGAGCGTCAAGGAAACTGAAATTCGGGAACAGACGCTTGGCGCTGACGCGGATGGCAAGTTTGAACAGGTCGTAGTTGGGGTCTCCCGGATTATAATTGACGCCCTCCTTGACCTTGAAAATCTGAACCGGGAAGATGGGGGTTTCGCCCTCGCCGAGACCCGCCTCGGTGGCAAGAAGAAGATTCTTTATGGCCATGCGGCCTTCCGGCGACGTGTCCGTGCCGTAATTCAGCGAGCTGAACGGAACCTGTGCACCCGCGCGGGAGTTCATGGTGTTCAGGTTATGCACAAGAGCTTCCATGGACTGGAACGTGGTGCGGTCGGTAATTGACGTTGCACTGCTAACGGCAAATTTATGCGCTTTTTCCGCTTCTTTCACGGAGATGTCCTCGTAACCGCCGCTGCGCTGGTGCTCCGGCAGATAGCTAACAACCTTTTTGCCGTATTCTTCCACCGTATTCATGGTAACGTCTTTTCCGACATCTTTCTTCACGGCTTCCACCAAAGCTTTGGTGTCTTCCGCTTTCATGCTGTGAGTAACCTCGAAAAACTTTGCAAGCTCCTGAAAATATGCCCTGCGGAAGGTTTTGCCGACGCCGGGAGCCATGCAGTAGTCAAAATTCGGGATACTCTGCCCGCCGTGCATTTCGTTCTGGTTGGCCTGAATGGCGATGCACGCCAGAGCAGTATAGGAGCTGATATCCTGCGGCTCGCGGAGCGTTCCGTGGCCGGTGCAGAAACCGTTTTTGAACAGTTTGAGCAAATCAATCTGGCAGCAGGTTTCGGTAAGCATGTAAAAATCCTGGTCGTGGATATGGATATCGCCGTTAATATGAGCGGCTGCGATATCCTTCGGCAGGATGTAGTTGTTGATGAAATACTTGGAGCCTTCGGAACCGTATTTGAGCATGGTTCCCATGGCGGTATCGGCGTCGATGTTGGCGTTCTCGCGTTTCAGGTCGACGTCTTTCGCGTCGCGGAAGGTAAGCTGGCGGTAAATGTCCATCAGGTCGCCCTCAGCCTGGCGCATTTTCGCATGTTCCGCGCGGTAAAGGATGTACGCCTTGGCGGTTTTGGCGTAATCGTGCGAAATCAGCCGCTCTTCCACTGCGTCCTGAACCTGCTCCACGGTGGGAACCTTGTCCCCGGCAACCCGGTCGGCAACCTCCTTTGTCAGCTTGTCCAGCACAGAGTCGGAAATCGTTTCGTCCTGAACCGCACGGTTCGCACGGGATATTGCATTCCGGATTTTCCCTGCGTCGAAATCGACCACCGCGCCGTTTCGCTTTTTAATTTTTGCTGTCATTCAACAAACTCCCTTTCCCGTTTTACATCTATCGTAAAAGAGGCTATTTTTGTCCATGCCGAATTAACCGCCGGGGCCAATCTTTCCCATTGGCCAAAGCAGTGCGGTATAATCTGAATAAGAACAATTGAGATTATACCGCACCGTTATTGAAAAGTCAACTAGATTTTGGATTATTTTTATTTTTGTATACTACATATGGTATATTAATAAGTGGCTGTTAAAACGGTCAGCCCACAATTGCATCAATTGCCTTCAGCTCATCGCTTGTAAAATCCAGATTTTGCAGGCATTTTGCGTTCTCATCAAGCTGTTCCGGAGAACTTGCTCCAATCAAAACGCTTGCCATTGTCTTCTCGCGAAGGACCCAGCTTAACGCCATCTGAGCCATGGTCTGCCCGCGCTTTTTGGCAATTTCACCCAGCTTTGAAACCTGATTGACTAGCTCGGGCGTAATGCCGTCTTTGTTCAGGAAGAACGATTTGCCGGATGCGCGCGAACCTTCCGGAATACCGTGGTTATATTTGCCGGTCAGGCGGCCCTGAGCCAGAGGACTGAACGCCGTCATGCCGAAGCCGCTCTTCTCGGCGGTTTTGAACAGACCCAGTCTTTCCACGCCGCGGTCCAGCATATTGTAGCGGGACTGGCAGATGAGGCAGTGTACGCCCATTCCTGCAAGGATTTTTACGGCTTTTTCCGCCATTTCGGGGCTATAGTTGGAGATGCCAACATAAAGGGCCTTGCCGCTCTTCACCGCGGTTGCCAGAGCGCCCATGGTCTCTTCCAGCGGAGTGTTTGGGTCCATGCGGTGGTGGTAGAAAATATCCACATAATCCAGCCCCATGCGTTTGAGGCTCTGGTCAAGGCTCGCAAGAAGATATTTGCGCGAACCCCAGTCTCCGTAAGGGCCCGGCCACATGGTGTACCCGGCTTTTGTGGTAATGAGCATCTCGTCACGGTAAGGGCGCATGTCCTCTTCCATCAGGCGGCCCATGGTTTCTTCGGCTGCGCCAATCGGCGGGCCGTAGTTATTGGCGAGATCAAACACCGTAATGCCGAGGTCGAACGCATGGCGCACGATTGCCCGGCAGTTTTCGTAGTTGTCGTACCCGCCGAAGTTCTGCCAGAGGCCAAGGGAAATTGCGCTCATTTTCAGGCCGCTTTTCCCCACGGCGCGGTACTGCATTTTTTCGTAACGTGTTTCATCCGGAATATATGGTGCAATGATGTTTTGACGCTGCATACAAATCATCCTTCCCTTCTGTATCCATCCGGCACAAAAATTATTTTTCGTGCTGCTTATTCATTCTTTTTTCGGCCCAGTCGCACATCAGGCGGATAATCGGGATTACTTCGGAACCATCCGGAGTCAGGCAATACTCCACTTTCGGCGGAATTTCCTTAAACTGCCTGCGTTCCACAAGCTCCGAGCTTACCAGTTCTTTCAGGCTGCTGCTCAGCATCATATCGGTAATGCCGGAAATGCCCTGTTTCACCTG
>DATALZ010000057.1:0-79633 GCA_036260805.1 Caproicibacter sp.
TGCGATATTAACCATCTTTTTCATTTCAGTCATTACCTTTACGCTAATGAACCTTATTCCGGGCGGGCCATTTTTGAGTGAAAAAAACATGTCGGCAGAAACAAAGGCTTCGCTGGATGCCAAATACGGTTTGGATAAACCGCTTCCGGTTCAGTATATCAATTATATGGGCAAGCTCCTGCATGGAGATTTGGGTTTATCCATTAAGCAGAAGGAGCGTACCGCCAATGATATTATCTTTACCACGTTTCCTGTATCTGCACGAATCGGTATAATAGCAATCCTGCTTGCGCTGGTACTAGGTGTTCTGATGGGGTCTCTTTCCGCACTGAACCGGAGCAAATTTGGAGACAAACTTATCATGGTGCTGTCCACCCTTGGTATCGCTGTTCCAAACTTTGTAATGGCAACATTTCTGCTTGTGCTTTTTGGCGTAAAACTCAGGTGGCTTCCAACAATGGGCCTGCGGACTCCGCTGCATTATATCATGCCCTGCATTACGCTTGCTTTTTATCCAATGTCGTACATTACCCGATTAACACGCTCCAGTATGCTCGACGCGCTCGATCAGGATTATATCCGGACAGCTAGATCAAAAGGAGTCAGCAGCCGCAGTCTGCTGTTCAAACATGCTATGAGAAATGCAATCCTGCCGGTTGTTACATACATTGGGCCGCTCACAGCGTATACCGTTACGGGAAGCTTTATTGTAGAAGAAGTCTTCAATATCCCCGGGTTAGGGCGGGAATTTATCAACTGCATTACTGCGCGGGATTACCCCATGGTAATGAGCACCACCATTTTCCTTGCTGTTCTGCTCGTTTTTATGAACGTTGCGGTTGATATCTGCTATAAGCTGATTGACCCCAGAATCAAGCTGAAGTAGGAAGGTGAAATCAAAATGGACGATTTAAAAAACAAGAAAAATCCGTTGTCTTTTCAGCTTAATGCAGAAGATTTCCTGCCTGCAAATGAAGAAGAAAAGAAACAGCTCGTTGTTATGCGGGAGAGCACAACATTCTGGAAGGATGCGCGGAGAAGGCTGTTCCAAAATAAAATTGCTGTTGCCGCTTTAATTGTGATACTGCTTTTTATTATTTTTGCCTTTGTAATCCCAGCTTTTTATCCCTACCAATATGACCAGCAGATACGCGGAAGTGAAGAGCTTCAGCCCATGAATTATTCCGAAACTGAACTTGCAAAAATACAATCCGGACAGTCGGTATTTCCCCATATCCTTGGAACGGATCATCTGGGACGCGATATGTGTTCACGCCTGATGATTGGAACAAAAGTTTCGATGCTTGTCGGTTTGCTGGCCAGCGCGCTGGTTCTCATCATCGGAACGATTTACGGTTCAATCGCCGGATACTTCGGTGGTAAAGTTGATCTCATCATGATGCGGATTGTTGACATTATATACTCCATTCCGGATATGCTGATTATCATACTGCTTCAGGTTTCATTGAAATCTCCGCTCGAACAATTGTTCACCAATAATGCGGCTTTTGCATGGCTGCAAGGCGTTGGTTCAGGACTCGTAAGTATCTTTATTACTTTCAGTTTACTGTACTGGGTGGGAATGGCCCGAATTATTCGAGGGCAGATTATGTCTCTGAAAGAGCAGGAATTTGTAACGGCGGCAAAAGCCCTCGGGGCCCCGCATTCGAGGATTATCCGTAAACACCTGATTCCAAACTGCATCAGTACATTAATTGTAACGGCAATGCTTGAGATTCCAGCTGCAATCATTACAGAGTCTTATCTGAGCTTTCTTGGGCTGGGAGTTTCATCACCGATGGCAAGTCTTGGGTCGCTTGCCTCTGATGCTCTGGGTGGAATCTCATCCTATACATATTTACTGCTTGAGCCGGCAGTTACAATCAGCCTTATCATTCTTGCGTTTAACCTATTTGGCGATGGATTGAGGGATGCATTCGATCCCAAATTAAAGGAGACTTAAAGATGAATTCGAATCTTTTGCTGGATGTTAATGATCTGCACGTTTCCTTTTTTACTCCTGCAGGCGAAGTGAAAGCTGTGAACGGAATCTCCTACTCATTAAAATACGGGGAAGTCCTGGGTGTTGTTGGTGAATCGGGAAGCGGAAAGAGCGTCTCGGCATATACATTAATGGGACTGGTTGACCGGCCGGGAAAGATTGTAGGTGGAACAATCAATTTCAACGGGCATCAGATTGAAAAGCTGACGGAGAAGGACTACAGAAAAATCCGGGGCAGCGAAATCAGCATTATCTTTCAGGATCCGATGACATCTCTGAATCCTGTTTTTACGATTGGAACTCAGTTGACGGAAATGCTGAAACTACATACAAATAAAAATGCTGAAGAACGGAAAGCAAAAGCAATTGAACTGCTCAGTCTGGTTGGCATGAATGAACCGGAAAGACGGATGAAACAATACCCACACGAGTTTTCCGGCGGCATGCGGCAAAGAGTGATGATTGCAATGGCTCTTGCGTGCGAGCCGAAGCTTTTGATTGCCGATGAGCCGACTACGGCGCTGGACGTTACAATTCAGGCGCAGATTCTTGAATTGATGGTGGACTTAAAAAAGAGGATTAACATGTCTGTTATGCTCATCACGCACGATTTAGGGGTTGTCTCCGATGTCTGTGACCGAATAGCGGTTATGTATGCCGGCAGGATTGTCGAGATAGGCACGACGGATGAAATTTTCTATCACCCAAAGCATTGCTATACGATAGGCCTTCTTCGGTCGATTCCGAGAATCAGCCTGCCAAAGAGGGAGAGACTGGTGCCGATTGATGGAACACCGGTTGATCTGTTGAATCCGCCGGAAGGATGTCCGTTTGCTCCGAGATGCGAAAAGTGCATGAAAATTTGCCTCAATAAAATGCCTGAATTCACGCAAATTACTCCAACCCATAAAAGCGCATGTTGGCTGCTCCAGAAGAAACAGCTGGAAGACAGGGAAGGGGCGGCGGAAAATGAGTGAGAACTTAATTCAGGTTGAGCATTTAAAACAGTATTTTCCGGTGAAAACCAGCCTGTTGAAAAAAAGCTATGTAAAGGCAGTCGACGACGTCAGCTTTTCCATCGGAAAGGGAGAAACCTTTGGACTTGTGGGGGAAAGCGGCTGCGGAAAAACGACGACGGGCAGAACGATATTACGGTTATACGAACCAACCGGCGGCCGGATTATCTACGCCGGAACCGATGTCACGAATATTGATTTCAAACCTTACCGACAGAAAATGCAGATTGTGTTTCAGGACCCTTATGCTTCTTTGGATTCACACATGACCGTAGGAGATATTATCGGTGAAGCAATTGATATTCATGGCCTTGCATCAGGTAAAAAAGAGCGTAATGAGAAAATCATAAGCCTGTTAAGAAGGGTAGGGCTCAATTCAGAACACGCGAACCGCTACCCGCACGAGTTTTCCGGCGGGCAGCGCCAAAGGATTGGAATCGCCCGCGCTTTAGCGGTCAACCCGGAATTTATTGTATGCGATGAGCCGATATCGGCGCTTGACGTATCCATTCAGGCGCAGATTGTAAATATGTTTGAAGATCTTCAGCATGAAATGAATCTCACATATCTGTTTATTGCTCATGATTTAGCGATTGTAAGGCATATCAGCAACCGAATCGGAGTTATGTATTTAGGAAAGCTGATTGAAACGGCTGAAAGCGGCGAGTTGTATTCAAACCCGATTCATCCGTATACGCAAAGCCTGCTTTCTGCCATTCCAATACCGGACCCTGAAACAAGCAGAAAGAAAAAACGCATTGTGCTGCAGGGAGATGTCCCCAGTCCGCTAAATCCGCCATCCGGCTGCCGGTTCCGAACCAGATGCCCGTATGCAACGGAACAGTGTTCCGCCGAAGTGCCTGAATTGAAAGAATACGGGAACGGTCATTTTGCTGCCTGCCACCGTATCGGGGAAATTTAAACCTAAATTCTGTTTAGCGTTTCTAAGCGAAGGCTTATAAAATCGAATAAACACTAATTGGAGGGATAGTTATGAAAAAGAGGAGACTGGTGTCGTTAATCCTTGCCGCAGCCATGCTGGCAACCGCTTTTACTGGCTGCGGAAACGCATCTAATCCCCAGTCTGCATTATCACTTACAGTACAGGTGGGCCCGGAGCCGGATTCCATTGACCCGGCTTTGAATACGACCATTGAGGGCGCAATTTACATTGAGCACATCTTTGAGGGCCTGACAAAGCTCGATAAAAATGGAAAAATCGTCAATGGACAGGCGAAAGATATTAAAGTCAGCGATGATCAGCTTACATATACTGTCACACTTCGGGATGATATTAAATGGTCAGACGGAAAGCCGGTGACCGCAGGCGATTTTGTTTACTCCTGGCAAAGAGTTGTAGACCCGAAAACCGCGTCCCAATACAACTACATGTTTGACCCAATTGTAAACGCAACAGATATCTATAATAAGAAAAACACCGACGTAACTTCGCTTGGCGTAAAAGCAACGGACGATAAGACTCTTGTAATCAAGCTAAACGCGCCGTGCGCGTACTTTAAGGAACTTCTTTCCCGGCCGATGTACTATCCGGTTCGAAAAGATATTGTAGAAAAAAATTCAAAATGGACTCAAAGCTCAAGTACCTACATTGGAAACGGTGCATATAAAATGCAGAGCTGGGATCATAAGGAAAGTCTTACGTATGTAAAGAATCCAAATTATTACAACAAAAATGAAGTTACGGTAGATACGCTGAAATTTGCACTAATGGAAGATGATACCTCAATCCAGTCCGCATACCAGAACGGTGAAATACAATTCGCTGATCAGTTCCCTGTAGAAGAAGAAGATTACTGGAAAGCGAAACCAGATTACAAGAAAATCTCTCAGCTGGGAACTTATTTTATCTGCTTTAACACTACCAAGGCACCCTTTAATAACCCAAAGGTTCGAAAAGCACTTTCTCTGGTTATTGACCGGAACTATATTGTAAATAAAGTTACGAAAGGCGGCCAGATTCCAGCCTATGCTTATGTTTCAACCGGCATCAGCGATGCGGATTCTTCCAAACAGTATCGTGACGTCGGCAAGAGCTACTGGTCAACAAAAAGCCAAGATTATGATAAGAATGTTGCGGATGCAAAACAGCTTCTTGCGGAAGCCGGTTACCCGGACGGAAAAGAATTCCCTGCTTTTGAATATATGTATAATACGAATTCCGGTCATAAAGCCATTGCGGAAGCGCTTCAGAATATGTGGAAGGAAAAACTGGGTTTGAAATGCACCCTTTCGTCCCAGGAATGGGCAGTGTTTGTCGATACGCGCAGAAAAGCCAATTATTCGGTTTGCCGCCATGGCTGGCTTGCCGACTATAATGACCCGATTTCATACCTTGATATGTGGGTAACCGGCGGTGGAAACAATGATGCAAAATGGTCCAACACAACTTTTGACAGTCTAATTAAAGATGCCAAATCGACCGGCGACCAAAATAAGCGTATGGAAGACATGCACAAGGCGGAAGATATTCTGATGGATGAGATGCCGGTAGCTCCGATTTATTTCTACACAGATGAATTCCTGATCAATACCAACTTGAAAGGTCAGGTGACGACTCCGCTTGGCGATAAGCTGTTCATGTTTGTAACAAAATCATAATATCTATTTATAGCAATTTAATTTTTAATCAGGACTTGATTAAAAATTAAAAATTGCCGAATGCGTTTTTACGGTTAAAATCTTTCCTGCTTAAAAGTAAAAACGCTATAGGCTGCCTCTGATGCGGTTCTAAGACCGTCAAGGGGCAGCTTTTCATTTGCCGTATTTATATCTTTACAGCGAAATAAAAAAGAGATATACTGTATCCAAACTTCTCATTGGCGGTGATTTTATGAAGCTCTGCATTGTAAATTCCGGAATAGTCACAAAGAAATAATTTGATAAGGAGAATTATATGACTTTTCCGGAAAACAAAATATATCCTCGAAACGACCATGAAACCGTATATTTAAAAAATGCTGTAAAGAACCCGAATATTATTGTAGGTGACTACACATTCTACAACGATTTTGTAAATGATCCTGCATTATTTGAGAAGAATAATGTCTTGTATCATTACCCAATCAATAAGGATAAACTCATTATTGGCAAGTTCTGCTCAATTGCCTGCGGTGCAAAATTTATTTTTACGAGTGCAAACCATGCCTTAAGGTCACTCTCAACTTTTCCTTTTCCTATTTTTTCCGACGAATGGGGGCTGGATTGGAGCAGAGTTACCGAAGCTTGGGATAACAAAGGTGATATTGTAATCGGCAATGACGTATGGATCGGGTATCAGGCTGTTATTATGCAGGGAGTTCACATTGGTGACGGAGCTGTTATTGGAACAAGGGCACTTGTCACGAAAGACGTACCGCCCTATACGATTGTCGGCGGAGTACCTGCCAAGGAAATCAGAAAACGGTTTTCGCCTGAGACTATCAACGCATTGATCCGCATTCAATGGTGGAACTGGCCATACGATGAAATCAAAAGAAATTTGCCGTTCTTGATGAGCGGCGATATTGACAAACTGGAAAGATAAAGCTTTGAATTCTAAATTACCTGTTAATCTACACAAAGCATCATAAAATAAAAATTTGATATTTTGAAATTTTTTTCAAAAACTCTTTACAAACCCGCTAAATTGTGCTAAATTAATAACAGTAATCATTACTAAAATTAAGGAGGAATATCAAATGAAAAAATATGTATGCTCTTTGTGTGGTTATGTTTATGACCCTGAGGTTGGCGATCCGGAAAACGGTATTGCACCGGGAACAAAATTTGAAGATCTTCCCGAAGACTGGGTTTGCCCGCTCTGTGGTGCCGGTAAAGAAGAATTCTCAGCAGAAGAATAATTTAAGCAAAAGGAGTCAGTGAATAAAATGGGTGCAATTCAATTGAATGAAAATATCTATTCTGTGGGTGTCCTGAACCCTGCACTTCGTGTATTCGATATCGTAATGGAGTCCCGTTACGGCACAAGCTACAATGCTTTTCTAATCACAGGAGAGAAAAATGTTCTGATTGAAACGGTTCATGAACCGTTTTTTGAGGAATATCTCAGTAACATTAAGAGCATTGTGGATATCTCGAAGATTGATTACCTGATTATGAACCACACGGAACCGGATCACTCCGGAAGCGCGGCAAAATTGCTGGAAATCAACCCGAATATTACTGTTTTCTGTACAGCTGCAGCTAAAAAATATTTATCTGCCGTAACAAATCAGGATTTCAAATGTGTCGTTGTTAAGCAGGGCGATAAGCTGGACATCGGCGGAGATGAATTGGAATTCATTCCTGCACCCCTTCTTCACTGGCCTGACTCCATGTTTACCTGGATGCCTTCTACGAAAACGCTCTTTACCTGCGACTTTCTCGGCGCACACTACTGTGAGCCGACCATGCTGGATACAAAAGTTCATTATCCGGATAAATACTGGGGCGAGTATCGCTATTATTACAACGGAATTTTTTCACCGTTCAAGCCTTACGTATTGGCGGGTCTTGAGAAAATAAAGGATTTGCCGGTTGAGCTGGTTTGCCCGAGTCATGGTCCGTGCCTTACGGAGAATATCAAAAAATGCGAGGACCTTTACCGCGAATGGAGCCAGCCGATCGTGCATGAGAAAAAACTGGTTGGTATTCTGTACGCTTCCGCTTATGGCTGCACCGAAAAACTTGCTCAGGCTGCGGCGGATGAACTCAGCAAAAATAAGAATCTTGATGTAAAACTTGTGAATATTGTATTTACTCCTTTTGAGGAAGCTGCGGCGCTTGCCAATGAAGCGGACGCTCTGTTGGTTGGCTCGTGTACGATTAACCGTGATGCTCCGAAAATCGTTTGGGATGTTCTTTCCAGCATTGACGCAATCAATGTAAAGCAAAAACCGGCGGGGGCTTTTGGTTCCTATGGTTGGAGCGGGGAAGCTGTTCCGATGATTAAATCCCGGCTGGAACATCTGAAGTATAAATTCGTCGGAGACGGGATTCGAGCGAACTTTACGCCATCCGATGATGATTTTGCCGCAATAAAAGCGTATGCGGATGAGGTTGCAGCGAACCTAAAAGCATAATAATATTATAACAAAAACAGAGCAGTTCATTTTGAACTGCCCTGTTTTTTTGTTTAATGAATATGATATGAAATCCACTCGGCGAATTTTCCGATTCTCCTGTATGTTATGAGATTGCATATTTTTTCCGTTAATCTGCCAAACTTTCGATATATAAAATTAAAGGCGAGATACGGTATCCATTGGTTCCTGGATTTCGGAATCCTTTTGATAATGTTTTTAAAACTATATACATTTTTATAAATCCAAAGGTAACCGTGATACAGTTCTTCCGGAGTCATGTTTTTCGGTTGAAAAACGACGTTCGCAGTATTGTATTTTGAAAGATCATTTTCAATAATTCTGCCTTGCCTGACAAACCGTTCGTAAACTGCTGTTCCTGGGTAAGGGGTAAGAATATGCGAGGTGACTGTTTCAATTCTATTTCGGACAATCCAGTCTAAAGTTGTCTGAAACGAAGTGCAGTCGTCTCCGTCCAACCCAAATACAAAGCTGGCATTTATCATGATTCCTCTTTTGTGAATTTCATCAACCAGTGCTTCATATTTCCCCGTGTTATTTTGCTTTTTATGTACATTGTTTACCGCACCGTTATTTAAGCTTTCAAATCCGATGAACAGGCTTTGGCAGCCTGTTTCTTTCATTTCGTCAAGCAAATCCGGCATAGCTCCGATGTTAGCGGAAACCGCTGCGTTCCATTTCAGTTTTAGAGGCTGAATCGCTTTTAAAAATTCTTTTGTCCATTGGGGGTTGCCAATAAAATTATCATCAATGAACATGATATGTTTAGTGCAGAGACATTTAATATCTTCAATCACATCGGGTATAGGCCGGTTGATATACAGCTTTTTATATGCTTCGCAGCTGTTATAGCAAAAATCGCACTGAAATGGACATCCACGGCTTGTACTTACAATATTTGTAAACAGATATTTCGACCGGTCTATAAAATCATAGGCAGGCGAAACAATTTCTTCTCCTCGGATTCCATCTTTACATCGATATATTCTTTTCAGGGAATGATTCTTAAGGTCTTCGATAATCTGCGGCCAGGTTGATTCTGCCATTCCAACACAAACCGCATCAAAATAGGGTATGGAACTTTCCGGATATGCTGTTATGTGGATCCCGCCGGCAACAACCGGAATACCCAGCTTTTTAAACTTCCCGGCTATTTCAACCGCTCTTGGCATTACGTCAACAGTGACCGTTATTCCTACAATATCCACTTGTTCACTGTAATTGATTTCTTCAATATTTTCATTTTCAAGTATAACTTTATGCTCTTGATAGAACATTTTGGCAATCGTTAAAAGGGCTAATGAAGGCGCCATGCGGGTTTTTAAATCCGTATCCATGGGCCTTTTATTCATTTTTGGCTGTATGAGCTTTATAATCATAAGACCCTCATATAACTGGACAGGTTTTCTGCGAAAATCGGATTCTTTACTACATTAATAGCATAAAAGAATTTTTATGTCAATGATTACTTGAGTCTTAAAAAATAGACTTAAAATTATTCAGAGATGCAATTTTATTTTGTAAGATTGGCCCATTGACTATAAAAAATCATATAAGTATAATGTTGTATGTCTAACAGTTCGATATACAACAATTCGATAACG
Source organism: Caproicibacter sp. (assembly GCA_036260805.1). Classification (GTDB taxonomy): domain Bacteria; phylum Bacillota; class Clostridia; order Oscillospirales; family Acutalibacteraceae; genus Thermocaproicibacter. The sequence goes on from DATALZ010000057.1 coordinate 9,725, forward strand.
GAGGTGGAATATGAAGGAAAAATCTGTCGGTATGGAACTTCGGTGCCTCAATCACTTAGTCCGGCGGTACGTTGAGAGTTCTGCCATTAAGCAGAAAGTTGATAAGATGACCGGAACGAACGGATGGATTATTGGATATCTTTCCGAACATGCCGACCAGGATATTTACCAGAAGGATTTAGAACAGCATTTCAGCATTACGCGCTCTACTGCATCCAGAATCCTGTCTTTAATGGAGCAAAAGGGATTAATTCAGAGACAAAGCGTCTTAAGCGATGCCAGACTGAAAAAGTTAGTCTTGACACAAAAAGCTTTAGAAGTCAGCGAAATGATGAAGCAGGACGCTCATTATCTGGAAGAGAATCTGATTAAGGGCTTTACTAACGAAGAACTGGATAATTTTTATAATTACATCATGAGAATGAAAGAAAATATCAAGAATCTGAAAGCAGAAAGCAGAACTGATCCAACAAAGAAATAAAAAAGGAGGTTTTTTATGATTAAAAAACTTGCTGCCAGTATTCGGCAATACAAAAAAGACTCGATTATTACCCCAATCTATGTAATTCTGGAAGCTGTGATGGATGTTGTTATTCCTATCCTGATGGCTAACCTGATTGACTACGGCATTGATGAAAAGAATATGTCGTATGTTATGATAATGGGAGCGGTACTTCTTTTCTGTGCAATTCTTGCGTTGGTTTTCGGTGCATTCGCGGGAAGAAGCGCGGCAATCGCATCGTCCGGGCTTGCAAGAAATCTGCGGCATGATATGTACTATAAAGTACAGGAATTTTCATTTTCAAATATTGATAAATTCTCAACGGCAAGTATTGTAACACGATTGACAACAGATGTAACCAATCTGCAAAACGCATATCAAATGATTCTGCGGCTTGCAATCAGAAGCCCAGCCATGCTGATTTTCTGCCTGATCGTTTCTTTCCATATCAATGCTCAGCTTTCTATGGTATTTCTGTTTGCAATTCCAATCCTCGGTATTGGCCTTTGGCTGATTATGTCCCATGTGCACCCGATCTTTCAGCGCGTTTTCAAGACTTACGATAAACTCAATAATGTAGTTCAAGAAAACCTTCGAGCTATCCGTGTCGTGAAATCCTTTACCCGTGAAAGCCATGAACAGGAAAAATTCGGAGCAATTTCTCAGGATATTTATAACGACTTCTCAAAAGCTGAAAAAAGGCTTGCTTTTAATATGCCTCTGATGCAGATGTGCATTTACGGCTCCATGATGTTAATTGCATGGTTAGGTGCTCGTGCCATCATTGCCAGCGGCAACAATCCGGCGGTAGGCCTTTCTACCGGCGAATTTATGAGCCTCATCACTTATACCATGCAAATACTGATGAGCCTTATGATGCTTTCCATGGTATTTGTTATGATTACAATTTCCCGCGCTTCGGCGGAACGTATCACCGAGATTCTGGATGAAGAAAGCACCCTGAAAAACTGCAGCGACCCGGTTTATGAAGTGAAAGACGGTTCCATAACATTTGAAGACGTCACTTTCTCCTATGCAAGAAAGGCGGATAAGCCGGTACTTAATCATGTGAACCTGGCCATAGCATCCGGGGATACCGTTGGAATAATCGGAGGAACCGGTTCCTCAAAATCCAGTTTTGTTCAGCTGATTCCCCGTCTTTATGATGTTGTTGACGGAAAGATTACCGTTGGTGGTATTGACGTTCGAGATTATGACATTGAATCACTCCGCAACCAGGTGGCAATGGTTCTCCAGAAGAACGTGCTGTTTTCCGGCACAATTAAAGAAAACCTTCGCTGGGGTGACGAAAATGCCACAGACGAAGAAATGGTCAAAGCCTGCAGGCTGGCACAGGCGGATGGATTCATCCAGGAATTCCCAGAAAAATATGATACCTATATTGATCAGGGCGGTACGAATGTCTCCGGCGGTCAAAAACAGAGAATCTGTATTGCTAGAGCTCTGTTGAAAAAACCGAAAATCCTGATCCTTGATGATTCAACCAGCGCGGTAGATACAAAAACAGATGCACTGATTCGGAAAGCCTTTAAAGAGGAAATTCCGGATACGACGAAAATCATAATTGCCCAGCGCATCTCCTCAGTTATGGACTCTGATAAAATTGTTGTACTTGACGACGGCAAGATCGTTGCAGTTGGAAAACATGAAGATTTGCTGCAGACTTGCTCGATTTACCGGGAAGTTTATGAATCTCAGAATAAAGGAGGCTCGATTCATGAATAAAAATCCCACAAAAGACACACCAACTATGAAAAATATGCCGCCGAAGGGTATGCAGGGGAAAATGCCTTTTCAAAGATTCAAACCGGGTACAGTGAAGAGACTGTTTTCCTATATGACGGAATATAGAATTCAGCTGATTCTTGTTGTCATTTGTATCCTTCTCAGCGCGGTTGCCAATGCTGCAAACTCTCTGTTTATCCAAAAGCTGATTGATAACTATATTACGCCTTTGCTTTTCCAGAAAAATCCTGTCTTTACTGGTCTGCTTCAGGCAATTGCCGTAATGGGATGTATTTTTCTGGTCGGCATCCTCGCCACGCTGTTTTATAACAGAATGATGGTTGTCATAGCGCAGGGAACGCTGAAAAAAATTCGAGACAAGATGTTCAATCACATGCAGACCCTGCCGATTAAGTATTTTGACACACACTCGCACGGCGATATTATGAGCCACTACACGAATGATACCGACACGCTCCGCCAGATGATTTCGCAGAGTATGCCGCAGCTTTTTTCTTCGCTTGTCAGTATTACGGCCGTATTCTTCGCGATGCTGTACCTCAGCGTAGGCCTTACTGTTATCGTCGTTTTATTTACGCTGCTGATATTGAAAATTATCAAGGAAATCGCGGGGAAAAGCAGCGTATACTTCATGAAACAGCAGGATACCCTTGGTGACGTAAACGGCTATATTGAAGAAATGATCAACGGCCAAAAGGTTGTTAAAGTATTTTGCCACGAAGAAAAGGCCAAAGAAGCATTTGACAAGGAAAACGATGAGCTCTGCTTTTGCTCCACAGAGGCAAACAAGTACGGCAATGTCCTTATGCCGATTTTGTTCAGCATGGGTTACATGCTTTATGTTCTGCTTGCTGTAATCGGCGGAGCATTGGGGATAGCGGGAATTAAAAACCTGAGCCTCACCGGAATTAGTGTGCTTACCATAGGCACGATCGCGTCGTTCCTGACGCTTTCCCGCGCTTTCGTAAACCCGATTGGGCAGGTGTCCCAACAGATTAACCTTGTTATTATGGCGCTTGCCGGCGCATCCAGAATCTTCGATCTGATGGATGAAGTCAGCGAGGCGGACGACGGCTATGTTACGCTTGTCAACGCAAAAATTGAGAACGGCGAAATCAAGGAAACGAATGAGCGTACGGAGCTTTGGGCATGGAAACATCCTCACGGCGACGGTACTACCACATATACCCAATTAACGGGCGATATCCGCTTCTTTGACGTTGACTTCGGTTATGAGGAGAACAAACCAGTTCTTCACAATATTACGCTTTATGCGGAGCCTGGCCAGAAAGTTGCTTTCGTCGGAGCGACCGGCGCAGGTAAGACGACAATCACGAACCTGATTAACCGGTTCTACGATATTGCAGACGGCAAAATCCGCTATGACGATATCAATATCAATAAAATTAAAAAGGCGGATCTTCGCCGCTCACTTGGCATCGTTCTGCAAGACGTCAATCTCTTTACCGGAACAGTAATGAACAATATTCGCTATGGCAAACTCGATGCAACCGATGAAGAGTGTATTGCTGCCGCGAAACTTGCAAATGCAGACGGATTTATCCGCATGCTCCCGCAGGGCTACAATACCGTATTGGAAGGTGACGGCAGCGGCCTGTCTCAGGGACAAAGACAGCTGATTTCCATAGCGCGCGCGGCAGTAGCCGACCCACCGGTTATGATTTTGGATGAAGCGACTTCTTCCATCGATACAAGAACGGAAGCTATTGTACAAAAGGGTATGGACGCTCTGATGAAAGGCCGTACAGTATTTGTTATTGCGCACCGCCTTTCTACCGTTCAAAACTCCGACGTTATTATGGTTTTGGAGCATGGGCGAATTATTGAACGCGGAAGCCATGAAAAGCTGATTGAAGAAAAGGGTAAATATTATCAGCTTTATACAGGCGCGTTTGAACTTGAATAATCTCTGGATACACAAAAAGGAACCGGTTATGCGCCGGTTCCTTTCATTTTGCCTATATTTAATTATTGCTTGCCGTTTTGTTCAAACCAGGCTGAAACTTTCCCGGTTAAGTGTTTCATGCAGCCATTTTCCATCGGGTATTCCAATCCTGCCGATTTAACGAGCGCCTCGTAGGTCTTTGTTCCGCCCGCCTGAACAAAAGAAAGATAACGCAGAAAAGCATTTTTCCAGTCTTTTTCAGACTCAATCCAAAATTCAAGCGCGGTAGTCTGTGCAAGGCAGTAATCAATATAATACAGCGGGAAAGAGTAAATATGATGCTGGCGCTGGTATCCGCCGCCCGCGCTGAAAAACGGCATGCTGTCAAAATCAATCCAGGGGCGGTATTTTTTCTCCAGAGTAAGCCAGGTCTGTTTGCGTTCATCTGGAGTAAGTTCCGGATTTTCATACATCGTGGCCTGAAATTCATCCACCAGACATCCGTACGGGATAAAATCGAGTGCAGATTCCAACTGATAGAGATGGAATCTTTCCGTCTCATCTTCAAAAAACAAACGATCCCAGGGACGCGAAAACAGCTCCATTGACATGGAATGTGTTTCCGCTGCATCCATCGTCGGGCTGCGCAGTTCCAGCAGCGGAATGTCTTTTGCCAGATAGCTTGCAAACGCATGGCCTGCTTCGTGAGTCAGAACTTCAACATCCCCGGCTGTACCGTTAAAGTTTGAGAAAATGAACGGGAACTTATAGTCTGGAATCTCGGTGCAGTACCCGCCGACTGCCTTACCTTTTTTGCTGTCAAGGTCAAACAGCTCGTTTTGAATCATATAGTCGAAGAATTCACCAGTCAGCGGATGCATCTCGTGATACATTTTCTGCGCCTGGTCAACCAGAGTTTGAAGACCGCCTTTCGGAGCCGGGTTTCCGTCCGGGAACAGGCAGTCGTTATCATAAATCTTCAGGTCGGGCAGTCCAAGGCGCCCTGCCTGAGATTTTTTTATTTCTGTAATAAACGGTACGAGGTCGTTTGCTACCTGGTCGCGGAACTTTTTGATTTCTTCCGGCCCGTAACAGTTGCGGCCAAGACGGTCGTAACCAAGGTACACATAGTTTTTATACCCCAGTATCTTTGCTTGCTCAGTCCTGTTTTTAACGAGCTCGTCGTAGATCTCATCGAGCCGCGTGGAATTTTCAACATAGAATCCAGCTGCCTTTTCCCATGCATCTCTGCGGGTGTCCCTTTTGGGGGAAATCTGATATTTCTGAATCTCTGAAAGATTCAGTTTTTTTCCGTCAAACTCAATTTTCGCGGAAGCAAGAAGCTTTTCGTATTCCGTAACAAGCGCATTTTCCTTCTGCTTCAGCTCAATGACGGCGGGGGAGAAAGATTTCAGCGAGATTTCCAGATTCTTAAAAAACAGCTTTCCGGTTTTCTCTTCCAGTTCGTTTTTGAATTTGGATGCGGCGACCGCTTTATAGAAATTCTGTACATAATCGTCCATTACCGGATTATTCGTGTCAAAAAAAGCGATTTCAGCTTCATAAAACGGATCAGCGGTATTAATGCTGTTCCTGATATATGCGACGGTGGACATCGACAGAAAATTGCTGTATAGCTTTTCATGCTGAAGAATCAGGTCGTACTGTTCCTGCACGTTGGAGCTTTCTGAAAACCGGCGGGTAATCCGCTCATATTCCTGCTTTATGGAATCCAAGTCAGGACGCCTGTATTCGATCTCTGTGAACTTCATGCCAAGCTCTCCTTTTGAATTTTTTATTTCTATTATAAACAGTATTAGCTATTTTGCAAAAAAAGACTTTGAAATATCCTCAAATCCGGATGGAACAGATTTATTTTTTCTTCCAGTGAAAGGACTTGCCCCGGTAGTCCAGAAACCCTTCGCTTTTCATACGGGAAAGTTCCCGGCTCATGGCGCTTCGGTCAATACAGAGGTAATCGGCAAGCTCGCTGAGGTTAAACGGAATGGTAAAATCGAACGAGCCGCTTTCTTGCATCCGGCCGGTGAAATAAGCTTCCAGCCTGCCGCGAATCGTCTTGTGTGTTAAGAAAGACATTTTCTCGCTCAAAAGCATGTTTTTCTTTGCAATGATGCGCAGTAGGTTGGAAATCAGCTGATGGTGAAACCCGCATGCAGAGTGGCAGGGGCTGACAATTTTTGCAACGTCCATAAGCAGAACTTCACATTTTTCCAGCGCGACAACGGAAACGGGCAGAACTTTCAGACCCATACATGCGAATGTTTCCCCGAACAGGTCACCGGTTTTCAGCGAACCGACAATCATGGAGTCACCGGAGATATTCTCTTTGATTACCTGAGCACGGCCGGAAAGCAGTATGCCAAGGGCAGGTTTCGATTCGCCGGCCAGAAAGATGAATTCTCCCTTGCCAATCTTTTGCCGGTGGCTGCCGAGACAGCTCAGCATGCTGGTAATATCCTGCTCCTGAATATTTGCAAAAAGTTCGATGCTTTTCAAAATCTGAATCATAAAAAGTTCCTTATTCCTGTTGCAGGTGCAACAGATTTCATAAGAAAAGTATATTACACTATAATCACAAAGTAAAGGGAAATACTACACGAAAGAGGTGCAATACCTGTGTTAAGAAAGATTATAAAAATAGATGAAGACCTGTGCAACGGCTGCGGCCTTTGCGCGAATGCCTGCCAGGAAGGCGCAATCGCCGTTATAAACGGAAAAGCAAAGCTGATCCGTGACGATTACTGTGACGGCCTTGGAAACTGCCTGCCGGTCTGCCCAACGGGAGCAATCTCTTTTGAAGAAAGAGAAGCTGCGGAATATGACGAGGAATCAGTACAGGCTCATAAAGCGGCAGAAAAACCGCAGGCATCACCCTGCGCTTCCGGCGGATGCCCCGGTTCCCGCGCGAAAAGCATTGTAAGAGACTATGTGCCTTCAAAGCCTGCTGTTGCTGAAAACGAAAGCCAGCTGATGCAGTGGCCGGTTCAAATCAAACTGATTCCGGTTAAGGCTCCTTATCTTGAGAATGCAAACCTGCTGATTGCAGCCGACTGTACTGCCTATGCCTACGGCGGATTCCATAATAAATTCATGAAAAACCGGATTACGCTGATCGGATGTCCAAAACTTGACGAAGGCAGCTATGCCGAAAAGCTGACGGAGATTCTAAAGCAGAACAACATTAAGAGTGTTTCAATTGTCCGCATGGAAGTTCCATGCTGCGGCGGGCTGGAAAATGCAGCGAAAAGTGCGCTCGCAAATTGCGGCAAACTGATTCCATGGAGCGTCCATACAATCTCAACCGACGGAAGAATACTGGATGAATAAATAAATCGCTGTAAACGGCGGAGTTTATCCCCGGTTCATTAATAAAAAAGGAGTGGATTTTATGGCAGACAAATTTATCAAAAACATCGATTTTGCAGCAGTTCTGCCGCTGGCTGACCAGATGACGTATCAGCCCGGGCAGATTGTCAGCAAAACTCTTGCTCAAAACGGCGCGGTAAGTCTGACCCTTTTTGCGTTCGACAAGGGTGAGGAGATCAGTACCCATGAATCCGACGGCGACGCAATGATCGTCGCCCTGGATGGCACGGGGGAGATCACAATTGACGGCGAGAAGTTTACTGTTCATGGGGGCGAAACGATTGTAATGCCATCCAAAAAGCCACACGCCGTCTTTGCTGCGGAACAATTTAAAATGTTTCTCATCGTCGTTTTTCCACAGTCCAGATAATTCATTCAGTTATTGCTTTCTCAATTCTATCAAATAAAATAATACGGAGGCTGAAATTAATGTCAAACATGTTTTGTTTTCAGTGTGAACAGACTGCCGGATGCAGCGGATGCACCGGCAGGGCAGGAGTCTGCGGAAAATCTGCAGACACAGCGGTTCTGCAGGATCAACTGACCGGAGCGCTGATCGGTTTGGCGCGTTCCACGGACGGGAACGAACCTACAGAAGCTACCGACCGTGCAATGCTGGAAGGACTGTTCGCTACCATTACCAATGTGAGCTTCGACAGTGAGGCAGTCCGCGGGCTGATTGATGCGGTACATAATGAGAAAAACGCTCTGGTTCCTCAATGTTCCTGCTGTGCGTCAAAATGTATCCGTAACGACGATTACGACATGAACAGGCTTTGGAACGACAATGAAGACGTACGGTCTTTGAAATCACTGATTCTGTTTGGCCTTCGCGGCATGGCGGCGTATGCTTACCATGCGCTGATGCTTGGGTATACCGACAAAGAGGTCAATCGCTTTTTCTACAAAGGTTTATTTGCAATTGGCGAAGACTGGGGTATGAACGAGCTTCTGCCCATTGTAATGGAAACCGGTAAAGTCAATCTGAAATGCATGGAGTTGCTGGACAAGGCCAATACGGAAACTTACGGCACTCCTGTTCCGGAAACTGTTCCGCTTACCATTGAAAAGGGGCCGTTCATTGTCGTCAGCGGACATGACCTGCACGACCTGTATCTCCTGCTGGAGCAGACAAAGAGTAAGGGCATAAACATTTACACCCATGGAGAAATGCTTCCGGCGCACGCATACCCGAAACTGAAGGCATATCCTCAGCTGAAGGGCAATTTCGGTACGGCATGGCAGAATCAGCAGAAGGAATTTGACGCAGTCCCTGCGCCGGTACTGTTCACCACAAACTGCCTGATGCCTGTTAAAGACAGCTACCGCGACCGCGTATTTACCACGGAAGTTGTAAGCTATCCGGGAATGGTACATATCGGTGAGGATAAGGATTTTTCGCCGGTGATTGAAAAAGCTCTTGAACTGGGCGGATACGCGGAAGACCATGCGATGACGGGCATTAACGGCGGCACACAGGTGACGACGGGGTTTGCTCACGGTACCGTCCTGTCTGTTGCCGATAAGGTGGTAGATGCCGTAAAATCCGGAGCAATCAGCCATTTCTTCCTGGTTGGCGGCTGCGACGGTGCGAAACCGGGTCGCAATTATTATACGGAGTTTGTGAAAAAAGCACCGGAAGACAGCGTGATTCTCACTCTTGCGTGTGGAAAATACCGCTTTAATGACCTCGATCTGGGTACAATCGGCGGACTTCCGCGCCTGATGGATATGGGGCAGTGCAACGATGCATACAGCGCAATCCGCGTTGCCCTCGCTCTTGCGGACGCCTTCCAGTGCGGCGTAAACGACCTGCCGCTTACCATGGTCCTTTCCTGGTACGAGCAAAAAGCCGTCTGCATTTTGCTGACCCTGCTTTCTCTCGGTATTAAGAATATCTACCTTGGGCCAACGCTTCCGGCATTCATTTCACCGAATGTGCTGAACTATCTCATAGAGAATTTCGGAATTTCCCCAATCTCAACACCGGACGAAGACCTGAAAAAAATTCTGAGCAAATAAAACAACAAGGAGCTGCTTCCGAATTTGGAAACAGCTCCTTTCCTGTATTTGCGCATCTGATACAGCGGCTGGTATTGTATCTTATTGAAAATCGTAAAATTCCTTTAGAAACCAGACGTCTTTTGCTTCGAATTCTCTGCCGTTCAAATACTCAAGAATTCCTGCGTCTGTTGTAAATTCAAATTTCAGTTTATAGGAGTAAAGGGCCTGATAGGGAAAACCGGTGCTTTTGTTCACGGAGTTTTTACCATACTTTCCGTCGCCAGCAAGCGGGTGACCGATGGATGCAAGGTGCGCACGGATCTGGTGAGTGCGGCCCGTAAGCAGTTCCACTTCCAGCAGGCTGAATCCGGTTCTTTCGGCTAAAACGCGGTAGCGCGTTTTAATGTTTTTTGCGTCTTCGGAAGGCCTGTTGGAAATATAGACCCTGTTCTGCTTTTCATTTTTCGTAAGGAATGCTTCCATAGTGTCGCATTTCTTCTCCATTTTGCCGCATACCACGCAGAGGTAAAGCTTCGCCAGCTCGCGAGACTTCACTTTCTGATTCATGATGCGCAGGGTATCGGCATTCTTTGCCGCCATCACAATGCCTCCCGTGTTGCGGTCAATGCGGTTAATCAGCGCCGGAGCAAAAGAGTTTTCCGCCTCAGGGTTGTATTCTCCCTTTTTGTAAAGATAATGCTGAACGCGTGCAATCAGCGAATCAAAATGATAGTTTTCATCCGGGTGGACAATCAGCCCGGGTTTTTTATCGAGTATCATAATGTTTTCATCTTCATAGATGAGATTCAGCTTATCGGGAGCTTTTAAAAAGTCGTATTCTTTTGGTTTCGTTTGAAAAAACTCGTCTTTCAGGTACATGGTAAGCACGTCGCCCTCGTTCAGGTGCGTAGAGATTTCACAGCGCTTTCCGTTGCACTTAATATCCTTTTTGCGGATGCTTTTATACAGCATCGACTGCGGCAGGTTTGGGTAGGATTTTGTAAGAAATTTATCGAGACGCTGACCAGCGTCGTTCGCTCCGACTGTGACGGTTTTCATAGGTTTTCCTTTCTTGGGGGTTCGCCTTTGAACCTCTATTTCAAATAAATTTTAAGAAATCATTCTGAAAAAATGTAAAATTACTGTAATTAAGATTATATCATTCTGTGTCGGCGGGGAAAAGAGGAAAAGCCTTTTCAAAAATTTAATTTTAGTATATAATAAAGTGAAATGCGTAAAAACGTAAAAAGGGGTATTTGAATTATGACAAAGGAACGGGCATTGCAGATTTTCAGTGAGGCCGGCGTATTGCTTGAAGGCCATTTTCGCCTCACTTCGGGCAGACACAGCAACCGCTACCTTCAATGTGCTAAAATTTTCCGCAACGCAAAATACAGTGAAGAGCTTTGTGCCGCGCTTGCGGACAAGTACCGCAGCAAAGGTGTTGAAATTGTAATCGGCCCGGCGATGGGCGCCGTACAGATGGCTTATGAGGTAAGCCGTTCGCTCGGGTGCGAGAACTTCTTCACAGAGCGCGGAGAAGACGGTAAAATGGCTTTGCGCCGCGGATTTATCGTTAACCCCGGTCAGAAGGTGCTCGTCGTGGAAGACGTTGTGACAACCGGCGGTTCCGTGCGCGAAGTGATCGACCTGGTTCGCGCTGCGGGCGGCGAAGTTGTCGGCGTTGGCTCCATTGTTGACCGCACCGGCGGAAAAATTGATTTTGGCGTACCGTTTCAGGCGGTCGTTTCCATCGACGTGGAATCCTGGGAACCGCAGGACTGCCCGCTCTGCAAAGCGGGAGCGCCGGCACCAGTAAAACCGGGCAGCCGAAAAATCTAATAAACGGAAGGAGCGTCCGCTTTGAAAGAAAACGGAAGTTCGCCCGGTAAATCCGGAGCGAAGTCGTTGCACAGCGGGCACCGTGAGCGTGTAAAAGAACTTTTTCTGAAAGCGGGTTTAGATACTTTTACTCCCCACACGGTTTTAGAGCTGCTCCTTTTCTACGCTATACCCCAGAAAGATACAAACTCAACAGCGCACGAACTGCTTCGTAAATTCGGCTCGCTTTCCGGCGTTTTTGACGCACCCATTGAGGAACTGGTGAAAGTGAATGGAATCGGGAAATCTGCCGCGGTTCTGATTAAGATGATCCCCCAGCTCAGCCGGCTGTATCAGGAAAATCTTGATGAGGACAAGACTGTGATCTGCGACTACGAAGAAGCCGGCAGATTGCTGGTCAATAAATTCATTGGCAGGCAGAACGAAGTGGTCATGCTGCTTCTGCTGGACAGTAAAGAAAGAATCCTTTACTGCGGCATTGTCAGCGAAGGGTGCGCAAATACAGCCAACATCTATATAAAAACGATTGTTCGTCTCGCCGTACAGTACAATGCCGTGTATGCCATCCTTTCGCATAACCACCCAAGCGGAGAATGCCTGCCGTCGAGGCAGGATCTTAGCACGACAAGATGGGTATATGAAGCTTTGGAGACTGTTGAAGTCAGGCTGATTGACCATATTATTGTCGGTGGAAACGATTATCTTTCCATGGCGCAGAGCAAAATGATACCGGAATTATTTAATCCGGAACAGAATATGGAGCAGGAATGAATTTTAAACTGGTTTCAAAATACGAACCCGCAGGCGACCAGCCCAAGGCTGTGCGCCAGCTTGTGGAAGGCATTCAAAAAGGAGACAGAGAGCAGACGCTTTTGGGCGTAACCGGCTCCGGCAAGACGTTTACCATGGCAAACATCATTGCCGAGCTGAACCGTCCCACTCTTGTTCTGGCTCATAATAAAACGCTTGCGGCTCAGCTTTGCTCCGAGTTCCGCGAGTTCTTTCCGGAAAACGCCGTGGAGTATTTTGTAAGTTATTACGACTACTACCAGCCGGAAGCCTACATTCCGACCACGGACACATACATTGAAAAGGATTCCGCCATTAACGACGAAATCGACAAGCTGCGCCATTCGGCAACGTCGGCGCTTTCCGAACGGCGCGATGTAATTATTGTTGCCAGCGTATCCTGCATTTACAGCCTCGGCGACCCAATTGACTACCGCACCATGGTAATCAGCCTTCGCCCCGGCATGAAAAAGAACCGCGACGAGCTCCTCAAGAAGCTGGTGGAAATCCAGTACGAGCGCAACGACGTCAATTTTATCCGCAACAAATTTCGCGTCCGCGGAGACGTTGTGGAGATCTTTCCGGTACAGTCCAGCGAGCACGCTGTGCGCGTGGAATTTTTCGGCGACGAGATCGATCGTATCCGCGAAATCAACCCGCTTACCGGGGAAATCGTTGCGGATTTAAAGCATATTGCAATTTACCCTGCGTCGCATTATATTGTTCCACGTGAAAAAATGCAGCGCGCCGTTAACGAGATTGAACACGAAATGGAAGAGCGTGTCCGTTGGTTCAAAAGCAACGAAAAGCTGATTGAAGCGCAGCGGATTGAAGAACGCACCCGCTACGACATGGAAATGCTCATGGAAGTCGGGTTCTGCAAGGGAATCGAGAACTACTCCCGTGTGCTTTCCGGCAGGGAGCCCGGCAGCTCGCCGTTTACCTTGCTGGATTACTTCCCAAAGGATTTTCTGCTGTTTGTGGACGAGTCCCATGTATCGCTGCCTCAGGTACGCTCCATGTACGCCGGTGACCGTGCCCGCAAGGAAGCGCTTGTAAACTACGGTTTCCGGCTGCCCTCGTCTTTTGACAATCGGCCGCTGAACTTTGACGAGTTCTACAAACACATTAATCAGGCGGTTTTCGTGAGCGCTACGCCCGGTGATTTTGAGCTGGAAAAGTCGGCACAGATTGTGGAGCAGGTGATTCGCCCGACCGGTCTGGTCGACCCGGAAATCATCGTGAAACCAACCGACGGCCAGATCGACGACCTAATTTCGGAGATCAACATGCGCGCCGAAAAGAAAGAACGCGTTCTCGTCACAACGCTGACAAAGAAAATGGCCGAAGACCTTACCGCATATCTGGAAGGCATGGGAATCCGTGTGCGCTACATGCACTACGATATCGACACGGTGGAGCGCATGGAGATTATCCGTGACCTTCGCCTCGGCGAATTCGACGTGCTGGTTGGAATCAACCTGCTGCGTGAGGGGCTCGATATCCCGGAAGTTTCGCTTGTTGCCATCCTCGACGCGGACAAAGAAGGTTTCCTGCGAAGTCAACGTTCGCTCATTCAGACGGTAGGCCGCGCGGCGCGCAACGCCGAAGGGCAGGTTATCATGTACGCCGACTCCGTTACTCCATCCATGGAAATGGCAATCCGCGAGACGGAGCGCAGGCGCGCTTTGCAGAAAGCATATAACGAGGAACACGGAATTGTTCCGAAGACAATTGTGAAGCCTGTTGCGGAGATTCTTGAAATCTCTTCGCACAAGGATGACGGCAAACAGAAAAAGCGCGGAAAGCTCTCGCCCAATGAGAAGAAGCGCATGATTGACCAACTCACACGGGAAATGAAAGATGCGGCAAAGCTGTTGGAATTTGAGCATGCGGCCTATCTGCGCGACAAAATCAAGCAGCTGGAAGCCGAGTAGCCAAAGGGTACGGAGGAACATATGTCTGCAAAAACCATCTATGTAAAAGGTGCGAGAGAGCACAATTTGAAGAACATTGATATCGAACTGCCGCGTGACAAGCTGATTGTCTTTACAGGACTTTCCGGCTCCGGAAAGTCGTCGCTCGCGTTCGATACGATTTATGCTGAAGGCCAGCGCCGCTATGTGGAGTCGCTTTCTTCCTATGCGCGCATGTTTCTCGGGCAGGTTGACAAGCCGGATGTAGACTACATCGACGGACTTTCTCCGGCGATTTCCATCGACCAGAAAACCACGTCGAAGAACCCGCGTTCCACTGTGGGCACAGTAACTGAAATTTACGATTATCTGCGTCTTCTTTATGCAAGAATCGGAATTCCCCACTGCCCGGTTTGCGGCAGGGAAATCCGCCAGCAGACCATCGACCAGATTGTCGACCGCGTTCTGGCTTTGCCGGAAGGAACAAAGATTCTGGTTCTGGCACCGGTTGTCCGCGCACGCAAAGGAGAGCACGTTAAGGAAATCGACGCCGCGCGCAAGGGCGGCTTTGCACGCATCCGGGCCGACGGAATCATCTATGACCTTTCCGAGACCATACAGTTGGAAAAGAACAAAAAACACACCATCGAGATTGTGGTGGACAGGCTCGTCATCCATCCTGATATCCGCTCGCGCCTTGCGGATTCCGTGGAAACGGCATCCACACTTTCGGGCGGGCTCACCATTGTGAATGTTGTTGACGGCAAGGACTATCTTTTTTCGCAGAACTACGCCTGCCCGGAGCATGGAGTCAGCGTGGAAGAACTTACACCGAGGATGTTCTCGTTCAACAGCCCGTTCGGGGCCTGCCCCAAGTGCTCTGGTCTTGGTATTTTCATGAAAATCGACCCGAACCTGATTCTGCCTGATAAATCTCTCTCCATTAACCGCGGCGGTCTGAAAGCAGGCGGCTGGGCAATGGAAGGGAACACCATCGCCGCCATGTATTTCAAGGGGCTTGCCAAGCACTATCATTTTTCGCTGGACACCCCGGTTGGAAAGCTCCCGCCGGAGATTATCGACATTATCCTCTATGGCACGAAGGGCGAGAAAATCAAAGTTGAGCGCGACACAGCCGGTTTCGGCCACAGCGTCTATGAGACTGAATTCGAAGGAGTCATCAACAATCTGGAGCGGCGTTTCCGCGATACGCAGAGCAATTGGATTCGCGATGAAATCCAGAATTATATGAGCGAGATTCCCTGCGACGAATGCCACGGCAAGCGGCTTTCGCCAGTCAGCCTGTCGGTTACGGTCGGCGGAATCAACATTGCAGATTTTTGCGACAAGTCGATCTCAGATGCGCTAGATTTCATCGAAAACCTGAAGCTTACGGAGCGTGAAACCGCCATTGCAAGGCTGATTTTAAGGGAAATTAAAAGCCGCCTTGGCTTTTTGAAGAATGTCGGGCTGGAATACCTCACACTTTCCCGTTCTGCCGGTACGCTTTCCGGCGGTGAGAGCCAGCGAATCCGGCTTGCGACGCAGATCGGTTCTTCACTGACGGGTGTGCTGTACATCCTCGACGAGCCGAGCATTGGGCTGCACCAGCGCGACAACGCAAAGCTGCTTGATACGCTGAAGCATCTGCGGGACCTCGGCAACACGGTCATTGTGGTTGAACACGATGAGGAAACCATGTGGGCTTCGGACCATATTGTGGACATCGGCCCCGGTGCGGGCGTACACGGCGGCAAGGTGATTTTCAGCGGCAAAGTGCAGGATATCGTTAAGTGTAAGGATTCAATCACAGGCCAGTACCTGAGCGGCAAAAAGAAGGTTGAGGTTCCCGAAAAACGCAGGAAGGGGAACGGCAAGAAGCTGAAAATCCTTGGCGCGTCGCAGAATAACCTGAAAGATATCGACGTTGAGATTCCGCTTGGCGAATTTGTCTGCGTCACCGGCGTTTCCGGTTCGGGCAAATCTTCGCTGATTAACGAGGTCCTTTACAATTACCTAGCTTCGGAGCTGAACGGGGCAAAAGACCGCCCGGGACAGTTCCAAAAAATCACCGGGCTATCCGCTCTGGACAAGGTGATTGCGATTGACCAGTCGCCCATCGGGCGCACTCCGCGTTCCAACCCGGCAACCTACACCGGCGTGTTTGGAGATATTCGGGAGTTGTTTGCGTCTACGCAAGATGCAAAGCTGAGGGGCTTTACATCCGGAAGGTTCTCCTTCAATGTGAAGGGCGGCCGCTGCGAAGCCTGTGAGGGTGACGGAATCATCAAAATCGAGATGAATTTCCTGCCGGACGTCTATGTACCGTGCGAAGTCTGCAAGGGCAAACGCTACAACCGCGAGACGCTGGAAATAAAATATAAAGGGAAAAGCATTTATGACGTGCTTGAGATGACGGTTGAAGAAGGACTGGCGTTCTTCAGCAGTATTCCGAAGATTGCCCGAAAGCTGCAGACTTTGCAGGACGTGGGGCTTGGCTATATCAAGATCGGCCAGCCGGCAACCACGCTTTCCGGCGGCGAAGCGCAGCGCGTCAAACTTGCGTCGGAGCTGAGCCGACGAGCAACCGGGCGCACGATCTACATCCTCGACGAGCCGACGACCGGGCTTCACATTGCGGATGTGCACAAGCTGGTCGACGTACTGCAGAAGCTGGTGGACACCGGCAACACAGTGGTAGTGATTGAGCATAATCTTGACCTGATCAAGACTGCGGACTACATCATCGACCTCGGCCCAGAAGGCGGCAGCGCAGGCGGCCAGATAGTTGCCTGCGGAACCCCCGAGCAGGTGGCGAAGGTTCCGGAGTCGTACACCGGCCAGTATCTGAAAAAGATGCTGAAATAATGTAAATTTGTTAAAGCAGGTATCCTTTTTGGGTACCTGTTTTTTTGCGCTGTAGAAAGGTAAATAACGGCATAGCAGGGAATACAAGTAATTATCAACAAGAAATAAGTAAAAATATTATGGAATATACTGGTATAAATATTGTTAAATAATAATTATAATAATTACATTATGGGTTAGAGGGGGGAAACAGATTGGCGAAAAATGAGGGAGAAGGTTCTATGCGCAACGAATTGCTTCAGTTCTTTATCGGAGTAATTCTTCTTGGCGCGGGTCTGTTTATCTTCAGTAGACATGTAGTTGTAACTTCCGGCTGGTACATATGGAGCATGTGGGGTATCGGAGTACCCACCGGTCTTACAGTTGTGCCGCTGCTAATCGGCATAATCTGGCTGTTCATCAATAAAAAGTCAATCCCGGCAAAAGTGATTACCATACTCGGTGCTGTTTTCATATTGGCGACAATTATTATGAGCATCAGCATGTATTTTGTTCCTACGTCGCTGTATGATTATATCCTTATTCTGGCAATGATTGCGGCAGGCTCCGGTCTGTTGTTGAAAACGTTGTTTAAACCCAAGAATGAGAAGGAGGAAAAATAATGCCTATTTTTGAAAGACTGAATGACCTCATCAAATCAAACCTCAACGATTTGATTGATAAGGCGGAAAATCCGGAGAAGATGGTTAAGCAAATCATCATTGATATGGAAGATCAGCTCCGTAAGGCAACGCAGGGCCTCGGTACTGCTATCGCAAGCCAAAATCAGGTGAAAAAGCAGCTTGAAGTTTCCAAAGCGCAGTCTGCAACCTGGGCCGACAAAGCCAAGGCATGCCTGGCCGGCGGCAATGAAGAACTGGCGAAGCAGGCTCTTGCCAATAAAGTGAAAGTAGATAAACTGGTAGAACAGTACCAGACCATGGCGGACTCAATGGACACGCAGGTTGCCCAGATGCGTTCACAGGTTGAAATGCTCAAGGAAAAACTTGACGAAGCAAGGTCAAAGCAGTCCATGCTGATTGCAAGGGCGCAGATGGCCGATGCGAAATCAAACATGGCGAAATCACTCGGCAATATGGACAGCGCCGGCGCTTTTGAGACAATGGATCGTATGGAAAACAAAATTGCGGCAAAAGAAGCGCAGGCGGACGCTTTCGCACAGGTATCGGGTACAATTACCGCAGCAGACGATCCGTTTGCTAAAATGGACAATGACATCAGCGTCAACGCGGAACTGGAAAAATTAAAGCAGGAAATGGCAGCAGGAAATTAAGGGGGACGTTCCATGGGTCGGATAGTTATTATAATTCTGCTCATTGTCGGCGGATTGTTTGCCATAGTTTATCTGTGGCCGAAATTCAAAAACAAGAGCACGGAAATTAAATATATGCAGACAAAGAAAATCTCCGAGCTGAGAGAAGCATTCAACCAGATGCAGCAAAGCGGACTGGAGCAAAGCTACCGGGAATATGTTGAACTGAAAGGTGCGGCCGTCTCCGACCAGCCGATTCAGACCCCGTTTTCCAATCAGCCTGCAGTTTACTGCGAATCCAAACTCAGTCAGGTGACCTCGGAACGGGAAAGATACCAGGATTCCGAGGGAAATTGGCAAGAACGCACAAACCGGCGCGAAAATGTGATATCCGACGAGAAGTCCAGCCAGTACATCTATCTGAAGGATTCCTCCGGTGATGAAAAGGTAACCATCGAACTGAGTGCGTCCGGCTGCTCGCTGGATATCCAGCAGACGTTCGATCGTTTTGAACCGCGTAACAATCTGTCGAATTACAGCTTCTTTAACACGTTCTCATTCAGCCCATACGGCTCCGAAACACTTGGATTCCGCATGACGGAGAAGGTAATCAGGCCGAACCAGCAGATGTATATTCTCGGAGAGGCGTTTCTATCCGGGGATGAAATCCATATTGGAACGCCAACCGACCACGGCAAGCCGTTCATTGTTACAACGAAGTCCGAAGATGATTTGGTAAATGCAACAGGCAGAAATGCCGTTTTAGCTTTGGCGGGCGGAATTGCGGCAATCGTCGTCGGAGTTTTGATGATTATTTTTTAATAGGCTGTTACATACAGGGCAGGGCGCTGAAGTGGCGTTCTGCTCTTTTTTATGGTAAAATGACGTTGGCTGAGGGAAACAGAATAACCGCCAAACTTTTGAAATTACCATAGAAATGAGATGCGCAATATGATAAAAAACATAGTTTTCGATATGGGAAAAGTACTGCTTGCTTTCGAGCCGCAGAAATATTCACATGAAGTGATTCCGAATGCCGATGCGGCGGAAGCTGTTCTGCATGAGCTCTTTCTTGGCCCGGAATGGACGATGCTCGACGCCGGAACCATTACGGACGAAGAAGCCGTAAAGCGTGTGCAGTCCAGAATACCGCAGTATGCCGAGTCTGTAAGCCGCGCGATGGAGCATTGGGACGATATGCTCACTCCGCTGCCGGGTATGTCTGAAATTCTCGCTGCGCTGAAAGAAAAGGGCTATAGGCTCTATGTGCTCTCAAACATGAGCATGCGCTTCCCTGTAATTTTTGAAAACAGAGAGATTTTCCAGTATTTCGACGGATATGTGTTTTCGTCGGCAGAAAAAATCGTAAAGCCCGATCCTGCAATTTATCGCTGCCTGCTAAACCGTTTCTGCCTGAAAGCGGAAGAATGCCTGTTCATCGATGATCTTCCGCGCAACATTGAAGGCGCTGTCGGCGTGGAAATGAGCGGCCATCCGTTTACTGGCGCAGAGGAGCTTCTGGGCTATTTTAAATCGGAAAATATTCTGTAAAATGGATGATTCAAATAAACTTGGTTCTGTAATGCCGGTAAACAGATAATTCCAGATATAAAATATGATCTCTTTATTTTATAAAGCAGAACGTCATTAATGATAAAAAATTTAAGAAATCTATCGCTTTTTTTCAATAACGGTATCTGCGGATTTTTTCTGCACGATATCGTTATTTTTCTTTGTCTATCTTTGTGAAAATTACATAACAGCAATATTCCGCAAGAGATTGATAAATTCTTAACGATATAGTAGAATAAAAATGTTAACAGAGAATGAGAAAAGAATGACCGAAAGGAGCAAACCAATGAGCGAACCGTTTGACTGCAAACAGCTGGACGAAATCTTACAGAAGTATGATTACAATCCAGGCAGCATCATTGCTATTTTACAGGATACCCAGGAAGTATACCATTATCTTCCACGGTATATTTTTGACTACTATTCGGAGAAATTAGGCATGAGCCGCGCCAAAATTTTCAGCGTCGCAACGTTTTATGAAAATTTTTCCCTAAAGCCGAAGGGCAAGTACGTCATTAAGGTGTGCAATGGAACGGCCTGCCATGTTCGCAAATCCATGCCGATTCTGGAGCAGCTCCGCAAGGACCTGAGCCTTTCCGAAGCAAAAGAGACAACCGACGACCTTCTGTTCACCGTACAGACCGTTTCATGCCTTGGCGCATGCGGACTTGCCCCGGCTCTTACAATAAACGACAAAGTATATGGGCAGATGACGCCGGAAAAAGCAACGGAACTCGTCAAAGACCTTAAGGAGGGAAACGCCGATGCTGAAAAGTAGAGAAGCCCTTCAAAAGGCAAGAGAAAAATATACAAAGCTCCTTGATTCGCAGAAAAAGAAGATTCTCGTATGCGCCGGCACTGCCTGCGTTGCGGGCGGCTCCCTCGAAATTTACGACGAGCTCGTAAGGCTGGCGAAAGAAAAGAACATCCCCGTTACGATTGATCTGGAGCATGAAAACGGCGAAGGGAATGTCGGTATTAAGAAAAGCGGATGCCACGGTTTCTGTGAAATGGGCCCCCTGGTTCGCGTGGAACCAAAGGGCTATTTGTATGTTAAGGTGAAACCGTCCGACTGCGAAGAAATCCTCGAAACCAGCATTGTGAACAACAAATGCGTGGAACGCCTCGTTTACCATAAAAACGGCGAAATACATAAGCATCAGGAATCCATCCCGTTTTACAAGCTACAGAACCGCGTCGTTCTGGAAAACTGCGGACGTCTGGACGCAACATCCATTGCGGAATACCTTGCAATGGGCGGCTATTCCGCTCTGGAACAGGCCCTTTTCGAGATGACCCCGGACGACGTGCTGCACGAAGTGGAAATCTCGAACCTGCGCGGACGCGGCGGCGGCGGATTCCCGACCGCGCGCAAATGGTCTCAGGTAAAACGCCAGAAATGCGATAAAAAATACATTGTCTGCAACGGCGACGAGGGCGACCCTGGCGCGTTCATGGACCGCAGCGTCATGGAGAGCGACCCCCACAGGATGCTTGAGGGCATGATTCTCGCGGCTTACGCATGCGGCTCGGACGAAGGCTACATCTATGTGCGTGCGGAATACCCGCTTGCGGTAAAACGCCTTGGCATTGCGATTGATCAGGCGAGGGAGCATGGCATCCTCGGCGAGAATATTCTCGGCACGGATTTCAGCTTCGATATTAGAATCTGCCGCGGCGCAGGCGCTTTCGTCTGCGGCGAAGGCAGCGCACTGACCGCTTCCATTGAGGGAAACCGCGGCATGCCGCGAGTAAAGCCGCCCCGTACGGTTGAGCAGGGCCTTTACGGCAAACCGACCGTTCTCAACAACGTGGAAACTTACGCCAACGTGGCGGGAATCATCCTGAACGGCGGCCAGTGGTTCCGTTCCATCGGGCCCGAAAACAGCCCCGGAACAAAAGTATTCGCCCTGACCGGAAACATCAAGAACACCGGCCTGATAGAAGTGCCGATGGGCACGACTCTGCGCGAGGTCATTTACGACATCGGCGGCGGAATGCGCGGCGACGCGGAGTTCAAGGCGGTGCAGATCGGCGGCCCGTCCGGCGGATGCCTTACCAAAGAGCACCTCGACCTTCCGCTGGATTTCGACAGCCTGAAAAAAGTCGGCGCCATGATCGGTTCCGGCGGTCTTGTTGTTATGGACGAGAACACCTGCATGGTGGAAGTCGCCCGTTTCTTCATGAGCTTTACACAGAACGAGTCCTGCGGCAAATGCGTTCCCTGCCGCGAGGGCACGAAGCGTATGCTCGAAATTCTGGAGCGTATTACAGCCGGAAACGGCAAGCCGGGCGATATCGATATGCTCAAGGAGCTCTCGGAGACAATCTCCGCCACAGCTCTGTGCGGGCTTGGCAAGACGGCGGCTTCTCCCGTCATGAGCACGCTGAAATATTTCCGCGATGAGTACGAAGCGCATATCAACGAGAAGCGCTGCCCGACCAAGACCTGCCAGAAACTGCGCAGAATCTACATTGACCCCGCCGTCTGCAAGGGCTGTTCAAAGTGCGCCCGCGGATGCCCGGTCGGCGCAATCACCGGAAAAATCAAGGAACCGTTTGTAATCGACAGCGAAAAATGCATCAAGTGCGGAGCGTGCCTGACTGCCTGCGCGTTCAAAGCAGTAAAGGAGGATTAATTCAATGAGCGGCGAATTTATGATGATTGACGATATCCCCGTACAAATCAACGGTGAAAAGAACATCCTCAGCCTGATTCGCAAGGCGGGAATCGACCTTCCGACCTTCTGCTATCATTCTGAACTTTCCGTGTATGGCGCGTGCCGCATGTGCATGGTTGAAGATAAAAGCGGACATATGCAGGCTGCCTGCTCCACGCCGCCGAAAGCGGGCATGGAGATTTACACCAGCACACCGAAGCTGAGAAGATACCGCAAGATGATTCTGGAGCTTCTGCTCTCAAACCACTGCCGCGACTGCACCACCTGCAGCAAGAACGGCGAATGCAAGCTGCAGGAGCTGGCGCAGCGCTTCGGAATCAACCGCGTGCGGTTTGAGAATACGGCGAGCACCCCGAGGTTGGACGCTTCGTCCCTGTGCATTGAGCGCGACGCAAGCAAGTGCATCCTCTGCGGCGACTGCGTGCGTATGTGCAGCGAAGTCCAGAACGTGGGCGCAATTGACTTTATGTACCGCGGCTCCAAAATGACCGTCGGCACCACGTTCAACGTTCCGATTGCCGAGACAAAGTGCGTCGGATGCGGCCAGTGCGCGGCTGCCTGCCCCACGGGCGCAATCGTCATCAAGAACGATACCGACAAGGTTTGGCAGGTGCTGCATGACCCGAAGATTCAGGTTATCGTGCAGATCGCTCCGGCTGTCCGCGTGGGCATCGGCAGCAAGCTCGGCCAGAAAGACGGCGAAAACCTCATGGGCAAAATCGTAGCCGCACTCAAACGCCTTGGCGTCGACGAAGTGTTCGACACCGCAACCGGCGCAGACCTGACGGTCATGGAAGAGGCGAACGAATTCACGAGCCGCCTTGAAACCGGCGAAAAGCTGCCTCTCTTCACATCCTGCTGCCCGGCGTGGATTCAGTATGCCGAAAAGAATCATCCGGAACTGCTGCCTAACATATCCACCTGCCGTTCCCCGATGGAGATGTTCGGCTCCGTGCTGAAAGAGAAATACAAGGATTCCGACCGCCGTGTCGTCGTCATTGCGGTCATGCCCTGCACGGCGAAGAAATACGAAGCCGCGAGGGATGAATTCCAGGAAAACGGCGTGCCTTACGTCGATTACGTTATCACCACGCAGGAACTCATTGAGATGATCCGCGAAGCAGGAATCGTCTTCACCGAGCTTGAACCCGAAGCCATCGATACACCGTTTGCCACCCAGAGCGGTGCGGGCGTTATCTTCGGCGTGACCGGCGGCGTAACCGAAGCGGTTATCCGCAGGCTTTCCGACAAATCCGTGACCGCACTGCGCGCGCTTGCGTTCGACGGTGTCCGCGGGTTAAATGGTGTAAAGGAAAAGGCCGTTACAATTGATGGCCATGAATTGAAAATCGCTGTTGTCAGCGGACTGAGCAACGCCGAGAACCTGATTCAGAAGATGAAGAGCGGCGAAGCGCACTACGATTTTGTAGAAGTCATGGCCTGCCCCGGCGGATGCATCAACGGCGCGGGACAGCCGGTCGGCGACCTGCATACGAAGGAAAAGCGCAGCGAAGGACTGTACGCGGCAGACAAAATGTGCAGCGTAAAGCGTTCCGAGGAGAACCCGGTTATCACATCGCTGTATGCCGGGCTGCTCAAGGGCAAGGCGCACAAGCTTCTTCATGTGAAATATACCGAGAAATAATTTACCGGCAGAATATCATTCGGCAGGCAGCTCGAAAGGGCTGTCTGTTTTTTTGCTGTATTTTCAGGCTTATATTTGTGCCGCAGAATTGAGGTTGGTTTATTGTTTTGGTTCTTCTTTATTTATTGGTGGAAAGAAAATCTGCTTTACACTTGCCTTCCCCGTCTAGGGGAAGGTGGCACCGCAGTGCCGGATGAGGGGCGGACTTAGCCGACAAAAGAGTTGCCTCTGTATTTTTGCACTCAGGCCGTGCAGGCCCGTCCTTTCTGTCTTGAAAGAAAGGACGTAAAGTTCGCACAGGGGGAATTTCCAACTCCCGACGAGACAGGTATTTAGAAAATTCCCCCTGCACCCCCGAGTATTCCCAGCAACCCAATTTCGCTCAATTGGCTTTGCAATCTTCCTTGGCGTTTTACAAAGAATGGCTTTCTGCTTCAAGTATTGTCTTCTGAAAGATATTCTCAGTTACTGAATAAGGGACTTTAATACGTCCATGAAAAACAGAATGCCGATCGGTCGCTGGCAGGGGAATGGGGAGTCCTGAGGGTGCCGGGGGATTTTGTAGAACGTTCTCGCCGGGAGTTCCAAATCCCCCGGCTCGGACTTTACATACTTTCGGCCGAAACCGAAAGTATGAGCCTGTCCGGCTTGAGGACATCGAATCGAATTGCAGAGCCATAATTCTGAGTAATACAGCAAAAATAAAGAAATTATAAAGATTTCGGCGAGGTTTCCCTCTTGAGGGAAACTTTTGGCGCTGTTTGCGGGTTATATGGAAGATACTTTTGAAAGGACGTGAAAACTTGCCTTTACAAACGGCAAAACCCGCATCAAGGTTCGATGCGTTCCTCGAGCGCATCGGTACGCTCACAGCCGAGAATATCCTCTCGGACGAAACATTCGCCGAAATCTTCGTGCAGGAAAACGAAGTCTACCGCCAGCAGCTGATTAACCGGCTGCGCGGCAGGGCGAAAGAGCTGCATATCCCTATGGAGAATTTCCGCGAGATGCTTGCGGCGCACAAAGCTTTCTGTAAAAAGCGGGAACGCGAACAAAACGAAATGCGCCGACGGCAGATCGGGAACGATCAGGCTTGGTACCGTGGTGGAATCGACGAGAACGAATTCTGCAAAGAATTTCTCCGAGTCCGCCCGATCAGGAACATTAACGGACTGTTCTACGACGAGGACGGCGCCGTGCCTGCCGAAATGCTGGAACAGGAAATCCACAGAATCATCGCGCCGTACGTCAGCCGGAAGATCGCCCCGGCGGTAAAGGGACTGATGGACGCGCTGCGAATCGCGGCGTATGCTCCCGCGCAGGCGCCCGACCCGAAACATATCCATGTGCTCAACGGCACGCTCGGTGTGGACGGCGTATTCCTTCCGGTGCGCCAGTTCTGCCTGAACCGGCTGAACGTAACCTACGAGGCGGAACGGCCGAAGCCGGAACGCTGGCTCGCTTTTCTGAACGATCTGCTCTGCCCGGACGATATCCTCACGCTGCAGGAGTACCTCGGCTACTGCCTTATCCCGTCCACAAAGGCGCAGGCGATGCTCTTTTTGATCGGCAGCGGCGGAGAAGGCAAAAGCAGAATCGGCGTGGTGATGAACGAAATCTTTCAAAATTCGATGGTCTCCGGATGCCTGCAGGACTTGGAGAACAACCGCTTTTCGCTGGCCGCGCTGGAAAATAAACTCCTGTTTCTCGACGACGACATGAGCGTGAAAGCAACCGAGGACGGCAGAAACCTGAAAAAAATCGTTACGGCGGAAAGCCCGATTTTAATCGAGCGCAAATGCGTCCAGCCATATGAAGCGCAGCTTTACTCACGACTGCTGGCGTTCGGCAACGTGCCCCTGCGCGCGCTCTTCGACCACAGCGACGGTATGTTTCGCAGGCAGATTATCCTGCGCGTGAAGCCGAAACCGGAAGGCCGAGCCGACGACCCGTTCCTCGCGGAAAAGCTCCTTGCCGAAAAAGACGCTGTTTTCAACTGGTGCTTCGAGGGTTTGCAAAGGCTGGTAAAAAACCGGTTCCGGTTCACGGTAAGCGAGCGGGCGAAGAAAAATCTTGAAGAAGCACGGCAGGAAAACTGCAACCTCATCCGCTTTCTGGCGGACAACGGCTTCGTTACGCTCGGCGACCCGCAGGCTTCCATCACCTGCGAGAATCTGATGCTCTGCTACGAATACTGGTGCCGCATCAACTCGGAGCTGCCGCTCAAACGCAACACCGCAATCCTATACCTGAAAACGAACGCGGAAAAGTACGGAATCCGCTACAGCTACAACATTCTGAACGACAGGCACAGGCGCGTGCGCGGCTTTGAGGGAATCCGCCAGATGATACGGTTCGGCGGCACGGACGTGTAAACTTGGCCTGAGAACCCATCCGCAGCAGGCATACACGTTTTACACTCTCATTTCGCAAACTCCAATCTTTTCCGTATATTATAATCTGCTTAAAAGTAAAAACGCTATAGACACAGTATTTTTTTACTTAATTTTTATCGCAGTCGATTTTACCAAGTGTAGCGCGTGTGATTTTCGGCCGTCCTTCGGGGCGGCTGATTTTTTTGTTCTAACGCCTGTACTTTGTCCATATGTATGTTGTGAAGGGAGAGGACAAGGTAATGAATTTAAAAAGCGAGGAACGATTCGACTCCGCCGCCGAAGGCGTCTGCGAGAGAATCCGAAAATCCCTGAAAGCTCTGCCCACGGACGTGAAAAAACAGGCGCAGGAGATTCGTCTGCGCGTCAACAGGCCGGTTACAGTTGTGTGCCCAAGAGGCATTTACTTTGTAAAAGAAGGCGGCGGCATCGGGTGCATCATCGGTGCCGGCTGCATCACTGCCAATAAAAGCGACCTTGAGGAGAGCTTCCGCACGCTGTGCAGCTACTCCGTCTACAGCCATGAAAATGAGATTAAAAACGGATATATCACGCTCCGCGGCGGTCACCGCGCAGGCATTTGCGGCACCGCGGTCTTTCAGAACGGAACGGTCTCCGGCATGAAGGATATCTCGTCCGTCAACATACGCGTGGCGCGGGAGATTCCCGGCTCCGCCGACGTGCTGCTTAATCAGTTAAAGGATACTCTCAGCGGCGGGCTCCTGCTTGCCGGGCCGCCGTCCAGCGGAAAAACAACCATCCTGCGCGATATTGCCCGCCAGCTTTCCAGCGGAATCCGGGGGAATATCCGCAAAGTTGCCGTCATCGACGAGCGCGGCGAAATTGCCGGTTCCTTTCAGGGCATACCGCAGAACGACGTCGGCCTGTGCTGCGACGTTCTGGACGGATATCCCAAGGCCGAGGGAATTATGCTCGCCGTCCGATCGCTTTCCCCGCAGTACATCATATGCGACGAGCTTGGCACCGAGAACGAGACCCATGCAGTGGAGCAGAGCCTGAACGCGGGCGTGTGCGTCATTGCGAGCATCCATGCGGGCAGCGCGGGGGAGCTCCTTCGACGCAGACAGGCTGTCGCTTTACTGAAGACCGGCGCATTTGCCGCCGCCGCCCTGCTGAACGGTTCCGAGGAGCCGGGGAGCATTGCGGGCATATACAGGGCAGGTGATTTGCTTGCTAAAAGTGATGGGAGCGTTGCTGCTGATCACTGCGGGGTTTCTCGCGGGATATACGGAATCGCATAAGCTTACGCTGCGGGTGGAAAAGCTCGAAGCGTTCCTTCGTTTTCTTTCGGCAGCGAAAACGGAAATACGGTACTCTTCCATGCCGGTGGAATCCATCATCCGCAGGCACGGCGAGGGGATCTCTTTTTTCAGTTATATCAAGGAAGGCAGCTCCGGGGGCGACTGGCTCTCGGCGTGGAACGAAGCCGTAAAACACGCGGTGAACGAGGGATTTTTCCGTAAGGATATGGAGCTGCTGCAGGGTTTCGGCGCGGGCTTCGGGGCAAGCGACACCGACGGCCAGCTTTCGCATTTTACCCTGTACTCAGAGCTTACCGCCGCCGCTCTGCGCGACGCCAAAGAGGAGCGCAACCGCAAATCGAAGCTGTACCTCATGCTGGGCTTATTCGGCGGAATGGCCGCTGCAATTTTACTTTGCTGAAAATAGAAGGACAGTTTGAAAATCGCGTGTTTTCAAACGAAAGGATGGTCAGAAAATGAATGTGGATTTAATTTTCAAAATCGCCGCGATCGGGATTATTGTTTCGGTGCTGAACCAGCTTCTCATCCGGTCGGGCAGGGAAGAACAGGCCATGATGACGACCCTCGCGGGGCTGATTGTCGTGCTGATGATGATTATCCAGCAGATCAGCGCCCTGTTCAAGTCGATTAAATCCATTTTCGGGCTTTGATTATGAATATCGTAGGGATCGCCGGAATCGCGATCTGTGCGGCAATCATCGCCGTAATGCTCCGCCGGTACAATCAGGAGTACGCCGTCATCATCAGTGTAGCGGCGGGCGTCGTGATTCTCATCGAGATTTTAGTGAATATTGCGCCTGCGGTCAGGCAGATCAATACACTGCTTTCTTCCGCGGGGCTTACCGCGGATTATGCGGTTATCCTGTTCAAAACACTGGGCATCTGTTTTCTGGCGCAGTTTGCCGCGGATTCCTGCCGCGACGCGGGCGAGAGCGCCCTCGCTTCCAAAGTGGAGCTGGCAGGCAAAATTGCGATTGTCGTTCTGGCGCTGCCTTTGTTTGAGAAGATTGCGAAAACCGCAACGGGGCTGATCGGCGCATAGAGCGAAATATTGCATCTTTCGTTGGTATATAAAATCCCGCAATACGTTTAAAGAGAGGGAACCATGAAAAAAACGGTTTGTTTCCTGATTTTAATCCTTGCCGCATTCCTTTTCCATACCGCGGCGTTTGCGGAGCAGACCGCTTCTTCCCAGAGCAGTATGGAGAGCTATTACCAGGAACAGCTTGAGCAGAGCGGCGCCGACAAATTACAGGACAAACTCCCCGACGACACGAAAAAAATCCTGCAGGAGCTTGGCATTAGCGGTTCGGACTGGAACTCCATTACGTCCATCACACCGCAGAATTACTTTGAAAAGATTCTCTCGGTTTTTACCGGAAAAGCGAAAAATCCGCTGCGCGTCCTCGCTTCGGTCATCGCCGTTATTCTGCTGTGCGCCCTTTTGGACGGCATGAAGCTTTCCTTCGGCGAGAAGCCGCTTGGCGGAATCATCGGCATGGTTGGCACGCTGTGCATCTGCACCATTGTGGTTCAGCCTATTGTCGCCTGTATCTCCGACGCGGCGGATGTGCTGAAAGCCTCTTCCGGTTTTCTGCTGGCCTGCGTGCCCGTGCTGGTCGCCATTATGGCGGCGGCGGGGCAGTCGGTTTCGGCGGGCTCCTACCATTTGCTGATGATGGCCGCCGGCAACGTGATTTCCATTTTCGCCACGACCGTCCTCGTGCCAATGATGAATATTTTCCTAGCGCTCTCCGTGGTTTCGTCCGTCTCGCCGAACATCAACCTGAACGGCCTGTGCAACGTGCTGAACAAGGCCGTCAAGTGGGTTATGGCGCTTGGAATGACGCTTTTCACCGGGCTGATCACCATGCATTCCATTGTGGCTTCTTCGCTGGACAGCACCGGCGCGAAAGCGGCCAAATTCGTGGTGAGCAGTTTTGTACCGGTCGTCGGCAACGCGCTCGGCGAGGCTCTGAACACCGTTACCGGCTGCGTGAAGATGCTCAAATCCGGCGTAGGGGCGTTCGGGCTGCTGGCGGGGCTGTTCGTTTTTCTGCCCGTCATTGCCGAATGTGTGCTGTGGATTCTCACCCTGATGCTCTGTTCGGGAATCAGCCAGGTGTTCGAGCTTAAAGAGATTACCGGGCTGCTCAAAGCTTCGTCGGACGTTGTCTCCACCATGCTGGCGATTCTTCTGTGCTGCATGATGGTGCTGATCATTTCCACCGTTGTAATGCTTGTGATCGGTGGCGTAACGTGAAATAATGCGTAATTCGTTTCACATTATTTCACGATAAAAAAAGCCACTTGTCGGTTGGTATGTTTGACCGGCATCCGCTTGCGCCGTGGCTATAAATTTTACGATATTTCAGAACGAATCGGAAGGATGTGGGTTCCCGTGTACGGAATTCAACAGTGGACTGCGGTGATCTGCCTGGCCGCGCTGGTCGCCGCGCTGGCGCAGACCCTCATTCCCGCAGGCTCCATGGAGCGCATGGGCAAGTTCGTCGTGGGGGCGTTCATCATCTGCGTTATGATTGCGCCGGTCTCGAAAATCGTGCCGCAGATCAATTCGGGAATGCAGAGTGCGGGGAGTACTTCCGAGGTGCAGAAAACAAAGCTCGAAACAACGGTAAACGACCAGATTATTTCGGAATCGCAGAAGAGCATTACCAATCTGGTGGCGGCGGAGCTGAGCAGAATCCACATAAAATGCAAAAATGTTCAGGTTGTTATGGATACAAACGGGAACGGCCGCATATCAATTAATAAAGTAATTGTGAGGTTGGACAAAAAAGATGCCGCCGAAGCTTCGACGGTCTCGGACTATCTGAATAAGGAACTGGAAATTAAAACGGAGGTTGTTTCAGATGGCGGTTGAAAAAGGCGGAGACAGCGAAAAAGCCAAGGGCCTGTTTCAAAAACTTGCGGAGAATGATACCTGCCGAAAAATCATCATCGGAGCCGGCCTGCTGGGAATCGTGCTGATTCTGGTTTCCGGGAGCCTAAAAAGCTGCTCCGTGCAGCCTCCCGCAGGCACTTCGGCGTCATCGGCGTCTTCCGGTACAATCATCACCGCGGAAGAGTACGAAAAGCAGATGGAGAACAGCCTTTCCGATCTGATTACGCAGATCGACGGCGTCGGTAAAGCCAAGGTAATGGTGACTCTCGAGCAGACGACAAAGAGCGTTTATGCAACACAGGAAAAAACGAGCGACCAGCAGACGAACGAGAACGCGGAGAGCGGAACGGGAAAAAATGAGACAAACAACAGCAACGAAACATCATATCTTCTGATAAAAGACGCAGACGGTTCGGAAAAAGCGGTCAAGATAACCGATATTCAGCCGGTGGTGAAAGGCGTAGTCGTCGTGTGCGACGGCGGCGGCGACCCGAAAGTACAGCAGGACATAACCGATGCCGTTACGACGGCACTCCACATTACTTCTGTGCGGGTGTGCGTCATAAAAGCAAAATAATAAAAATCAGGGGGAATTTATTTATGACAATGGGTAAGCGGCAGCTTGTGCTTGCGGCGCTTGTAGTCGCACTTGGCGCAGCCGTATATCTGAACTGGGTATTTGCTGGCAACACAACCCTTCCGGCAACGCAGGCAGTCACCTCGGGTGGCAGGGAGCTTGGGCAGACCCTTATGGTAAACGGCAGTGCGGTTTCCGGCAAGACGGCGAACGCCTCGGCGGCCTCCGGCAAAGCGGTTTCCGGCAAAGCAAACGTGTCGTCCACAAAGGGCTCCGCGGTAAAGACTTCGGCCAATGCCGGTTCAAACGATGAGTATTTCAACGAAGCAAGGCTTTCACGCCAGAAGACGCAGGACACGGCCAAAGAAGATATCGCAAAAATTCTGGAAGACGCCAAATCCAGCGACGCTGTGAAGAAAGAAGCGGTCGATAAAGCCGCCGTCATCACGCAGAATATGCTCAAGGAAACCGACATTGAGAACCTTGTTAAGGCGAAGGGATTCTCCGACTGCGTTGTAACCATCAATAACGGCCAATGCAGCGTTGTGGTAAAAACGAAAGCGAACGCAGAGAGCGACGCCGTTGTGATTCAGGACATCGTTGCCGGACAGACCGGGCTTTCCTTCGATAAAATTAAGATTATCGAGCGCGTATAGTTGTGTTTGCACGGAATTGTGGTATAATATTCCCGTGGAAGTTTGACAATTTACAATGTTTTTAAGCAACCCTCCACATTGTGGAGGGTTTTTTAATGCATAATATTTTGTATTGAGTTCAAGAAGAAGTTTTATCCGGCCAGCTCCAAAAGGCCGGTATAAAATCGGAGGAAGTTTATGAATCGAAGAAAATCACGGGAACAGGCGTTCATCCTCGTTTTTGAAAGAAGCATCAACCATGATACGATTCGCTCAATCGTCGACGCAGCCGAATCCTCGGAAGATGTGCGCATTGAGGAGTTCGCCGAAAAAACCGCCTGCGGCGTGGAAGACCACGAAGCAGAGCTTGACGGCATGATTGAAAAATACATCCGCGGCTGGACGATGAACCGGCTTTCCAAAGTCGCGCTGTCCCTGCTGCGCCTTGCGTTGTACGAGATGAAATTTGAGCCGGATATCCCCGTGAGCGTATCCATCAGTGAAGTGGTGGGCCTTGCCAAAAAGTACGGCGGCGTGGAAGACGCCCCATTCGTTAACGGTGTTCTCGGTTCGGCCGCCAGGGAGTTCGAGAAAAATGCCTGATGTTTTAGGCATTGATACCAGCAATTACACAACGTCCGCAGCGCTCCTGTGCGGCGGGGAAATCCGTCAGAGCAAAAAGCTCCTGCCCGTCAAACCGGGGGAGATGGGGCTTCGCCAGAGCGACGCGGTTTTTCATCATGTGCAGCAGCTCCCGGAAGTAATGGAAGCCCTGCCGTTTACGGGTGCGGAAATCGCAGCAGTGGGCGTTTCGAACCGCCCGCGCAGTATAGAAGGCTCGTACATGCCCTGCTTTCTCGCGGGGGTATCCGCGGCAAAGGCGGTTTCGCTTTCGCTTCATGTGCCGCTGCATTTTTTCTCTCACCAGCAGGGACATATCGCCGCGGCTTTATACTCTGCTAAAAAGCTGGACTTGCTTCATGGGCGTTTCCTCGCGTTCCATGTTTCCGGCGGAACGACCGAGGCGGTACTTGTGCAGCCGGATGAGCAGGAGATTTTCACCACGAAAATCGTCGCCCAGTCGCTCGACCTGAAAGCGGGACAGGCAGTCGACCGTGTGGGCGTGATGCTCGGCCTGCGTTTTCCTGCCGGACCGGAGCTGGAAAAACTTGCTCTGCATGCGGAAAAGCCCCGAAAAATCCACCCATGCCTGAAAGGCTCCGACTGCTCGCTTTCCGGCATTGAGAACCGGTGCCACGCCAAACTGGAGCAGGGCGTACCCAAAGAGGAAATAGCGGCATTCTGCCTGTACTCCGTCCTCGCGGCTCTGGACGGCATGGCCGCTTCCCTTCTGGAAGAATACGGCAGTCTTCCGCTGCTGTTCGCGGGTGGCGTCATGAGCAACAGCATCATCCGCGAAGCACTGACGGAAAAGTACGGTGCATATTTCGCCGAACCAGCGTTTTCTGCCGACAACGCTGCGGGCATTGCTGTTTTGGCTGCAATGCGGGAGGGGATTGAACTGTGATTCAGACGCCGATGGTTCTGACGGTAACGCAGCTGAATACCTACATCAAGTCGCAGTTCGAGAGCGACGAGAATCTTTCCCATGTTTTTATCACCGGGGAAATATCCAATTTCACAAATAACTACCGTTCAGGGCATCTGTATTTTTCTTTAAAGGATGATAAAAGTGTCATCCGCGCCGTGATGTTCTCCCGCAGCGCTTCGCGTCTGCGCTTTCAGCCGCAGGACGGAATGAAGGTTATTGCGCGCGGCAGAGTGGGCGTGTACGAGGTTTCGGGGCAATACCAGCTTTATGTGGAAGATTTGCAGCCGGACGGCCTCGGCGCGCTGAACCTCGCGTTTGAACAGCTGAAGGCAAAGCTCGAAAAAGAGGGCCTGTTTTCCGCAGAACGCAAAAGGCCGCTGCCGGAGTTTCCCCACAGCATCGGCGTTATAACCTCACCGACCGGCGCGGCGGTACATGATATTCTTACGATTCTGGAGCGGCGGTATCCGCTGGCACAGGTTGTTTTCTGCCCGGTGCAGGTTCAGGGCGGGCTTGCCGCTCCGCAGATTGTGAGTGCCCTGCACCGCATGAACCGCCTGAAATGCGCCGACGTGATTATTGTCGGGCGAGGCGGCGGCTCTCTGGAAGACCTGTGGCCGTTTAATGAGGAAGCGGTTGCCCGCGCGGTTGCGGCTTCCGTTATTCCTGTGATTTCCGCCGTTGGGCACGAAACGGATTTCACCATCTGCGATTTTGCCGCAGACATGCGCGCGCCGACTCCGTCCGCTGCGGCGGAGCTTGCCGTTCCGGACAAAACCGAGCTTTTGGGCGGGATTCAGGCTGAGCGGTACCGACTGCAAAACGCAGTTTCGGCAAGGCTTGCAGAAGCCCGCGGCTCGTTTGTTCCTCTCGCGGAAAGCCGTGTGCTGAAGAACCCTCTGGAACCGGTGGAACTTCGCCGGGTGCAGATCGACCAGCTGCTTACCGACCTGACCTTCGCAATGCGGCGCAGAGAGGACGGTGCGAAGGAGCAGCTTGCAAATGTAAGCGGCAGACTGAACGCCTTGAGCCCTCTTGCGGTGCTTTCGCGCGGTTATGCGGTTGTTTTCAGCGAATCCGGGCAAACGGTTCCGAAGATGAAAGAAATTCACAAGGACGATAAAATTCTTGTACAGATGGCTGACGGTTCACTGCGCTGTACGGTAAACGATACGAAACCGGAATCCGGTAAGAAGAAAGCCACCGTAAAATGAACATTTAATTGCCGTCATCATGGAAGCGGAAGGATGGTTGTATCAATGAATCAGAAAATGACGTTTGAGTCTGCCGTTGCGCGGCTGAACGAGATTGTGGAACAGCTGGAACGCGGCGACGCACCGCTCGAAGATTCCCTGAAGCTTTTTGAAGAAGGCTCATCGCTCGCTTCTTACTGCTACAAAAAGCTCTCTGCGGCGGAGCAGAAAATTAAAAAAATCTCGGAACTGGAAGAAGGGGAAGCCGATGGGAAGGATTGACCGCGGCGATTATCTGGCAGCTGTGGAAGACGCGTTGGGGAAGTATGTGCCTGAGGTATCCCTCATGCAGTCCGAGCTTTTCAAAGCCATGCGCTACAGCCTTCTGGCGGGCGGGAAGCGGATTCGTCCGGTGCTTGTGCTTGAATTCTGCGGACTTTGCGGCGGCGACCAGGAAGCCGCCCTGCCGTTTGCCTGCGCCATTGAGATGATCCACACCTATTCGCTGATTCACGACGACCTTCCTTGCATGGACGACGATGAACTGCGGCGCGGCAGACCGTCAAACCATGTGGTGTTCGGCGAGGCACAGGCGCTCCTTGCCGGAGATTCTCTCCTGACAATGGCGTTCGAAACCATGCTTTCGCCCGAAAGCGTCCGGGGCGTCGGTGCGGAGCGTGCGGCGGGTGCGGCAGGTGAGCTGGCAAAAGCCGCCGGAGCTTACGGAATGGCAGGCGGGCAGGCAATCGACCTGATGAGTGAAGGCAAAAAGATTTCGGCTCAGATGCTCCAGAAGATGGACGAATACAAAACCGGTGCGCTCATCCGTGCCGCGGCAAAAATGGGGTGCATCCTTGCCGGTGCCGGTCAAAGATTTGTCCATGCAGCGGACGAATACGCGGCCGCACTCGGCTTTGCGTTCCAGATTGTAGACGATATTCTCGATGTGGAAGGTGACACAAAGTCGCTCGGCAAGCCCGTCGGCAGCGACGAGGGCAACGACAAAAGCACCTATGTTTCACTTCTCGGCATGGAAAACGCAAAGCGCGCGGTAAGCGAGCTGACAAAGACCGCAGTTACGGCGCTTTCCGTGTTTCCCTCAGAAACGGATTACCTTGCGGAGCTGGCGGAAAAACTCGCTGCCCGCAATCATTAAGTTTAGAATTATCCGTTGACAAAATTGACGGAATATGATAGTATAATCAAGCCGCTTATTGCGGGCTTTAAGTGGTCAAACCCGCCCAGCAATAGCGAGATTAAGAAAAAGGCAGGGCCTTAAATTCATGTTTGCAGTAATTGAAACCGGCGGCAAGCAGTACAAGGTGCAGAAAGATGACGTCATCTTTGTCGAAAAGCTTCCGGCAGAAAAAGACACCACCGTTGAGTTCAAAGTTCTCGCTCTGAACGCAGACGACGGAATGAAGCTCGGCGCACCTTATGTTGACGGCGCCACCGTTACGGGCAAAGTCCTGAAAAACGGCAAATCCCCGAAAATCACGATTTTGACCTATAAGTCAAAGAAGAACGAAAAGCGCAAAATGGGTCACAGACAGCCGTATACCAAGGTTCAGATCGAATCGATCAACGCCTGAGTATGATCCGCGCAGAATTTTTCACGAAGAACGGTCAGCCGAACGGGTTCCGCGTCAGCGGGCATTCCGGCTCATCCGAAGCGGGTACGGACATCATCTGTGCAGCGGTCTCATCCGCGGCATATATGGCGGCCAATACCATTACGGACGTGATAGGCGTTCCGGCGGAGATTTCGGTTGAGGACGGCCTGATGCTTCTGAAAATTCCGGCAGAGGCTGCAGATTCCTGCGGCGCTTTGCTTCAGGGTTTCCGCCTTCATATGGCGGCTCTGAAAGAGCAGTATCCGAAGAATATTGAATTAACCGACACGGAGGTGTAAAGTCATGCTGAAGATTAATATTCAGCTTTTCGCTCATAAAAAAGGAATGGGTTCCACAAAGAACGGCCGTGATTCTGAATCCAAGCGTCTCGGCGTTAAGCGTGCAGACGGTCAGTTCGTTCTGGCCGGCAACATCCTTGTTAAACAGCGCGGAACACACATTCATCCGGGCGAGAATGTCGGCAGGGGTTCCGACGATTCCCTGTTTGCCCTGATTGACGGCAAAGTAAAGTTCGAGCATCTTGGCAAAGACCGTAAAAAGGTCAGCGTATACGCCGAACAGTAATTTCGCCGGCGGCGATCAATGAGGATAATCCCGGGTGTTTTCGCCCGGGATTTTTTTCGTATTTTCGTGCAGAATAATTTAGGTGATTTTTGTAGTAGATTTGTGCCGGTTCTTCCGGCGCCAGAAGGAGCACATATGTTTATTGACAGCGCTAAAATTAGAATATTTGCGGGAAAGGGCGGCGACGGAGCAGTTGCCTTCCACCGTGAAAAATACGTCGCTTCGGGCGGGCCGGACGGCGGAGACGGCGGGCGCGGCGGAAATGTTGTCTTTCAGGTTGACGATAACCTTTCCACGCTTTCCGACTTCCGCTATAAGCGCAAATTTACCGCACAGCCCGGTGAAAACGGCAGGGGTAAACGGTGCAACGGAAAGCACGGCGCAGACCTTATCATTCGCGTACCGCGCGGCACTTTGCTGAAAGACGCCGAAACGGGCAGGCTAATTGCCGACCTTTCTGCGGACGAGCCTCAGGTTGTTGCAAAGGGCGGGCACGGCGGCTGGGGAAACGTGCATTTTGCCAATGCAACACGGCAGACTCCCCGCTTTGCGAAGCCGGGCGCGCCGGGGGAGAGCCTTGAGCTTTCCATGGAGCTGAAGCTTCTTGCCGATGTGGGCCTGGTTGGCTACCCAAACGTGGGAAAATCGACCCTCGTATCCGTTGTGAGCGAAGCAAAGCCGGAAATCGGGAATTATCACTTCACTACCATTACGCCGGTACTGGGCGTTGTTCATCTTACGCAGGATCGCTCCTTTGTCATCGCCGACATCCCCGGCTTGATTGAGGGCGCAAACGAGGGCGCGGGCCTTGGCCACCAGTTTCTCCGTCATGTAGAACGGTGCCGCCTGCTGGTTCATATTGTGGACGTTTCCGGCAGTGAGGGCCGCGACCCGAAGGACGATTTCAGCGTCATCAACACCGAGCTGAAGAAATTCAACCCGGAGCTGGCCGAACACCCCATGCTTGTGGCCGGGAACAAATGTGACCTTGCCACTGAGGAACAGATTGCTGATTTTAAGAATTTTGTGGAAAAGCAGGGCTATGAGTTCTTCCCGATTATGGCGGCAATCCGCTATGAGGTAGACCCGCTGCTAAACCGGATCGGTGAACTGCTCAGCAAGCTCCCGCCTGTAAAGCGTTACGAACCGGAGCCGGAACCTGTTAAGCCTGTGGAAGAATTTGAGCCGAATGAAGTCACCGTCCGCAATCAGAACGGTACTTATATCGTTGAAGGCGATTGGCTGATGCAGACGATGCGCTCCATCAATTTTGACGATGAAGAATCCCTGCGCTACTTTGAAAGCGTGCTGGAAAAAACCGGCGTCATCCAAGCACTTCGCAATGCGGGCGTCCATGAGGGCGACACAGTCAGCATTTACGGCCTGGAATTCGACTTTATGGAATAAGGGGGCGAACAATTGGAACGCTTCTATAATAAGGACTGCGACCCCCGCCAGTTAAGCCCGCTTTCTCTTGCGTTTATCGGTGACGCGGTATTTG
The DNA here is from genome assembly GCA_036260805.1 of Caproicibacter sp. Classification (GTDB taxonomy): domain Bacteria; phylum Bacillota; class Clostridia; order Oscillospirales; family Acutalibacteraceae; genus Thermocaproicibacter. Next base: position 48,093 of record DATALZ010000057.1, read on the forward strand.
AGGTATTTGTTCGCGAACGCCTTGTCTGTATGGGGAGCCGCCCCGTTTCGGAGCTGCACCGTCTCTCGGTTCAGGATGTCTGCTGCGGGGCGCAGGCAGAAGCCTCAAAACGGATTCTGCCGATTCTTACGGAAGAAGAAGCCGCTGTTTTCCGCCGGGGAAAGAACGCGCATCCCGGCCATGTGCCGAAAAACGCCGGCCAGGCGGATTATCATACAGCAACGGCTTTGGAAGCTCTGTTCGGCTATTTGTACTTATGCGGGCGCATTGAACGCCTGCGTGAATTATTTGACATAATACAAAGCAATAACTCATAGAAAGGCGGGTAATGAATGTCACCCGTTAAGGCAGTAAAAGAAAAAGCCTCTGATCTTGTAAAAGATATCGCTGCATACACGGTAGGGAGCATCCTTTTGGCCCTGTCGATCAGTATGTTTACGGCGCCGAACCATATTGCCCCGGGCGGCGTTTCGGGTCTCGCCACAGTGATTAATTTTCTGACCGGTTGGCCGATCGGTACGGTAAGCCTGATTCTGAACGTACCTATTTTCCTTTGGGCGTTTGTGGAAATCGGGTATAAGGGAGTTGCGAAAAGCCTGTTCGCGACGATTCTTTCTTCGGTCGCAATCGATGTCCTTGCGCTTGTGATTCAGCCGTATAAGGGCAACCCGATGCTTGCCGCGATTTTCGGCGGCGTTATTCAGGGTGTTGCGCTTGCGCTGGTCTTTATGCGAAGCGCGACGACGGGCGGCACCGATCTCATAGCACGTCTGCTTGGCCGACATGTGCGGTTTGTTTCCATTGGCAAGCTGATGCTCTGCGTGGACGGCGTTATCGTCATTATTTCCGCGTTTGTTTACCGGAGCATCGAAAATGCTCTGTACGCGATCATCACGATTTTTGTCTGCTCCAGACTGATTGATACCATCCTTTACGGCACGGATATCGGTACTGGCAAAGTCCTTTTTATCATATCTTCAAAGAGCCACGAAATAGCACATGAAATTCTGAGCGATGTAGACCGCGGTGTAACGGTGCTGAAATCCCGAGGGGCTTATTCAGGCCGCGACGGAGAAGTTCTTCTCTGCGCTGTCAGGCGATTTGAGGTCGCCAAAGTGAAAGATATTGTGCACACCATAGACCGCAACGCGTTTATTATTGTTGGCGAAGCCGGGGAGATTACCGGCGAAGGCTTCCGTCCGGTAAAACTGGAAGAGAAGCACATAAGAAAGATGAAAGTAAAAAAGAAAGCGGAATAGAAGCTTAAAGACCTGTCGGCTAAATGAAGCCGGCAGGCTTTTTTATACCGTCTTAACACGGGTGGTGCTTGTTTAACGGAGTTTTAACGGACTTGGGATTGATTTCCTTATATAGCTGTTATATAATACGTACAACAGATTGAAATCTGTTTAAGGCCTTAAAACAAAACAAAAGGAGAAATGAAAGGGTAATGACAATAACGGTTGATTTGGCAAGCAACGTTCCTATATACCAGCAGATAAAGTCTGCGATTGTTGAAGCCATATCAGCCGGAAAACTTCGGGAGGGCGATTCGCTTCCATCTGTGAGACAGTTAGCTAACGATGTTGGTGTCAATATGCTAACCATCAACAAGGTTTATACCATATTAAAACAGGAAGGCTATATCACCATCAACAAAAGAAGCGGCGCACTGGTTTCACGGCGTCCGGCGGCGGATCAGGCCTTTCTCAAAACCATCCGGTCGCAGATTCGAAAGACGGCAGTTCAGGCGCGCAGCCGCAGCGTCAGCGAGTCGGAGTTTATGCAGATTTGCAGCAATGTTTATCAGGAACTCGATAGGGAGACTGTAAAATGAGCTTTTTATTTCCGGTATTACTTCTCACAACTTCTTTGTTCAGCACAGCGATACTATCCTTTTTACCGTATATGGCAAGAAGAACGGAATGTTTCAGCATTTCAATTCCGGAAAAGGAGTACGGCAGCCCAAAACTGAAAGGCCTGCGGAAACGTTTTTCGGAAATCAATATCATATTGGGACTGTTAATTTTAGGCGTTTCCGCGTGGGCTTACTCGTTTCTGGGGAACCTGCGTCCAGTTGTTGCTCTCGCTATTCTGGTACAATATTTCATTGTATTCCTGATTTTTCAGTATTTTCGCGGTAAAGTGAAAAAATTCAAGGAAAATTCGGAATGGAAAAACGACGTCGCAACAACCGTTACAGTCGATCTTTCGAATGAGAAAAAGGGATATCCGTCTTCCGCATGGCTTGCAGTTTATCCTGTAATGATTGCCGTTACAGTCCTTCTGGGATTTCTGCTGTACAGCCGCCTGCCTGCACGGGTTCCAATCCATTACGATGAAAGCGGCACCGCAAACGGATTTGTACAGAAATCTTACATGGCAATATTTATTAACCCGATTCTGCAGGCTTTTCTGGCAACTGTTTTCAGCGTTTCGTTTCTAATAACAAAAAGCAGAAGACGGTGTATAGATCCGTCAAACGAAGAAGAAAGCCTTCGCAGGCAAAACATATTTCGCAACAGTCTCGGCAGGTTCTTTTTATTTGGCGGTATGCTCCTTCTTTTGATGGTTACCATAATGCAGCTTGCAATGTTTGGTGTTTTCAATTCTTCCGCAATCATGATTTCTTCGACTGCAGTGGTGATAATTATGCTGGTTTATTCTGCAGTCCTTAGGGTTAAAGTCGGTCAGGGAGGAAGCCGCATAAAAACAAAAAAGCCTTCTGAAGGCAGGCTGAATATTAAGGATTCAGACGACAACTGGAAGTTCGGCACTATCTACTGGAATCCGAATGACCCGGCGATTTTTGTGGAGCGCAGATGGGGAATAGGTTTTACCATGAATTTTGCACGTCCCGCCTCTTACATCGTTATCGCCGCGCTTATTCTGGGTATCATCGGAATAACTATGTTAATTAAATTTGTTCATTAGAACGATAGGAGAATTATTATGGATTACATGACATGGATTATTATAGCAGTAATTGTTGTAGGTGTTCTTATTTATTGCCTGATTCCGAATAAAACGGAATATGAATGCCCGCACTGCAAAGCAAGGTTTGTACCGAGCAAGCTAAAGCTGGTTGTATCCGGCCATGTAGGCTCAAAGCATTTTCTGGTCTGCCCACACTGCGGAAAACGTTCCGCAATAGGCCCTGCACCTAAAAGCGATAAAAGAGGAGACGATTGAGTTTGATCGAATTTGTTAATGTAGTGAAAAAATTCGGCCCGGCAAAAACAGCGTCGGACAATGTGAGCCTGACCGTCAATGACGGGGAAGTGTTCGGTTTTCTCGGCCCGAACGGCGCCGGCAAAACAACAGCAATCAAGATGATGACCGGTATTTTAAAGCCGGACTCCGGAGTTATCAGGATGAACGGCAGCGATGTACAGCAAAACCCGATCGAAGCGAAAAAGCAGTTCGGATATGTACCCGACAGCCCGGATTTCTTTCTTCGCCTAAAAGGAATCGAATACCTGAACTTCATGGCAGATATTTATGAAGTCCCTGCCGATATCAGAATGGGGAAAATCAAAAACCTGGTCAGTAAATTTGAAATGGAAGACGCTTTAAGCGATTCCATCCAAAGCTATTCCCATGGTATGAGGCAGAAAATCGTGATTATCGGCGCTCTGCTGCATGACCCCGCTATCTGGATTCTCGACGAACCGATGACCGGCCTTGACCCGAAATCCGCCTACACGCTCAAGCAGATGATGAGAGAGCACGCAGATGCCGGGAAAACCGTGTTCTTTTCAACGCATATTCTGGAAGTTGCCGAGGAGCTTTGCGACCGGGTCGCTATTATCAACAGAGGAAAAATGCTTTTTGCAGGCTCCATTCAGGAACTGAAAGACCGCTTTAAGGCAAACGAATCGCTTGAAAAAATCTTTCTGGAGATTACGGAAAATGAATAGCTTTATTGTATTGACGAAAGCCCTGCTGAAAAACGCTTCTGCTTTTCGCAAATCCGGCGATAAGAAATACGGCGCCGGGCTGCTGGTTGGAGCACTTGCCATTCTTGCGCTGATTGTTTCGGCTGCCTTTATGTTTCTGAATGTATACGATTCTCTGGCCGCGTATCATCTGGACGGCGCGGTTTTGGCATCGATCCTTTCCGCAACCTGCATTGCCATGATCGTATTCGGAATTCTGTATGTAATCAGCATCTATTATTTTTCCGACGATATTATCCAGCTCATTACGCTACCGATTCCTCCGCAGCGGATTCTGGCAGCAAAATTCGTCATCGTCAGCATCTACCAGTATATTCTGGAAGCAATTGTGCTGCTGCCATGTATCATTGCGTTCGGAATCAAAAAGGCGAGCCTGTCTTTCTGGGTATTCTCAATTTTGGTTTATGTGGTTCTACCGCTGATACCCACGGTTGTCTGTTCCCTGATCAGTTTGCTGATTATGTCCTTTGGGAAAGTATTCAAAAATAAAGACCGGCTCAAGTTTGTTTCCGGTATTCTGGCTTTTGCGGCGGCAATCGGAATCAATGTCGTACTGCAGAGCTTCACCTCAAGGTCGATTACACCGCGCTCCCTTGCGGATACCGGAGCTCTCATGAATAAAACCGCCATGCTGTTCCCAAGCAATCTGCTCGCAATACACGCCATTCAAAGCAGCTCGCCGGCAGAAGGAATCCTGCAGTTTGCACTGCTGCTTCTTGTCAGCGCCGCCGCAGTTTACCTGTTTCTTCTGCTGGGCAAGGCGTTCTATATCAGCGGTGTTGTCGGGCTTTCCCAGAGAAGCGCGAGCGGCAAAAAGCTCTCCATAGAATACTATGGAAAACGCATTCGGCCGAAGTCTGCAGTCATTGCTCTTGCAATGAAGGACTGGAAGCTTCTGTACAGGACTCCGGCGTACTTTTTAAACTGTGTTCTGAGCGCGGTGCTTTTCCCGCCGTTGATTGTCTTTATCTTAGGATTTTCCATGCACGAGCTGACAATACCGGCATCCAGCAGCATGATGGTGTCTGTTTGTGTAATAATCGTCTGCTTTTTATGTACCATCAACACAATTTCACCGACGGCGATTTCAAGGGAAGGCACAGATATAACCGTTGCCAAGTATATCCCCGTTTCCAGCCGCGGCCAGATTACCGCAAAACTTTTGCCCGGTTTAATCATCAGTACCATTGAAGTACTGATGGTGCTTCTCATCGCCGTATTCTTCTTCCGCTTTTCAGCGGTTGATTATGCCGCAATTTTGGTTCTGAGCCTGATTGCTAATGCGGCGTTTAACATGCTCGGGCTGTTTTTCGATATCCTTTTTCCGAAGCTGGAATGGGATGATGAGACCGTTGCGGTAAAGAATAATTTAAACGGCCTCCTGCAGATGATCGCTGTAATTCTGGTTCTGGGCCTGATTACCTTCCTCATGTCCGTTTTAAAGCTGGACTATGTGAGCGGAATCATTTTTCTGCTCTGCTCCATGCTTGTATTGCTTGCTCTTTCCGCAAATCTGCTGTTTATTAAGGGAAGCAAATCTTTCTCCGGTTCCAGTGTAATAGCTGCTGCGGGAACCAAGAATAAAAAAGACGCACGCAAAATTATTACTGCTTTAGCTACCGTCGTGCTTTTGAGTCTCACCGCTACTTTCATTTTTAAAGAAAACAGCGCGACAACACAGGTGACAATTACTTCTTCCAATGTACAAGTATCCGCGGGTGTAATGGATTCTTCATCTTTTCAGACGTCTCAGGTCAAGAGTATCTATATAAAAGATACGCTGCCGAAAACATCAGACCGCGTCGGATACCAATCTGGAGAAGTGCGCAGGGGAATGTTCACTGTGGAAGGACTTGGTAGAGGACACATATATGTTGAAAATAATAAAGGACCGTTTCTTTATGTAATCATGAAAGACGGAAGCTTTACTATTTTTAATTATTCCGACAGCACCAAAACCAACCAGTTATATGCGAAACTGAAAACAGTTATTCCCGAAGTAAAATGATTTGATACTACAAAAATAAGCGGTTCCGTATTATTACGGAACCGCCTGTTTTCCGATGGCCTCAGTCTTTGCAGTCGTTGCCTTCTACAGAATCCCTGCACTGGGAAGCGCAGTCTTTCGTTGCGCAGTCCTTTCCCTGTGATCTATGTGTGTCTGAGCCCTTCTGTACCTGGCTTCCCTGTTTGGAAGAGCCATAATCCCTGTTTTTTTTGGATTGTTTGTCCAAGTTGTTCACCCCCTTTGCGTATTATTGTTTGTATTGAAAGTTAAGATTATACCAATTTTTTGGGAGCTGATTTTTTTGACCGCACTGCCTGAGGAATTTACAAAGAGAATGAAAGAAATGCTTGGCGGAGAATATTCTGCATTTGAAAAATGCTATTCAAACTCGCCGTTTCGCGGAATACGCCTGAACCCGCTGAAATGCGGTAAAGAAACTCTGCGGGCGTCTTTGCCGTTCCCCTTAAGCCAATCCCCATTTTCTCCGCTGGGATTCTACATTCCGCATGACACCGAAAAAATCGGCCAGCTAGCGATGCACCACGCCGGTGCGTTTTATGTGCAGGAGCCTTCCGCATCTTCTGCGGTCACAGTGCTCGATCCTCAGCCTGGTGAAAAAATACTTGATCTTTGCGCCGCGCCGGGAGGAAAATCCACACAGATTGCTTCTCTCCTTGCGGGAAAAGGCCTTTTGTGGTCAAATGAGGTTGTGCGAAGCCGTGCGAACATCCTCATGTCCAACCTGGAACGAATGGGTGTAAAGAACGCAGTGATATCCAGCTGCTATCCGGACAAACTGTGCAGTGCTCTTGCGGGATATTTTGACCGCATACTGGTGGATGCGCCTTGTTCCGGCGAGGGAATGTTCCGCCGAAGCGAAGAAGCGGTGCAGGACTGGAGCCCCGAGCACGTAAAAGCCTGCGCGGTACGCCAGCTTGCTATTCTTGAAAGCGCCTGTTTAGCGCTGAAAGAGAACGGCGTTCTGGTTTACTCAACCTGTACGTTTTCCAAGGAAGAAAACGAAGATGTTATTTCGGAGTTTTTAAACCGGCATGATGATTTCGAGCTGGAAGACTGCGGCGTTTCCTTTGGCCGGGCTGCTTTTCTACCGAAAGCGCGAAGAATTTTCCCAATGGACGGTGGGGAAGGGCATTTCGTAGCGAAGCTGCGCCGCCATTCGGGAAATCAATGCTGTGTTGAGTCTCGGCACGGAAAAGACAGAGAAAACGGAAAAATGGCGAAAGAGTTTTATGAACAGATTTTCAAAACGAAGCCTTCCGTGAATATCGAACAGATTCGAAATGATTTTTATCTGATTCCAAATGATTTTCCGCAGACAGAAGGCTTGGGCGTTCTACGGACGGGCGTGTTGTTCGGAACCATGAGACCTGGGCGCGTCGAACCGGCTCATGCGCTTTTTATGGCTGCAAAGCCCGATGAGCTTCGAAACGTAGTTTCACTTTCGCATGATTCTACGGAAATGGCGGCTTTTCTGCACGGCGAAGAGATTGAAGTACCGGCAGACCTGAAGGGTTACTGTGGCGTTGCGGTAAACGGCGTATCCACGGGATTCGGCAAATGCTCCTGCGGCAGAATGAAAAATCATTATCCAAAAGGCCTTCGTAATCTTTAACGCTATAAAAGATTAAAGGGCGAAAGCTTGAAAATGATGTTTAATAATGGTATAATAACTTTTAATTAATTTCTAAATACTTGAAAGAGGGCATTCTACATGCAGGAGATCAGGGTGGAACTGACCAAGAACCCAAAGCAAAAACCGGCTCCGGACGGGCCGTTGCCTTTTGGGACTTTTTTTACGGATCACATGTTTGTAATGGATTACACGGAAGGCAAGGGCTGGCATGATCCGCGCATTGTACCGTATGCGCCGCTGCAGCTTGACCCTGCGGCCATTGTATTGCATTATGCACAGGAATCTTTCGAGGGTATGAAGGCCTATCGTACCCCTAAGGGTGATATACAGCTGTTTCGCCCCGAAAAAAATGCGGCTCGTTTCAAGTCTACACATGAGCGTATGTGCATGCCAGCCGTACCGGAAGATGACTTTGTAGAAGCAGTTAAGGCTCTTGTAAAAACGGAAAAGGACTGGATTCCTTCCAAACCGGGCCAGTCATTATACATACGGCCGTTCTGCATTGCGACCGAGCCGCACCTTGGCGTTAAGCCTTCTCTGACATACCAGTTTATCGTCATTTGCTGCCCTGTTGGTGCATATTACCCCACAGGCCTTAATCCGGTAAAAATCTACGTTGAAGATAAATATGTGCGTGCAACGCCGGGCGGCACAGGTTACATTAAGTGCGGCGGCAATTACGCAGCCTCGCTGATTTCGCAGGAAACGGCGGAATCCCTCGGTTACAGCCAGACACTCTGGCTTGACGGTGTGGAGCGCAAGTATGTTGAAGAAGTCGGTTCCATGAACTGCTTCTTTAAGATTGATGGCACCATTTACACAGCGCCGACGGTTGGCACTGTTCTGCCGGGCGTAACCCGTATGTCCTGCATTGAGCTGCTGAAAAAATGGGGCTACAAAGTTTCTGAAGACCGTTTGCCGATTGTGGACGTTATGAAGGCTTCCAGAGAAGGAAAACTCGAAGAAGTATTCGGCACCGGCACTGCGGCGGTTATTTCACCGGTGGGCGAGCTTCGTTATGAAGGAGAAGTCGCTCAGATTAACAACGGAAAAATCGGCGAAGTTACCCAGAAATTATACGATACGCTCACAGGGATTCAATGGGGTAATATTCCCGACGATATGGGCTGGATCATAAAAGTCTGCTAACATATAACATAAGCACGGCGAAAACACAATGCCACTCTACTTCTGCAGAGTGGCATTTTTGCGGAGTAAATATGCGAAAAATTACGTTTGAAGTATCCGAAGCTTTTGAAGGTGTCTGTGTACGGGGATTTCTGCGAAGGCACTGCGGCGTATCCGCACGGCAGCTGGCAAAGCTGAAGCGCCTGCCGGACGGAATCACCCGAAACGGGCAGCACACGATTGCTACCGATATTCTGAATGCCGGAGATAAAGTCAGCATAACCTTCCCTGATGATAAAAAACTGCCTGCGCCCGCGTCTCTGCCGGTGGTAACGGTATATGAAGATGAAGATCTGCTGATATTGAATAAGCCTGCCGCTATGCCTATGTATCCCACTCCGGGCCATGACTGTGACAGTCTGGCAAACGCTGTTGCATATATGCAGCTCGAGGCTGGAAGCACTTTTTCATATCGCCCCGTTTACCGGCTGGACAAGGACACGACAGGTCTTGTTTTGCTGGCAAAAAACGCATATGCCGCGTCACGGCTTTCGGGAACCGCGAAAAAAACTTATCTTGCCGTTTGCGAGGGTATCCTTCGGGGCAGCGGCCTCATTGACCGGCCGATTGGATTAAAGCCCGGTCATACCATTCAGCGCGCGGTGGTACCGGATGGCGAAAGAGCAGTAACTCGCTGGCGTTCCGTATTCAACGGAAAAGCTCACAGCCTGATTGCCATACATTTAAAAACGGGGCGAACGCACCAGATTCGGGTACATTTTTCAGATTTTGGCTATCCGTTGGCAGGAGATGACATGTATGGCGGGAGCCTTGCCAATATCAATCGTCAGGCTCTGCATTGCGCGGAGATTCGTTTTATGCATCCGGTTACAGGAAAATGCATGCGTATTCGGTCCATCCTTCCGCAGGACATGCTTGATTTGGTGAAAAGCGACAGGAATCTTAATGAATAAATTTTCATAATATTCTAATATTACTCTTGAATTATGCATAAATATGCGGTATAATACAATCAATCCAATCAAACATGAATAAATGAGAAGGGGTAGGACTTATGAAAAAGATTAAGATATTGACCGCTCTGGCGTTAGTTGCAGCGATGACCGTTTCCATGGCAGGTTGTGCGCAGGGCAGTACAGCATCATCTGCCGCTCCCGCTGCTGCTTCAGCAGGAAGCGCCGCTTCTGAGAAAAGCGCTGCTTCGGATAGTCTGAAAATTCCTGACAGCATTAAATCAAGCGGAAAGATCACAATGTCGACAAATGCTGAATTTGAACCGTTTGAGTACAAAGACAGCGACAAAATTGTCGGCATTGACGTTGACATTGCAAACAAGATTGCATCAAAAGTAGGCGCAAAACTCAGCATCAACGACGTAGCATTCGATTCACTGGTTATGGAGCTGAAAAGCAACAAATGCGATTTTGTTGCCGCAGGCATGACTGTTACTGATGACAGAAAAGCAAATGTAGATTTCTCTGACCCGTATTTTGATGCCACACAGTCTATCATTGTTCTGAAGGGCAGCGCCATTAAGAAACGTACCGACCTGAACGGCAAGAAAGTCGGCGTTCAGCAGGGCACAACGGGCGATACATTCTGCACGAACGAAGACGGCAAGAGCGATATTAAAGTCGGTTCAGTTCAGCGTTTCAACAAAGGCGCAGATGCTGTAACCGATCTTGTGAACGGTAAGCTCGACGCAGTTGTTATTGATGATTTCCCGGCTCAGAAGTTTGTATCAAAAAATTCTGCAAAACTTGAAAAGTTAAGCGATGCCCTCACGGTTGAGCATTACGCGATTGCGGTCAAGAAGGGCAATACAGATCTTCTGAACATTATCAATGGCGTTCTAAAAGATATGAAGTCCAGCGGCGATCTTGACAAACTGATTACAAAATATAAATCCGCCCTTGAAGGCAACTAAATAAAAATACATACATTAATGCAGGGGCGCGAATGCTGTATTCGCTCCCTGCATTTGTGCTGTTTCTGTTTGGAGGATGAGGATGAACCATTTATTAATGCTGCCAATGTCTTTTTTCTCTGACCTTGGCACAGAGTTCTATCAGTCTTTTATTGAAAAACACAGATATATGTATATCGTAAACGGCTTGCTGAATACGCTGCTGATTACGGTATTTGCTGTTTTGCTGGGTGTTCTTCTCGGCACGCTGGTTGCGCTTGTGAAAGTTGCGCACGGGAATAACCCCAAAAAATTCAGAGTGCTGAACGGTATCTCCACCCTTTACCTGACCATTATCCGTGGAACGCCTGTTGTTGTTCAGCTGATGATTATGTATTATGTAATCCTCAGTACGGCGAATGTAGATAAGATTATTGCGGCGATTCTGGCTTTCGGAATCAATTCCGGTGCGTATGTGGCGGAAGTTATCCGCAGCGGTATCCAGTCTGTAGACCGCGGGCAGATTGAAGCCGGTCGCTCGCTCGGACTGAGCCAGCGCACCACAATGATCAAGATCGTTTTCCCGCAGGCGTTAAAGAACGTCCTTCCCGCTGTTGGCAATGAGTTTATTGCTCTGCTGAAAGAAACTTCGGTCGCCGGTTACATTGGAATTCAGGATCTTACCAAGGGCGGAGACGTAATCCGCAGTATCACTTACCTTGCATTTACTCCGCTGCTCACTACCGCGGCAGTCTATTTGATTATTGTGATTGGGCTTACCACACTACTCAACAAATTTGAAAGGAGGCTGCGCAGAAGTGATTACCGTTAAAGATCTGCATAAAAGCTTCCATACTCTCAACGGAAGTGTGGAAGTTTTAAAGGGAATTAATCAGGAAATTGAAAAGGGCGAGAAAGTCGTTGTCGTTGGGCCGTCCGGTTCCGGCAAAAGTACTTTCCTGCGCTGCCTGAATCTTCTGGAACAGCCAACCAGCGGAGAAATCTGGTTCGAAGGGAATCAGATCAACACGCCGAAATGCAATATTGATATTCTCCGCCAGAAAATGGGCATGGTATTCCAGCATTTTAATCTCTTTCCGCATCTCACAGTAAGGCAGAATATTACTCTTGCGCCGGTCAGCCTGAAACTGAAAACGCAGGAACAGGCGGATGAACAGGCGCAGACCCTTCTGCAGCGCATCAGCCTGTCAGATAAAGCTGACGCTTACCCTGGGCAGCTCTCCGGTGGTCAGAAGCAGCGTATTGCGATTGTTCGTGCATTGGCAATGGAACCCGATGTAATGCTGTTTGACGAGCCTACGAGCGCTCTGGACCCTGAGATGGTAGGCGAAGTGCTGGAAGTTATGAAAGAACTTGCCGCCGACGGTATGACGATGGTTGTTGTGACTCACGAAATGGGCTTCGCGCGCGAAGTTGCAACCCGTGTCCTTTTCATGTCCGACGGACAAATTCTTGAGGAATCAAAGCCGGATGAATTCTTCAGCCATCCCAAAAATCCGAGGCTTCAGGACTTTTTATCCAAAGTGCTTTAATACATTTCAAAATTGTGGTAATATTAGGAATACGGCAATCGCCGCATTCCTATTTTTATAACCGGAGGGTCTGAATGCCTGCACTGATTTCGCATTATCTGCTTGCTTTGAAAGCACTGGATCAATATAAAAAAAAGGGCGGAGCACCAGTAAACATGGATGCTTTTCTTTGGGGCGCCCAAGGGCCGGATTTTCTGTTCTTTCAGATACCATTTCCATGGAGAAAAACGAAAAGCATGAACTCTCTTGGCAGGCGAATGCATAAAGAAGACCCCTCGCAGCTTTTGGAAGCAATCCGAGAGTATTCCATCCTGAACAGGGGCGACAATATAGTCCGCTCGTATCTGCTTGGCTTTCTTTGCCATTACAGCATGGATCGGACGATACACCCGTTTATTTATTCGCAGATCGCCGCTTTGCGGAAACAGTACCCGAAAAGTTCCGATACTTTCCTGCACTGCCAGATTGAATCTGCTCTTGACGTTATTGTTCTTCGGTATGAGAACGCGGAGCTTCCAACAGAATTTAATCTGAAAAAAACAATCCCAAGAAACAGGGACGTTCAGAAAAAGATTGCCGAAATCTATGTCTATGTCTTTCAGAAATTGTATGGACGGAATGTCGGGCTCAAAGCTGTTATACAGGCCGAAAGGGACTGCCGGTTTGTCGTTGGACTCCAAAATGACCGTACCGGCTTGAAAAAGGATTTGTTTCAGCGTTTTGAAAAAAAGCATGATAAATATTTGTGTTCCTGTTTCTTCCGTGGTATTCTTGAAGACGGAGAATTTGATTACGGAAATGTTCTTTTAACCCCATGGAGCTGGCCGCTGGAAAGCCCCCATAAAAAAACCGAGAGCTTTCTCAACCTGTATGAGTTGTGTGCGGATGAGAGCGCAGATTTTATGCTGAAAATTTATAAAACGAATGACATGAGCAGTCTTTCAGAAAAAATACCATTTTCATAAAGGAGTTAACCTATCATGAAAAGAATTGCTAGTTTCTGTGTTGACCATACAAAACTTCTTCCGGGAATCTATGTATCCAGAATTGACGGGGACATTATCACTTACGATATCCGTCTGGTAAAGCCGAATACGCCGCCTTATCTTTCCAATGGGGCGTTACATACCATTGAGCATCTGTTCGCGACTTTCGCCCGTAATTCGGAGTATGCGGACCGTGTGATTTATTTTGGGCCTATGGGCTGCCGTACAGGCTTCTATTTTCTTCTCAGGGACGTAGAAAAGGCTGAAGCAGTGAAACTGATCATCCAAATATTCAAGCAAATTGCGGACTACGAAGGCACAGTTCCGGGTACTGCTGCTGCAGAATGCGGAAATTACCTGGAGCATGATCTGGAAGCGGCAAAACAGGACGCAAAAGCGTTTTTGCCCGTTATTAAAGACTGGAACGAATCCAAATTAAGCTATCAGGAATAATTGCACCTGTTGCAATATGAAAATGGCCTTTTAAAGGGTTGCAAATTTGTTACTTTTGTTTTATTATTAGATGCATAAGTTACAGATTTGTAATGAAAAGAAAGGGTTGTTTTCATGCGGTCCTCTCGGCAAAATAAAAAGCGTATAGAAAAACGGCACTCTGCGGTTAAGGGGTTTTATACCTTTTTTGACTGCATGTGCCGCTTTTTATATATTGTAGGAATCCAAAGCATACGGATTCTTCGGCGTATCCGCAGAAGAATTTCCATTTATCTGATACCAATTGCTCTGCTTATTCGGCATGTTTACTCCATTACAATCGGGAAACAATTGCAGAGAATCAAAAAGGAATTTTCTTTTTTACGGCTGAGTATTGCAGGGGCAAAGAAAAATATTAAAGAAGCAAAAAAGCAGGGTACTGCCAACGCAATGGGTGAGACATTTCATACTCTACACGGCAGTTTTGCGCTTCATAAAGGCATTTTATTTTCACTGCTCAATATTGCGGTACCAATTTGCTGCGCCTTTATCTTGTTTTCAGTTGTTCATTACTGGAATGGAATCAATTATGGATTAATTCTTACGAACAATGGAAAGCAAATTGCCGTAATACAGAATGAAGGAGTCTATGAAAAAGCGACCGAGATGGTCAATCAGCGCATGGTTCATGATACTGTTCAGGAAGCTTCCGGCATAAAGTTTGCGCCCGGCTTTCAGCTTACGGCAGACAGTTCGAGTTTCTCAGCATCTGGTTCGGTCTGCGACCTTTTAATTAAACAAAGTAATGGAATTATTGAGGAAGCGAGCGGCCTTTATGTAGACGGCAAATTAATGGGTGCCGTCAAGAGCGGTGCTGATTTAAGATTTATGCTCGAAAATCTTTTGAATACAGCCAAGGGCAATGAAACCAATGTAACAGCACGGTTTACGCAAAATGTTGAAATCATGAATGGATTATATCCTACGACGTCTATCATTAGTACCGATGGTATGAAAAAGCTAATTAGCGGAACCTCGCAGGCAGGGACAACCTATACAGTGAAGGTAGGCGATACAGCAACCTCAATTGCAAGGGCCAATAATACGACGATCCCTAATCTCAGAAAAATCAATAAAAATCTCGGCGACTCCATCCATCCCGGCGACATCATTAATCTACAGGTTGCAGTTCCAACTATGGAAGTAGAACTGGTGAAGACGGTAACGTACGAAGGTATTATTCCGTACACGACCATAACAAAGAGTGACAACTCGCAATACACTGACTATTCTAAGGTCCTGACACAGGGCGTTGACGGCAGGCAGAGATGCACGGATATGATTCACACGGTAAACGGGGTGGAAACAAAAAGAGAAACCATAAGTAAGACGATACTGGCGCAGCCCATAAATAAAGTAGTATTAACAGGTACAATCAAGAGACCGGAAAATGAAAAAGGAGTCGCAAGCGGAAAGTTCATGTGGCCGGTACCTTCCCTTCATATTATTACGACCTATTTCACTTGGAGATGGGGTGAATTCCATACCGGCATCGATATTTCCGGCTCAAGTGCATATGGCAGCACAATTGTTGCGGCAGACGGCGGTACTGTAACGATGGCGGGATCCAACGACGGTTATGGCTACTGCATTATGATTAATCACGGAAACGGTATGAGCACCCTTTATGGGCATTGCAGCAGGCTGCTGGTTTCGGTTGGCGATCAGGTCTCAAAAGGGCAGGCAATCGGCAAAGTGGGAAGTACAGGTAATTCAACTGGCCCTCACTGCCATTTTGAAGTCATTGTGAGTGGCACTAAGGTGGATCCTTTAAAGTACGTTTCATAAAAAAGTGCTTGACTTTTTATCTTTTGACAAAAAGTTTTTGTGAATATCATAAAAATACAATTCCTCTTTTTATTATTGTTGACATTTCTTCTTGAGTGTATTATTATCATAAAGAGCGTTGACTAAAAAGCGCTTATAACAAATTTCCAAAATTATCTCGAAAAAATATGTAATTTTTATAAATTTTCTTCTTATTATTTACACTCAATATTCCGTGAAAATTTGTAATAATATTAGTGTTTGATTTTTAGATTGGAGCGTACCGCATTGGATAAATTCGTGATTAAGGGCGGATACCGCCTAACCGGCGAGGTTACGATCAGCGGTGCGAAAAACGCCGCAGTTGCAATTATTCCTGCTGCAATTCTATCTGACGGCGTTTGCCGCATTGAAAATGTTCCAAATATAACGGATGTTAATGCAATTACCAGAATTTTATATGATATGGGAGCAAAGATACGCAATATCAATAAGACAACTCTTGAGATTGACGCTTCTACAATCAGAACTTATGTTGCGTCTGAAGAACTCGCACGTCATTTACGCGGCTCCTATTATCTTATGGGCGCTCTGCTTGGCAGATTCCACCACGCGGTTGTAACAATGCCAGGCGGATGTGATTTCGGCGTTCGGCCAATTGACCAGCATTTAAAAGGCTTTGCAGCACTTGGCGCAAAGCACAAAATTGAAGCTGGAATGGTTGATGTATCGGCAGAAAAGCTGGTTGGGAATAATATTTATCTTGATGTTGCTTCTGTTGGCGCAACGGTAAATATTATGCTTGCCGCTGTAAAAGCGGAAGGTACTACTGTAATTGAAAACGCGGCAAAAGAACCGCATATTGTCGACTTGGCTAACTTTCTGAATTCTATGGGCGCAGATATCAGAGGTGCTGGCACGGATGTTATCAAAATATTTGGTGTTCAGCATTTAAATGGAACAAATTATTCCATCATCCCGGATCAGATTGAAGCGGGGACATATATGGTTGCAGCCGCTGCAACCTGCGGTGATGTACTGATTAAGAATGTGATTCCAAAGCATCTTGAGTCTATTTCAGCCAAGCTGGAAGAAATGGGTGTTACTCTTGAAGAATTTGACGATTCCATCCGCGTCAGCAGAGGCGGCAAACTGAATAAATGCAATATTAAAACGATGCCGCACCCAGGCTTCCCGACCGACATGCAGCCGCAGATCGCTGTTCTACTTTCATTGGCTGAAGGGACAAGCATCATCAACGAAAGCGTTTGGGACAACAGATTCCGTTATGTTGAAGAGCTTAAGAGGATGGGCGCACAAATCTCCGTTGACGGCAAACTGGCAGTTATAGAAGGGGTAAATCACCTTGACGCTGCTCCTGTAAAAGCGACCGATCTCCGTGCCGGTGCGGCTCTTGTTATTGCAGCACTTTGCGCAGATGGCGTAACACAAATTGAAAATATTCAGCAAATTGAGCGCGGATATGAAAATATAGAAGAGAAACTGCAAAACATGGGTGCAGATATCCGCAGGGTTCATATTCCGGAACCTGAAGCGGCGCAGGCAATCTGATTATACTGGATTGGCGGTTGCCAATCCTTTTTTGTTACTGGGGGATAATATGGCAAGATTTTGTCCGCTTTTCAGCGGCAGCAGCGGGAACAGCTATTACATAGGTTCTGCAAAAGAAGGTATTCTGATTGATGCTGGAAGATCTGCCAAGCAAATTGCAGGCATGCTCCAGAACTGTGAAATAGATATCTCAAGCATAAAGGCAATTTTCGTAACACATGAACACTCAGACCATGTGTCCGGTCTGCGGGTTTTTGCATCGCGATATCATCTCCCGGTTTACGCTTCCTGCGGAACGCTTACTGCTCTTGATTCCATGGGATGCTTAAATGAAAAATTTGATTACGGCGTTATCAGCAGCAAGGGAATCGAATGTGCCGGAATGAACATCCGACCGTTTCATATTTCGCATGATAGTGCAGAATGTGTGGGTTACCGGATCGAAACCGGTGATGGCCATAATATTGCGCTTTCGACAGACATGGGGTACATGTCCGATGAAGTCAGAGATCAATTAACAGGCGCCGATATGGTCATTCTGGAATCCAATCATGATATTGGCATGCTGCAGAACGGATCGTATCCGTACCCTCTGAAGAGGCGTATTCTTTCAAAAACGGGCCATCTTTCCAACAAAGACTGTTCTGCAGAACTGAATGGTTTGGTTCAGAAAGGAGCTACGCGTTTTATTCTTGCTCATTTAAGCACAGAAAACAATACTCCAGACTTAGCGTATCAGACTTCGTTATGTTCGCTGACAATGGCTGGTATGAAGCAGGGGAAGGACTTTGAGCTTTATGTAGCTCCGCGCGAGAACACAGCCGCTAAAACGATAATTTTTTAATTATGATGAAGATAAATTTAATCTGTATCGGAAAGCTAAAAGAAACGTACTGGCGATCAGCCTGCGCTGAATATGAGAAAAGGCTGCACCAGTTTTGTAAGTTCTCCGTTATTGAACTGCCAGAGTGCCGCCTGCCGGACAACCCTTCACAGGCTCAGATTGACGCTGCTCTCAGTTCAGAAGGAGAGAAGATTTTATCAGCAGCAGAAGGGTCTTCCATTTTTGCGCTTTGTATTGAAGGAGAACAGCTATCGTCTGTTCAACTGGCCGACAAAATAGAAAAGCTTGGTGTTCAGGGCATTGGTTCGCTTAGTTTTATAATTGGGAGTTCATATGGCCTTAGTAATGCGGTAAAGCAGAGAGCAGTTTTCAAACTGTCAATGTCTCCAATGACATTCCCACACCAGCTAGCGCGAGTCATGCTGTGTGAACAGATTTACCGTTCCTTTCAGATTATCAATCATGGTAAATATCATAAATAAACACCGCCGATGGATTTCTCCATTCAGCGGTGTTTTGCTTGCGGGATCGAAGATACTTTGCAATTGATCAGTGGTTAAACTCGTCTTCCAGTGATTTCATTGTTTCCGGAAAATCTGCCGAAGTAACCAGCAGCGAAATGTCAACTTCAGAAGTTGTAATAATTCTGATATCAGAATTCACCCTTGCAGCTGCGGCAAATACCTGTGCCGCTACGCCCGGAGCATTCTTCATATTTGAATCGTAAACCGAGATTTTGCAGTTTCCGCTGCTTACAATCGCTTTCACTTTGATTGTATCGTGAAGTTCAGATGTAAAGCTAAGTATCTTGTCAAGATCATTATCAGCAATTGTAAATGAAATGGACGTAAATGAGCCCTGCGACGGAGCCAGAGAAATCATGTCGACATCTACGCCAAGCTGGCCGATTTTTTGAAACACGTTTGCTACGAATCCCAGCTCAGATGGGCAGTTTTGAAGGGAAATCAGCGTAATGTCATCTTGCGAGGTGATCTTTGGCGACATAGTCATTTGAAAAGCCTCCTAATTCAATAAATCGGACATGTTGTAAAGTCCTTTAGCCTTACGGGCTAAAAATGCAGCAGCATGAATTGCTCCCAATGCAAAAATATCTCTGGATTGTGCTGAGTGCGATATTGTGAGCACTTCCTGCGGGCCTGCAAAAATCACATCGTGTTCTCCGACAATTGTTCCGCCGCGAATGGAGTGAATACCAATTTCAGTTTTTTCACGCGGCTTGCGCTGTGAATGTCTGTCATAAACATAATGCATTTCTTCATTCAGAGCGGATGAGACACCGTCTGCAATCATAAGCGCCGTTCCGCTTGGAGCGTCAATTTTATGATTATGATGCTTTTCAATGATCTCAATGTCAAAACTGTCGCCTAATACTTTGGCAGCTTTCTTGGCAAGTTCAATCAGAAGGTTAACCCCCAAGGACATATTTCCGGAATAAAAAACAGGTATTTGTTCCGACGCTTTACTGATAGCGTCTACCTGATCTTTCGAATAGCCTGTTGTGCAAAGAACGAGAGGAATCTTTTTTTTCTCACCAAAAGATAAAAGAGAGGGGAGAAGAGACGGATTGGAAAAGTCGATTAAGACATTGGCTTCAACGTCGACTGCTTCAGCACTTTGAAATACAGGGTAAGCCGCTTCGACGGCTGTATTCAAGTCAATGCCGGCAACAATTTCGCAGTCCTTTTCTCCGGTAACGCACGCTGTAACGGCTTTTCCCATGGAGCCTCCGCAGCCGCTCAGGATGATTTTAGTCATCTTTTTACTTCCTTTTTCTTATGTCAATTTTGTCAATTGACTTTTAGCCGAGTAAATTGTATTTTCCCATAACCCTATGGAGCAGTTCAGTATTTTCTCTGCTTAAAGTAGTCAGTGGCAGACGACATTCTCCGCAGTCCCAACCCGCCATGTTCAGAGCAGCTTTAACCGGCATTGGATTTACGTCTATAAATAAAGTGTCCATCAATTCCAGATAATTCAAAAACTCGGTACGGCTTGCTTCTTCGTTTCCCTGGAAATACTGTTTGCAAATATCGCTCATCTGTTTCGGAATAACATTTGCGCTGGTTGAGATAACTCCTTTGCCGCCAATTGAGAGTATCGGAAGAGTAAGATTATCTTCCCCCGAATAAACGGCCAAATCATCTCCGCAGAGCTTTAAAGTTTTTGCGGCCGCAGCTAGATCGCCGTTTGCTTCTTTGGTTCCTACAATATTCGGATGCTTGGAAAGTTCTAAGTAAGTTTCCGGCTTAATATTGCATCCGGTACGGGATGGAATGTTGTAAACAATAATCGGCAAATTAACACGGTCAGCTACATAGTTGTAATGCTTCACGAATCCCGCCTGAGACGTTTTGTTGTAGTATGGGGTTATCATCAGCAGAGCATCTGCGCCAAGGCTCTGAAGCGTCTGAGAAAGCTCAACGGCATATCTCGTATCATTGCTGCCGGAGCTTGCAATTACCGGTATCTTTTTATTAACTTTCTTAACGATATATTCAATGACTTTGCAGTGTTCCTCATGGCTCAGAACCGGAGATTCCCCGGTTGTTGCACACGCTACAATTGCATTTGTCCCATTGCTCAGATGAAAATCGATGAGTTTGCCGAGAACATCAAAATTAATGGAACCATCCTTGTTCATCGGCGTTATGAGTGCGACAGCCGAGCCTGTAAAAACGGTCTTTTTCATTTTGTAATGACCTCCCTGCGTATTGATTTAATAAACCAGAATCAATCCAGATAGCCCTTTGCGCATAAGAGTTCTGCCATTAAAACTCCGCCGCCGGCCGCACCGCGAAGTGTGTTATGCGACAGACTGACAAATTTGTAATCATACTGGCTGTCCGGGCGGAGACGTCCGATTGAAACAGCCATGCCATTTTCCAGATTCCGGTCAAGCCTGGACTGAGGACGGTCGTCTTCACGGAAGTAGTGCAGAAATTGCTTCGGAGCGCTTGGAAGTTTCAGTTTTTGAGGCTCGCCGCTGTAATTTTCCCATCTTGCGATAATTTCGTCCATTGTAACTTTCTTTTCCAGAGACATAAACACTGCCGCTGTATGGCCGTCGGAAACCGGGACGCGCAGGCATTGAGTTGTAATGTTTGGTTTTTCGGCATTAACGATAACACCGTTTTCCATATGGCCCCAAACCTTCATCGGTTCATTTTCGGATTTTCCTTCTTCGCCGCCGATAAACGGAATTACATTATCGACCATTTCAGGCCATGTGCGAAATGTCTTTCCAGCGCCAGAGATTGCCTGATAGGTGCAGGCAAGAACCTTTGTCAAGCCCAGATCAAGCAGAGGAGTGAGGGCAGGTACATAGCTCTGAATGGAGCAGTTTGATTTTACTGCGATAAATCCGCGCTTTGTGCCGAAACGTTTGCGCTGTGTTTCAATTACCTGTGCATGGTCCGGGTTGATTTCCGGAATAATCATCGGAACATCTGCAACACCGCGGTTTGCACTGTTATTGGACATAACCGGGCATTCCGCTTTTACATAATCTTCTTCCAGTTCTCGTGTTTTCTGCTTATCCATATTAATTGCGCAGAAAACAAAGTCAACGCTTTCAGCAATTTTTTTGAGATCTTTTTCGGCATCGAGCACGACCATGCTTTTCATGCTTTCGGGCATGGGCGTAGTCATCTGCCAACGGGTACCGACTGCTTCCTCATATGTTTTACCGGCGGAACGGGAGCTTGCTGCAAGCGTAGTTACCTTGAACCACGGATGATTTTCAAGCAAAGTGGCAAATCTTTGGCCTACCATCCCAGTTGCGCCGATGATTCCTACATGATACTGTTTCATAAGAATATCCTCCTGTTTTATTCTATGAGTATTTGAGTAAAAAAATATCCATGTAATAAAAAAGCCGGTTATCAACCGGTCATCATTATCATGGATTTTCAAAGCCGCTGGCATTTATCAAATTAAACGCATGTGGCATTGATAGCGCTCCATCAGTGAATGATGACAGTTGAGATGCTGTTCGCAAAACAACCAGGCAAACACCCGCCGGCGGCGTTCCCTTCGGCAGATTTCCCTTTCACGGCTGTTCTACGGCTTCGGCAGCCTCGCAGCAGCTAATTTTGAAATCTGCGCCTCTATCGTTTGCATATTTATGAATTATAATAGCATGTGTTGCTATTAGTTGTCAATTTATTTATAATAGAATCCGGATAAAAATATAAAATAAATAGGAGATTTAAAATGGAACTCGACCTGAACAACTTAAAAACCAGTGATTTTTATTATGATCTGCCGCAGGAATTAATTGCGCAGACTCCTGTTGAGCCAAGGGATTCCTCACGGCTGCTTACATTAAATAAGCGAACGGGAGAAATAGAGCATAAACACTTTTATGATATTTTAGACTGCCTGAATCCAAATGATTGTCTTGTTCTGAACGATTCACGCGTTTTGCCCGCAAGACTTTACGGCATTAAGGAAGGTACGGGTGCGAAAGTTGAATTTTTACTGCTGAATCATCGGGAAGGTGACGTTTGGGAAGTCCTTACTGGCCCCGGACGCCGCGCAAAACCGGGCTCTCGTTTCGAATTCGGCGGCGGAATTCTGAAAGCGGAAGTTTTGGAAGTGATTGAGGATGGCAACCGTCTTGCCAAGTTCACTTATGAGGGAAATTTTTATGAAATTCTGGACAAAATAGGACAGATGCCTCTGCCTCATTATATAACCACAGAATTAAAAGATAACGAGCGCTACCAGACTGTTTATTCAAAAGAAGTCGGTTCCGCTGCAGCGCCTACGGCAGGCTTGCATTTTACCCCACAGCTGTTGGAAAAAGTTCAGCAAAAGGGTATTAAGCTGGCGTTCATTACGCTGCATGTTGGGCTTGGAACATTTCGTCCTGTTACTGCGGAAAAAGTAACAGACCATAAGATGCACTCCGAGCATTACTATATGCCGCAGAAAGCAGCAGATATTATTAATAATACAAGGAAGAACGGCGGCAGGGTGATTTCCGTAGGCACAACAAGCTGCAGAACGCTTGAATCTGTTGCTGCTAAAGAAGGCTGTATCAAGGAAAGTTCAGGCTGGACGGATATTTTTATTTATCCCGGGTACAAGTTCAAGGCATTGGATGGGCTGATTACGAATTTTCATCTTCCGGAAAGCACTTTAATCATGCTTGTATCGGCGCTGGCCGGTTACGACCATATTATGAATGCATACCGTGTCGCGGTACAAGAAAAATACCGCTTCTTCAGCTTCGGCGACGCAATGTTTATCTATTAATTGGAAATGCGGTGTTTTCATGTATCGATTGATAAAAACGGAAGGGTCTGCTAGGCGGGGAGAGTTTGTTACCCCGCACGGGACGGTTCAGACTCCGGCCTTTATGAATGTTGCTACCTGCGGAGCGATCAAGGGAGCCGTATCGGCGCTGGACTTAAAAAATTTGAAATGCCAGGTTCAGCTTTGCAATACCTACCATCTTCATCTGCGCCCGGGCGATGAAACAGTAAGAAAACTCGGTGGTCTCCATAAGTTTACCCGCTGGGATGGCCCGATTCTCACAGACAGCGGCGGTTTTCAGGTGTTCTCTCTGGCTAAACTGAGAAATATTACGGAAAAAGGCGTTACTTTTGCTTCCCACATTGACGGGCATAAGATTTTTATGGGTCCGGAAGAGAGCATGCAGATACAGTCTAATCTCGCGTCAACCATTGCTATGGCTTTTGATGAGTGTGTTGAGAATCCTGCGGAATACGAGTATGCACGTTCGTCCTGCGAGAGGACAATCCGCTGGCTTTATCGCTCAAAGGCGGAAATGAACCGTTTGAACTCGCTGCCAGATACGATCAATAAACAGCAGATGCTTTTTGGAATTAACCAGGGAAGTACTTATGATGATCTGCGGATTGATTGTATGAAACGGATTCGGGAACTGGATCTGGACGGCTACGCGATTGGCGGATTAGCGGTGGGCGAAAGCGCAGAAATCATGTATCATGTAATTGAAACCGTAGAACCGGAAATGCCGAAGGACAAGCCTCGCTACCTGATGGGCGTCGGAACCCCGGCAAATATTCTTGAATCAGTCAGGCGCGGTGTAGACCTTTTTGACTGTGTTCTTCCCACAAGAAATGCCCGGCATGGCCATGCCTTTACCTGGGAAGGCTGCCGCAATATGTTCAATGCAAAATATGAACTGGATGACCAACCTCTTGATACGGCTTGTAATTGCCCAACCTGCAGGAATTTCAGCAGGGCATATATTCATCATCTTTTTAAAAGCGGAGAAATGTTGGCAATGCGTCTTTGCGTGATGCACAATATTTATTTTTTCAACTCTTTATTTGAAAAGATCAGAGAATCCTTGGATCAGGACAGGTTTTCCGAATTCTATGAGCACAATATAACAAAAATAAGCCAAAGAATCTAAGAATACCTTGCAAGGGCCCGGATTTATTGTTATAATCAAAACATCATTACGGAGGTGCAAAAAAGAATGAACCTATTTTTATCGAGCAGCAGCGCAGCAGCTACAACACCAATTTGGCTTACCCTTGTGTATATGGTTGTTATTTTCGGTGTTTTTTATCTTCTTTTGATCCGCCCACAAAGCAAAAAGCGTAAAAAAGAAGAAAAGATGCGCAGCAGTGTTCAAATTGGTGACGATATCACCACAATTGGCGGCGTTGTCGGCAAAGTTGTCGGAATTAAAGAAGATTCGGATATGCTGATTATTGAAACCGGTACGGATCGTTCAAAGATGAAAATTAAAAAATGGGCAATCGGCAGCGTTGATACGATTCACGATGACGCAGAATAAACCTTTTATGAATATAAACCGCTCCCCAAGAATATTTATTTGTTAGGAATTAAAAGGGGGCGGTTTTTCCGTGAAAGGATCAAATGCAGTCGGACAAAAACCAATTCTCTCAGCGGTCAGGGCAATTATAATCGGAGCTGTGGCCGGTGCGGCTTTATGCGCAGTGTTGCTTGCAATTAGCGCGCTTGCGTTTGTGTCGTCGGAAAACATCCCTCAGAATTTTCTGCCGGCCTTCATAATTGCTGTATCTGTAATAAGTGCGCTGTTTGCAGGGTTTATAGCTGCAAAGATTTCGAAACAGCGCGGTTTGATATATGGTTCAATGGCAGCAATGCTGTTGTTTATTCTCTTCCTTGTTTCCGGGCTGGCTACGTCACAAAGTACAGTTAGTTCAGAATCCTTTATACGGCTGTTGGTGATGCTTCTGTCCGGTGCAATCGGTGGTTTAATTGGAGTAAGCCGTAAATCAAAGCGAAAATAAGCTTTGACTATTTTGGTTTGCGTGATATAATATTGATTGTGTTATTTAGCATGATCTTAGAAACGAAACGGAGGCTTAAAATTGAAGCAGATTAAAACGCTGAATCAAGCTAATCTGAAAGAAAGTGCAGCAAAAGGCGGCTGCGGCGAATGCCAGGCATCCTGCCAGTCAGCATGCAAGACTTCCTGCACAGTTTCGAATCAGAAATGCGAGAACGCAAACAGATAAAATTAAATCTACACTTACTAAGGGACAGAATTCTGTCCCTTAAATTTTATTCATATGGGGAATAATGAAATGATTCATAAGTATTCTTTAAACGGCTACAACATTGTTATGGACACAAACAGCGGGGCTGTACATATATTTGATGACGCACCTTTCGCAATGCTGGATTACCTTGATGACAGCGTTCCGGATGAACCGCCAAAAGCAATGTTGGAAGGGTTAAAGAATCAATTCAGTGAAGAAACGCTTCACGAGGGTTATGGCGAAATACTGGAGCTTTACAGAAAAGGGCAACTTTATTCAAAGGATGAATATGAGCAGTTTGCTTCCATGCTGAAAAACGCTCCGATTAAATCCATGTGCCTGAATATATCTCATGACTGCAATCTTCGTTGCCGCTATTGTTTTGCGGCACAGGGTGATTTCGGCGGAGAACGGATGCTGATGCCATTTGAGGTTGCAAAAAGCGCGGTAGACTTTTTGATTGAACGCTCCAAGAACAGGCATAACCTTGAACTTGATTTCTTTGGCGGTGAACCGCTGATGAATTTCGATGTTGTGAAACAGACTGTAGCTTATGCGCGCAGTATTGAGAAACAACATAATAAAAATTTCCGTTTCACTATTACAACAAACGGTCTGCTGTTAAATGACGATAATATAGATTTTATTAATAAAGAAATGTCCAACTGTATTCTATCGCTTGACGGCAGGAAAGAAGTCAACGACAGACTGCGTGTAAGGGTCAACGAAAGCGGAAGCTATGACACAGTGCTCCCGAAATTTCAGAAATTAGTGGAACAGCGCCCAAAAGATAAGGACTATTATGTGCGCGGGACATTTTCAAAATATAATCTCGATTTTTTAAATGATATTAAGCACTTTTTGGACAAGGGCTTTAATGAAATATCGGTTGAGCCGGTAGTGTCAGATAAGAAACTGGATTACTCCATTCAGGAAGAAGATCTTCCAAGAGTTTTTGAGGAATACGATCGTCTGTCAAAATTTATCATCGAGCGTACGAAAGCCGGAAAGAAGTTTGATTTCTTCCACTTTATGATCGACCTGAATCAGGGCCCATGTGCAATCAAGCGTCTGCGCGGATGCAGCTGCGGCAATGAATATGTTGCGGTTACTCCAACCGGGGATATTTATCCGTGCCATCAGTTTGTGGGCGATGAAAACTGGAAAATGGGCAATGTGCTGGACAACACTTTAGACGAAGAAATGAAAAATCAGTTTGCGCTCACGAACGTCTATACAAAACCGGAGTGCAAAAACTGCTGGGCTAAATTTTACTGCAGCGGCGGATGCAATGCCAACAATATGCAGTATGAAGGCGATATTAAAAAACCTCATACAATTTCCTGCAAGCTGGAACAAAAAAGGCTTGAATGTGCCGTCATGATACAGGCAGCTCTTGCAGAGTAACGGATGCAACAAAATTGAATTGTTTTTTTAGGCCGTTTTTGTCTTGATTCAAAAACACCAATGTATTACAATCTAATATTGTACTTCGTTCTCTCTCAAAGAGCCAAGCAGAACAAAAATAACATAGATTAGCTTTGTCCAACATACATTTATTATAGTCAATACAGCCCCGACCCTTTAGTATTTGACTTTACTTCCGGGAGGAATAAATGTATGGGCGTTATTGCAATTAGATATCGGAATAGGAATCGGAGAAAAGCGTTAAATAGTTTAGGAAAAGACCTGCTAAGTGCAATTCAGGAAAATCAGGCTATGTTTCTGCTTTCACTAATTCTGTTAGCCGGCATGATATTAGGTTCAATTTATGCCAGAAATGCGGGATTTAGTGCATTGAATCGGCTTGATTTTCTTTTTGCCGGTAATTTTAAGGCAAGGCTGTCTCAGCCTTTTCTAATGGTATTTACCGCTTCATTTGCTTCTTCTTTTATCTTTATATTTGCATGTTTTCTTTGTGGACTCTCCATGTGGGGAGCGTTTTTCATTCCTATTATAATCGCATTTCGCGGATTTGGATTAGGGTTGACTTCCGGGTATCTTTACTCGGCCTATAGCTGGAAGGGGATACTCTATAATCTGGGAGTTATTCTTCCGGGAGCATTTGTCTGCTGCTTTGCTATTCTTCTTGCTTCGCTCGAAGGAGTACGTTATTCAAGGATGCTGGCAGCTCGCAGCCCGGGCTCAGTTAGTGGTATTACACTTAAGAGTTATATTCTGCGCTTTGGCGCCATATTGGGGCTTGCTTGCGCAGCAGCGATAATAGATACATTGTTGTCGGCTTTATTGGGTGGTTGTTTCTCGTTTTAATAATTGAAGGGGAAGAGCAAATGAAGGATTATTGTGCGGATTTTAAAGATTATCTAATTAATCTGAAATCAGTTTCCAAAAATACGTTGGAATCTTATATCCGCGATGTAGAACATTTTTTGGCTTATTCTGAAGAACATAGCTTTTCAGATCCGGCGGCAATTTCTGCAGATTTTATCCAAAAATATGCTGACTGCTTAAATGAAATGCATAAGTCAAATTCTACAATTCTGAGAAATGTTGCTTCCATCCGATGCTTTTATAACTATTTGATCTACACTGGACAAGCCACTGTAAATCCGGCAAAAACGGTTAAATTAGAAAAGCAGCCCCGGAAATTTCCACAGATACTAAGCGGAAAAGAAATTGAAACGCTGCTTTCTCAACCGGACGTAACCACTCCAAAAGGCTGCCGTGACAGAGCAATGCTTGAGCTGCTTTATGCTACGGGGATCCGTGTCTCTGAGCTTATTGAATTAAATATAGATGATATTGACTTAAACTCAGGAGTTCTTTCCTGTAATAGTGGAAAATCTCAGCGAATCATTCCGGTATATTCTACGGCTATTGCTGCGGTTTCTGACTATATCTTAAGAATACGTTCAAAAATAATTACTGCTGAAGGCGGAGAAGCCTTATTTATTAATCTAAATGGCTGTCGGCTCACACGACAGGGATTTTGGAAAATCGTTAAAACTTATGCGCAGCAGGCCAGGATAGTAAAGGAAATAACCCCTCATACACTTCGCCATTCTTTTGCGCTTCATTTACTTGAGAATGGAGCGGAATTAAAAGATATTCAGGCAATGCTTGGCCACGCAGATATTTCATCGACTCAGGTTTACGTTCATCTATTAAATGATCATTTTAAAGAAGTATACAATCAGTGCCATCCACGTGCAAAATTAGGCTAGGAGTGATTTTTTAGTATGTTTTTTAACTATAATAAGCCCGGCCCCGGAATTCGAAAAGATGCACCAAAGCAAAAAGCAGTGCCGCGTTTCTTTTCAATTTTCCAAAGAAAGTTCTTTGATTTAATGAAGTTGAACCTATTATTCTGCGTCCCGGTTGTTATAGCAGCTGCGTTGATTTTGTTGCTTAATATGATAACTCCACTGGTTATAATCGATTTTCTGCCGATTGTATTGCTGTCACCTTTTGTAGCAGGCCTTACAATTGTTACCAGAAATTACGCCCGTGAAGAGCATGCTTTTATTTTTTCTGATTTTAAAGAAGCGATAAAGAATAACTGGCGTACTTTTTTGATAAATGGTGCTTTATGCTACGCCGTTGCAATGATACTTGATGTATCAATTCCGTATTATTGGAAGAATGGGTTGAAAAATCCTCTTTCTTCAGTCGCAGCCTGTATCTGTATTTTAATTACGGTGATTTTTTTATTCAGCCAATATTATGTCCCGGTGATGATTGTTACATTTGACCTTAAGTATAGCCAAATATTAAAGAATTCTTTCATCTTTGCAATTTTGGGCCTTTGGCGTAATGTTTTGATTACTGTTCTTCTTGGCATTCTGGCACTGCTGTTTTATTTGTCACAAATAATGCCTCTTCTTATTCTAATAGCAGCTCTGTTTACACTTCTCCTGTTGTTTTCATATTGTTCCTTCCTTATAAATTTTGCTGCGTATCCCTTGATTGACAAAATGATGATACAGCCATATAACAAAAACGACAAGGATAACAGTGGGGAAGAGGATAGAGATTCCAAAGATTTTACTGACAGGGTATAGAGTCATTTATTCTCGTCCTTTTTAGGTTTTAAGGTTATTATTTGTCTTTGCTTCACTTCCGCAAGCGGATTCGCTTTTGCAGCGTTTGCCATTTGATCATTTGAAACGTGTGTATAAATCTCTGTTGTGCCAAGGTTCTCATGACCTAAAATATCTTTAAGAACTCGTATGTCAACATGACCCTGTTGGTACATTAATGTTGCTGCTGTATGGCGAAGTTTATGTACCGAATATCCGGGCCCGCCAAGATCTATTTGAGCGAGATATTTTTTAACCAGATATTGTACGGTTTTTGGACTGATCCGTTTTCTTTGACTGCTGATGAAAAGGGCATTTCGGTCGATCAGGCCATCTTTCGGTCTAACCGATAAATAGCGCTGAATTGCCTCGATGCAGGAATCATTCAGATATACCATGCGCTCTTTGTTGCCTTTTCCTGTGATTTTCATTGTCGCAGAACTTAAGTGTACATCATTGATATTTAGTCCTACAAGCTCAGAAAGGCGCATTCCGCAGTTCAAAAATAAAACTAGAATACAATAATCGCGCTCGCGTGTTTTTCCTTCTACTTTTGATAACAGTTCAAGACATTGCTCCAAAGTCAAGTACTTTGGCAATGTCTTTTTTAATTTTGGTGTCTCAAGTTCCTGTACAGGGTTTTTTGTCAGTTTTCCGGTCTTGTCAGTAAGAAATTTAAAGAAACTTCGCAGACTGGAGACCTTTCTGGAGCGCGTTGCTGCACTGTTACCGCGTTCTGTACTTAAAAAGTTCATGTATTCAAAAACTTGGGTAAGATCAATTGTTTTGACAAGATCAAGATCAATATCCGAAATATTTATAGTTTCAAAATCCTGTTCTGGCGGAACTAAGCCTCGTTTCTTTTTTATATATCGAAAGAATGTACGAAGATCCAGATAATACTCTTCAACTGTTTTCGGTGATTTTCCTTTAATAGTGCCAATATAGCCAAGAAATTCACGGATAACCAACGGAGCTTCCTCGAAAATATTGTTTTTCATATATATCATTCCAATCAAATTTTCCTGTGAAACAGTTTCACGGTACTAATCAAATTTTACTACTCTTTTAACGTTCAAAATAATAATAAATTAACTATTTTTATTATGGAATGCAGATTTTTATGGCTAAAACTGTTATAGGTATTACACATTTCAGCTCTAATTCATAACGACATAAAATCTTAGCACCTATTTTATTGTACAACAATCTATTTATTGATACAAATATCGTACTAGTACTAATAAAGTGAATATCCAAATTAATACTCATATTCAATAAGTATTCCTCCTGAGATTCAACGAAAGGCCAAATTCAAGTAATTACGAGTTGGTATAAAATATAGGCTAATACACAAAATAACTATTAAGTGTGTTTCTAAGGAATGGGCCTTAATAACCGGTAAATCATTTGTTCTGCCAAAACCTGATGTCAATGCGATCGAAATGAAAAAATAGCTTTTGCCCCTACCTATATTATACAAAATATTTATTTTGTATAATTGTATCCCAAAAATTAGGAACTGTCAAGATTATAACTCTTTTCGCCCTTCCGTGCTATCTTCTGGGAGTTCCACGCCTAGCTTATCCATAATTGCATCTATCTTTTTTTCTGTCATGCTCTCACGCCTCCAACGACGTTTTATCTTGAAATGCAAAGGCATTGTATTCCGATTTTCAAAGAAGGTGCATTCTTTGACTATACGGTTTTCAAATTCTCCTCGTACACATTTCGCGCATCTATGACGGTACATTCCTTCTACAGCATGCTGATATGGACATTGCCGTGCCGTACAGACCCTACAACAGCAATTATGACAATCCCAGGGATAACTACTACAGTACCACCCACGACCTTTTTGTTTTCCCATCAGACCCACGCCACCTCATCACATTTTACCGACTGCCAAATATTGCTCCAACGCCAACTTCTGCCGATTGTTCATTTTTGTGTTCTTTGCAGTCTCAAGGATTTCCGACAAATCCCCGCCATTTGCTTCAAGCAACGTCCGTACTGTACTTGCGCAGCCACGAACATAGAACTTTGAAAACCGTATAG
>DATALZ010000044.1:0-32459 GCA_036260805.1 Caproicibacter sp.
GGCAATACCGGTACGGGCGGAATTTTACCGGTCATCGCTGCCGAGGCGAATTACGATGAGGAATTTGGCCTCAATTTTATTCTGCAGCCTGTTGACAATGCTAGCGATACGCTTGCGGCAACTTCTGCGGGTAAAATTGACGTCGGCGGCTGGAGCTCGGCTGCACCGCTTTCGTACATAGCGAAAGGGAATAAACTCACAATCATAGGCGGCCTGATGAGTGATTATGAGTCGCTGATTACGAAAAAGGATAACAAAGAAAAATGGACGGGCAAACTGACCGCAGACTTTTTAAAGGGCAAAAAGATAGCGGTCAACCGCACAAATTCCGGTGATATTGCGCTCCGTGCTTATTTTGCATCGCAGGGAATTGACCTGAAGACGATTCAATATGAAGAATTGGATTCCGGCACTTCTGTGATTGAAGCGGTAAATAAAGGAACCGCAGACGCAGGAATTGTGAACGGCGGCTTTTATCGTGCCGCAGAAAAGCAGGGACTCGTCAATGTACGGTTCATAAAGAACATTATCGGGCGGGATTTCATTTGCTGCCGCCAGCTTGTAAGGCCGGATTCCCTGAAAACAAACCGGGACGTTTATGTAAAAATTGAGGAAGCTTTGATTAAGGCGTATCAATTGTACAAAACTGATCCTGCTAAAACAATTGAGCTTTCGACCCATTTTTTGAAACTCAATAAAGACGATATCAAATTCCTTACATATGATTACGGCGACTTGCTTCTCAGTCCGGATCCCGATATTCAGGGCGTTTATAACTATTTTGATGGGATGAAACGCTGCGGATATATTGATGCAAATTCCAAAGTCGATATTACCAAATATGTGGATACGTCCATTTATCGCGATGCATTGGATACGCTTTTGAAGCAAAGTCCCAGCGACAAGAATTTATTGGAACTGAAAAAGGACTTTAAGGAAACCGCCGTCAAGTCTGGTGCATCCGCAAATGGATAACGTTACGGGGAGCAGTGCGTTGAAGACTCATCAAAGCAGACGCCCCGCGCTGTTTTCTCATTTTCTTTTCCTGATTTTGGTGCTGGGAACAGTTTTTCTTCCAAACAGCGTGAAAGTTTCAAGCAGCATACCTTTTTTGATCCTCATTGTATTGATTGAAGCGGCAGTCCTCATAAGCCGAAAAAGCCGGTCTGCTCAGGATATTGCTGTGATCCTATATCTCCTGCTGATTTTTTGGGAAGCAGGTACTGCAAAATTCAGTACAGCAAAAATATATCTTTTGCCACCGCCGCAGGATGTGTTTCAGATTTTCATCAGCGATTCCCGGTTGATTTTGCAGGGAATTGTTTCTTCCATTCAGCTTTTGCTGATTGGTTTTGCTTTTTCAATAGTATTAGGCGTTGGTCTGGGAATTATTGTCGGTTGGAACGTACATATGCGGGAAATTCTGCTTCCGATTGCCAAGGTCCTGACGCCGATACCGCCGCTGATTTATACTCCTTACGCGATTGTTTTGCTTCCGAGTTTTCGGAGTGCTTCTGTTTTTATCATTTTCTGCGCAGTGTTTTGGGGGCTTTTTTTAAGTATGGTTCATACCGTCGCAGGCATGAATCAAAAACTGCTTGACTCTGCGAAGACCTTAAACATCGGGCCGACGACAATGTTCTTTCAGATCCTGCTGCCTTACTGTCTTCCAACAATTAAGACGAGGCTTAGTTTTTCTCTTTCGGCTGCATTTATGGTACTGATCAGTGCCGAGATGATCGGGGGACAGGTGGGCGTTGGCTGGTATGTGAAGTACAGTACCGATTTCGGAGATTATACGAAGGTTATTGCTGGAATCTTTCTGGTGGCCTTTCTGGTTACTGTTATCAACTGGGGAATCAAACGGCTTACCAGAATCCTAATCCCTTGGCAGGAGAAATAAGACCTACAATCCAGCCTTTGAATCAAAAAGGGGCATTCATATGAGTTATAAAGTAGATCCGGAAAAAATAAGGAAATTCTGTGCTGAGGCATTTCTGACGGTTCATCTCAGGCCGGAATATTCTTTTAGAATTGCTGATAATCTTTTGCAGGCGGAGTTAAGAGGAGTCCGGTCGCACGGATTAGTTCAGATAAAAAATTACTTAAAACAAATTACGGAAGGAAAAATAAACCGCAGCCCTAAGATCAGCATTCTGCGGGAAAGCGACGCTTTACTGGTCATAGATGGAGATAATGGCCCAGGCTCCGTTACCGGAACCTGGGCCATGGAAGGGTGCATTGAAAAGGCAAAGCTGTCTGGCGCGGCTATTGCGACGGTGAAAAACGGGACGCATTTCGGCATGGCGGCCTATTATGCAATGATGGCTTTGAAGCAAGACATGATCGGCATAGCAGCCTGCACCTCTCCGCGTCTGGTTTCTGTTTATGGCGGGCGTTCCCGCGAACTTGGCACCAATCCGTTTTGCATGGCGGTACCTGCGGGCAGCTCGTATCCTGTCGTATATGATGGAGCCACTAGCGAGGCTGCGTTTAACAAAATATTCTTCGCGCTTCGCGAAGGCCGGAAGATTCCCGCCAGTTGGGCAGTTGACTCCGACGGGAATAATACAACAGATCCTGCTGCTGCCATAGGGGGGACATTATTGCCTTTCGGCAGTTATAAAGGTTCCGATATTTCAGTTTTGATTTATATTCTCTGCGGTTTGCTGAGCGGAGCTGCCGTTTCGGAAAATTCTGTGAATGGGAAGATTCTGGAATTTCCCGATCAGGTTGGTTTTTCCTTTTGTGCGATCGACGTCAGGCAAATTCAGGAATTGCAAATCTTCAAAGAATCTGTTGATTGTATGATTGAGCGATTGAAAACATCGCCCATAAGAGTCTCATCTGAAAAAATCTATATGCCGGGTGAAAAAGAGTTTTTAGTAAAAGAAAAAAGCCTCAAGTGCGGAATTGAGTTAGGTGAGGGAGTTTGGAATGATTTAAAATCCGTGCAGGGAGAATATGGCGTAAATATTTCTCTCGAGGAGTGCCTGCTATAAACACTTCGTATGAAAATTCTAAGGTAGTCGCAGTTTTACTGCCAGATGGCCGGGATAAAAATTGCTGCCCGGCAAGTTTTATGCTTAATTTCAATATGGACAAATATAGTATATTTTTTGAAAGGACTGAATTAAATGCAGGAAGGCTTCACAACAACTTTAATTCACGGAGGAATCGACGGGGATGTGCGCACCGGCGCCGTCAGCGTCCCAATCTACCAGACTTCCACTTACCGCCAGCAGGGACTGGGAGAAAACAGTGGGTACGAATATTCCCGAACGGGCAACCCGACGCGGGAGTCGCTGGAAAAACTGATTGCAGAACTGGAAGGCGGCACGGCAGGTTTCGCGTTCGGTTCCGGAATGGCGGCAATCACGGCGATTTTGTCACTGTTTCAAAGCGGGGATAAAATCATTATTTCCAGCAACGTCTACGGCGGCACGTTCCGTGTGCTCGACAAGGTATTCCGGAACTTCGGACTGTCCTACGAGATTGTAGATACGTCGAATTTAAATCTTCTCGAAAGCAGGATTACTGGAAATGTAAAAGCGTTGATGCTCGAAAGTCCCGCAAACCCTCTGCTGACCATAACGAATATCTCCGCAGCTTCGCAGATCGCTCATCAGCATGGCCTGAAAGTAGTCGTCGACAACACATTTATGACGCCATACCTTGCAGCAGCCCCTGAAACTTGGCGCGGATATTGTTGTTCACAGCGCTACGAAATACCTCGGCGGGCACAGCGATCTTGTTGCCGGCCTGGCTGTAACAAAGGATGAAGAAACGGCAAATCGTCTTGGCTTTATTCAGAACGCCACTGGCGGAGTTCTTGGGCCGTTTGATTCCTGGCTTTTAATCCGCGGCATAAAAACGCTTTCCGTCAGGATGGACCGTCACTTGGAGAATGCAGCGTTTCTGGCCGATTTTCTCAGGAATCACGAAGGTGTTACGAAAGTTTATTATCCGGGTTTTGAGGATTTTCCGGGTTATGAAATTCAGAAAAAACAGGCGTCAGGAGCAGGAGCAATGATCTCATTCGTGCTCTCCGACAAGTACGATATTCACAAGTTCTTCCAAAATGTAAAGCTTATCGCTCTTGCCGAAAGTCTCGGCGGTGTGGAATCTCTGGTCTGCCATCCCGCGAGTATGACGCACGCGTCCATTCCGCGTGAAATTCGGCAGAAAGTCGGCATTGTAGATAACTTAATCCGCCTTTCGGTTGGAATTGAGGATAAACAGGACCTTTTGAACGACCTAACGCAGGCCTTTGAAAAATCAATCGGTTAAGAAGGGAACGATACTTATGAAATATTACAACGATGTGCGTGAACTGATCGGCCATACGCCGCTTGTAAAACTGAACCATATGGATTTCGCAGCGGGCAGAAACGTCTTTGCTAAGCTGGAACTGTATAACCCTGGCGGAAGCGTCAAGGACCGCATGGGAACCTCGCTGGTCAAAGATGCGGAAGAGCGCGGTGTATTAAAGCCCGGATATACCATTTTGGAAGCGACGGCAGGCAACGCTGGAATCGGCATTGCACTTGCGGCGCTCGGTAAAGGTTACCGCGTGATTTTTGCCGTACCGGAGAAGTTTTCGGAAGAGAAACAGACGATCATGAAAGCATACGGCGCGGAGATTATTCACACCCCATTGGAAAAGGGAATGCAGGGCGCAATCGAGAAAGTGGAAGAACTGAAAAAGCAGGTTGAGCACCCGGTAACTCTAAGCCAGTTCGAAAATCCGGCAAATCCGCTTGCACACTACCGCACAACCGGCCCGGAAATTTTCGACGACCTTGACGGAAAAGTGGATTATCTGGTTGCCGGGGCGGGAAGCGGCGGAACACTCTCAGGTGCGGCAAAATTTCTGAAAGAGAAGACGTCTACCCTGAAAGTCGTTATGGCCGACCCAATTGGTTCCACAATGGGAGGGGGAGAGCCTGGCTGCTATGCAATTGAGGGCATCGGCAATACCTTCATGCCGGGAACGATGGATATGTCCCTTGTGAATCAGGTTTATAAAATCACAGATGAAGAAGCCGTTGAGGAACTACGCCTGCTCGCATCGGAAGAAGGGATTCTTGCGGGGACTTCGTCCGGCGCAGCGCTCTCGGCTGCCAGAAGAGCAGCGCAGGATGCCCCGAAAGGCAGCAATCTTGTTGTCATTTTACCTGACCGCGGTGACCGCTATTTCAGTAAACATATCTACGCCTGATATTTATGAGGTGAGTTGTATGGAAAGCAGCATGAAAATTAAAGTGGACCTTCAAAATGTTAATGAGACCCTTCTGCTTCCGCTTTGGGGGCGCGCTGAAGAAGCGAAAATGAAAGAGCCGGTTTTAAGGGACCGCAAATCTGCGGAGTTGGTAGACCGAATCGACTATGATTTCTCAAAATTCCGCAGCCAGTTCAGGCAGTTCCAAATCCTTGCGCTTGCCCTGCGTGCCAGAGAGTTCGACTCCATTATCCGGGACTTTATTCAGCAGCACCCAAGGGCTGCCATAGTGAATATCGGCGCGGGGCTGGACACAACGTTCAACCGTGTGAACAATGGAAAAATCAAATGGTACAATCTGGACGTTCCGCAGGTCATGCGCCTGCGCGGTACTTTGATGCCGGAAAGCAGGGAAGAGGGGGCTATTCCGAAATCAATGTTCGACCCGAGTTTTCTGGATGATATCGAGCGGCCGACTGATGGAATCTTATTCCTATTGGGTGGAGTTCTGATGTATTTTGATGAAGAGAAAGTCCGGGAGTTTTTCTCAATGGTTGGCAGGCATTTTCCGAACGCGGAGGTAATCTTTGATTCGATCGCTCCAGCGGGTGTCCGTTTTGCGAGCCGAATGGTAAGAAAATCCGGAATTGATGGCGCAGAAATGAAATGGGGCGTCCGTAAGGCAGCCAAGCTGGAAAACTGGGGCCTGGGGCTGAAAATGCTGGAAAATTACCCTATCGGTTATAAGACAAAAATTTTTCCGTCCTGGGGGATGTTGAGCAGAGTACTGATGCGGCTGAACAATTCCCTTACCTGGATTAACATCAATCACATGAAATTTGAATAATCAGACACGAAGCCCTGAAGTTGAAAAACTTTCAGGGCTTAAAAAATGGAAAAAGACTTGACAAGAGAGAGTAACCAGTATAGTATATATGTAAACAATACATATATAAATACTATAATTAAGAAAGGGGCGCCTGTCATGAGAAAGATCAGCCGTGTGAACTGTAGAAAGATGATGTGCTGCTGTATGCCAAAAATGGAACAGGACCGAACCTTTCTGCTTTTGTAAATACAAATTACGGAAGAATCATGAAAGGCTGACAGGTCGCAAATCTGCCGGCTTTTTTTATGCCTTTTTCGCGCTTATATGAATGGAGGACTTCAACATATGAACACAAACAAACCGGAATTGGACGAAACAAAACTTCTGCAAACCTTTCAATGGTTTCATCGGAACCCGGAACTCTCTTTTCAGGAATTTGAAACTACGAAAAAAATCCGCGAGCTTTTAACCGCAGCGGATGTTGAAATATTGAATCTGCCGCTTGAGACCGGACTTGTTGCACAGGTAAAAGGTTCTCAGCCCGGCCCCACGGTTGCAGTCCGCTGCGATATTGATGCGCTGCCGATTCAGGAACAGACGGATTTACCTTACAAATCGGAGGATGGCGGTAAGATGCATGCCTGCGGCCATGATTTTCATACTACCGCGATTCTTGGTACAGCTCTTTTGCTGAAACAGCGAGAAAAAGAATTGCAGGGAACCGTAAAGATTATTTTTCAGCCCGGTGAGGAATCATCCCTCGGGGCTTTAAAAATAACCGAAAGCGGTGTGCTGGATGATGTTCAGGCAATCTTCGGAATCCATGTGATTCCCAATGTTCCGGTTGGAACGGTAGTGTTTTCACCCGGAGCAATGACTGCGGCAGTCGACCGGTTTGAAGTTACCTTTACTGGCAAGGGTGGCCATGCCGCGCATCCGCAGGACACAATTGATCCGATTGTAACGGCCGCCCAGTTCATTTCCTCCGCACAGACCATTGTCAGCCGGAATGCAAACCCGTTCCACCAGACTCTTGTAAGCATTACACATGTCTCCTCCGGCAACACCTGGAACGTAATTCCATCAGAAGCCATTTTGGAAGGAACTGTCCGCACTCTTCAAAAAGACGACCGGCAGCTGGTTCCGCAAAGATTAAAGGAACTCGCAGAAAATATTGCGAAAGCTTTCGGCGCGAAATCGGATTTCCGTTGGATTTCCGGCCCCCCTGCTACCGACAACGACCCCAAATGGGTATCCTTTGCAGAGGACGTCGCGAAGGAAAGCGGACTCAATGTAATTCCCGCCATTCCATCGCTCGGCGGCGAGGATTTCGCGTTTTACCAGCAGAATCTGCGCGGAGTGTATATCCAGATCGGCACAGGGGATTCGGAGCCGAACCACAACCCGAAATTCCACGTTGACCCGAAAGCGCTGCCAGCCGCGTCTTATTATATCGCATCCCTTGCTGAAAAGGCTATAAATGCTTTGAAAAGCGGGGCACCGGTATGATTGAGATTCAAAATGTAAGCAAAACATTTCCAGGAAAATCCGGAAACGTGGAAGCACTGAAAAATGTCTCCATGAAAGTAAACGACGGAGATATTTTTGGTGTAATCGGCTTCAGCGGTGCGGGAAAATCAACTCTGATCCGCACGGTAAACCTTCTCGAAAAACCGGATTCCGGGAAAGTTATCATCAATGGAACGGACATAACCACGCTGCCGAAAAGTAAGCTGCGCGGGATTCGCAAAGACATCGGCATGGTATTCCAGCAGTTCAACCTGCTGAATTCCAAAACCGTCCGGCAGAATGTTGCGATTCCACTGATTCTGGAGAAAAAGCCGAAAGCAGAAATTGAAAAGCGTGTGGATGAGCTTTTAAAATTTGTAGAGCTTGAAGATAAAAAGGATACTTACGCCGAAAATCTTTCCGGCGGTCAGAAACAGCGTGTTGGCATTGCGAGGGCGCTTGCCACCAATCCGTCCATCCTGCTCTGCGACGAAGCTACAAGCGCGCTCGACCCAAAAACAACGGAATCCATTTTGGAACTGCTGCAAAAAATCAACCGGGAACTGGGCGTCACCATCCTGCTTATAACCCACCAGATGAATGTCATCAAGGAAATTTGCAGCCGGGTGGCTGTCATGGAAAACGGTGAGGTTGTGGAGCAGGGCGATGTACTCGATGTTTTCGGCAATCCCCAAAACGATATTACCAAGGATTTTGTGAAAACGGTAATCGACGATACCGTTCCCGAAAGCATCCGCGAGACGATTCGAAAGGACGACAGGCAGGGTGAAATTCTCCGCCTGAAATTTTCCGGAGAAAACGCGCAAGATTCCTTGCTTTCGCGCATCAATAAAAACTTTAATGTGGATACGACCATTCTGTTTGCCACGGTGAGCGAACTGCAGGGAACGGTTCTCAGTATTCTGGTAATCCGGCTTACCGGGCCGGAAGAGGAGATCGAAAAAGCGGAAAAACATATCCGGGAAACCGGTGTGGAAGTTAAGAAGGTGACATTAGAATAATGGAGAGTTTGCTTGAAAATTATCTCGATATTTCCTCGGCAAAGCTTTTATTGGCTGCGGAACAGACTCTTTATATGCTTTTCTGGGCACTGCTCATTGGCGCGCTGATTGGCGTCCCACTTGGTATCCTGCTGGTTTTGACGAGGAAAAACGGAGTTCTTGGGAATCAGGCGGCGTTTCGTCTCCTGAATTACCTGATCAATATTGTCCGCTCGGTTCCGTTTATCATTTTGCTGGTGTTTATTATGCCGCTGACAAAAGCAATCGTCAGCACGACCATTGGCACTCGGGCGGCACTGGTGCCTCTGGTGTTCTATATCAGTCCGTATCTGGCAAGGCTGGTGGAAAGTTCACTTCTGGAAGTCGATTCAGGCATTATAGAAGCAGCCGAGGCTATGGGAGCTTCCACAGTTCAGATTATCTGGCATTTTCTTCTTCCGGAAGCACTGCCATCGCTCATCCTTTCCCTGACGACAGGAACCATCGGTCTGCTCGGAGTAACCGCTATGGCTGGAGCAATCGGCGCGGGGGGGCGTCGGCGACCTTGCCCTCACTTATGGATATGAGCGGTTCAATACGCCGCTGATGACCGCAACGGTAATAGTTCTGATTTTGTTTGTCCAGCTGATTCAGTCCCTTGGAAATCATTTTTCAAGAAAAGTCCGTACACACAATTAAGAGGAGAGATAGTAATTATGAAGAAGCAATTAGCAATTTTAAGTTTCATTGCGGCAGCGTCCATCGCTTTTACAGGGTGCTCTGCTCCGGGAGAAAACGTGGCAGCACAACAGTCCAGCGCAGCGGCTCAATCCGCGGCAGCCTCCAATCAGTCATCGGCTGTATCTTCCAGTAAAAAAGTTCTGAAATACGGAAAATCGCAGGGCCCTTATACAATCCTGTTTGAAGATGCTGTGAAACCGATTCTGGAAAAGGAAGGCTATCAGCTTCAGGCTGTTGAATTTTCCGACCTTCTTCAAAACGATACGGCACTCAATAATGGAGAAATTGATTTCAATGTGGAGCAGCACACTGCATACGCGGAGAATTTCAACAAATCACAGAAGGGAGATCTTACTCCCATAAGCCCAATTCCAACCGTACCGGCGGGTATTTATTCCAGCAAACACAAATCACTCAGTGAAATTAAGAAGGGTGCGGTAATAGCGGTTCCTAACGATGCATCGAATACCGCCAGAGCCTATGTGCTTCTTCAAAAAGCCGGTTGGATTAAATTTAAGCCCTCTGTTGACCCCTCAAAAGTAACGCAGAATGATATTGCTGAAAACAAATACAATCTGTCCTTTGTAGAAATGAAATCTCTGAATATTCCGCGCTCCATGGGAGATTTTGATTACGTAGCCATCACAGGCAGTGTTGTATACAACGCAAAAATTGATGCTTCCACGGCCCTTCTTCAGGAAGATATTCTGGATCATCTGATTTTGCAGGTTGTCGTCAAGGCGGAAAACAAAGACGCCAAATGGGCGAAAGATATTGTCGCCGCCTATCATTCGGATGAATTCAAAGCGTATTTGAAAAAAAATAACAAAGGTCTCTGGTATGTTCCAAAAGAACTTCAGTAAATTTACAATTGGCAGTTGACAAATAAAGCAGATAGGTATACTATACTAATATAAAACATATATTAAAACTATATTATGGAAGGAGAAATCGGCTATGAAAACGAATTCTTTCAACAGCTTCAGGATGGATTCCATGATGTGTGCGATGTGCGGCACCATGTGCCTTATCATGCCAAAAATCAATCATGGCCGATGCTTCCTTTTGCTGTAACCTGTGTTTCTGCAAAAATACGAAAGGAAAGCCGACAGGCCAAAAGTCTGCCGGCTTTTTTATCTCTATTGGGGAAGCAAAGGGCTGACGCAAAAAATGCGAATGAGGAGATGGCGTAAATGCCAGGGTGGAATCCGGAACGATTGAGACTCCGAATTAAGGCACTTCTCGCCGGGGATCGGTATCGTTATTCCCAGCCGGTGGAAGGCAACTTTAATTGCCTTGCTGCGGGGGAGTTTGATTGGTGGAAGTTCAAATATTACATCCGCCAGATTGAAAAAGCAGAAAAGGGGAAAGAAATTGAACACTTTTTCCGGCAGCAGGAATTGTCGTTTCTGCCGGACGGTTTTCAGAAAGAAAGCGAATTTGTTCTGACAGCGGGCGGTGATCTTCTTCCGGGAAGCGAAATTACACCGCAGACTACGGAACATCTTTGGGATGATATTCAGAAATTCTATTTCAATGCGGACACGGTTTATGCAAATCTGGAAACTCCGTTTGCAATCTCTCAGCAGGTGGGGAACGCACCCAAAAGCGGTATTAAAGATGCACCTACTTTAAACGGAACAGCAGAGATGTTTCGGCGGTTTGTGAATGGCGGAAAAGGGATCACCTTTTTTTCAACGGCAAATAACCATTGCCTCGACGCTGGGGAATCTGGGTTAATCGAAACACTGAATTTTCTGGATGCGCAGGGTTACCCCCACGTGGGTACGGCGAGGACGAAGGATGAAAGAGACGAAATCCCGATAATCGAGAAGAACGGGATTAAGATCGCGTTCGTATCCTATACCTTTTCCCTAAACGGCAAAACAATTCCGGACGGCAAAGACTACCTGACGAACTACATAAGGCTGAACAAACCGGATTCCGATATTTCTCTGATTCGGCAGCACGTTCTTACCGCAAGACACAAGGGAGCCGATATCGTCATTGCGTGTCTCCACTGGAGCCTGGAATTTGAGTCGTACCCGGTTTCAAACGTAATCCATATGGGGCACAGGGTATTGAAAGAAACAGGCGCGGATGTGATCCTGGGGAACCACGCTCATGTGATTCAGCCGCTGGAAAAATATCATTTTACCGACCCGGTATCCGGCGAAGAAAAAGACGGCTTAATCGCCTACTCGCTCGGGAATCTGGTTTCGGATTTCAACACGAAGAACTGCCGTACCAGCATCCTCCTGAAAATTGTTTTTGCCAAAGGAACAATGAACGGCAAGAAAGCAACTGTTATCGAAAGTCTGAAGATTTATCCAATCTATACCCTGAAAAAGTATGAATCCGGAGTCTGCAAGGATTTCCGTCTTCTTGACTTTTTTAAATTAACAGCGGAACTGAGAGAAGGAACAAACCGGTTCGGATTCAGCGGTAAAGAACAAAAAGAGATTTACCGCCTTGAGCGTTTATTCTATCAGCTTCTTCCGGAAAAGAGCGGCAATCTATTGGAAAGGGTGGCTCCAAAGTGATCAGCCTGAAAAATATTAATAAAACATTCCACACAAAAGACAAAGAAGTAAAGGCACTGCAGAACATCAACCTTGAGATTGATCAGGGCGACATTTTTGGAGTGATCGGTTACAGCGGTGCCGGAAAGAGCACGCTGATCCGCATTATCAATCTGCTGGAAAAACCGGATTCCGGCACGGTGACGGTCAACAATGTGAACCTGCTGGATGTTTCAGACCGCCGGCTGCGTGAAATCCGCAGCAATATCGGGATGATCTTTCAGCAATTCAACCTGATGAACAGCATCAACGTTTACAACAACATTGCGGCGCCGCTGAAAAACAGGAAAGTCCCCAAGGCAAAAATCAACGAGAAGGTGGATGAATTGCTAAATCTCGTCGGCCTGACGGACAAAAAGAATGCCTACCCCAACCAGCTCAGCGGCGGACAGAAACAGCGCGTCGCCATCGCCAGAGCTTTGAGCAGTAACCCGCAGATCCTTCTGTGTGACGAGGCAACCTCGGCTCTCGACCCGAATACCACGCAGTCTATTTTGCAGCTCCTGCGGGAAATTCATGACA
Organism: Caproicibacter sp.; assembly: GCA_036260805.1. Taxonomy (GTDB): domain Bacteria; phylum Bacillota; class Clostridia; order Oscillospirales; family Acutalibacteraceae; genus Thermocaproicibacter. The sequence continues at coordinate 12,406 of DATALZ010000044.1, forward strand.
AACTCGGCCTTACAATTGTAATTATTACGCACCAGATGGAAGTTGTAAAAAGCATCTGCAATAAAGCGGCTATTATGGAGAACGGCAAAATTGTGGAGCAGGGCGACATTGTGGATATCTTTACGAATCCGCAGAGCCGAATCGGAAAAGAATTTGTCTCGCATTCCATAGGAAGCGAATCCATAGAAAAAAATCTAAGCCAGTTCAAAGGCACAATTTACAAATTGAGCTTTTTCGGAACGGTCACCCATGAACCCATCCTTTCCTACCTGGCGACACAGTACCATGTAACGGTCAATATCCTTTTTGGCAATATTGAAACTCTGCATAACACGGTGGTTGGAAGCCTGCTTGTGGAATTTCTCGGGAAAGATGAGGATATTCAGGCGGCAATTGATTATTACAAATCCTTAAATACAAAAGTGGAGGTGTTCCGAGATGCTCAGTAACCTGATGCCGAACGTAATCGAATTTTTTCCGGATATGATAAAGGCGCTGCAGGAAACGCTCATCATGGTGTTTGTCTCCGGGTTGTTTTCCGCAGTCATCGGAATCCCGATTGGTGTTGCGCTGACTGTTACGTCGGAAGGTCATATTCTGGCCAACAAAGTTTTTTACTCGGTTCTTTCCAAAATCATCAACACACTGCGTTCCCTGCCGTTTGTTATTTTAATTGCGGCAATTCCGGGTTTTACCCGGCTGATTGTGGGAACCACCATCGGTGTAAAAGGCGCGATTGTCCCGCTCGTAATCGCGTGCGTACCGTTCATCGCGCGGCAGATTGAAATTGCGCTGGTAAAGGTGGATATGGGCGTCATTGAAGCGTACCAGTCCATGGGATTTTCACCGATGAAAATCATCTTTAAAGTGATTCTTGTGGAAGGCCGAAAAGATATTGTTCTTGCCATCACCATTTCGCTTATCAGCCTCATTGGTTTTTCCGCAATCACAGGTACGGTCGGCGGCGGCGGGCTTGGTGATTTTGCAATCCGTTACGGGTACCAGTATTTCAAGACCGATATCATGGTAGTTACCATCATTATCATTGTCGCCATTGTTTACCTGATTCAGGGTATCGGCGATTTCATTTATCGTAAGCTCAGCCATTAAAATAATAACATTATAAAGGAGAAAAATTTTATGAAAAAGTTAGTATCACTCTTCCTCGCAGCTGCTCTGGCGGTAAGCGCCACAGCATGCGCATCCTCAAATTCAGCTTCTTCTGCTGCGCAAAGTGCCGGTTCCGCAGCCGGTTCCTCTGCTGGTTCCGCAGCAGCATCCTCAGCCGCCGGTGATTTTTCACAGCCCGTCACCCTTAAAGTAGGCGTAAACGGCACCGACTTCCGTCTTTGGGATAGTCTGAACAAGCGGCTCAAACAGTACAACATCACTCTGGAACCCGTCAGCTTTGCCGATTACATTAAACCGAACCAGGCGCTGGCCGATAAGGAAATTGACCTGAATGCATTCCAGACGGAAATCTACTTTAAAACATTTATCAAACAGCACAATTTGAATCTGGTATCGCTTGGTTATACGTTCATTGCACCGATGGGCATTTATTCTCAGAAAATCAAAGATCTTTCCAAAACTCCGGCCAACGCAAAAGTTGCAATCCCGAACGATGCGACGAACGGCGGCAGAGCTCTGATCCTGCTTCAGTCAGCAGGCCTTATCAAGCTTGATGGCAAAGACAATGTGACCCCGACTACAAAGAATATTGCAAGCAACCCGAAAAATCTGCAGTTTGTTTCAATGGAATCCGTTCAGATTCCGCGCTCCCTCGGCGATGTCGATCTGGCTGCTATTAATACCGGTGCTGCAACCGATGCAGGCCTGAATCCGGCGAAAGACGCAATTGTCCGTGAAAGTTCCAAGGGTGAAACCGCGAAGAACTACTTTAATATCATTGCAGTTCGTCCAGAAGACAAAGACAAACCTGCGTTCAAAAAGCTGATTGAAGTTTACCAGACAGACGAAACCAAAAAAATCATTGACGAAATCTACAAAGGCGCCGCCATTGCTGTGTGGTAAGAAACCTTTTAAAGAAATGCTGAGCTTTCCCGTATTCATAAAATAAAACGGAGGCGGAATCATCATGTCTGATCATCAGGCACAGATTATAAAATACATAGAAGAAAATCAAAAAGAATTTCAGGATGCAGCAAAACAGATTCATGCACATCCGGAAGTTTCGAACTATGAGTTTTATGCATGCAAATTACTATCAGAAATCCTAAGCAGCCGCGGTTTCCATGTTGAAGAGAACGCGGCAGGCCACAGAACAGGTTTTTCCGCTTCCTGCAGTTCGAAAAAACCAGGCCCCACAGTTGCTTTTCTGGCGGAATATGATGCTCTGCCAAATCTTGGCCACGGCTGCGGCCATAATTTGATTGGCACAATTGCCGCATTTTCAGCAATTGCTGTTTCTCAGGTTTTGGATGAAGTGGGCGGGGAAGTCCGCGTTTACGGAACTCCCGGTGAAGAGGGAGGCGAGCAGGGCAGCGCAAAGGAAAGTTTTGTACGCGAAGGTTATTTCAAAGACGTGGACGCAGCGCTGGAAGCCCATCCGGCAGTTGTGAACACTCTGACGCCACGCACACTTGCCCTGGACCCGATTGATATTGAATTCTGGGGGAAGGCTGCTCATGCCAGCACTGCACCGGAGCAGGGAATCAATGCCCTTGACGCGTTAATTCTGACTTATAACGGTATCAATGCTCTGCGGCAGCATCTGCCGAAAGACGTTCAAGTTCACGGAATTGTTGTTAATGGCGGCAGTGCCCCGAATATTGTGCCGGATTACAGCCGCGGGCGTTTCTTCATCCGGGCTGAAACACGCGCACAGGTGGATGCGGTGAACAGGAAGATTCAGAATATCGCGGCAGGCGCTGCATCCATGACCGGCGCAACGTGGAAAGTTTCGTTCTTCCAGAACAAAATTGATGATCTGATTCCGAATGTGAAACTGGACGCAGTCTTTAAAAAGCACGCAGACGAACTGGGCGAGCAGCTTTCTGAGATTACCCAGTTCCCCACAACAGATGCCGGCAATGTTTCTCATGCAGTACCGACTCTTCATGTTTCATTAAAGTCTTTGGAGGAAAATGCACCTGCGCACTCAATTGCTTTCCGAGACGGGTGCGTGAAAGATTATGCGTTAAATTCCATTGTACGCGGTGCGAAGCTTTTATCTTTGACTGCGCTGGATCTTCTTGAGAATCCGGAACTCACAGCTGAGATCAAAGCGTACCACAAGCAGTTGCTGAATCGTTGAAATTCTTCTTCAATTTTTATTTTGGACTGCTAAAAAAACTGAGCCAGTAAAGCAGCTTAGTCTGCTTTACTGGCTCATCGTTTCATATTTTTCTTTCAGCCAGTCCAGCATCTGTGATCTGCCTTCTTCATCCATCGAAAACTCGGATTGATCCAGAATCTCACTTTTTTCATAGCAGAATGGCCCGTACCATACTTCCGCTTTAATTTTTTCTTCGTTTGGTGAAAGTTTGTATCGGAATTCTTTTATACCGGTGTTGCTAACGCTTCCGGTAAAAGTGCCGCCGTTTTGAAAATATAGTAATTCCGGAATGAGACCCTGTTTATGCCACTCAATTGTTTTCATGATCTTTTCTCCTAGGTTACTCTCCTCGGTGTGCACCGAGATGTTTATGCATATCGAAAAGTAATTGAATCATGCTTTCATAATACGGAATGAAGATTTCGGTGTTTATCATATTGAGAATCTCGTCTTTTGAGGCCCATTTCACACGCTGGACTTCTTCATACTGTAATTTCAGCGAATCAATATTAATATCTTTTTCAATCAGGTAATAATCGTCGAATCCATTTTCAAAGTTTATTGTTAAGGATGGACGTGTTTTTGAGAAATCATATCTGTAACCGATTTCTTCAAAAAGCTCTCGTTTGGCTGCCATACTGCTCGTTTCGCCTGCAATTGCACTCCCGCCTACGGTAATATCCCAAAGATTTGACCATCCTTCTTTAAACGGCTGGCGTTGTTGAATTAACATTTCTCCTTGTGTGTTAAAAATGCAGATATGTACGACCATATGGTATCCGTTTTCAGGAAGTGCTTTGCCGCGTTCGATGGTTTTGCCTGTCTTTATTCTGCTTTTATCGTAAATGTCCCATAGCTCCATATTAACAACCCTATCTTCCATTTATATATTCAAGTATACCATAGAAACAGGAAAAGTCATACAGCTTTTCTTGTAATAAAAACCCCCGCGGGCAAAATCATGCCGGCGGGGGACATAAGCAGGCGCTTATATCAGATATCTGTTTGCTGAAAAGTAAAGTCAGAACCAAACTTCAGCTTTGCACTTTCGATGATCAGCCTAATGCAGTTGTCATCGCCAAGCCTTTCGCTGTTCAGGCAGAGGTCAAAATTTGATGGAACGTTCCAGTCTCTCCCGGTATAGAATTTGTAGAAGTCAGCGCGATAGCGATCCGTTTTTGTCACGAACGGATCGGCTTCCTTTTCCGACAGGCCGTTTTTTTTCATTGTTGCTTCTACACAAAACTCATGTGATGCCTGAATGTTTACAGTCAGCACGTTGGGGTAATCCTTCAGAATAAAATCCGCAGCCCGCCCCATGACCACGAAAGATTCTTTCTCGATCAGGCTGCGGAGAACTTTGGCCTGAAAATTGTACAGGTTCTGATCAGATATGAAACCGTTCTGTTCCGGGCTCAGAACGTCGCCCACGCGGTTTTTCCGGTTACTCTTGAAAAGTAAAAGTGGTTTTGTAACCCGTTCGTCTGCCTCGCCGAACAATGCTTCATTAATACCGCTTTCAATAGACGCAAGCTGAAGAAGTTCACGGTCAACAAAATCGATATTCAGTTTGTCGGCAAGTTTCTGGCCGATCCTTCTGCCGCCGCTTCCATAGCCGCGCGCGATTGCAATTGCATACTGTTTCATAACATCTGCTTCCTTCCGTGAAAAGATATAAGGCCGAAGCAGTGAATTCTTCGGCAGTGATTTAAATACCCATTGGGGTTATAAAATAACGCTAAATCATGGTATATTTACTATTAATAGTATAAATCAAATAAAAATTTTGTCAATATTATATAAATAAAAATGCTGCATATTCAATATGTTTAAGAAATGATAAAGTCAAGATAGTACCCGGCAAAATTATATTAAGCCATAGAGATTATTAGCACTTTACATTTTTATAAAAAGGTAGTTTTTATTTTGAGTTTTGTTTGAGTATGCTCTGCTAATTGATTATTTTTATCAATATATAACTTCAAACAATATGCAAATAAGGACGCTGGTTCTGCAAACCGCGTCCTATTTTTTGTTTTGCAAATTGTTACAATAAAATTGTTTGTGAGATATTGTAAAAGTATTAGTCGTTATAAAAAGGAGAAGATTCTTATGGCAAACCGTATTGTACTTAACACCATTTCCTACCATGGCAAAGGGGCTATTGATAACATTGTTCCCGAACTGACAGCACGTGGGTACAAAAAAGCTTTCGTCTGCTCTGACCCGGATCTGATTAAATTCAGTGTCACGAAAAAAGTTACCGACTTACTGGATGCTGCTTCTTTTGCGTATCAAATTTACAGCGAGATCAAACCGAATCCAACAATCGAAAACGTGCAGCACGGTGTAGCTGCTTTCAAAGCTTCCGGCGCGGACTGCATCATTGCCATAGGCGGCGGTTCATCCATGGATACCGCTAAAGCCGTGGGTATAATTAATAACAACCCTCAGTTTGCAGATGTACGCAGTCTGGAAGGTGTAGCGCCCACCAGAAAACATGCGGTTTTCACTATCGCCGTTCCAACCACGGCAGGTACCGCCGCGGAAGTTACTATTAATTATGTCATCACCGATGTGCAGAAAAAGCGTAAGTTTGTGTGCGTTGACCCTAACGATATTCCTGAAATCGCTGTGGTAGACCCGGATATGATGAGCAGTATGCCAAAAGGTTTAACAGCCGCTACCGGAATGGATGCTCTGACTCATGCTATTGAGGGCTATATTACGAAGGGTGCCTGGGAAATGACCGATATGTTCCACCTTGAGGCTATTCGTTTAATCAGCAAATATCTGCGCGGAGCTGTTGCGAATACTGCTGAAGGCCGTGAAGGCATGGCGTTGGCCCAATATATTGCAGGCCAGGGTTTCTCCAACGTCGGTCTGGGCATCGTGCACAGCATGGCACACAGCTTGGGTGCCGTATATGACACCCCGCATGGTGTTGCAAATGCAATTCTGCTCCCAACCATCATGGAGTATAATGCCCCTTGCACCGGTGAAAAGTATCGTGAGGTTGCCCGTGCCATGGGCGTTGAAGGCGTAGACAACATGTCGCAGGATGAATACCGCAAAGCAGCGTGTGATGCAGTCAAGAAACTTTCCATGGATGTTGGCATTCCAGCTGATCTTAAGAAGATTGTTAAAGAAGAGGACATCCAGTATTTAAGCGAAAGCGCTTATGCGGATGCATGCCGCCCGGGCAATCCGCGCGACACATCTGTTGAGGAAATTGCAGCGCTTTATCGTAAACTCCTGTAAGTCATAATAATTAGTAATCGGAAGAGCAATTTAGCAACAGAATATGCAACTTTTTAGGACGATCAATCGATCGTCCTTTTCTTTTGCTTATTTTTTAAAGAACTGTATAAAAACAGTATGTTCTGCGGCTGGGTGCGGAGAGGTTCATTTTATTCCAGTTTGTGGTTTTAATATTGAAAACAGCCATAAAAAGTCTATTAATTATTACAGAAATTATAACGGGTGTTAAGGCATTCTTATAAAGATTGTTTCTTGACATTTCCTCAATCTGATTATATACTTAGGAACATCGAATGATTAGGTTACCTAACTATTAGGATTCCGAATTGTCACACTGGGCATTCAAAGCCTGGAATGATTTTTAGTTTGTGAAAATCCCGGTTAGCCGGAAGAAAGCGAAAGGAGGCCATATCGTGCAAATAGAAGAAGACGTTAAGGCAACGGAAAAATTATCAAGTGCATTGGCACAGTTTCGCTTCTTATACCATTACGGGAAAAGAGCTTATAACGGAAATAAAAAAGAAACCTGCAGCCTGAGACCCAGCGACGTGATGCTGTTATTTGCAATAAAACATGCGCAAAAAAAGCATGCCAGTGGGGTTACCGCGACAGAACTGAGCGACAGTATGGGGATTAAACCGCCATCCATAAACTCGGTATTGTCGGTTTTGGAAAAAAACAATTTAATTAAACGTACCACCGACCCATCCGACCGGCGCTTTGTCCGCATAACCATCAGCGAAGAAGGCGAAAATCAGACTAAGCAGTTCCGTGAAAAATATGAGTCCGAAATGCGGGGTCTAGTTGCATATCTGGGAATCGAAAAGAGCAACACACTGGCCGATTTAATGAACGAAGTTTATCTCTATTGTTACGAACAGCATAAAAATCATTGCCATTCGGATAAAACCAACAAATAAATTTGATGCGCAGCAGTTTAGTATTCTGCTGCAATATCACTCTGAGGTGTTTTCATGCTGAAAATATATCGGAACCTGAAGCCTTACATGTTCCATTTGATTGGAATCATTGCTCTTGTTTTTCTTCAGGTAATGTCAGATCTCTACCTTCCCACCATTATGTCGGATATTATCGACAGCGGCGTCATGAAAGAAGACGTGAATTATATTCTTCGCGAAGGGATATTCATGCTGTTGATTTCAGGCGGCGGAGCCGTTTGCGCTGTGATTGCCAGCCTGCTGAGCGCCAGGGTTTCCATCGGGCTTGGCAAAAGCCTTCGCAACAGTATCTTCGAACACGTTGAGAGTTTTTCACTTCGTGAATTCGATCAATTTGGCTCATCTACGTTAATTACCAGAACAACAAATGATATTGTGCAGATTCAGACGGTTACCGTTATGATTCTGAATATGATGCTTCGCGCGCCGATTATGTGTGTCGGCGGAATCATCCTTGCATATTCCAAAGATCAAAAGCTGACCCTGCTGCTGGTTGGCTCTCTGCCGTTTGTGGCGGCAATTATTCTCTTAGTAGCCAAGTTCGTTATTCCGATTTTCAAACAGGTACAGAAAAAGATCGATAAGCTGAATTTGGTGCTGCGTGAAAATCTCACCGGAATCCGGGTTATCCGCGCATTTAATCGTGAAAATCTTGAAAAGGCCAAGTTTGAAGAAGCCAACGGTGACCTTACGGGAACCTACATTAAAGTAAACCGTATCATGGCCTTCCTGATGCCGGTTATGATGATGATTATGAACGTGATGATGGTCGGTATTCTCTGGTTCGGCGCCGTGCGCATTGATCTCGGCGAGATGGATCTCGGTGCTCTTGTTGCGTTTCTCCAGTATGCGATGATGATCATGTTTGCACTTGTCATGATGACCATGATGTTTATTATGATTCCGCGTGCGCAGGCAGCTGCAGATCGTATCAATGAAGTTTTGGAAACGGCGCCGGATATTACTGATTCCGCCAATACCAGCCCAGCCGATTCCGAAAAGGGCTATGTAACCTTTAATAATGTAACTTTCCGCTATCATGGCGCGGAAGAACCTGCTTTGAAAAACATTTCTTTCAGCGTTAAGCCGGGAGAAACCACTGCCATCATTGGCGGAACAGGAAGCGGAAAAACATCGCTTATCAACCTGATTCCTCGTTTCTATGATGTTGAAAACGGCGAAGTACTGGTTGACGGCGTTAATGTGCGGGATATCCCGCAGGAACAGCTCCGTGCTAAAATTGGATTTGTTCCGCAGAAAGCCGTACTGTTTACCGGAACCATTACAGAAAACCTTCGTTATGGTAAAAAAGATGCGGATGATGAAGAAATTCTCCATGCGTCCCAGGTGGCGCAGGCCGACGGCTTCATAACCGATATGAAAGAAGGTTTCGACACCATGCTGTCGGAGGGCGGCCTCAATCTTTCCGGCGGACAGAAACAGAGGCTTTCCATTGCACGCGCACTGGTGAGGCGCCCTGAAATTTATGTTTTTGACGACAGCTTCTCCGCTCTGGATTTTAAAACCGACGCAAAGCTGCGCGCCGCCCTTCGCAAAGAGACGCGCGACGCAACCGTAATTATCGTAGCACAGAGAGTAGGCAGCGTAATGGATGCCGACCGCATCATCGTCTTGGATGAAGGCAGCATTGCCGGCATCGGCACCCACAGGGAATTGCTTGACACCTGCGAAGTATACCGTGAGATTGTGTCATCGCAGCTGTCGCAGGAGGAAATGGCATGAGTACAAAAACAAATCAGGCAAAAGGGCCGATGGGGCAAAGGCATGGCGGTTTCGGTCCCATGGGCGGCGGCCGTGGTCCGGCCGAAAAAGCAAAAGATTTTAAAGGTACTGCTCGACGGCTTCTTCGCTACCTGAAACCGCAGGTGCCGAAACTGGCAGTCGTCCTTTGCTTCGCAGTCGCAAGCACGGTGTTTACCGTCAAGGCTCCGAAAATCATCGGCGACGCAACCAACCAGCTGACCGATGGCTTCATTGCAAAATCCACTGTGAATTCGGTAACCAAAATACAGGATAAACTGATTCCACAGATAAACGATATGCTCAAAAAACTGGATGAAGGCCAGAGCGGAGCACTAAAACAGGCAGATGCCGCTGTTGAGAAAAAATTCAATGAAGCAGTCGCAGCACAGAAGCAGCAGGCATACGTGCAGGCAGCGAAAAAGGCAGACGCGATTGTCCAGCAGAAATTCAGCGAAACAATAGCGGCTAAAAAACAGCAGGCATACGCACAGGCTGTGCAAAAGGCTGATTCCATAGCCGAACAGAAATTCAACGAGGCGATAGCTGCTAAAAAACAGCAGGCTTATGCCGCCGCAGTTCTGCAGGCGGATCAGCTTGCAGTGCAGAAATTTAATGAAGCAACGGCAGCCCAGAAGCAGCAGGCTTACACTGCCGCTGTTCAGCAGGCGGATGCAGCATTTGCAAATTTGACCATGACCCCGCAGCTGGAGCAGGCGAAAGCAAATGCCGAAGCACAGGCAAAGGCTGCGGTGGACGCCCAGTTTGCAAAACAGCTTGCAGCAGTAAAGCAGACAGCGGAAGCACAGGCGAAGGCCGCGGTAGATTCCGGTTTTGCCAAACAGCAGTCCACCATGCAGGCTCAGTTTGCTGCCGCAAAGAAAACGGCAGAGACACAGGCAAAGGCTGCGGTAGACACAGGCTTCGCCAAACAGCAGTCCGCCATGCAGGCTCAGCTGGCCGCCGCAGAGAAAACGGCAGAAACGCAGGCAAAGGCTGCGGTAGATGCTGCATTCGTGAAACAGCAGCCCGCCATGCAGGAGAAAATGAATTCTGCAAAAAAGCAGGCGGAAGCACAGGCGAAAACCGCAGTTTCCAAAGCAGTCCTTGAAAAAGGGAAGATGACCCAGGAGCAGTTCAATGTTCTGAAAGAAATCGCCGCGATTCCAAATATAAAGACGCTGAAGACCAACGGTGAGAAAGCCGACGCAATTCAGAAAATGTTTGACCTCAGCAAGAAGCTTCCCGCTGAGTATACGAAAAAAATGCCAAGCATGTCTCAATCCGATCTCGACAAAGGTATCAGTGATGTGCGCAAATACGGCGACGCCATCCCATTTGGCGTAATCTGGAACACGCTGGCATGGCTGCTGATTATTTATGGACTCAGTGCGCTTTCCACTTTTGCAATGCAGTTCATTATGTCCGACGTTGCGCAGAAGACCGTTTCCGTTCTCCGCCGCGAAGTGAACGAAAAACTGGCAAAGCTCCCTCTCAGTTACTACGATTCTCATTCAAACGGCGATATTCTCAGCCGTATGACGAACGATATCGATACCGTTTCGTCTACGCTTCAGCAAAGTCTTACACAGGTAATCACATCTTTCTTTCAGATTATCGGCTATGTATGGATGATGGTTACTATCAATTTGATTCTTACACTTATTGTTCTCGCAACCCTGCCGCTTTATATGATTGCAACTTTGTTTATTACAAAGCGATCGCAGAAATATTATTCCTCACAACAGAAATATCTGGGAAGTCTGAGCGGTCATACCGAAGAGATGTTCACAGGTCATGTTATTGTAAAAGCTTATGGGCATGAGAAGGATTCAGTGGAAACATTCCGTTCCATTAACGAAAACCTATACGGTTCTGGCTGGAAAGCCCAGTTTATGTCCGGAATTATGATGCCTCTCATGAACTTCATCGGGAATGTGGGCTATGTGCTCATTGCCGTTGTAGGCGGAATTTTTGTTACCAAAAGCTATATGAACCTTGGCGACATCGTGTCGTTTATCTCTTATTCAAAATCCTTCTCACAGCCGATTATTATGACGGCGAATATAGCAAATATCATTCAGTCAACAGTCGCCTGTGCGGAGCGTGTGTTTGAATTGCTCGATGAAAATGAGCAGATTCCGGATGCCGACGACGCCGTTGCTCTGGAGAATCCGAAAGGCAACATCCGTTTCGACCACGTCCAGTTCCGCTACCGTGAGAACGTCCCTCTGATGGAAGACATGAACCTCGACATTAAACAGGGCGATACGGTGGCAATCGTTGGGCCGACAGGCGCCGGAAAAACAACCCTTGTGAACCTTTTAATGCGTTTCTACGAAATAGGCGGCGGCTCGCTGACGTTTGACGGCGTGGATATCCGCAAGCTCCGCCGCGGAAGCCTGCGCACAATGTTCGGCATGGTTCTTCAGGATACCTGGCTGTTCAACGGCACAATCAGGGATAACATTGCCTACGGCCGCGAGGGTGCTGCTGAGGAAGACATCATAAAAGCGGCAAAGGCGGCGCATGCCGACCACTTTATCCGCAGTCTGCCGGATGGCTATCATACGGTTCTGAATGAAGAAGCATCCAATATTTCGCAGGGGCAGAAACAGCTTCTCACGATTGCGCGCGCGATTCTCGCAGATCCGACTGTCCTTATTCTTGATGAGGCGACCAGCAACGTCGATACCCGTACCGAAGTTCTGATTCAAAAGGCCATGGGTGCCCTGATGAAGGGAAGAACGAATTTCGTCATAGCCCATCGCCTGTCCACAATCCGTGATGCCCAGATGATTCTTGTCATGAATCACGGTACAATTATCGAAAAGGGCACGCACCAGTCGCTGCTCCAAAAAGGCGGATTCTACGCCGACCTTTATAACAGCCAGTTTGCGGGTCAGGAAACTTAAAAAATATGGAAAAAGGGAACAGTCCAGAAGACTGTTCCCTTTTTGCAGTACAAATAAACTAACAAGCGGTAATCTCTAAGCAAACAGTAATCTTAGCTTAGAGGTTACCGCTTTGTTTTTTACCGGGTGATTATCAATTGATTCAAGATTCTTTTACAATGAAGTCTTTTAGGTGATCCAGTACTTCCTTATCATCAGAATCGATGTTCAACTGGATTGGCTCATCAAGTTTCATACTGAAAATTCCCATGATTGATTTCGCGTCAAGAATATGGACTCCCTGAACAAGTTCACAATCTACATTTTCTTTTGAAACTATGGAAGAAAAAGCTTTTACTTTTTGGACGCTGTCAATCAAAATTCTTACAGAAATCATAATGTTCTTGCTTCCTTATTTAATTAATTGACTTTTATCATTCACGCGGTCAATGACGTTTTGTTTGAAATTGATTACTTTGTGCTCATATTCCTGATTCATCAGTGTGGAATGAATCATAAAATCAGCCGTGGCTCTGTTGTTTGCAATTGGAATGTCGTAGACCTGGGCAATGCGCAGCAGAGCTTTAACGTCAGGGTCATGTGGCTGTGCTTCCAGTGGGTCAGAAAAAAATATCACAAAATTGATGTTGCCTTCCACAATCTTAGCTCCGATTTGCTGATCTCCCCCTAAAGGACCGCTGTTGTACGCCTTAACGGGAAGCCCAGTTTTTTCGGCAACAAGTCTTGCCGTCGTTCCAGTACCGCATAAAAAATGATTCCGGAGAATCTCCTGGTTTTCAGCACACCACTCGATCAATTCACGCTTTTTTCCATCATGGGCTATCAAAGCGATTGTCTTTTGTTTTCCGATTGTAAACGATATAAATTCATCATTCATAATTTTCACCCATTCCGTTAGATTATTATCTTTTACATTTTCAGCAATATCCTAACAAAGAAAATGAAGCCATACTTTGCGCTGAATTACAGAATAAAAGGTATATGAAAAGTCTAACAAATTACTGCAAAAAGTTCAACCTTTATGGAAAATAAAATCGATTCAGGTCAAATAAAATAGGAAAATCGCTCATTTTTCTATTATACCGTATTATTTTGACAGCAAAAAGCCCGCAGGCCCTAGAGCCATGCGGGTTTTGTTATGGTGGAGCATAGCGGGATCGAACCGCTGACCTCCACACTGCCAGCGCATGTTGGTGCCTTTTTTGAATCATCGTGAATGCGAATAAATGGCGTTGCTATGCGGTTTGTGGTACTTTGCCTTTTGTAACTGTCCGTGCAAATTTGCCTTTCTCTGCGGGGAGTTATCCCAAATGTATCCCAAGGTTATCCCAGAGAACTTTTTCGGAACACGAAAGCTGTAACTTGCTTTTATACTCATAAAAACATTCTGCTACGGGGGCGGCATGTTTGCGGCGGTTGTATTGACAGACACTACATCAGTTGATAGAATTATACCATAATATAAACAACGTTGTCTCTCAAGAAAAGCGGCCGGAACGATACCAGTGGAAGTCTTGTTTGCTGTATGAAAAATTATAATTTCTTCGTTATCCATTCGTTGAAAGCCCTGATTTTAAGCGCTTTTTCCAATTTACAATGGATTTGAGAAGCAGGAAGAGAAATTATAATTTCCCCATAGACGGCGGTTTCGTACTATGGAATTATCCAAAGTTATGTGCAACCTTGTTTTTATGAAACGCTCATGCTCTTTTACTGGGGCTGAGCGTTTTTTTGCACCTAACTTCGGATAACTCACTATTCATAATGCGAAGCTAATTTGCTTTAATCCCCTACCTGTGTGCCTTTATTCCTGATTGTAAAGATAGAGCTATGCACGCACTTGTATGCTTTTGAAAAATTTGATATCAAAATAGAGTGCAAACAGCGCAAGAACAACAAAACTCGAAACCTTTGTCACGATTGCACCCATTGGCAGTCTAATTCCGGCGGCGATTTGAAATATGGTTTGAATGGGAAGCATCACGCCGATTACCGTACAGACTGTCAGCAGTATTGCAAGCAAAATATACCCGGTTCCGTTTTGCCTCCTTAACAGGAACAGACAGATCAGTGCGGCTGGGCCTACTATTCCCATGTCTAGTACATAGGTAATTTGTGTGGTGTATACTTCGATCATCTGTAAAGACCGGTGCTGAATCAAAGAGTTGATGATATCGGGAAGCCATGCCATGATTAGGGCCACACCAGTCAAAACAAGAAAAAAGCTAATCCCTTTCCGTGGGAGCTTTCCGATTACACTTTTGGCAAGTAGGGAAGAATCTATGTCCGCAAAAGCCAGAATAAGACCAAAGAAACTCAGGGAAAACAAGGCAATATAGACCAAATGCAAAAAATTGTAGGTTATCCCAAATGCGATACTGGCCGAATAATAGGTAAACAGTGAAATGACCGAGGTTAAAAACAGCTTTCTTTTAAGCGTGCGTTTTGTTATATCGAATACAAGCGCCAGAATAAGCAGCGGTATAGCAATGCAAAGAATTGTGAAATCAGTTCCCCTAAATATCGCTGCCATGAAATACGAGTCGTGCTCGTAAAGACCATTTCCACAAATCTTCACTGCATCACCATATTGGTTCTTTACAGTGTATGCTTTCTCACCCGTTCTGTAAAACAGCCCGGTTAAAGTCGTTACGAGGCTCAGAACGACTATCATCATTGCAGTAATATGCAGGTTCATGGCTTTGTCTGTTTTCATTAACCAACCTCAGCTTTCAAATGCTGCTTTTCTTTCAACACTTCACCGCTTACAAAAACACCGAGCGCAGCAAAGACAAGGTCAGAAATCACCCGCACAATTAAATCAGCCGAGACTTCATAAACCGTCAGCATAAACAAGTGATTCATGATCCAATTTGGCCCGTAAATTACAAGAATAAAGTACAACGACCGTGAAAGAGCCGATTTTCCCTTGACCCCTGGTTGTAGCATCCAATAAATTGCCCCAACCCAAAGCCCCATGCAGAGCGTCCACATGAAGGTGCAGAGCGGTTCGCTGCGATATGCGGAGTTTATATGCAAAAATGCGTAGTTGAAATAGCGCCCGGCCAAATAGAAAAAGGCCACAATCAAGATTGACAAACCGCGCGTCCTTTTTCTCTGAACAGTGTTGCTGTGGGCGGTGAAGATTCCAAGTAAAATTCCCATAAGAAGAATGGGAAAGAAATCGCTTAAGCCTGTAAGAAATTCATTGATCACTTTTGTGTGAAGAAGAAGCGAACACTCAAACATTCCAATCTGGTACATGGCTCCAAAAGAAAGGCCATATAAAAAACCTTTCTGCCACCTTTTCCCGGGTAGCCTCGTTTCAATCAATAAGAAAATTCCCGCAAACAGACTGAAAGCCAGCAACTCCCATACTAGAACTGCGGGCACGAACAGGCCACGTGATCGGAAGTAGCTTGGTGCTCCCGGTGCCAAATCTATTTTTTGCAGCGAATGAATGGCAATATCTATGGCGCCGCAGAACACTATGATAAGCAGAGTTTTCCACCATGTGCCTTTCCTCTTTTGCTCCATAATAAACATACCTCCGTTTCTAGTAGGATATACTCATTATGCAGAGAGTGCTTTAACAAACAGAGAAATACGCTTGTCATAATATTCGGAGGTACTTACGGCGTCGCCTTTGATTTTTTTCATAATCAGCCTGTCGAAGAAGCGCATTTTTTCAAATGTGAATGCGTAGCCGAGCACATCTTTCGCGACTGCATGAGCAAGCAGATCCGATGGAAAGGCTCCCTGCAGTTCTTTGTCACGATCTTCCTGCTTGGGCGTTCCGGCACAGAGAAACAGGCCCACATTTTTTGAGAGCAGTTGTTTCAAGTTTGCGTTTACAAATGAAGTCAATTCTTTTTGGACTTTGCCCATATAGATCGAGCCACCAAGAATGACCATGTCAAACGAATCAATCGATGGCACCTTTTCCGTCATGATATTCACGAGCGTGCAGTCGCTCTCAAGTCCTTTTTGTATGCGTTTTGCCACTTCTGCGGCGCTGCCATAGCGAGTAGCGTAAATGATAATACTTTTCATAAGAAATTTACCTTCTTTCAGTATCACAATCCTGCGGTTTGGGGGAATTTTGCCGGTTCCCTTATCTTTTTCATAAAGACAAATACGCCGACTAAGACCAAAATATTAGCAACTGGGAAAACTACCATTTCGGCAATTGACATTTGAACTCCGGCAATTGCTTGACTAATCACCATCGCCGTAATAGCGGTCAGCATAGTCGCTCCTTTCATACACATAACGGAAGAAAGCAGTAATCCGATCGGTCTTCTTTTCATCAGTAAAACGGCAGACAAAATAGAAATTGGGACTATAAAGCCTAAATCCATCGCCTGTATGACAAGCGTTGTATAGTCCTCCAATCCGACGGGCACGCTCCCTGTGAACAGCGGCGGCACAATGCGGCCCAGCCACATGAGCGTGATTGCACATGCAAAGGCCAGGATAAGGAATCCGATTGTTTTCACAGGCAGATCATCGCTGAAGGCATTTTTAAGCGTTGACAGATCAAAAGAAAGCATGACGAGAACAAGGGCAAAGAAACTCATTGACATCAGTGCTACATAAACAAGAAATAAAGGATTATACATGAGAAGGAAGGAGTAGGACATGTAGGTGTAGAGGAAATACGCAAGTGTTCCGGCAAGCACGATTCTTGCTTTCAGGGAGTTTTTCCTCGAAAAAAAGCACGACAAAGCCAGAAGCGGAACTCCGAGAAATACGGTAATCCAATCCTGTGCAATCCCTTGCGCTGCTGATGCGACCGAGTCATTTTTGTAAATACCCTTGCCATAGAGATGAATTGTTTCGCCGTGAAGGGACAAAAAAGTGTTCGTTCCCGAACCTCCTGTTGATAGAATACCGATTATTCCTGCAAGCAGAGACAGACCCACAATGAAAATGACGAGTATGCCGACGCTTCTCCGGTATTTCATTCAGTTCCCTCCTAATTCTGCTCAGCCAAACCTTTCAACGCGTGTAAAACAAAATCCGCTGTATGGTCGATCAGCCGCTGTTGCTGTGCTTCGTCGACATGTTCGATAATCAGCCGTAAAGCAAGCCCAAAGGCGGCGGACCAGATGATTTGAGCCGTTAGTTCCACCTGCATTTCGTCCGTCGCGGAAAAGCCCGGAAATTCCTGCAGAGTTTTGCACAGCAGTGCAATTGCCGGACGTTCCGACGCAGCTCCCTGCTGTAATACGGAAGTATGTGAAAGTACGGCCGGTGAATCATTGAGCATCATGCTCTTATAGGAGTCGCCCATTTGAACAGCCAGCGTGATGAAATTTCTGCTGCTCTCTCTGAGCATTTCTTCAACCGTCTTGTCACGTGACTTCATGGGAGATAAAGCATGCAGTATTTCGCGGTAGCTTTCTTCAATCAGTATTTCAATAATTTCCTCTTTGTTCTTGAAATAGTGGTAGATGATGGCGGGGGAATACTCAATCATGTTGGCAATCTTTCGAATCGAAATCCCGTCCACACCGCTGCTTTTTACAATTTCACGTGCGGAGGCCAGAATCTTTTCGCGCATTTCAGCTTTATCCCGCTCTTTTCTTTCTGCGATACCGATAAGGAACACCTCACTTTCGCACAGCGTTAATACATTGAACACTGTTTAATGTATCACTACTCAATTTGTATGTCAATGTTTTTGCGAGTATGTTACTAAATCTTATCGAACGAATTATACATACAAAGGGCGGGAAGCTAATGGCTTACATTAGTTTCCTGCCAATAATATACGGAATTGATTCTTAAACTACACGAAGTTGCCCTTCTGGTTGGCAACGGCAATTACATTGATCATTTGATCTTCAACTTCAGGCATTGATAAAGGACGTTCCTTTTCACGGAACGCCCTTTATCAATGCCGCGGTACTTTGTTTTCGCTTCCAAAATAAGCGACAATTCAGTCAATTGCAAGAATCGATTCAGGAATTCCAGTATCGTAAGAAAGAGCAAACTTCCTCACTTTTGGGACGGTGAAGCACATCTTCCGGCTTTCCCTGTTCTGCAATTTTTCCTTTCCAAAGAAAAATTACTTCATCTGCAATACGAAGAGCCTGAGAAGGTGCATGTGTAGAAAAAATAATAGCTGGTTCTTTGCAGTCGCAGGTCTCTCGCATATAATTTTCGATGAGATAGGAACCACGAATATCTTCCGCTGACGTTGGTTCATCAAGAAGAACGGTCTTGCTGCTTTTCGCAAGCGTCCTTGCGAGAACGATACGCTGTACCTCGCCGCCCGAAAGCTGCGTGGATCGAGTCATTTTGAAATCTTTCATATCCAACTTATCCAAAGCTTGTTCAATTTCAGTTTCATCAAATGGCTGCTTTCCCACACTGAGCAAAATGTTTTTTCTCACTGAAAAATCGAAAACGTAAGGATTTTGGGGTTGGTAAGCAACTTCTCCTGAGAGAAAACCTTTATGACCGTTATATAGAATTTCACCGGAATCGGGCGCTTCTATACCTGCAATCAAACGAAGCAACGTTGACTTTCCGGAACCATTCGGACCAAGAAGCGCATAAATTCTGCCTTTTTGAAACTTTAGAGATGGAATATCAAGTACGGTTCTGCAGCCATATTTTTTTGTAATATTATTAAGAATAATATTCATGGTTCCCTCTGTATTCTATGGGATGCCCAGTTAATGATAAATGAAATTGAAAGCAGAATAATACCTAAGGCAAGTGCATCGCTGAAATTCCCCTGTGAGGTTTCCAACATAATCGCGGTTGTCATGACTCTTGTATTATGCAGAATATTTCCTCCTACAAGATTGACAGCTCCAACTTCAGACATAGCCCGCCCATAACCGGCAAGCAGTGCGGCTACAAGTGCATAGCGACATTCATAGGAAAGCAGAAAAACTGTTTTTGCTTTTCCAATGCCGAGTCCTTTGCAAGTCTCCATAATGGGAGTATATCTGAGTTTGACTGCCGCCATAGTAAGACCTGTAAAAATCGGAAGAACAATAATAATTTGCGCAATTACCATGGCAGTTGGCGTGTATAGCAATTTCATTGAACCGAAAGGGCCATTGCTGGATAGAAATAAATAAACTACAAGGCCAACGACAACTGGCGGAAGTCCCATAAAAGTTGTAATTATGTTTTCCAATAGTTTTTTCCCAAAAAAAGTTCTGCAGGAAAGGAACAGACCTATAGGGAGGCCGATAAGAGCAGCAATCACTGTGCTCAGTGTAGTAACTGCCATGCTGAGGCCAATAATTTCATATATATCAGGGTTAAAAGAAACTATTAGCGAAAAAGCACCTTCAAACGCATGCAAAATGCTGCTCAAACCAAACCTCCTACAAGCTTATTATGATAATAATTACCTACTTATTCTTATAAACTTCATAGAAAAAGACTCGTTTTGCGTGTCTATTTACCGGTTGATGCCGCTGCGGAACTGCCTGCGGCTGCAGTTGGTTTATAGTCGACGGTAAATAGCGGAGTACCGTATTTGCTTTGTCCATATTCAGAGATCATTTTCAAACCTTTTGACGATGTCATCCATTTAATGAACTCCTGTGCGCCTGCCGTGTTAATGTTATTATGCTTTGCGGGATTGACAGCAATAATAGTATATTGATTTTTAAGGTTAGAAGCGTTTTCAAGTACTATTTGAAGGTTAAGTTTGCTCTCCATGGAAAGGAAAGTCGCTTTATCTGACAGAGTGTAACCCTTCATCTCACTTGTCATGGTTAGAACATCGCCCATTCCTTTGCCTGCAGATACATACCATTTGCCTGAAGGTTTGATTTTTGCGCTTGACCATAGTTTAAGTTCCTTGGAGTTGGTGCCGGATTGATCACC
>DATALZ010000049.1:0-35990 GCA_036260805.1 Caproicibacter sp.
GCGAGCTTTACCGGCGAAGATGTGGTGGAACTTTCATGCCACGGAGGCCTTTATGTGATGCGCCAATGCTCTCCACCGGGTCTTCGGTCTGCCGGATTCCCGCCGTGTCCGCAAGGCGCAGCGGAACGCCTCCGAGGATAACGGTGTCTTCAACAATATCACGTGTTGTTCCGGCATACTGCGTGACAATGGAGCGCTCGCATCCAGCTAGAAGATTCATCAGTGTAGATTTTCCCGCGTTCGGCCTTCCGGCAATTGCCGTTTCCACACCCTCGCGCAGTGCCCGGCCCGCTTCAAACTGCCGAAGCAGCGTTTCCAGGTCGCTTTTTGATGCGGTAAGACCTTCCTCCAGCTCTTCCGATGTAACCTGCGGAATATCGTCCTCCGGATAATCGGCCCAAGCCGAAAGGTGTCCCGCCGCACCAGTCAGGCGATCCCGAACAGCTCGTATTTTCTTTTCCAACGCGCCGTCGCGTCCGGCCAAAGCTGCTTTCGCCGCCTGTCCTCCCTGCGCGCAGACAATCTGCATGACGGACTCCGCTTCGGTCAGCCCCATTTTTCCGTTTATAAACGCGCGGCGGGTAAATTCGCCAGGCCCGGCAGCAACAGCCCCTGCCTCCAGAACCGCTTTGAGCAAACGGCGCATCACATAAAGGCCTCCGTGGCATGAAAGTTCCACCACATCTTCGCCGGTAAAACTCGCGGGTGCTCGGAAATTCAGAGCTACGGCCTCGTCGATGTCGCCGTCCTTGTCGCGAACCCTGCCGTAAAGTGCGGTGTATCCGCGGATATCTTCCAGTGATTTCCCGTGAACGGAGACAAAAACCTTTCCCACCACCTCTCTCGCACGCGGACCGGATACGCGGATGACTCCAATTGCCCCAGGTGCCTGCGGCGTTGAGATCGCCGCGATGGTATCCCCGGACGGATGATATACTATGCGTTCCATTTTCCTTACAACCTATCCTTTCGGCATACGCACAGCGTTTTTCTGGCCTGTGGCAGTAATCCGTCCATATTTAAAAGCCGGGTAAACGCAGGCTCGAAAAGGGCTATGCCCTAAAAAAAGAGGACAATTCACAAACGGAACCGCCCTCTTAAATCTGTTTACTTTTTCAGGTCGATCTTTCCGTACAGCGAACCTTTTGATTCGGTCCTTGGTTTTGCTTCCGTCCGCGGGGCTTGTTCCGTCTGCGGTGCCGCGCCGGTTCTCGGCGGGTACGGCTGGCTGTTTCTCCCATACGGTTTCTGCTGCTGACGGTATGGCGGCCTGTGCTGTTGGTCGTTCCTGTTGCCATTGAAATTCCGGTTTCCGCTGAAATTTCGATTTCCGTTGCCGCGGCGCTGTATTCTCTCGCCTGCAATCGGCCCAATCACAACATGACGCTCCAAATCCTCGCCCTCAGACCAGGACTTTGCTCCCTCCACAGTCTGCACAGCAGTATGGATGATGCGCCGTTCGTATGGATTCATCGGCTCCAGCGAAGTGTTGCGTCCGATTCTCAGGCTCTTTTCAGCCATTTTTTTACCGAGTGATTCCAGCGTCTGGCGGCGCTTTTCGCGGTAATTGCCGATATCCAGCGCAATGCGGAAATATTCGCTGCCAACGTGGTTTGCAACGAGTCCTGCAAGGTATTGCAGAGAATCCAGCGTTTCTCCACGGTGACCGATCACAAATCCGATATCTTCTCCGTCAAGAGAAAGCAGCGCTCCGCCGTCTTCCTTTGTAATTTTGATTTCCACTCCTGCAAAACCCATGCAGGAAAGCACGCTTTTCAGGTACTGCGCCGCCGCTTCCGCGGGGTCGTCCTCAAGATAAACCCTTACCTTGGCGGGGCTTCCTCCAAACAGGCCGAAAGTCTTTTTCGTAGGCATTTCCAGAATTTCAAATTCAGCCTCGTAAGATTCCACACCGAGTTCCCTGCAAGCGGCTTCTTTTGCAAGTTCAACCGTTTCACCGGTTCCTATTGCTTCTCTCATAATCAGTACCTCCCCAAAAACGCATTTTTGGTCCCGTTCGAAGGCATTATTTGCGGCGTTTGTCCGTCTTCGTCTTCTGTTCTGCCGGCAGTTTCCGCACATTCATGGGCAGCGGCTTCATCGCTGCTTCTTCCTGTTCCCTCAGTGCAATGCGGCGCGCTTCGGATTCCGCGTTCAAATCCGCCGGGCTGTACCATACGTTCAGAATGATTGTCTGCAAAAATCCTGTAACGGATGAAATAATCCAGTAAAAACCAACGGCCGCAGGTACGGAGCATGCAAACCATGCAGACACGAAAGCCATTACGTAGAACATGCCTTTCATGCAGCCCTGCTGTTGCTGCTGCTGCATTCCCGGCTGCAGCTTAAAGGTGAAATACTGCGTCAGAATATATGTGATCAGGCACAGTACCGGGATAATCCAAAGGTTGGAACGAAACAGCGTTCCGAATATATTGGCCGGGTCGGCCGGAGTATCCAGAAGATTCAGCCCCATGAATTTAAATCCGTTGCTGAAAGACTGCAGCCTGCCAATCTCATCCCCGCTGAACATCGGTAAAAACGATTTCAGATTCTGAAAATTCTTTACAATTTCAATCTGGGCATACTGCGTGTTGAATGTAGACCCAATGCCGGGCACATGGTTCAGCATCGTTACGGCTTTTGAAACCGCATCCGAAGAAAGATGCAGTGCGTTGGACAAAGGATTCAAAACCGTATAATACAGGCCGAACATAATCAAAAACGGGAAAAGCATGGTCGTGCAGCCGCCTGTGGGGTTCACGCCCTCTTTTTCATACAGTTTCTGAGTTTCAAGCTGGAGTTTCTGCTTATCGTTGGCATATTTTTTCTGGAGTTCCTTCTGCTTCAAAGAAAGTTTTCCAGTTGCAGCCATGGAGCGCTGCTGTTTTACAGAGAACGGGAACAGCAGGATCTTAACAACCACCGTAAAGAGGATGATCGCCACGCCGTAGTTGTGTACCAGCAGGTAAAACCACCACAGCAGATAACCAAGAATACTGCCGAAAAAATTGAAGATGTCGTTCATGCGGAAATTTCTCCTCTATCTTCGCTTCAACGCCTGTCCTTTTTTTCGGGAACCGGGTCGTACCCGCCCCTGCTGAAAGGATTGCAGCGCAATAATCGATATAACGCAAGAAAAGAGCCTTTGAAAGCACCAAACCTCTCAATCGCTTCAATCGCGTAATTCGAGCAGGTCGGGTAATAGATGCAGCAAGGCTTCTTTAAGGGTGAAAGTGCTCTCTGGTAAAATTTTATTAATGAAACAAATACTTTTTTCATAACAGAATACC
The DNA here is from genome assembly GCA_036260805.1 of Caproicibacter sp. Classification (GTDB taxonomy): domain Bacteria; phylum Bacillota; class Clostridia; order Oscillospirales; family Acutalibacteraceae; genus Thermocaproicibacter. Next base: position 3,294 of record DATALZ010000049.1, read on the forward strand.
AGCGCTTTTCAGCTGCTGTTCCATTGCGCGGCAGACTTCGCCGCATTTTACAAATGGTGTTTTTGCCCTTGCAACAAAAATCAGGTCGTACCCGGGTTTCACCCGGTCCGCCAATGTGCGGAAAGATTCTCGAATCACCCGGCGCGACCGGCTGCGCTTTACAGCGTTCCCGGTCTTTTTGCTGGTTGTAATTCCGATTCTGAGTGTTTTTTTCCGGTTTTTTATCACATAGGAAACAAGCACTGGGCTTACATAGAATTTTCCCCGAGCGTATGCCCTTTGAAAATCCCTGTTTTCCTTAATTGGCTCGAAATTCGTCATGTGTAACCTAACCATTTCAAAATAACGAAAAAGAAGGCCGCCGGGAGCGGCCCATGCCTGCAGAAAAACGGGCGGCCGCAAATTTTAAGAGAACTCCCGGAGCAGCCGTTGTTTTTCTTAGTAGGTCAGGCGGGCCCTTCCCTTAGCCCTGCGGCGGGAAAGTACTTTGCGTCCGTTGCTGGTCGCCATGCGCTTGCGGAAGCCGTGCTCCTTTTTGCGGTGCAGCTTCTTCGGCTGATAAGTTCTGAACATGAAAAACCCTCCTTTCGGGCAAAACCCTGCGTTTTTAAATTATATCTTATTTTCCGGCAGCCTGTCAACCATGCCGCCGTTCTGCCGCAAAATTTATTCTCTGCGGAATTACGCAGGTTTTCTGCCGGCTTGTCCGCGGCGTTACACCGTTCTTCCTGCCGACAGTCCTATAAAGTTTACTATACCACAACATCGGCCGAATGAAAAGAAAAAAATTAATTTATTTTCATCCTTACAAAAGTCCCTTTCCTTATATTATAATATTATTTATCCGCGTTTACGCTCGTAAAAAGACGGGTTTTAAAAGACCATGCCGAAGGCGCAGTTTCCAAAAGCGGACAAAAAAGGGAAAAACAACGGATTTGCTCTTAATTCCGTGGATTGCTGCGTCGATGAAAAATTTAAAAAATTTTGCGCGGCGGCAGTTCTTTCCAAAAATTACACAGCAAAGTAATTTTATCTCCGTCAAAGTGGATTTGAAAACATCATAAGTTTGTGCTATGATAATAAATGGGACTTTGTGCTTTGATGAAAAAATAAGGCATGAAGAAACTTTTTGCATCTTTTCTTTTATTAATTCGTCATTTTCCTTTTGTTATGTCAAAAATGCCCGGCGAAAAATCTTCTCTCTTAAAAAATGAGGTATGAATTCAGAATGGAATCGTTTACGGAAGTATGGAATCTGGTATGTGCCTACTGCAAAAGCAGAATCACGGAAATTGCATTTTCCACTTGGATCAGCCGAATTGAACCTTTGACCCTCGATTTTGCGGGCGGCGTCGCCGTGCTGAAAGTCCCGAACGAGCTGCACCGTCAGACGGTTCTCCATTATTATATGGATCTTTTGGAAGAAGCATTCAGGCAGATTTTCAGTCAGGAGATTCAAATCCGCATTGTAATCCCCGAAGAAACGGAGATTACGAAGAAAAAAGAAGAAGCGGCGCAAAACAGCGAGAATTATGAGTTCACGTTCGACACGTTCATCGTGGGCCCCTCCAATAAATTTGCCCACGCCGCCTCCATGGCCGTTGCAAGCAAGCCGGCTTCCCTTTACAACCCGCTTTTCATTTATGGGAATTCCGGTCTGGGCAAGACCCACCTCCTTTACGCAATCCGGAACGAAATTCTCCATACCCACCCGGATATGGATATCATTTATATTAAAGGCGACGAATTCACCAACGAGCTCATCGAAGCCATCCGCCGCGGCACCACCAGCGATTTCCACCAGCGGTACCGGCGGGCCGACGTCCTCCTCGTCGACGATATTCAGTTCATCGCCGGCAAAGATTCCACGCAGGAAGAATTCTTCCATACCTTTAATACCCTTTACGAAGCGAAAAAGCAGATTGTGCTCACATCCGACCGGCCGCCAAAAGATATTGCAACTCTGGAGGAACGCCTCCTCACCCGTTTTGAGTGGGGCCTTACGGCGGATATTCAGCCGCCGGATTTTGAGACCCGCATCGCCATTATTAAGCGCAAGGCGGAGCTTCTTAAAATCAATCTGCCCGACAATGTCATCGAATACATAGCCAACCGCCTGAAGAACAACATCCGTCAGTTGGAGGGTGCCGTCAAAAAAATGAAGGCGTTCAACCTGCTCAACGGTGACCCGTTCAGCATTCAGACGGCGCAGGCTGCAATCAGCGATATTATCAATAACGACCAGCCCACCCCGTTCACCGTAGAGAAAATTATCGACGAGGTGGCGCGCACTTTCGGAACCACGGTCGAAGACATCCGCTCGTCCAAGCGCTCCGCAAATATATCAAGCGCAAGGCAGGTCGCCATGTACGTCGTCCGCGAAATTACACAGATGCCAATGGCTGGCATTGGGCAGGAATTTGGCGGCAGAGATCACTCTACCGTCGTTTACGCCATCCAGCAGGTCGAGAAAAATGCCGCAAAGGACCCGAAGACAAAGGCAACCGTAGAGGATATCATCAAAAATATTCGCGACCGGTAATTCCACAACAATGTTGATTTGATTTTCCACATTTCACAATCCGGTGGAAAACCCAGAATTTTCAGAATTGATTTTCACAGAGAATTTTAAACAAGTTTTCAACATTCCCCACAGAGTTTTCAACAGTTTGTGGATTATTTCAACAACCGCGAATTCTTTCACATTTATTCCACCCGTACATCCGCAAAAAATACAGCGAAAAAATTCAGGCGTGGTCTTTGTTTTCCCATATTTTCCACATTTCAGCGCACACTACTCCTAATGCTGAAAAAAATCTTTCTATCTTGATTATAAAGGGAAGCAGGCGATTCATTCATGCAGTTTACATGTGACAGGCAAAAACTGAACGAAGCCGTGTTGAATGTTCAGCGCGTTGTTTCGGCAAAGTCCTCCGTTCCGGCTCTGGAGGGGATTCTGTTGACCGCTAAAGAAAACTCCGTCAGGCTATGCGGCTTTGACCTTGAAATCGGAATGACGACGGAACTCGAAGCACAGGTAAAAGAAACCGGAAGCATCGTCATGGGCGCCAAGCTGTTCGGCGATATTGTCCGCAGGCTCCCCTCCCATGAGGTACGGTTTACTTCCGACGATAAACTGGTCACGCAGATTGAAAGCGGCGAAGCAAAATTCTCCGTCGTCGGTATTCCTGCGCAGGAATACCCCGAGCTGCCGCAGATCAGCGGCGAAACCAGCATTTCCATGCCGTCATCGGCATTGAAGGGCATGATCCGTCAGACGCTGTTCGCGGTGGCGGAAAATGACGCAAAGCCGGTGCATACCGGAACGCTGTTTGAAATTGAAGACGGCAAAATCCGGCTGATCTCCGTCGACGGTTACCGTCTGGCAATCCGCGAAGAACCCATCGCGAGCTCCGAAAAAAGCAACTTTGTCGTTCCCGGCAAAACGCTCGGAGAAGTCATGAAGCTTCTGAGCGACGGCGACGAGAATATCGAGTTTCTAATCGGTATGCGCCATATTTTATTCCGAATCGGAAACTATACGGTGATTTCACGCCTTTTGGAGGGAGACTTCCTCGACTGGCGCTCCTCCCTGCCAAAAGAAAGCTCCACCGAGATCCGTGTTTCCGTTTCCGACTTCGTCAGCAGCCTTGAGCGCGTTTCCCTTCTGATTACGGAGCGCCTGAGGAGCCCGGTTCGCTGCGTATTCGAGGCAGACTGCATCAAGCTTTCGTGCTCCACGGCAATTGGCCGCGCGAATGACCGCCTCGACGCAAAAATAACAGGATCCGACGTTGAGATGGGCTTTAACAGCCGCTATCTGCTGGACGCCCTCCACAATGTGGAATGTGACGAAGTCCGCATTCAGCTCAACGGGCCGCTCAGCCCGATGAAGATTCTGCCATGCGAGGGCGAGTCTTTCCTGTTCCTCGTACTTCCGGTCAGGCTCAAAAGCAGTTCCGATTAAAAATCCATATTAAAATAATAACGAAGTTCTGGCCGATCCGGCAAAGCCGGATTTTCGCTATGATTTTTGCGAAAAAGGCCAAAACTTAAATTTAAAAAATTTGCATGCAAATTTTTTAATATGGAGAGGATGGTTATTCATTTGAACAATTCCGTTACCATTGCCATCGACACGGAGTTTATCCGTCTTGATAATTTTCTCAAGCTTGGCGGTGCGTTTGTCACCGGTGGCCAGGCCAAAACCGCAATTCAGGGAGGTCAGGTCAAAGTCAACGGCGAAGTCTGCCAGATGCGCGGCAAAAAAATGAGGCCAGGCGACCGCGCGGAATACGCCGGCAAGCTTTATGAGGTGGCCGGCGCGTGAACGTCAAGCGCTTTGGATGGAGCAATTTTCGCAACCTTTCCGAAGGAGAGATTTTTCCTTCCCCCGGAGTCAACGTCATCTGCGGGAAGAACGCGCAGGGAAAGACGAACCTGCTTGAGGGAATGTGGCTTTTCACCGGAGAGCGTTCCTTCCGCGGGGCAAAGGATTCCGAGCTGGTAAAAAAGGGCTCCGACCGGGGTGAGATCAGCCTTGATTTTTACGGCGCGGAGCGCGATCAAAACGCCAAAATCAAGATTATCAACGGCCGGCGTTCCGCCGAGCTGAACGGGGTGCCGAAAAAGTCGTGCACAGCGCTCATCGGCGAGTTCCGCGCCGCGGTCTTTTCTCCGGAACACCTTTCCCTTCTGCAGGGAGGGCCGGCGGGCAGACGAAATTTCATCGACGCCGCCCTGTGCCAGATCAAACCGGCATATGCCGCATTGTTTGCGGAATACAACCGATCTCTAGCGCAGAGGAACGCTCTGCTGAAAGATATTCCCCGCAGCGCTGAGCTTCTGGATACTCTGGAGGTCTGGGATGTCCGGCTGGTCCAGTTCGGCGAAAAGATCATGCGCGGCAGGGCCGCATACCTCGAAAAGCTGGCTCCTCCTGCCGCCGGGTTCTATTCCGGTATGTGCGGCGGAAGAGAGATTCTGGAATTAAGCTACGAGAGAAACGCCTCGGATTTTGCCGCGGCGCTCAAAGAGTCCCGCCGGGCAGACCTTATTACCGGGCACACCGGGGTCGGGCCGCACCGCGACGATATCGCCGTGAGTATATCCGGCATGGATGCGAGGGCGTATGGTTCGCAGGGGCAGAAACGCTCCGCGGTCATCGCGCTCAAGCTTGCGGAGGCGCAGCTTTTGACCCAGATCACCGGCGAAACACCCGTCATTTTTCTGGACGACGTGCTCAGCGAGCTGGACGACGAACGGCAGGGTTACCTGCTGAACCGGCTTACCGGGTTTCAGGTTTTCATCACCTGCTGCGGGCCGGAAGCGGCGCGCGCCCCGGAATGCGGCAGCGTGTTTCATGTGGAACACGGCGTCCCGGAACAACAAAATATTCCAATGAAGGAAAATTAACCGCGGAGGAAAAGAAATGTTTCTACATCTCGGGCAGGATATGGTCATTCGCATGGAGGACGTCATCGGTATCTTCGACCTCGAAACGTCCACCATTTCGAATACGACGCGCGATTACCTCGCGGTGGAGCAAAAGGCCGGGCACGTAGTGAGCATCTCGAATGAAATGCCGAAATCGTTCGTGCTCTGCTGTAACAAAAAGGGCAAAACGACGGTTTACACTTCTCAAATCTCCACATCCACGTTATTGAAGCGCTCGGGATTCTCCGACGAAATTTCCAATCTTTAAATTTTATTATGAACCGGGGTGCAAGACTCCGCCGCTTTCCGCGGAGAGGTTCATTACCGCCCCAGGGGGGAATTTGGCTTTGCCAAACCGGCCAAAATTTCTGCCGGGAGCGAAAGGAAGGTTAATTTGAAACGATTCCGAAAACCACGGTGCCCGTACTGCGGGGATAAACTGAATTATGCGAAAACATGGGTGCTCAGGCGCCGGGGCGAGTATATCTGCCCAAAATGCGGAGGGCTCTCCAATGTTCACCTTGACCCTCTTATTTTTGGCCTCGGGTTCCTTGCCATCATAATCGGCGCGGCGTTTTTTGTTGTGGGGCTTGTGTTCGGCAGCAATCTTGCCGTAATTACGCTGCCGGGGATTCTTGTGCCGTTCCTGCTGTTTTTCCTCGTTTCGGTCTTTCTGGTTCGGCTGAAAAAACCGGCGCCCCCGCGTCCGCAGCCTAGTCCGCCGGCGCGCAGAACCGGCGCGAACCTGCGGGATATGCCGCCCACAAGGCAGAAGATTTAAACTTTCGCAGCGCGCCTACATAGTTTTTATAAAAATATTTTGAAAATAGACAGATTTTCTCGAAAGCGTGCGATTTTCCGAAGAAAGGAATGTCCATAATTATGCTGAAGCTTCCCATATGTCCTTACTGCGGAGCGCGCTTTCTTTACCCGGATGTGAAAAAAAGAAAAGGTAGTACGGGAACCTGCCCTCACTGCAGAAAAAAATTCCATATTACGGCCGGCCGGGGCTTGGCAGTGCTCCTTCCGGCGGCGGTGCTGCTCTTAATCGCAATTAATTTTCTTCTGCTCACCATTCCGGACATCAATATATTTTACCTCATGGCCGTAACGGCCGCGGGAGTGATTCTTACTTATTTTCTCATGCCATATACCGTTCGCTACAGGCCGCTCAAATAACGGCCGGGTGAATTTTTCGATACAGACAACAATCGGACAGATACTGGAGGGTTGGACTTGGAATTCAGCAAAGTGACACAGGCGAATGACGATTACGACGAAAGTGAAATACAGGTTCTGGAGGGTCTTGAGGCCGTCCGCAAACGCCCGGGCATGTACATCGGTTCCACGGGGCCGCGCGGCCTGCACCATCTTGTTTACGAAATTGTAGACAACGCAATCGACGAGGCTCTTGCAGGGTACTGCGACAAAATTGACGTCCGAATCCTTCCGGGCAACGTCATCAGCGTAACCGATAACGGACGCGGAATCCCCACGGGCATCCATCATCAGGTGGGTATTCCTACCGTAACGGTGGTGTTTACCATTCTGCACGCCGGCGGTAAATTCGGCGGCGGCGGCTATAAAGTTTCCGGCGGCCTGCACGGCGTCGGCGCCTCTGTCGTTAACGCACTTTCCGAATGGCTCGAGGTCGAGGTTTACAAAGACGGAAAAATATATTTCCAGCGTTTTGAGCGCGGCAAGGCTGTTTCAGAGCTGGAAGAGCGCGGCGATACCGACAAGACCGGAACAGTCGTCCGTTTCAAACCGGATGACGAAATCTTTAAAGAAACCACAGAGTATGACTACGAAACGCTCCAGACCCGCCTCCGCGAGCAGGCGTTCCTGAACGCTGGCGTCCGCATTGTGCTTGCCGACGAGCGTGATCCCGAGAAACGCCGCGAAGACGATTTTATGTATACCGGCGGCATCAGCAGCTTCGTCGAATACATCAACAAAAAGAAGGCCGTTGAGGTCATTCATCCGGATGTGATTCATTTTTCCGCCGTTGCTCCGGACGATTCCGCCACTGCGGAGGTCGCCATGCAGTACAACGACAGTTACAACGAACTGCTTCTGTCGTTTGCAAACAATATCCATACAACGGACGGCGGCACGCACGAAGACGGATTCAAGCGCGCCCTCACCCGCGTGATGAACGACTATGGCCGAAAATTCAATATTCTGAAAGACAGCGACAAGAACCTGAGCGGTGATGACTTCCGCGAGGGCCTCACGGTGGTAATCAGCGTCAAGCTCAAGGAAGCCCAGTTCGAAGGTCAGACCAAGGCAAGGCTCGGCAACACCGAAATCGGCACGCTCGTCAACAATATGGTGGCGGATAAACTTTCGGTTTACCTGGAGGAAAACCCGGCGGTTGCCCGGGCAATCTTCGACAAATCACTCGCCGCATCCCACGCGCGTGAAGCGGCCCGCAAGGCGCGCGAAATGGTGCGCCGCAAATCCGCGCTGGATGGTGCTTCCCTTCCCGGCAAGCTGGCGGATTGCCAGAGCCGGAATCCGGAGGAAACCGAAATCTACATCGTCGAGGGCGATTCCGCAGGCGGGTCCGCTAAAGGCGGACGCGACCGCAGATATCAGGCAATCCTGCCGCTTTGGGGCAAGATGCTGAACGTGGAAAAAGCAAGGCTCGACAAAATCTACGGCAATGAAAAGCTCCAGCCAATTGTAACCGCACTCGGCTGCGGACTCGGCGAAGAATTCGACCTCACGAAGCTCCGCTACGGAAAAATCATCATCATGGCGGATGCCGATGTCGACGGCTCGCATATCCGCACGCTTCTTCTCACATTTTTCTTCCGTTACATGAAACCTCTGGTTGAGGAAGGCCATGTTTATCTGGCGCAGCCTCCTCTTTTTCGCTTGACAAAGAATAAAAAACACTATTATGCTTATACGGACAAGGAACGCGACCGCTATATGACGGAACTGCAGGGCGGGTACGAGATACAGCGTTACAAAGGCCTTGGTGAAATGGACCCGGATCAGCTTTGGGAGACCACCATGGACCCGGAGCGCCGCCTGATGCTCCGCGTGGAGGTGGAGGACGCTGCCGCCGCGGATGAAGCATTTACCATCCTAATGGGCGACAAGGTAGAGCCGCGCCGTGAGTTTATCGAGCAGAATGCAAAGTTTGTAGAAAATCTGGATGTATAAGTAAGCTTCAGAGTTTTACGCGCGGCGAGTCACCTGTCAGGGGAATGCCGCGAAGCGGCAAAGGGTGCCGCCGCCCACAACGGGAGCCGCGCCGCGAGTTTATCGAGCAAAATGCAAAGTTCGTAGAAAATCTGGATGTATAAATATTTTTTAATTATTTTTTCAAAAGTTAGCCTCCAGAGGGAAACTTTTGCCCTCATATGCGGGTATTATGGAAGGACTTTTTAAAAAGTACTTTATCTGTTGGTATGATGTAATGGAATTTGAGGCTTAATGCCTCAGAATTTCGATTCTTTTTTTCGAATGCCCTCAAGCCGGGCAGGCTCATACTTTCGGTTTCGGCCGAAATTATGCAAAGTCCGAACAGGGGGATTTGGAACTCCCATCAAGAGGGTTCTACAAAATCCCCCTGTACCCCCAGGACTCCCCATCAGCCCTAATTTGGTCAACGGGCTAAGTTGTTTTCATTGGCGTTTTTAATTTTTCACTGTTAGTCACTGATAAATTTTTTCTGGCATAGTCCTAATTGCTATCTGCTCAGGCGGCCGGTCCTTCTTTGAGGCGGTGGGGAATAAAACCCAATACCGTCCATGAAAACCAGATAGCCGTTCGTTCGCTTGAAAGGCATCTTGACGGCTCTCCGGGGGGCGCAGGGGGGATTTTATTAGCGCCACTCTCTGAGTGAAATCAAAATCCCCCCGCGCGGGTGTATAACACCATTTCACGCCTACGGCGTCCATGACTTTGGCTAGGACGAAATCTCCCAGTTCGCTTGTCACACCGGGTGTGCTCTCAACTGTCTGACAGCAAATCGAAAGTGCAGGCTTTGCCTGCCCCGTCCGACCTGAGGACATATTGAAAATTAGCAGAGTTAGAATTTTTAGATATTCAAAAATCAGCTCCGCAGTAAGGCGGAGTGTGCGCAGGATTATCCTGCAAGGAGAATTGCCATGATTGCTTTATTTACGGAAAACGAGAATAACGCGAAGCCTCCGGAACGGGATTCCGAACCTTCCGGCGACGGTACTCCGGAACGAAGTCCCACGCCCCGCGGCAGCTCTGCAAACCAGTCGGAACTGGTTTCGGACGGCGCGGAGGCGTTTGAAGAACAGCAGACAGGCGTCGCTGTTTCCTACGAGCTGAAAGAGCATGAGATTTACCAGTGCCTGAAGCGTGAAGAAATTTCCCGGACAAAAGGCGTTCATTTCATTTCAGCCGGGATGCTTCTCATCGCAGCCGTTCTCTGCATCTTAAGCGGCATTGCAACAAAAAATACAATGCAGTATATTTTTGCAGTGTGCTGGCTGGGTCTGGCGGCGACATTTTTGGTGTGGCCGCTGCGGAATCTCAGAACCATAGCGAAAAACAGCGCGTCAGGGAGCAAAGTCCATTTGAAGATCTACCCGGATCATATTGAAGCCGAAAACAGCAAAAATCAAATGGAAATTCCTCTTGACGGAACCAGCGAATGCGCCCGCGTGCAGGATACTATCGCCCTGTTTCTCCCAAATAAAGATCAGTCGGATACCAGAATTCCGCGCCTTTTAATTTTACCGCTCCGCTGCATTGACGAAGGCGTGCTCCCCGACGTAGAAGCGATGATTCTCGCAGGGACAAGGCCAAAAAAGATGCGCGGCTGAGTGAAAGAAACGTTCCGAACTTTCGGTACAGAAAGAATCAAGGAGGTACCCATGCCAGGCAAAAACGACGAAGAACATGTAACCGTGACACAAACGCTGACGGAAAAAGACGTTATTTCCGCCGCAGCCGCGGTGAAATATTTCGCCAGCCCCTTGCGGAGGCGTTCCATCCGAACGGCAGTCTGCCTTACGGTTGCCGTTCTGGCCGCTTCGACCATTCCGGCAAGCCTGAATTTCTTTGGTACTGCATGGATTCCCATTACGATCGCGTCGGTTGCTGCGGCTGCAGCCGCGCTCATCTGGTTCTTACAGCCTGTTCTGGAAGCCCGCCGGGCGGAGCAGTGGTTCCGCTCATGTCCTCTTGCGGCGCAGCCATCCAAGGTAACCGTATTTCGCGACCATGTCGTTCTGGAAAGCGAGTACGAAAAAATCACGGAATACTGGACGGATTTTACTCTCTGCGCAGAGACAAAAGATATCATCGCCGCCGGCTGCGGCACGGAGCGCGCTCTGCTGATTGTAAAAAAACAGGGCCTCTCCAAAGAAGAAGCGGAACAGCTCTCCTCTTTTTTCCGCTACGCGTTCGAAGTCCGTTATTTCAAAATTTCCGGCAAGGGGGGAACCTGAGTGGAGCCTGTTACGATCAATTTCGCGATGACGCGAGACGACTGTATGCACAGCCGTGTTGCGCAAATGAAAATGCAGCTGCCGAAAACACATGATTTTACCGTTCGTTTTTTGTCCATCGATTTAATCATTCTGTCATGCGTGCTTCTGGTGATTAGTAATCTCTACCACAGACCGCTGCAATGGCTGTGCGCGGTGTTTGTGGCAATCGGAGTTTTTCTGATGTTTTTATATAAACCTCTGCAGGAAGCATTTGCCAGCAAGGCAGCAGCAAACGATTTTGATTCCGGCCGCAGCGGCCCCCCGGCACATATCGTGAGTTTCCGAGAGGATTGCGTAGAATTCGGCACGGAACGCTATCAGGCAAAAATCCCCTACGGGATGTTATACAGTGTTTACGAAGATGAAACAGTATTTCTTTTGTGTACGGCAATCGACGAATTCCGGAGCGTCCCGATTCGGGCGATGACCGGCGCGGAACAAAAGCGGGTTGAAAGCCTGCTTGCAGACCATTTGAAACAGAAATTTAAGCAGGAAGGTGCCCGTGAATGGACGAAATAGAAGAGAATTCCAAAATAATCAATGTGGATCTGGAGAAAGAAATTAAAAAGTCGTTCCTGGACTACTCCATGTCCGTTATCGTACAGCGCGCTTTGCCGGACGTGCGCGACGGCCTGAAACCGGTGCACCGGAGAATCCTGTACACCATGTTTGAGAACGGCCTGTCTCCGGAGAAAGCCTACCGTAAATGCGCCGACACCGTCGGTTCCGTTCTGGGGCGCTACCATCCTCACGGCGACGCTTCGGTTTACGACGCTTTGGTTCGTCTGGCGCAGGATTTCTCCATGCGCTACATGCTGGTGGACGGTCACGGAAACTTCGGTTCCGTGGATGGTGACCCGCCGGCTGCCTACCGTTACACCGAGTCCCGCATGAGCAAGGTTGCCGTTGAAATGCTGCAGGATATCGACAAGGAAACCGTCGATTTCCAGCCGAACTACGACGACCGTCTGAAAGAACCTGTCGTTCTGCCGAGCCATTTCCCGAACCTGCTTGTCAACGGTTCCACAGGTATCGCCGTCGGCATGGCGACGAATATTCCTCCGCACAATATGGGCGAAGTAATTGACGGCGTATGCACCCTCATCGATAATCCGGACGCAGGTCTGGATGATCTGATGAAGAACATAAAGGGGCCGGATTTCCCGACGGGCGGTATCATTATGGGCCGCAGCGGAATCCGCGCAGCCTACGCAACCGGCCGCGGCAGAATCATTGTCCGCGCCCGCGCCGAAATTGAAGAAGAGAAAAACGGGCGGTTCAGCATCATCGTCACGGAGCTCCCCTATCAGGTCAACAAGGCAAGGCTCATTGAAAGCATTGCAGACCTTGTAAAGGAAAAACGCATCGAGGGCATCACCAACGTGGAGGATCACTCCGACCGCGAAGGCATGCGCATCGTTATCTCCGTTCGCCGCGACGCATCCCCGCAGATTGTTCTGAACCGGCTTTTCACTTATACGCAGATGCAGACCACATTCGGCGTGATTATGCTCGCCATTGTGAACGGCGAACCGAAAACGCTCAACATAAAGCAGATTCTTGAGGAATACATCAAGTTCCAGGAGGACGTGGTGCGCCGCCGCACCATGTTTGAGCTGAAAAAAGCGCAGGAACGCGCACATATCCTCGAAGGACTCAAAATCGCCGTCGATAATATCGACGAAGTCATCCGTATTATCCGCTCGTCTAAAACGGTTCAGGAGGCGCGCCAACGCCTGACCGAACGCTTCGGGCTGGACGACCCGCAGACGCAGGCCATCGTGCAGATGCCTCTTGGCCGCCTGACCGGACTCGAACGCGAAAAACTGGAACAGGAGCTTGCCGCTTTGCTCACAAAAATCGCGGATTATCAGGACATTCTCGCACACGAATCCCGTGTTCTGGAGATCGTCAAGACGGAGGCTCTCGCTGTAAAGGAGAAGTTCGGTGACGATCGCCGTACCGAGATTGAAACCGTCAGCGGCGAAATGGATATTGAAGACCTGATTCCGGATGAAGAATGCATGCTGACTCTGACGGAGTTCGGTTATGTAAAACGCCAGAATCCGGATGCTTACCGCACCCAGCGCCGCGGCGGACGCGGCGTAAGCGGCATGAGCCGCAGGGAAGAAGATGTGGCGGCGGAGATGTTCGTCATTGGCACGCACGACTACGTCATGTTCTTCACGAACCTCGGCCGTGCCTACCGCCTGAAGTGCTACGAGATTCCGGAGGGGTCGCGTACCAGCAAAGGCATCAATATTGCAAATCTGCTGCCGATTGCACAGGATGAAAAGGTTACATCCATGATCCGGGTGCAGGAATTCGACCAGGAAAGCTACCTCGTTATGGTTACCAAGAACGGCGTCATTAAGCGCACGCAGCTTTCCGATTTCAGCACGGCGCGCAAGGGCGGCGTCATTGCCGTCAACCTGGACGACGGCGACGAGCTTTCGTGGGTGCGCCTGACCAACGGTGACGACCAGCTTCTGGTTGCTACTCACTACGGCATGGCAATCCGCTTTCATGAAAGCGACGTCCGCGCCATGGGACGTACCGCCCGCGGCGTGAAGGCAATCACACTGAAGGACGGAGACAGCGTCGTCGGCATGAGTATCCTCCGTCAGGGAGGCCTTGTCCTCACCGTATCCGAGACCGGTTTCGGCAGGCTTTCACCGATTGAGAATTACCATGTCCAAAAGCGCGGCGGCTTGGGACTTTTGAACTACCGTGTCAATCAGTACGGGAATGTGGCTGCAATCAAAGTCGTCGATCCCGAAGACGATGTGATCCTGATTTCTTCCGACGGCATTATCATCCGCATTCACGCGGATTCCATCCGTATCTGCGCAAGACCGTCCAAGGGCGTTCTGCTGATGCGCGTAACGGCGGACAACCGCGTTGTTACGGTAGCGCGCACCACAAGAAGCGACGACGAAGAAACCGCTGAGCCAGAGGACGACGGGAGCGCCTGCGAGGGCGAAGAAGAACCCGACGAAGAAAATGAAACCGAACAGACCGAAGAAGAGCAAACCGATTCGGAGCCGATGAAATAAACTGATGCAATAAAAATTAAGAAGCAAAACTGCAGAAAAAATATGCGAAAAATGCGGGATTTAAATCCCGCAGGCTGTGTGGGAAAGGATGGCCATACCGATGAAAAAGAGCGTTTTATTTTTGGCATTGGCACTCAGCGCAGTTCTGGCATTCACAGGATGTTCCAAACAAAATGATGCATCTTCCGCAGTTACGGCGAACACAACGCCGGAATCCCAGCCGGCTTCTTCAGAACAGGCCGTTTCACAGGCGGTGCAGAGCTCTCAGGCGGAAGTTTCCTCACAAGCGGCGTCTTCATCGGCAGTGCAGCGCGGCTCCGTTTCACAGAATGGCCCGGTAAAAACCATACAGACAGAGAACGCAGACTTCAACAAAAAATTTCAGGACAACCCAATCGACAAGAAGTATATTTCAGACATGAAGAAGGCCGTCTCCAATATTGATATGGCCAAGGTTTCCAATCAGTATGCCGCCGTCTGGCAGAAAGAAATCACACACGCTTACACCGCACTGCAGGACGCGTTGAGAGCGGATTCCACCACAAAGTGGAACGAGATTGAAGCCGACCAGAAATCTTGGGAAAGCGGAAAAGAAGCCGCACTTAGTAAAATCGCTTCCGACGCGCAGGCGGCCGGAGGAAGTATGGCACAGGTGGAAGCGGCGTCCGGTACAATGAATTTTTACCGCAGCCGCGCAGCAAAACTGTACAGCGAGCTGTATTCACTCAATAAAAATTACGCCTATGCGTACAAATAGCATGAAATAATACTATTCGGAAACAATCAGGGTAAAATCAAGCCAGATTTTCCACCATTTCCACCGCACATGTTGAAAAGCAGGCTGAGCCTGCATGCAAATTTTTGCACACAGCTGGCCAGGTGCCACAGAGTTATGGCTCTGCTAATCTTTTATTGCACTCGGGCCGAGCAGGGCCGCAAAGCGCCGTCCGCGCCGAAGACTTAAAACGGGTTGTAGGCTTGAGCCGACGCAAAACGCAAAAAGATGAATAAAGCGTACCGTGGCTAAACTTGAAGTTTTCGCAAAGCCTTTTTAAAAGGCAAACATGTCTTTTCTTCAAAGGCGAAGGCTTGAGCCGACACAAAACGCAGAAAGATGAATAAAGCTTACCGTGGCAAAATTTGAAGTTTTCGTAAAACCTCTTTTAAAGTCTAACATGTCTTTTTTTAAAAGGTGAAGGCTTGAGCCGACACAAAACGCAGAAAGATGAATAAAGCTTACCGTGGCTAAACTTGAAGTTTTCGCAAAGCCTTTTTTAAAAGGCTGGTTCAAAAGGCTGAGAGGATGGGGTTCATGAAACTGACCGAGAAAACATTGGAGCAAGATTATATTTACCGTGGTAAAATCCTTGACTTTCATGTCGACAAGGCGGAGCTTGAGAACGGCCGCGCCGTAAAGCGCGAATGCGTTGACCACCACGGCGGCGTCAGCGTTGCAGCGCTGACCGACAAAAATGAGCTTTATTTTGTTCGCCAGTACCGTTACCCGTACCATGAAATTGTGCTGGAACTTCCCGCCGGCAAACTGGAAAAAGACGAAGACCCGTTTGAAGCCGGAAAGCGTGAACTCCGTGAGGAAACCGGCGTCGCAGGAAAAAATTATGTAAACCTCGGGCGTCTGTACCCGTCCCCCGGCTACACCAACGAAATAATTTACCTGTACGCCTGCCGCGCGGAAACCCGCGGCGAAGATGACCTTGATGAGGGAGAATTTCTGGAGGTCGAGAAAATTCCGCTGAAAAAGGCCGTCAAAATGGTCATGTCCGGCGAAATAATGGATTCGAAAACACAGGTGCTTGTGCTCAAAACAGCGCGGCTGGTCGAACAGAATAAATTATAAAAAATCATCCCGCAGAAAACCTGCGGGATGATTCCTGTTTGTACTATTTTGACGAATTATAACGGAATTACAGCTTTACGGGTAAATCACGGCTGGTAATTACGTCGTCGATCAGACCGTATTCCTTGGCTTCCTGCGCGCTCATGAAATGGTCGCGGTCGGTGTCGCGCTCAATCTCCTCAATCGGGCGGCCGGTGTTCTGCACAAGGATGCGGTTAATTCTCTGCTTGTTTTTCTGCATGTAGTCCGACCAGATTTTAATATCGCTTGCGCGGCCTTTCATGCCGTCACCCATGATTGACGGCTGATGGATCATGATTTCAGAATCCGGCAGGGCAAACCGTTTTCCTTTTGCCCCTGCGGTAAGAAGCAGAGCCCCAAAGCTTGCCGCCATGCCGATGCAAATGGTGGAAACGTCGCACTTAATGTAATTCATGGTGTCCAGAATCGAAAATCCGGCGGTAGTGGAACCGCCCGGGCTGTTGATATACAGGCAGATATCCTTTTCCGGGTCGCGCCCCTCCAGATACAAAAGCTGGGCGGTCACCAGAGCTGCGGAGGCGTTGCTGACCTCCTCTGCCAAAATAATAATCCGGTCTTCCAGAAGACGGGAGAAAATGTCGTAGCTGCGCTCGCCTCTGTTGGATTGTTCAATTACATATGGGACGGTATTCATGCCGTCATCACCCCAAATCTATAAGAATATGTCATTTTGATCTGCCTACTATTATAACACGATTTAGGAAATGATTCTTCATAGAAATTGCTATTCTTGCGGAGTTCAACGCAGAACCGAAAAAATCATCCCGCGGAAACCCACGGGATGAATCCTATCTGTTTATTACAGATTAAATATAACTTATAGGAATGACATATTGCGGTCGACTGGCAATTTGCGCTTAATCGTGCAGGCGGTTCATCACAAGGCCGGTAATCAGCTTCGGGTAGAAGTAGGTGGATTTCTGCGGCATCTTCTCCCCTGCCGTTGCAACGTCGCGGATTTCAGTAACGCGGGTGGGGTCCAGGATGAACGCGCACTGGCTGTCGCCGTTGTTCACTGAGTCGATTGCTTCGCGGAACGAACGGGTGTAGGTCAGGTTGATCTGCTTTGCCATGTTCTCTTTGTCGATGCCGAGGTACTGTTCCAGAATCAGGCTATGCAGAACCGAAACGTCCAGATTGCGGTAAGCGTCGCTCTTGTCCGGCAGAATTTTCGCCATAGCGCCGGCGTCTTTCAGAACCAGCAGAGTCCAGTTGTCGCCGCCGTCGTAGAAAGCGAAGGCCTTTTTGCCCTGACGGTACAGGCCGTCGAGCGTGGATTCGATTTTAGCAGAATCGTTCTGCGCGGTTACTTCAAATTTCTCTTCACAGGCTTTCAGCAGCTTTTCGGCGCTGAAGTCCTTCAGCCCGCGGATCAGACGGTGGGTCGGGAATACGACGAGGCCGTCGTGCTCCATGTCGACAAGCATCATCATAACGTAATCTTCGCCGCCGGTTGCGGTACCCTGTTCGCGTCTCCAGTTGCGGTAATTGAGCGCAGTCTCATAACGGTGGTGGCCGTCTGCAATGTACAGCTTGCGGTTTTCAAAATCGCCGCTGATCGCCTGAATGGCTTCCTTATCGTTCACAATCCACATGCGGTGCGTGACGGAGCCGTCTGAAAATTCATAGCGCGGTTTCCCGGAGGAGAGCGCGTCCAGCCGGGCACTGGTGGTGTGCGCTTCATCCATGTAGAGGGAATAAATCTGGCTGAAGTTGCAGCCGGTTGCTTTCATAAGGTTGAAGCGGTCTTCTTTTGCCTTGGAGAGCGTTTCCTCATGCGGAAGCACGATTCCCTTTGAGAACTCTTCCAGTTTGACAAGGCAGATAAAGCCTTTCACTTTTTTGCGCTGGCCATAGGCTTCGAATTCCTCTTCATAAATATAAAGGCCCGGGTCGGTATCCTGACGGAGGACTCCGTCTTTCACCCAGGAGCGCAGGGTATCTCCGGCCTGCTCATAGGGGTTGTCCCCTTTCGGCAGCTCCAGACGGATCACGTTGTTCGGGTTCTCCTCAAGAAATGCAACGCGCTGCTCTTCACTGATGATATCGTAAGGAGGGCAGGTTAATTTTGCAATATCTCCGGCCTGAGCGGTATAACGCAGAGCGCGGAAAGGTTTAATTTCAGCCATTTTACTCCACCGTTTCTCCGCGCGTTTCTTCTGCGCCGTCCGTCCCGCGCGGGAAGCGGAGGCCTTTCCCTTACAGCACTTTCGCTGTTTATCGTAATGAATTTATTATACAGATTCCTGCATTTTCTGTCCAGCCTTTTCTTTCCGCCTTTGAAAAGGCGGGCGAAACTTTCGTGTTTTGCGCGGTGAAAATATTTATTGCTATAATGCTATGAATAAATTATAATTGACATTATTTACATATAATACTATAATTTAGAAACAACAAGAAAGAATAAATATTGGGGACTGGTTTTGAAAGGTGTGTGACTCATGAAAAAGAAAGACAGGCTTGCTAAAATTTTGATAGCGGTTCTTCTTTGCGCCTGCGTGTGCGTGCCGTTCACAGTGTCTTCATTTGCGTCGGCGCCGAATCATACTCCTGCCGCGAGCAGCGTTCCCGCCAAATCGCTTGTTATTCCCAAAGGGGTCGTTGTTGAAGACCAGATGAAAGGGCCGACTGTAAACGCGGAATCAAATAAAACGTCACAGGCCGTTACGGTGAAGGCAAAAAAGATTCCTTCGGGGGTAACGTTCCATCACCTTGTGGGAAGAGACTGGCCTACAGATATGTGGAATTGGGCAGATGAAGCCTACTATGGCAGCTTTCAAGGCGTTAGCAGTTCTGTTTTTACCAACTACTGCTGTCAGCCAACCGTCAGCGGTAAACTGTGGATGGATACCGATTTTCAGAGTAGCACAGGCATCGGATACAGCTTTCGCATTACCTGCTATGACCGCAATACCGGCAGCGCGGTTGCTTCGTGGACATCCCACACAGCACCGGCGCGCGGAAGCAGCGCTACGGCAGTCAGCTTTGACAATCTGAATAGATACCATATCTACTTCTTTCAATTTGAAAACACACAGGGAACTGGCACAATTCAGGGTAATTTCGACATTGAGCATATGAATTCCTGAGATTGTAAATTATGCCAGTTCGCTTGAGAGCAGCCGTTTACTGCGGCTGCTCTTTTTTGTGTCCAGTTTTTATAAAATAACGAACAATAATTCAAGAAATGTTTACATTTTGATCAATCTCAGTTGTTAAAATAGATTAGTAATGCAAGATATCTACAGGAGGGATGATTTCAATGATTGAGGTGAAGAACCTCTCGAAACGCTACGGAGAAAACAAAGCGCTGAATCACGTGAGCTTTTCCGTAGGCGAGAATACCGTGGTAGGATTCCTCGGGCCGAACGGTGCCGGTAAATCCACCACCATGAACATCATAACGGGGTACATTTCAGCAAGCGAAGGTTCGGTTACGGTCGGCGGGTTCAATACGCTCGACAACCCGAACGATGTGAAAAAACTCATCGGCTATATGCCGGAGATTCCGCCCCTTTACGTCGACATGACAGTAAAGGAGTACCTGAACTATATTTATGAGCTGAAAAAGGTTACCCTCCCAAGGGAGAAGCATATTAAGGAAATATGCGCTCTCGTTCGAATCACCGATGTTTACAACAGGCTGATTGCAAACCTGTCAAAAGGTTACCGCCAGCGTGTTGGTATGGCTCAGGCACTCATCGGCAACCCTCCTGTGCTGATTTTGGACGAGCCGACCGTCGGCCTTGACCCGAAACAGATTATCGAGGTTCGCAACCTGATTAAAAATCTGGGCAAAAACCATACGGTTATTTTAAGCTCCCATATCCTGCCGGAAGTGCAGGCTGTGGCGGACCGCATCATTATCGTCAACAAGGGACGGCTTGTCGCCGACGGAACTCCGTTTGAACTGGAGCACGGCGGCCAGAACGGCGAACAGAAGCTTGTTGTGCGTATGGAGGGCGATTCCGCCGAAGTGGAGCATGCAATAAAAACGATTCAAGGCGTGCTTGGGGTGCGCAACTTCGGGCAGAAGGAACCCGGCGTCTGTGAGTACGAAATTGACGGACGCGCCAGCGCGGATCTTCGCAGGCCTTTGTTCGGGATCGCGGCAAAGCGCAACTGGCCGATTCTTTCCATGGTCAGCTCCGAGCTTTCGCTGGAAGATGTATTCCTGCGCCTGACGGGCTCCACTTACCTGAGTGACAACGCCGATCAGAGTTTTAGAAAGGACGGCGGTAAAAAATGAAGGCAATTGCCAAAAAAGAGCTGAGAGGATATTTCTTTTCACCTATCGGCTATGTGTTTACGGGCGTAATGCTTCTGCTGTTCGGATTTTTCTATACGCAGGTACTCTCATATCAGTCCTCGGATTATATTCCGGATGTTTACAGTTCCATTTTCACATGGATCATGATGATTCTGCTGCCAATTATTACCATGCGCAGCTTCAGTGAGGAAATCCGCAACAAAAGCGACCAGGGGCTTTTGACCGCTCCGGTCGGCGTTTTTTCCATCGTCTTCGGAAAGTTCCTCGCGTCGTTCCTTATTTTTGCCATCGCGCTTACCGCAAGCCTCATCCCGGCCGTGATTATCACATTCTTCTCTTCCCCGGACTGGCCGAAGATTCTGTGCACGTTCCTGGGCTCCCTGCTCTGCGGCGCCGCGCTGATTGCAATCGGCAACTTTATTTCTTCCCTGACCCAGAGCCAGATCGTCGCCGCAATCGCGACCTTCGGCATTACGATGATGCTTCTTCTGGTCGGGCAGCTTTCCAGCAGCATCAACAACACAACTCTGCAGAACCTGCTGAACTGGGTTTCGTTTGATTCCCGGTACCAGTCTTTTACAAAAGGAATATTCAACGTTTCAAGCATGGTTTTCTTTGTCAGTGTGGTTGCGGTTTTTGTTTTCCTGACCGCCCGCAAGCTTGAAAGCAAAAGATGGAGCTAAGGGGGTAACGAAAGATGAATCAGGAAAAAGAACCGCAGAAGAACGTCCCCGTACAGCCGGAGAATACGGAACCGGCGGATACAGCGTCTGAAGAAGAAGCGGAAAATTCTGTGAATACACAGGAAGACGCCGCGGAAAAAAATACAGACGAAAAAGATGAAAAAACATCCTCGGATGAAGAGGAAGAAACCGAAAAAAAGAAAAAGAAGAAAGACGGTCCTTCCTTCTTCCAGAGTGAAAAATTCAAACATGGCAGCACGGCTACCGCGTTTACCGCAGGCTTTATCGTTGTAGTCATTCTGGTGAACGTGATTGTCGGCATTTTAAGCGATAAATTCCCGTCCATCAATCTTGACGTCACCAAGAGCGGCGGCAACACGCTTTCCGCCGACGCAGTTAAAATTGTGGACGAAGTAAAAATCCCGGTCAGCGTTACTGTCTGCGCAACAAAACAGGCCTGCGAAAGCAACGCGGTTTCAGCCAGCCAGACGACCATGACCGACTACAGCCAGGTAAGCCGCCTCGTTTCCAAAATAGCGGAGCGCAATTCCAAAATCAGCGTGAATTATGTGGATCTCGACAAAGACCCGACCTTCGCAACAAAATATAAAGGCCAAAATATTGCCGCCGGCGACGTTGTGGTTCATTCCGACAAGCGTGACCGCGTCCTGACCGCCGACGATATGTTTCAGGCACAGACCAGCAGCGACGGTCAATCCTCCACTTACCTTTCCAATGTTGACTCGGCGCTTGCTTCGGCTCTGAACTCTGTAATTTCCGACACCGTACCGGTTGCCGCATTTGATACAGGGCACAGTGAAAAACTCGATTCTTCCAGCTATAAAAAGCTGCTTCAGAGCAACAGCTTTGAAACAAAGGACTTCAACCTTCTGACCGATAAGATTCCGGATAAGACTCAGCTTCTTTTCCTCGGATGCCCGACGACGGACTATACCGACGCCGAAATCACCAAGATTGAAAGCTTCCTGAAGAATACGAGCCTGAACACCGACCGTTCCGTGATGATTACGTACAGCGCAGGAATGTCCGATCTGCCGAAACTCAATTCTTTCCTCGACGAATGGGGCCTGAAACCTGAAGCCGCTTCCGCAGTGGCGGAAACCGACGCGAATAAATATGTTCAGAGCCCGCTTACGATTCTTGCAAATGTTCAGACCACTCTGAGCCTTGGCGGAGCAAAGACGGACTACGGGTATATGCTTACGCCGTACTCCATCCCGATCACCATTAAATCACAGAGCGTCGGTTCCAAAACGACGTACTCTCTGATTAAATCCAATGATTCTTCATATCTTTACAACAACAGCACAAAGAATACGTCTAGTCCTCAGACCGCCGAGCACGATCTCGCTGCGCTTTCGCAGGATACCGTAAAAGTCGGAGACAAGAGCTGCCATGCAAACGTAATTGCCATGGGCTCCAGCACAATGTTCAGCAATGGGTTTGTGAATGAGAGTGCATTCGGCGATGGTGCTTATGTTGTAGACCTTTCCAAATACGCGACCGGAACGAACACGGAGTCAACGAAAATTACCACCACAAGCCGCGAGCTTTACGCCAAGGATATTACGTTAAGCGCCCAGGCGGCCGGAATTCTCGGCTACGGTGTATTTACCGTTCTGATTCCGCTTGCTGTGCTGATTGCAGGCATCATTGTTTACCGTAAGAGGAGGCTTCTGTAACATGAAAAGCGGCACCAGAAATGTAATTATTGTTGCAGCATGTGCCGTTCTTCTCGGCGGTACGGCTTTTGCGCTGACTCGCACCGGCACGGGGAGCTCAAGTTCTTCTTCCGCATCCTCAGCAGCCGGCATACAGCTGATCTCCAAATCAAGCGAAAATGTCGTTTCCATGAAGGTTACCAACAAAAAAGGAACCTATACGCTGGTTCCGATGAAAGCGTCAGCCTCTTCATCCTCGGCGGCGTCCTCTTCCTCCGTTGACTATACGGTGGAAGAGCTGGGCGGCTGCCCTGTAGATACCAGCGCGACCAGCACGGTCGTTCAGAACGGATTCAGCCTTTCGGCCACAAAGAATGTGGGAACGGTAAGCGACCTTTCACAGTATGGCCTGACTAATCCGCAGGCGACTGTGGAGGTCAAGTTCAAAGACGGTTCAACTTTCAGCTATAAAATCGGCAGTGCAACCGCCACAGACGCATCCGCTTATTACATGAGCGGAACAGACTCCAAGAATGTTTATGTGGTAAGCGTTGATTCTGGTCTGCTTGAAAATGCGAACTACTTTGTAAAAAAGGAAATGCTTGCGCTTTCGAACTCATCCGGTTCCACAGCGACCGGTTCTTCCTCATCCGGCGTCGACTTTACGCAGATTACGCTGACCGGTTCCAACTTCCCGAAGAATGTGGTTCTGCAGAAGAGCGGCGAGGGCCTTGCCATTATTTCTCCGGATTCGTATGCTGTAGATTCCACAAACCTCAGCTCGCTGGAAACCTGCCTGACGAGCCTTTCCGCCGAATCTGTCGCGGCAGTAAACCCGGATGCGGCCGCGCTGAAAAAGTATGGACTAAGCAATCCAACCGCTGCTGCGGAATTTACCGCAGACAAGAAGAACTATAAGCTCATCATCGGTGCAAAGAGCGGAAAAGATTACTACGCAATGATCGACGGCGTGAATGTGGTTTATTCTGTTTCTGCCGACAACGTGAACGGACTTGTTTCCCAGAATCTGTTCACCATGAGAAGCAAGCTGGTCGATATACCGAGTGTTGCAACCGTAAAATCCATTTCGGTAACATCCGGCAGCACAACAAACGTAATCAATGTGACCAGAACAGAGAGCACCGCTTCCTCTACGCAGGACAAGAAAGCCTATAACTACAAGGTGACGGGCAACGGCGGCAAAGCGCTTGATTATGAAAATAACTACAAGCGCATGTATGTAAAACTGATCGGCATTTCGGTTTACTCCGATACCGATAAAAAGCCTTCCGGCACGCCTGCCATTACCATTAAGTACAGCTATTTTGATAAAGCCGGAGCAGACACAATCGAGCTTTACCAGACGGACGCCCGTCATTACACGATTTTACTGAATGGTAAGGTCTACGGTCTCGGCGTCAAGAGCGATATCGACTCGGTCATGCAGTTCCTTACTCAGTTTGAGAACGGCCAGACGATTCCCCAATCCTGAATAATCAGCAATAAAAAAACGGGCGGCGCAGCAGCGCCGTCCGTTTTGCGTTCAGGCATGAACTCCCCGGTTCATAGGCTTCCCCTTAAGGGAAAGCTTTCGGCCTCAGCCGACTGATGAGGCAATTTGCAACGCTATTTTGTTGGCTAAGTTCTCATCCGGCACTGCGGTGCCACCTTCCCCCGAACGGGGAAGGCAAGGGTAAAAAGCAAAATTTTTTTCCCTCAACAAATGAAAAAGAACATAAAAAAACCGCCTTCCGGCGGATCATATCCATCTTGACACAACAGCAAATATGAGATATACTGATATTTGCGATACCGAACCACAATATCATATAAATCTCCTTATATACTATAGCACAAACGATTCCGAATGTCAAGATCTTTTTTTAGAAACGGAGGCGCTTTTTATGAACGATATGCTTGCTGTTTTTCTCCGCACCGGATATCCGGCTGAAACGGAGGGAGCGGAACTGCTGAAAATCAACGAAGAATCAATTCCATACGGTCTTGCCCTGAGCAAAACGGATGCGCTGGAGCTTGTACAAACACACCGGCAGGCGCTGGATGCCTGCGGAAGGATTGAAATTGGCGGCGATACCGTGCGGAAGATCATCCAAACATTCAGCCGCTCGCATTATCTCTGGCAGAAAGATTACGCCAACACGCTCAATGAAGCGGTGGAAGCGTTTTACGAGCTGAAAAATGAATTCGAAGACAATATAGCAGACGATGAACTCATCCGTCTGCTGTTTAACGGCTTCGAACGGTACAGGGGGTCTCTGGCTCCTTTTCTGCAGAGCCGGGAACTGAACCGCCTGCTGCGCACCCTGCGGTTCGGTGAAGATTATGACGCGGAAGCTGATGCCGATCAGCTGGATGAAGACGAAAAGGAGAAACCGGATGAATAACGTATTTGCATCACCGCTGCTGTCGGCAGAGGAGCAGGGGAAATTCCGCTCAGAGCTTCTGTGGGAGCTGGGCCGGATGATCGCGAAGTACAACCATGGGTCGGGAAGTTCCATCCGCACCGAGAAAGCGGAAAGTATCCTTGAATCCATGCTGTACTGTGTTTCAGTCTACCTTCAAAGCGTTCCGGACGCTGCGCTGGAGGTGCGGAATACTTCCGGTGCGGAGCTTTTCCAACGCGGTCTGCGGGAAGTCGAAAACCTGGTGAATAAGTCGAAAACGCTTTACCGGGAGGTTTTAGCTTCGCGTATTCCCACAGATTTAATTGTGTACAACGAAACTCTTGACCTCGGCATCCCCGCCTTTTTTCAGAATTATAACCCGGAATTTGCCGCGCAGGAGAACGTCGTGCTTACGGAGTTTGACTATCCCCTGCTTCATCCTGTGAGCGGCCAGCGGGGCGTGCAGTATGTAAAAAGTTATTTGGAAGAGCTGAAAAAGGAGAACGATCTCTGCGCGAGGTACAGCAAAAACCATATCCGTGCCGTTTTGCTGGTTGATGGAAGGAAATATCATCTGGATTACCGGGAATTACTTGTTAATATTCCGGAGGTTCTTCTGGCGCCGAAGGCTGGCCACTAAAGGAACCTTTCCGCGGCAAGCCGTGGAGTACCTTAGATATCGCCCTGCGGGCGGGGTGCAAAATAATAAGTCGCCGCAAGCGGTGGGGTATTGCACCCCGGTTCATAATAAAAAAGCGGCGCTTTCGCGCCGCCGGATGAATGATCTTAATAATTGGATGCCTTGCGCTCGAAATAGGCCTGCGGATGTTTGCAGGCTGGGCAGATTGCCGGTGCCTGTTTGCCGACATAAACGTACCCGCAGTTGCGGCAGACCCAGACGGTATCTTCCTTGCACTGGAATACCAGATTGTCTTCCAGGTTCTTTACGAGTTTTGCATAGCGCTCTTCGTGTTCTTTTTCAACCGAAGCAATCATGCGCATGGTTCTGGCGATGTCCGTAAAGCCCTCTTGTTCTGCGGTTTCCGCCATCTTAACATACATATCGGTCCATTCGTAATGCTCACCGGCGGCGGCGGCTTTCAGGTTTTCCTCGGTGGTGTCTACTTTTCCGCCGTAAAGGTATTTAAACCAGAGCTTTGCATGCTCTTTTTCGTTGTTTGCCGTTTCTTCAAAAATGCCTGCAACCTGCTCGTAGCCTTCTTTTTTAGCCTGCGAAGCGTAAAAAGTATAGCGGTTGCGTGCCTTAGATTCTCCGGCAAATGCTTCCCACAGGTTTGCCTCTGTTTTGCTTCCTTTTAATTCCATGATAAAAGCCTCCTTATAAAAATTATCTCTGTACCATTGTTTTCCTTACTATGGCCTCATTATACCACAGATAAAAATAAAATCAATATAGTATTGATAATTATTATTAATTTTTTTAAAAATTTTTTACCCCCTTCGATTAACCGGTCGGAGAGGGTTCGCTTTATGGTCGTGGCTTCTGACTGCTGACACCTTTAAAAACAAGTATGCCGATCATAACGCAAAGTACAACCAGAAGCGCAAAGATCAGCTTTTTCCAGAACAGAACCAGCAGAGCGAGCAGACACAGCGCTTCAATGGAAATAGTTCTTCGTCTCATTCCGTTATTCCTTCTTTTTACCGGAGAAAAAGTTCGTTAGCAGAGTTACAAATTCATCGCTGCGGCAAATGCTCAGTTCGCCGTGCTTCAGCCCCGGTGCGAGATAAAGCACGCTTCCCGGAATGGCCGCGTGCAGCATTTCGGCGGATTTTTTCATGACGCCAAGCTCTTTGGAGCCGGCGATAATCATAACCTTTGCTTTGGTGTCCTTCAGCGAGGTTTTGATTTGGTAGGAGCCGTTGCTCTGTGTGATATTTTCCAGCGACCGCAGCGACATTTTTTTGCTGTCTTCAAAATACTGCTCAAACATGTTTTCCGGCAGAGACAGGCTTTTCGCCTGCAGTTTTGCAAACCACCGGCGGCGAATCAAACCATAGGACAGTTTCAGCAGCGCCCCCATGGATTGGGAACCTTTTAAGGGGCAGACGAGTGCGCTTTCAATGATGGCGTATTCGACGATATCGCTTCGCTGTGAGAGCACATCCACGGTGATCTGCGCGCCGAGTGAAAGCCCGCCGATGGCAAATACCTTTCCTCCGCACTCCGCGTCGATCCACTGAATCAGCTTCTTCGCAGAATCCTCAATGCTTAAAAAAGTTCCGCCGTCTTCCCCATGCCCGTCAATCACCGGTGTTACAACGCGGTACTGCTCCTGCAGGGATTTTATAACATTACTCAGCGACCACCACGAAAGGCCGCCTCCGTGCAGCAGGATGATTGTGGGCAGAGTTTTTTCGCCGAATTCACGGTATCTCATTTTTATCAGGTCTTTCTTTAATTCAAAATTATGATCTTTAGTGACGACGAAAGCTGCCAAAGAACGAAAAAAGGGGCTGCATGGTTGTGCTGCAGCCCCTCTGTAATCTTTCATCAGTGTTACACATTGAATCGGTAAAGAACCACGTCGCCGTCGTTCATCACGTAATCTTTGCCCTCGGAGCGGTAAAGGCCCTGCTCCTTTGCGGCGGCAATGGAACCGCACTTCTTCAGGTCTTCAAACGAAACGACCTCCGCACGGATGAATCCACGTTCAAAGTCGGTGTGGATTTTTCCGGCGGCCTGCGGTGCCTTGGTTCCTTTGGTAATCGTCCATGCGCGCACTTCCGGTTCACCGGCGGTCAGGTAGCTGATTAGTCCCAACAGGCTGTAGCATGCACGGATCAGGCGGTCGAGGCCGGATTCCTCAAGTCCCATGTCGGCAAGGAACATCTTCTTTTCTTCCAGATCCATGTCGGAAATTTCCGCTTCGGTTTCAGCGCAGATCGGCAGAACGCCCGCGCCCTCGGCGGCGGCAATCTCCTTTACAGTCTTGAAATACTGGTTGTTCTCCACGCCGTCCTTAAAGTCGTTTTCACTCATGTTTGCGGCATAGATAATCGGTTTGTTGCTGAGCAGGGAAACCGACGCCAGCAGTTCGGCTTCGTCCTCGGTGCATTCCACCGTGCGGGCGGCTTTTCCGGCGTTGAGCGCTTCCTTCACGCGTTTGAAGAAATCCAGCTCGATCTGGTATTTTTTATCCGCTTTAATCATCTTTTGGGTCTTTTCGATGCGGCGGTCAAGAACCTCCATGTCGGAGAGGATCAGTTCCAGATTGATGGTTTCGATGTCGCGCTTCGGGTCGATTCCGCCGTCCACGTGAACGATGTCGTCATCCACAAAGCAGCGGACGACGTGAACAATTGCGTCGCACTCGCGGATATTGGCAAGAAACTTGTTGCCGAGGCCCTCGCCTTTGGATGCTCCGCGGACAAGTCCGGCAATGTCGACGAATTCAATCGTAGCGGGCGTGTACTTCAGCGGATGGTATAAATCCGACAGCCAGTCCAGGCGTTTGTCCGGCACGGCAACGGTGCCGATGTTCGGCTCTATGGTGCAGAACGGGTAGTTTGCCGCCTGAGCCCCCGCGTTTGTTATGGCGTTGAACAGAGTGCTTTTTCCTACGTTCGGGAGTCCCACAATCCCAAGTTTCATATTGATTTATCCTTCTTTGCTTTTAGTTTCAGTTTCAGTACGTCTAATTATAAACAATTTTTCCTTTTCACGCAACACGCCTTTTCTTTTCGCAAAGAAAAGGCGCGGCGAAAAGAAACGTCCGTACAGCGTTTTTCATACCGAAGCTCACGGCTAAGTTCTTGAGGCTGCAATTTCGAGAGAGAGAAGAAAAGGCGCGGCGAAAAGAAGCGTTCGTACAGCGTTTTTCATACCGAAGCTCACGGCTAAGTTCTTGAGGCTGCAATTCCGAGAGAGAAGAAAAGGCGCGGCGAAAAGAAACGTCGCACAGTGGTTTTCTGTTTGGCCGACTGCAATTCAAAGTCAGACTGATTCATCAAAAGTCAAAGTAAAAATGTTTCTGTAGAGAAAGAAGCTTTTTATTCGAATTCAATTGCAGTTTGCTGCTCCGGGTCGAAACAAAGAAACAGACTATGATGGAAAATATTGACATTTCTGCTTAAAACATTATAATGAATCTAATATGGCAATCTCTGGAGGCGTGTTCAGTGACGGATATGGAACAGTTTCGCGAACTCCAAAAAATCAATGCAGAAAAGTTCAAAGCGCTGGAGGGCGAATATAAAAAGGCATTTTTCTCGGTCTACAAGCCCCTTGCCGCAGACGCTTTTGCCGGTGTGGAGCACGAAAGAGCCGTTTCGGATTTGATCGACAAGCTGCTTCTGGCTCAGCGGGGACACGCCCCAATTTCGGATGTTTTCCCAAACGGGTTAAGGCAGTATTACAACGATCTGCTGAATTCCCTGCCGGATGAACCCGAAAAGAAGCCGCAGTCCCGGAAACGGCTTGTGTATTCAGCCATTGCGATTGTTGTCATTACTCTGGTCGTTGTGTGCGCCGCTTTATGGCAGAACGGCAGCATCGGAGTCTGGAGCCATGGAATTCAATATCTTTACGAAAATCTGGATGAATATAGCTACCAGTGTACGCCCGTGGAGGGAACGTGTTCCGTGACCGTTGACCTTTCGAATCCCAAGAGCAACGCAGGGAAAACGCTCTATAATAAAGACGGATGCAAAATTGAAATCAGCTTTATGGACAATGCCGGACTTAGCTGTGGCGGATACCGCATCGGGTTCCGGACGCACGGCGTTTATTCGCCGGACAGCGCCGTTCTGGTTTCCGGCATCAAGCACATTACGACGGAGCAGCGCTCGTTTACCACGAACCTCACGGCGTCCATGAAAACAACATATAACGGGATTACTTATGACTGCCCTGCGTTCAGCAGCAGCGGGATGGTTTTCAAAGACGGCGATGAATTCAGCTTTTATCTTTTTCCGTCCGAGGCTTACAATAAAAATCAGGTCACTTTATTTGAGACCGGCAAAGCGCAGCTTACAATTTCCGGTCTGGTAAAAAACTACTGGTATAGAAAATAAATATTATTACTATATGGACTCAATCGCCGGATGCTTGTCAATCCGCATGCTTCATGGTCAGGGCGATTCGCTGTTTCTTTATGTCCACGGAGATTACCCACACCGTTACAATGTCGCCGACTTTAAGAACCTCGGACGGGTTTTTGATGAACCGGTCGCAGATCTGCGAAACGTGGACAAGACCGTCCTGATGCACACCGATATCCACGAACGCGCCGAAGTCGACTACGTTGCGCACCGTTCCGGTGAGTTCCATGCCGGGCTTTAAATCCTCAATTTTCATTACGTCGGTCCGCAGGATCGGTTTCGGCAGCTCGTCGCGCGGGTCGCGCCCCGGGCGCAGAAGTTCCGAGATAATGTCGCTGAGCGTCGGGGCTCCTACCCCAACTGCTTCGGCGGCTTTTTTTATGCCGCCAAACTCGTCTACTTTGTCTTTCAGCGAAGAGATTGCTCCTCCGGCCACGTCCGCCGCGCCGAATCCGCAAAGCTTTAAAAGCGCCTTTGCCGCGTCGTACGATTCCGGGTGGACGGCGGTATGGTCGAGGATATTCTTGCTTTCGGGCACGCGGAGGAATCCCGCACACTGCTCGAAGGCTTTCGGCCCGAGCTTCGGTACCTTCAGCAGCTCTTTCCGGCTTTGGAACGCGCCGTTCTCCTCGCGGTATTTCACAATATTCTTCGAAACGGATGCGGTTACGCCGGAGACCTTCTCCAGCAGAGACGGCGATGCCGTGTTCAGGTCGACTCCCACGGTGTTGACGCAGTCCTCGACCACGCCGCCCAGCGCTTCGTCGAGCTGCTTTTTCGGCATGTCGTGCTGATACTGCCCCACGCCGATTGCCTGCGGGTCGATTTTCACGAGTTCTGCAAGCGGGTCCTGCAGCCTGCGTGCGATGGATACCGCGCTGCGGAGGGTAACGTCGAAATCCGGAAACTCCTGCGCGGCGAGTTTGCTGGCGGAATAAACGGAAGCCCCCGCTTCGCTGACCATGATATACGAAACGCCCGTATCCAGCGACTGAATGACGCCGGCGGCGAACTGCTCCGTTTCACGCGAAGCGGTGCCGTTGCCAATGGCGATGACGGTAACTTTATGTTTTAAAATCAAGCGCTTAACGGTCTCTTTTGCTTCCTGAACTTTCGCTTCGGAGTGCGTCGGGTAGATCACGTTCGTGTCCAGCACACGCCCGGTTGCGTCGACTACGGCAACCTTGCATCCCGTGCGGTATCCGGGGTCGAGACCCATGGCGACGCGGCCTTTTACCGGCGGCTGCATGAGAAGATTGCGCAGATTGACGGCGAACACTTTGATGGCAGATTCGTCCGCGGCTTCGGTGAGCGAGTTGCGGATTTCACGCTCGATTGCCGGGAAAATCAGGCGGTCGTAAGCGTCTTCGCAGGCCTGCCGCACCGCGTCGGTGCAGGGAGAGTTCTCTTTTACCATGTCGGAGCACACGATTCTGGTGCCTTTTATGCGGTCAAGCTCGACGGAGACTTTCAGAAAGCCTTCTTTTTCTCCCCGGTCGATTGCCAGCACACGGTGTCCGGCAATTTTGGAGACCGGTTCGCGAAAATCGTAATACGGCGTGTAGACCGAGTCTTCGTCCGGCTTCGCGGCCTTTGAGATCAGGATTCCATGAGCGCCGGCAACCACGCGCAGGCGTTTGCGGATGGAGGCATCGTCCGAGACTTGCTCGGCGATGATATCCAGCGCCCCGGCGAGGGCGTCTTCCGGCATTTCCACGCCTTTTTCGGAGTTGACAAACTTTTTCGCCATATCGATGGGGTATTCGGAGTTTTTCTCCTGCCTGAAAATCGCTTCCGCCAGCGGGGACAATCCCTTTTCTTTTGCCACGGAGGCACGGGTTTTGCGCTTTGGGCGGTACGGGCGGTAAATATCCTCAATCTCCGCAAGGGTTGCGGCGGCGTTCAGAGCGGCGGAAAGCTCTTCCGTCATGGCGCCCGCTTCAGTGACTGCCGCGGCGACTTCTTCGCGACGTTTTTCCAGCGAGCGAAGATATTCCAGACGCTCCGAGATTTCGCGGAGGGTCTGGTCGTCCAGCGAGCCGTGTGCCTCTTTGCGGTACCGTGCGATGAATGGGATGGTGTTTCCCTCATCGATTAGTTCGATAACTTTTTGAGTCTGCCACTGCTGTAAATTGAACTGCTTCGCCAGTTCTGCTGCAAAATCCATCTAACTCCTCCTCACAGGCCAAGCTTCCGCGCTCGGTCTGTAGTATAGTTCCATTGATATTTATGTTGCCATAGTTTCCGCCTTTTTTGCCCTCAAGCCGGGCGGGCTCATACTTCCGGTTTCGGCCGAAAGTATGCAAAGTCCGAGCAGGGGGATTTGGAACTCCCGGCGTGAGGGTTCTACAAAATCCCCCTGCACCCCCAGGACTCCCCATCTGCCCATATGGTATCGACACGATTTATGGTTTTCATGGGCGTTGACCAGATAAACCACCATATGCCACAGAGAAAACATATCGTAAAATCCAAGTTCAAGCCGACACAAAGCCATCAAGGATACTGTTGGCTTGCAATGGCTAAGCGTAAAAGTTTTCGCAAGGCCTTTTTCAAAAGGCCGAAAAAAGAGATAAACAGGAGACGGCAAAACATGCAGATATCCAACAGCGACAGGGCGAAAATTCTGGTGCAGGCTCTGCCCTATATTCAAACACACGCAGGAAAAACCATTGTGGTAAAATACGGCGGCAGCGCCATGGTGGACGAAGCCCT